>JANYDK010000072.1 GCA_025363655.1 Deltaproteobacteria bacterium | reverse complement strand
GCAGCCTCAGCTGCGGCGGCGGCAGCACCAAGTGCGGTAGCTCCTGCGTCGACACCGGAAAAGATCCCGCCAACTGCGGCGGCTGCGGCAAGGCGTGTCCCACCGGTCAGGTCTGTTCGGCGGGCGGCTGCGCGCTCTCGTGCGTCGGCGGTAGCTCCAAGTGCGGCACCGCGTGCGTCGACCTGACGAAAGATCCCGCCAACTGCGGCGTCTGCGCGAAGGCGTGCAACACCGCGGGCGGTGAAGTTTGTTCGGGGAGCACCTGCAGCCTCAGCTGCGGCGGCGGCAGCACCAAGTGTGGCACCGCGTGCGTCGACACCGGGAAAGATCCAGGCAACTGCGGCGGCTGCGGCAAGACGTGCCCGACCGGTCAGGTCTGCTCTTCGGGCGGCTGCGCGCTCACCTGCGTCGGCGGCAGCACCAAGTGCGGCACCGCGTGCGTCGACACCACGAAAGATCCCGCCAACTGCGGCACCTGCGGCAAGGCGTGCAACACCGCCATCGGCGAGGTCTGCTCGGGGGGCACGTGCAGCCTGAGCTGCGGCGGCGGCACCAGCAAGTGCGGCTCGTCTTGTGTGGATACCAAAACCGATCCCGCCAACTGCGGCACTTGCAGCAAGACCTGCAACACCGCGATCGGCGAGGTCTGCTCGGGGAGCACCTGCAGCCTCAGCTGCGGCGGTGGCACCAGCAAGTGTGGCGCGTCTTGTGTGGATACCAAAACCGATCCCGCCAACTGCGGCGGATGCGCGGCGCCTTGTCCGAGCGGTCAGGTCTGCGCGTCGGGGGGGTGCTCACTCGTCTGCGTCGGCGGCTCGACCAAGTGCGGCAGCAGCTGCGTCGACACCTCGAAAGATCCGAGCAACTGCGGCGGCTGCACCACCACCTGCGACGTCGCCGGCGGTGAGGTCTGCTCCGCCGGCAAGTGCGGCCTCAGCTGCGGCGCCGGTACCAAGAAGTGCGGCACTGCGCCCGGGCCGTTCACCTGCGTCGACACCGTCAATGATCCGGCGAACTGCGGAGACTGCGGAGTCGTCTGCACCGCGGGCCTCTCGTGCGTGATCGGCAAGTGCGGCCTCGCCTGCTCCGGCGGCACCACCAAGTGCACCAGCGGCGCCTCTTCGATCTGCACCAACCTCGCGATCGATCGAAACAACTGCGGCCTCTGCGGCAAGATCTGTCCCACCGATCAGGAGTGCATCTCCAGCGGCTGCGCGCTCGTCTGTCCGTCGCCGACCACCAAGTGTCCGACGTCCAGCGGCGGCTCGGTGTGCACCAACACGTCGTTCGATCCGGCCAACTGCGGTGCTTGCGGGACGGCCTGCCCGACGCGCAGTCACGCGAGCTCGACCTGCGCGGCGCCGGCCTGCGGCTTCGTCTGCAACACCGGGTTCGCCGACTGCGACATCGACCCGAGCAACGGCTGCGAGACCGACCTCACCAGCGACGCCAGCAACTGCGGAAAGTGTGGGACGCTCTGTGCGGCCTCCGACAGCGGCGTCGCGACGTGCAGCGCGAGCGCCTGTCTGCCCTAGTTTCTAAGGCGATTTCGCTTCTTCGCCGTCGATCACGAGCGCGCTCTCGCCCTTCTTCTTCGCGCGACCGAGCGCCTCGCCGGAACGTTTGGCGACGTCGGCTCCCGTCTCGCCCGAGGGGGGGACCCACACCGCGGCGCCGATGCAGACGCTGACCGGACGCGGTCCGCCGAGATCGAGCGGGGCCCTCGAGACGTTGGTGCTCATTCGCTCGCCGACGACGCGCGCGGCGGTGAGATCGGCGCCGGGGAGGAGGACGATGAACTCGTCGGCCTCGAGTCGCGCCAGGAGATCGTATTCGCGGCGCCCTTCGCGGAGACGAGCGGCGACGTGCTCGAGGGCCTCGTCGCCGCGTGGAGTACCGAGCTCGGCGTTCAGCTCGGTGAGCCCGTCGATGTCGATGCGGAGGATGGCGTAGCTGTCCCAGGCGCGGGCGGCGCGTCCATGCTCACGCTCGAGCTCTTCGAAGAAGCGACGCTTGTTCGGGAGCTGCGTCAGCGCGTCGATGGCGGTGATGGTCTCGAGGCGCTGGAGGAGTTGATGCGAACGACGTTCTGCCGAGCGTTCGCGGGTGACGTCGCGCGCGCAGCCGATCCAACCGAGGCGCCGTCCGTCTTTCGGATCGTCGATGGGACGCACCGAAAAGCGAGCGACGCGAAGGCGCGGACGACGAAGCTCGATTTCGCCGGACGAGCCGCGATCGACCAGCGCGCCGCGGACGATCTCGTGGAAGCTGGACGGCTCTTCACACGCCGACGCGAGGAGCTCGAGCACGTCCGCCTGCGGACCCCCGACGATCGACGTGGCGTCGACGCCGAAGATCTCGCCGATGCGTCGGCCGGCGTAGGCGCATTTCTCCTCGAGGTCGAAGACGATCCACCCCTCGTCGGCCGCGTCGAGGATTGCGGCGAGCGTCGCCTCGTGCATCACCCGACGATATCCGATCAGGGCGGTATCGGGGAAGAACCGCGCCCCTCCGTCGGTTGTCGTGGCAACTTGCTTACCTCACGCGCCCTCGCGGCCTTCCTCGCGTGCTCGCTCGTTCCCCTCGGCGGCCTCGGATGCTTCTCCGAAGCGACGGCGGGCGGCGCCATGGCGAAGGCCGAAATGCATCAATCGGCGCATGACCGCGACTTCGTCATCCACGCCGAGGATGGCAGCTCGGTCACCATCGGGCCCGACACGACGCTCCAATTCGAGCTCGAGGACGGCACCCTGACGAGCGAACGATCGGCGGGCGATCTCTCGGTCTCCGACGAGGGCGTGATCCTCGGCAGCGCGACCGACGCCTCTGCCGCGCGCTATCGCTGGACGCAAATCCACGCCATTCACACGACGAACCTGCAAGAGGGCGAGACCATCGTCGCCGTCGTCGCGGTCAGCGCGGTGGTCGTCGGCGTCATCGCGATCGCCGCAGCCTCGAGGGGGAAGGGGGGCGAGGTCTTCGTCAAGGTGCTCGAGCTTCCGATCCGCGTCGCCGCGCGACTTCCCTCGGGCTCGCAGGGTTCGAGCTCGAGCGGTGGCTCCAGCTCGTCGTCGTCATCATCATCGTCAGGTTCGTCAGGTTCGTCAGGTTCGTCAGGTGCGCCCAGCGTCGACGTCGACCCGTTCGCGCCGCCGCCGCCCGAAGCCAAATACATGCAGCCGCTCTTCACCGACGAGGCGGTGCGCAAAGCGAGCGTGCAGGTCGTCACCAGCCTCGACTCGGCCGGCACGCCGTGGGCGAAGATGACCGACGTCGCCCCGATGGGCACCGCGCTCGTCGCGCTGCGACTCAAAGACTTCTTCGAGCTCGGCGTCGGCTATCGAATGGTGGCGCCCGGCGCGCCCGGCTCGTCTGCGTACGGTCTGTTCCTCACGCGCTTCGACATGCTCGCGCACCTCGACGCCAAGCGGTACCTGGTGCTCGTCGTCGGCGACTCGCTCGGCGGCGGTGGGCACGTCTCCTTCCACGATCAATTCGATCTCGGCGTCCGCCTTCGCCTCTACGACGACGTCTCGCTCGGCCTCTTCCCGTTCAATCCGACCTACACGCGTTGGAAAGACTCGGAGTGGAACGCGCTCTCGACGTCGCGATGGTCCTATCCGACGCGCATCGAGCTCACGGCTTCTTTTTGAGCGCACGCACGAAGAGGACGACGCCGAGCACGCTGAGGATCGCCCACACGATGGTGTGAGGCGCGAGCGGATACGGCTCGCGATAGACGAAGAGCGGGATGCGCGCCCACGGCCGCGACCACCACGAAGGAAAAGGATCGAGTCCCTTTCCCCACGGCCAGAGCAGCGGAAAATTGGCGTGCGTCACCAGATCGAAGAGGTCGTGCGAGAGCGCGCCGACGGCGATCGAGCTACACGCGAGCCCGAGCTTCGGCCGCGTCTCACCGTCGAGCCTGGCGAGGAAACGCCTCGGCACGAACCGACGCACGAGCTGTTCGAGGACGAGGCCGAGCGGCAGACAGGCGATGACGACGCCGACGAGCGAGTGCCCCATCCCTTGCCCGAGCTCGCCGCGCACCGGCCACGCGAGCGCGTCGACGACGTCGGGCATCGCCGCACCGACCGAGAGCGAGATGGCGTCGAGGTGCCGCGGATGACGCTGCCAAAGCGGCAGAATCAGCCCTTGGTGGGAAGGAAACGCCACCGGCATGCACACCGACGGTAGCACGCGAGCTAAGCTCGGCCGTCCGATGTGGCAGCGGATGTTCCGGAGCTCGGCGATCCGTCGCGCCTTCCGCGTTTCGGCGGTCGAGCGCGCGTTTGCCGCGTCCGATCGTGCGCTCTCGAGCCATCCACGTGGCCGCGCGCTGAAGCGGCTCTATTACAACCTCGTTCGTCACCACGCGCTCGATGCCGCCAGCGCGATGGCGTTCGACGCTTTTCTCAGCCTCATTCCTCTCGCGGCCTTCGCTGGCTTTCTCGTCTATCGCGTGCGGCAGGGCGCCTCCGCGCTCGTGACGGTGGTCGGTCCGATCGTCGACGCCGCGCCCATGCCGGTGCAGGCGCTGGTCAACTCCGAGTTCATCCGCCTCTCCGAGGCCGGCGCCGCGGCCCTCCCGCCGATCAGCGTGCTCGTCTTCGTCTGGGTCACCTCGGCGGGAATCTCGACCGGAATGGGCGTCTTCGAAGCCACTTTCAGCGCCCACGAGAGACCTTGGTATCGAAGAAGACTCGTCGCCATCGGCCTCGTCTTCGTGAGCATCGCTGCCTTCGTCGCCGCCGGCGGCATCACGCTGCTGATCGTCTCGGTCTCGAAGGGCCTCGGCTCGATCGTCTCCAAAGTGCTCGCGATGATCGTGCCTGGAGGGATCCTCTTCGTCCTCCTCTATGCGTTCTTCCACTTTGCGCTGCCGGTGGAAGATCGCTTTCGACGCGGGCGCAGGGTCATCCCCGGCGTGCTCCTCACGCTCGCCCTCTGGTCGGCGATTTCCTTCGGATTCTCGCTCTACGTGGCGCGGCTCTCGCGCTATGCGACGCTCTACGGGAGCCTCGCCGCCGTCGCCATCCTCCTCTTTTGGCTCTGGCTCCTCTCGCTCGCGCTCCTCATCGGCGGGGAGGTGAACGCCGAGCTCGAACGCGAAGCACGCGAGAAAAAGCGGGCCGAAGAGGACGAGCCGCTCGACTCGGGAGATCTGCCGTGATCCAGAGACTGCGTCGAGATCGGGTCTTCGGCCGCAAGCTCGTCATCGCCATGGTCGGCCTCCCGGCGCGTGGAAAATCGTACATCGCGCAGAAGCTGGCTCGTTACCTCGGTTGGCTCGGCCACCCGACGCGGGTCTTCAACGTCGGCGGCTATCGTCGTGCGCAGGTCGGCGCGCGGCAGCCGGCGTCGTTCTTCGATCCCGCGAACGAAGAAGGCAGCGCCGCGCGCGATCGAGCAGCGCGCGAGGCCCTCGACGACACCTGCGCCTTCCTCGCCGGCGCCGGCGCGGTCGGCATCTACGACGCCACCAACACCACCCGCGCCCGTCGCGCCAACATCGCCGCGCGCACCGCCGCCCTCGGCTACGACCTCGTCTTCGTCGAATCGATCTGCGACGACCCGGCCCTCATCGATCGCAACGTCCGCGCGACCAAGCTCGGCAGCCCCGACTACGTCGGCGTCGACGAGGACGAAGCAATCGGCGATTTTCGCAGCCGAATCGAGCTCTACGCGCGCGCCTACGAGCCCGTCGGGGAGGGAGAGACCGAAGACGCTCTCTCGTTCATCAAGCTCATCGACCTCGGTCGCGACGTGCGCCTCCACCGCATCACCGGTCACCTGCCCGGACGCATCGTCTACTACCTCCTCAACTCGCACGCGTCGCACGACGACCGACGCCCCATCTACCTCACGCGCCACGGCCAGAGCGTCTACAACCTGCGCGAGCGCATCGGCGGCGATGCTCCGCTCACCGTCCGTGGCGAGGCCTATGCGCGTGCGCTCGCCGAGCACTTCGGAAGAGCTCCGCCGAACGGCGCCCCGGTGGTGTGGACGAGCTCGCTCACGCGTTCGATCGAGACCGCCCGACCGCTCCCCTGGTCGTCCGTCGTCTGGCGCGCGCTCGACGAGATCGACGCGGGAATTTGCGATGGAATGACCTACGACGAGATCCGTCGCTCGATGCCCGACGAGTACTCGGCGCGCGCCGCCGACAAGTTCGGATACCGCTACCCGCGCGGCGAATCGTACGTCGACGTCATCGAGCGCCTCGAACCGGTCATCCTCGAGCTCGAACGCCAACGCTCACCGGTGGTGGTGGTCGCGCACAACGCCGTCATCCGGGTCCTCTACGGCTACTTCATGGATCGCGCGCCGGAGGTCTGCCCCTCGCTCGACGTCCCGCTGCACACGCTCATCGAGCTGCAACCGAGCGTCGCCGGCGCCACCGAGCGTCGTCACCCGCTCGGCCCCATGCTCGAGCAAGACCGCTACGGATGATCTAGATGATGCGCGAGATCGATCGCTGAACTTAACGTACGAGGACGGAAAGCGCGGCCTGCGTGAGCCTCGGCGCACCGCAGTCTCGACTAGGGTCTCGCTCGCGCATGCTCGCAGCTCGCGAGACTCACCACTCTCCGGAGGCCCTCCCGTGACCCACCAGAAGACCCTCACCATCCTCTTCGCCTTCGCGCTCGCAGCTTGTTCGAGCAGCAGCGGCGACAGCACCTCGACCACCGACACGGGCACCGTGAAGGACACCGGCACGAGCGGCGGCGACACCGGCACGCCCCCGAGCGACACCGGCACCTCGCCGACCGACACCGGCACCGCCAAGGACGGGGCGAGCGCGGACACCGGCGGCGGCGGCGACGACACCACCTGCGCCGCGGCTACGTCGCAGGCCGACTGCCAGAAGTGCTGTCGCACCAACCACGACGCTGCCTACACTGCCTTCGCCGACACGCTCGTGAAATGCGCGTGCGACGCCGCCACGGCGGGCACCTGCGGCGGCACATCGGGCGCTTGTGCAGCGACCGTCTGCGCGGCGACGCCGAAGTCTCCGGACACGGCCTGCAACACCTGCCTCGGCGACATCCAGAGCGCTGGCTGCAAGACCGCGCTCACCACCGCGTGCACCGGCTCGGGCCCCTGCGCACCGTTCGAGGGATGCATCACCGCCCAGTGCGCCGGCAAGAAGTAATCGCCATCCGCCGCTGACGAAGGCTCCCTCGCATCACGCGGGGGAGCTTTTTTTACGGCAATCCCGTCGGTACACACCACACCGCATCCGCCAGCCACCGCCCGCCGACCTGGTGAAATCCAGTCATCGACTTCCCGAACATGCTCACCCGCCGTACCGGTCGCCCCTCCGCATCGACGCCGTCCTCGGCCATCTCCCAATCCGGCTTCACCGGAACTTGATCGACTCTCCTGCGACACGCCGCAATCGCTCCTGCATCGACGGTCACCGACGAAAGAAACGTGGCGCGAAACTCGTCATCACGCCCTTCGCGCAAGAGCTGCAACTGCACGTCGACCGTCCGACTCGCCGAGCCGAGCTCGAGGCCCGCATCCACGCCTGCGCCCGCACCCGCGCCTGCGCCCGCACCCGCGTCTGCGCCTGCGCTCGCGCTTGCACCCGCGCCTGCGCCCGCACCCGCGTCTGCGCCTGCGCTCGCGCTTGCATGCACGCTCGCGCTCGCACGCGCGCCTGCCCCCTTCTCCTCCCGAACGATCCCCCACACCAACCACGCCACCACCGCACCCACCCCCACTCCCGCAACCCCCCAACCCACTCTCCTATCCATATCCAACCTATGGATTCTTCCAATGCAACGCATCCAGCTGCGTCAGCTTGGCCTTCGCTCCTGACGAAGGCAGCTCCCACAGCATCGTCTTCGCTCCTGCCTTGTCGAAGAACGAATTCAAATCAGCCGTCGTCGGCGCGCCGCCTTTGTAGATGTCGTCGTTCGATTGGATGATCCACACCGGCGACTTGATGCCGACCGACTTGATGCCGGCGAGCGCGTCGTCGTAGCCGAACGACCAACCGACGCCGCGATCGCTCCAGTAGACCTGCGGCATCCATGCATCGCCGCAATAGGTGTCGAACTCGGACCAGGGGAAGCTGCCGTGGTACTGCGGCCAGCCGAAGCTGGTGTAGCCGAGCCACACCTTCGGACGCTTGGCGCGGATGCCGGTGCAGAGCGCTTTCGCGGCGGGACCGTGGGCGCCTTCGAATTCGACCTCCACGTCGAGGATGATGCCGTCGGTTCCGGGCGTGTCGATCGCCTTCACCACGGCGTCGATCGATCCCGGGACGTCGGCCGGCGTGACGTACGGCCAAGCGAAGACGTGCATGCCGCGCGAGGTGAACTCCTTGAGCACGTCGGCGGTGTAGCGGGTGGTCCAGAAGCTCGCGTCTTGGCCGCTCTTGATGAGCACGTAGCCGACGCCGTTGGCTTGCGCGCGTATCGCGGCCTCCGCGGGCGTGAAGCCGGTGTAGGCGAAATACCAGATCCAAAGGCCCTTGCCCTTGGGCGTCCAGGTGCGCGGATCGAACGTCGCGGGGCCCGTGTCGAGGGTGTCGATGTCGGCGTCGTGCGATGCGTCGGCAGCGGCAGCGTCTCCGCTCGCGTCGTGCGCGTCGCCGAGCGCGGCGTCACCGACGTCGAGGTGATCGGCGTCGGTCGCCGCAGCGTCTTCGCCGATGTCGGCGTCGCCGGGATCGTCGGTCGGTCCGCTGCTGCTGCCGCACGCGCCGAGCACGCCGAGCGCGATCGAGAGGGGAGCGAAGCGAGTCAAAAGACGGCGCATCGACCAGCATCGTGTCACGACGGGATGACGTCCGCACGTGTGCACTTCGTCTCGCGCGTCGTGCAGCGCTGCGTTACGGTCGCGCGCGTCCCATGACCACGACGGCGAAAGAGCCGAGCGCTTCGAGCTGGCGTCGCTTCTTCGCGCTCGAGCTGCTCGACAACCGCTATCCGGCGCTGCACGGGCTGCGCGTCTTCGCCATCCTCACGGTCATCCAGTTCCACGTGACGTGGATCTTCGCCGGCGAGCAGGGCATCCCCCTCGATCTCGACTTCGCCAACGCGTCGCTCCTCGTCTTCTTCGGGATGGATCTCTTCTTCATCCTCAGCGGCTTCCTCATCGGCTCGATCCTCCTGCACTCCCTCGAATCGCAGGGAAAACAGCAGATTCGTCGCTTCTATCTGCGCCGCATCTTCCGCACGTTTCCCTCGTATTGGATCACCCTGACGGTGCTGGCGCTCGCCTTCGCGATGACCGCTCTGCAGAAGAAGCACCTCGTCTACGAGTTCACCTACGCGACCAACTTCCTCCCGCTCGATCGCCCGCAGGTGATCATGTTCTGGGGTTGGTCGCTCGCGCTCGAGGAGCAGTTCTACCTCACGGTGCCGCTCCTCTTCGTCGTCCTCCACAAGCTGCGGAGCGATCGCGCGCGCATCCTCTTGCTCGTGGCGCTCTGGCTCTCGGCGCTCGTGGTGCGCCTCGTCATCTACTACCGGCACGTCCCCTGGAACGACTACGTCCTCTACGGCGCGCTCTATTTCCGCACCTATACGCGCTTCGACACGCTCGTCGCCGGCATCCTCCTCGCGCTCGTGCATCGGCATTTCAAAGAGCGCCTCGACGCATGGCTGTCGGAGCCGCTGCATCGCGCGCTGCTCGGCATCCCTGCGCTCGCCTGTCTTTGGCTCCTCGTTCGGCCGTCGATGTTCGGCGTCGACAAGGTGCAGCTCGTCCACGTCTTCGCCTGGGGCACGGTGACGACGTTGATGTACTTCGCGCTGCTGCTGCTCCTCCTGCACGGCGACGGCTTCATCCATCGCCTGCTCTCGGCGGGAATCTTCCGACGCGTGGCGACGCTCGGGTACGGCGTCTACCTCGTGCACATCCCGCTCTGCGATCACGTGGCGGTGCCGCTGGCGAAGGCGATGTACGCGCGCCACTACTCGCTGACCTTCGTCTGGATCGCCTCGGTGGCCGGGCTCTCACTCGCCTCGTTGGCGGTCGCGTATGCGATGCACTTGTTGATCGAAAAGCCGTCGCTACGTGTACGGGAGTGGCTCGCGGCCTAGCTCGTCGACCTCACGGCGGAAGCGGCAAACCGAAGCCCATCTGCGGTGGCACCGCGTCGGCATAGCCGAGGACGCCTTCCACGAGCCAAACGGTGTCCAGCTTCTCGAGCGGCTCGTCGAACTCGAAGCGCACGCGACGCGGGCCCGCGGGGGAGACCTCGAGGATCGTCGCGAGCATGCCGGGCACGCGGATCTTCGCGCCGACTTCGAAGGGCTCGTCCTCGCTGCGAAAGAGATTGCTCGGACCTGTCGAGATGAGGCTGCGGTTGGGGAGACCAATGAGCTCGATCGTGCGCGGATCACGCCTCAACACCAGCACGTGGCCCGTCTGCGCGAGGATGCGCCAACGCGCGGGAGCGTGGGCCTGCGCATCGAGTCCGAAGGGCGCGAAGAACATCTCGGCCCACCCGCGCATCACCACGACGTCCGCCTTCGAAGGCTCACCGATGCGCGCGCGCAGCCATTTTTCGTGCTCGGCGAACGTCTCTGCGGACCTTCGCTGTTCGCTGCCGAGGAGCCACGCGGTGACGGGCGCATGAACGAAGTGCGCGAAGCCGAGGAGGAGCGCGACGAGTTGGAGGAGCTGCCTTCCGGGGAGCTTCGCGTCACGCCCGGCCCCGAACCACGCGTCGTCGAGGACCAGCGCGACGATGGGCGCGAAGCCGATGGCGGCGATGCCGAGGACGCGCGGCGACGGCGAGACGGCGAGGAGCGGAATCATCGCCAGGATCGACCCGAAGAGCAGCACCTTCGCGTGGCGTCGCTCGTCGTCGGCCATCCGTGAGAGCACGCGACGCACGACCGGCACGAGCAGGACGAGACCGAGCGCGACGACCGCGACGCGCAGCCACTTCGGAGACGCAGCGCCGAACGTCTCGACGTCGCCGGTGAGCCATCCATCGGCGAGGAGCGAGAGGAGTCGGAAGGGCGCGCCTCGCAGGTAGCCGACCGGATCGCTCAGGGGATCGGTGTAGAAGCCGGAGCCGAAGGTGCCGTACTTGCCAGCGAAGCGCGCCGCGAGATAACCGGCTGCCGGAAGCGCGAAGGGCACGACTCCGAGCACGCGCTTACCGAGCGAATCGCCGCGTCGAAAGAGCTCGTAGGCGAGCAGGTAGCCGCCGAAGCAGAGCGCGTACTCACCGGCGAGGAACGAGAGCGTGAAGAGCATCGTCGCGACGATCGCAGCGCGCCCGCCACCCGACTCGCGGAAGCGCACGTAGGCGGTGAGGGCGAACGTCCCGAGCGCGAGCGTGACGAGCGCTTCGAAGTTGGCGAGCCACGCGATCGGCACCGCGTGGCACGGCGCGATGGCGAAGATCGCCGTCGCGATGAGCGCGGCGCGATCGTGAAAGAGGCGGCGAAACAAGCGATTCGCTGCGTAGACGGCGACGATCCACCACGCCACGGACGGCAGGTGCTGGAGCACATGATGACCGCCGAGCAGCTTGTGATTGACCCACAGCATCGCGCTCGAGAGCGGACGAAAGAAGCGAATCGTCAGCTGCGGATGCGACCACCAAGGAAGAATTCCGCGATCGATCAGAGCGCCGCGCTCGGCGTCGTTGACGAAGTCGTAGAGCTGAAACGGGGAGCGATGACCCGGAAAAGTGCCGTTGACCATTGCCGTGTGCAGGTAATCGTCCAGCACGAACGGAGAGAGAATCGCCGGAAAGAAGGCCAAAATCCCGATCATCAGCACCGCAAAAAGGGCGCGGTGTCTCGTGCGTGTTCCCAAATTCCTATGGATATAAAGGGTCTGTCCCGAGGATGTGACGGAGCCTGCGAGCGCGTCATCCCGCTTTTCGAGTTGGGTCGTGGGAGCCTGATCGGTGCTCATCGAGATCGTCGTGAACGGACACCCTGTTGTTCGATCCTCGACATCGACGTAGCCTTTTCACACCGCCGTGAACTTGAAAAGCCTTTCCGCAATCTCCGCCCTCCTCGTCGTCGTCGGCTCGCAAGCTGGCTGCGCGGGTGCAGACAACCCCGACATCACGGACGACAGGGACAGCGGCTTCGGCGCTGACAGTCATCCCCTTGCCGATACCGGCTCGACGCCGGTCGACACGAGCACGGGTACCGATACGGCAAAGCCGACCGACAGCGGTGCGCCGATCTGTATCGACAAGTGCTCCGCCGATCTCGACTGCGCAGGCAGTTGTCCGGCCGTCGCTGCAGGGAACACCAACTGTTGCGACCTGGCGACGAGCGTCTGCTACGTCGCGCCGTCGGCCACCTGCCCGGCACCGCCCGACTTCGACGCCGGTCCCGAAGGCGGCTACTGAGACTCGTCGCGCTCTCGTGACGGAGGTGGCCCGCCCTCTGTCACGGGGGGATGCAGTCGCCGCTTCGCGCACACCGACGCAGTTTTCCGCGCACGAGCACGCGGCACATCGCTTGCGATTGTGTCGAGGATGCACTCCTCGAGACGAACGCGCGCTGCGTCGCTGATCCTCTTCGCGTTCTACTTCGGATGCTCCGGTAGCGACGGCGACGGCGCCACGGACGACGTCGGCAATTCCGATGGCGGTTCGCGAGGCGACACGTACGCTCCCGGTGGCGACGCTGGCGGCGACGGCGGACTTCCTCCGTCGGACATCGGCGGCGGCGATGGCGCGCTTCCCGACAGCAACGTGCCTCCCGGTACCGATACGGGCACGCCTCCGCCTTCCGACACCGGCGTTCCACCGACGGGCGATGGCGGAGTCACGACGGGACCGACCGGGTGCAAGGCGCTGACGATCGCTGCGGGCACGGCGGTCGAAGGCACCGCCGCCGACACGTTCGCGTGGAGCGACGACGCCTGTCAGCCACGCACCGCCGCGCTGCTTCGCAACGACAAGGCCGACGCCTTCGGTGAGCATGGCGGCTACCTGCGTGCGTACTCGTACGTGTCTGGCGGCAAGACCCACGCGATCAAGGGCACCGGCTCGAACGGCTGGCAGGGCTTCGGCTACATCATCAATCACTACGCCAGCACCGCGTCCGAGACGCAGCACATCGGCGGCACGTGGAAGACCGTGCTCGCAGGCAAGCACCACGCGATTCACGAGTTCAAGCTGCGCGTGAGCCCGGGCGGCAACGTCGACGTCACCGTGCACTGGATGTTCGCGACCGGGCGCGCGCATCCGCTCTTCGCCATCACCTACGACTCGACGCCCGCCGGCCCCGACAAGGTGAAGGCCGACTCGCGCGCGCCTTACGGTGATTTGGCGTGGGACGACGGCAAGGGCGGCGCCGTCGACGGCGTCGGTTGGGGCGACAAATATCGCTTCGCCACGACCAGCGCGCCGGTGACGCCGCACTCGTCGTGGAGCTACGCGGGGGCCAACACCATCCCGCACGCGTTCGAGTGGTCGAGCTCGACCGACTCCGAGATGGGCCTCGTCTCGACGGAGACGTTCGATGCGCACCTCCTCGGCGGCGACTACGGCGGGGGCCTCCTCTCGTCGTCGTGGGGCAAGACCGGCAAAGATCTCCTGACCGACATCGCCGACTGGGATTGGCCCTTCCAGCTCAATCAATACGAGCTGCCGTACGTCACCAATTCGCATCGCGTCGCCTGGGGAACGACCTACGGCGCCGTCGGTCAACGCTCGTACAGCTCGTTCGGCAAGACGCTCAGCGGATATCCATATTTGAGTTATACGGTGGCCGTCGTCCTCGGTGCCCACACCACTTCGGCGGTCGCGGCGCAGGTCGCGGAGCTCGAGCGGGTGCAGACGGTGAAGCTCTCGGCGAGCCGCGGCACCGTCGCCAAGGACGGGTTGGCGGGTGTCGGTCGCACCGACAAGGCGACGTTCTCGATGCTCGGCTTCGATCCCGTCTACGCCGCCTGGACCGTCGATGCGGCGGCGAATGCGGCGACGCTCACGCTCGACACCGGTGGAGGCACGCTCCACGATCCGATGATCGTTCTCCGCAATTTCTCTGCGACGGCGGCGCCGACCAGGGTCGTGCTCGGCGGCAAGACGCTCGTTGCCGACGTCGATTACTTCGCCTCCGTCGACACCGCGGGTCAGCGCCTGTGGCTGACGCTCAACGGAGCGGTCTCGGGCGCGCCGGTGCTGTCGGTCGACTGACTGACCGAGATCGACCGAGTACACTCGGTGACATGAGTGACGGCCGAACCGACAAGCGACACCCCTCGCTCGATGCGTATGCGCGCCACGTCGATCCGTCGGCCGGGCGCGCCTCGCTGCTCGGCAACGATCGCGTCTTCGTCCGCGCGCGCGGCGCCACGCTCTGGGATCACGAAGGTCGCGAGTACCTCGATTTTTCCGCAGGCGATGGCACCGCCTCGTACGGTCATCGTCACCCGCGCATCGTCGACGGCGTGCGCGCGCAGCTCGCCGATGCAGCACCGGCGGCGGGCTTCGGAGGGGTGTCGCCGTTCGTCGCCCACCTCGCCGAGCAGCTCGCACACCTCGCGGGTCATCCGCTTTCGATGGCGATGCTCGCGACCGGCAACGCCGAGGCCATCGAAGGTGCGAGCAAGCTCGCGCGCGCGGTGACCGGACGAAGGCACCTCCTCTCGTGCGCGGGCGGACATCACGGTCGCTCTCTCGGTACGCTCTCGATCGCGGGTGACGCGCGCGAGCGAGGGCTCTTTCCGCCGCTCCTCGACGCCTGCGACGAGGTTCCTTTCGGCGAGCTGGTGGCGCTCGAAGAAGCGATGAACGAGCGTAAATATGCGGCGTTCATCGTCGAGCCTCTCCAAGTCGAAGGCGGCGTGCGCGTCGCCCCGCCGGGATACCTGAAGCGCGCGCAAGAGCTCTGCCGCAAGTCGGGCGCGCTGCTCGTGCTCGACGAGGTGCACACCGGGCTCGGGCGCACCGGCAAGACGTTCGGCTTCGAGCACGAAGGGTTCCTCCCCGACATCCTCGTCCTCGGCGGCGCGCTCGGCGGTGGGCTCTTCCCGCTCGGTGCGACGATGGCCAGTCGCGAGGTCTTCGATCGCGGCGGGCCGCTGCGCGATCTCGTCGGCTCCACGTTCGCGGGCGACACCTTGGCTTGCACCGCGGCGATCGAAGGCGTCCGCGTGCTCACCGAGGAGCAGCTCTCCGAGAACGCAGCGGCGCGCGGCGAACAACTGCTCACCGGCCTCCGCGATCGGCTGCATGGTCATCCGCTGGTGCGGGAGGTGCGTGGACGCGGGCTCCTCGTCGGCATCGAGCTCGGCGCCACGGTGACCGGAGGCTTCCTCGACCGCATCGCTTCCTCGCTCACCGGCGCGGTCTCGAAGAAGGTCTTTGGACAGTGGCTTGCGCTCCGACTGCTCGAGGAGGGCATCGTCTGTCAGCCGACGCTGCTCTCGCGCGATGTGCTCAAATTGCAGCCTCCGCTGACGATCACCGCCGCGCAAATCGATCGCGTGGTGAGTGCCATCGCCGAGCTGCTCGGACGCTATCGCGACGTCGGTGGCCTCCTCAAGGACGTCGGCGAGCGCTTCGGCAAGCAGCTCCTCGGAGGCGGCTCGTGAGCGGTTCGACCGGTTTGCGGAGGGTCGGCTTTCTCACGTTGGAAGATCGCACCGGCTACGTCATCGACGACGCCATCGTCATCGACGAGCTTCGCGGACGGGGCGCGCACGTCGAGGAGATCCCTTGGCGCCGCTTCGACGCCGCGAAGGGCGATTGGGACGTCGTCGTCGTCCGCACCACCTGGGACTATCAGCGCCACCTCGACGCCTTCCTCGCGGCGCTCGCCGACATCGAGGCGCGTGGCCTACCGCTCGCCAACACCGCGGCGATGGTCGGTTGGAACGCGCGCAAGACGTACCTCCGCGAGCTCGAGGCCCGCGGCGTTCCGATCGTGCCGACGACTTGGGGCGAGGGACTCGACGTCGCGGACGTGCGCGCGCTCGCTCCTGGCGTCGTCAAACCCATCGTCAGCGCCAACGCCGAAGATACATTTCGCCTCGATGGCACGCTCGACGACGCGTTCGTGGCGCACGTCGCCGGGCGCTTCGCGAAGCGCGCATGGATGGCGCAACCATTCGTGCGCAGCGTGCTCGACGAGGGCGAGTACTCGCTCTTCTATTTCGACGGTCGCTACAGCCACGCCATCCGAAAAGTGCCCAAATCAGGCGATTTTCGCGTGCAGGAAGAGCACGGCGGGCTCATCCGCAGCATCACGCCCGAGCCCGCCTTGCGTGAGGCCGCCGACCTCGTCCTCGGTGCGCTCGTCGACGTTCCCTTCCAAGCACGCGTCGATCTCGTCCGCCTCGACGACGGCACCTTGGCGCTGATGGAGCTCGAAGCGATCGAGCCCTCGCTCTACTTCCGCACCGATTCTGGCGCAGCCGGCGCCTTCGCCGATGGGCTGGCGAGCTGGCTGACGAAGAGGCGTTGAGCTCGGGTTCGCCTAGCGGTTCGCTTCGTCTTCGAGTCGCATCGCTTCGACGAGGAGCGCGCCGATGGTCGGCATGTCACCGCCGTCGCGTGCGTCGCCGCCGCGGAACCAGAATCGGCCTTTTTTCCAGGAGAGAACTGCGCGCAGGGCGTCGATCACGGGGCGCGATTTTTCGTCGATGGTGGCCGAGACGATGGCGCCGGTGGCGATTTCGAGGGCGATGACCGTCTCTGCATCGCCGGAGCGCGTACGTACTTTGAGTCGCCCCGACCGGCGCTCCATGTCGAGCACGGTCAGGAGCGAGGCGACCGACATCTGCGCCAAATCGCCGCGCATCGCCGGCGGGCCGGGCATCGACTTCGGGCCGTATGAATCGAGACCGCGGAGCCTTCGTGCCATGCCGATGAGGGCGGCCACCTGCGCCACCAACTCGGCGTGGCGATACGGTTTGGTGAGGTAGACATCGGCGCCGACCGAGAGCCCTTGCACGCGAACGGCTTGCTCGTCCGTCGCGGTGAGGAAGACGAAGGGCGTGGCCGAGACGTCGCCCGCTTCGGTGCGGATGCGCCGCGCTACCCAGAAGCCGTCGACGTCGGGGAGGTCGACGTCGCAGATCACGCAGTCGGGGAGGCGGCGACAGACGAGCTCGAAGCCCTCACGCGCGGTGCCAGCCACGGAGACCGTATAGCCGGCGTCGCGGAGGAACTTGGCGAGGAGCGCAGCCCCCCACTCGTCGTCCTCGATCAGAACCAGGTCGCCCTTGGACATCTCCACTGCAGTACGGACCCTAGCATGTCCGTTCCGAAAGGCCCTTTTTTGTGCGTCAACGGCCGACGGGCGCGACCTCGGCGAGCGCGCAACCGCTACAGCGGCACGCGAGAGGGCACAGAACGGCGGGTGCGCGTTCGCTACATGAAATTGGGCGTGTGCAGATCGGAGAGCGCTTGGGCTTGCTCGGGCGAGAAGCCGGCTGTGATCAGGCGTTTGATGCGACCTTCGTGCATGTCGTCGAGGAGCGCGCGGTAGCGTTCGTGTCCGCGCGCGATGGCCCGCGGCTCGTCGGAGCCGGCGGCGAGCACGGTGAGCGCGTCGTGAATCGGCGCCGGCACCGAGGCCAGATCGTGCAACGTCGCCGCCCGTCGGCGAACGGCGTCTTCCAACCTTCGATGGAGCGCCTCGTCGGTCGAGAGCGCGTGGCGCACGTGGGCGACGCCGAAGTGCACGTGCCTCGCCTCGTCGACGCGTGTTCGCCGCGCGATCTCGGCGGTGGCAGCGTCGGGCGCGTGCTCTTCGACGTAGCGCAGCAGGTCGAGGAACGTCCCTTCGCCGAGCACCGAGAGGAGGAACGAGGCTTCGGTGAAATCTTCCGGATCGAAGAGCGAGAGGAGCGAGCGTGAGCTGGTCGCCGACGAGACGCCGAGCCCGCCGCCGGCAGCGCGTGCGCGTTTGAGGAAGACGTCGATGTGTCGCGCCTCGTCGGCCATCTGCGTCGCGAGGAACATCGCCACCTCGGCGTATGCTGGATGAATGCGCGCAATGAAACGCGACGGGACGTAGAGCGCGGAGAGCTCGTTCTCGGCGAGGAACGTCATCACCTGCCCGATCGCGGCTTCGAGCGCCGGATGCAGCGGACGCACGTCGCCCCACGGGATGTCACGTGAGGCGTCCCACTGCGAAGACGTCGCTTGATCGAAGAGCTGCGCGACCTCGGGCGGAGCCACGCGATCACGTTCGACGAGGGCGAAGGGATATTCCGGTCCGCCCGGTTCGACGCGTGCACCACGAGGCGCGAGACCGGTCGATCGATCGGCGCGCGCAGGAAATGGAGCGGCCGCGAGCACGTCGGCGCTGGTGATTCGAGGCCTGCCCGTCAGTGGATCGACGCGTTGCGGAAGGGTGACGTCGTGCTCACGGACCCCGCGAGGCACGCCGAGCGCGCCGCGCGTGATGAGGTGTCGATCGCGACCGTTCTCGTCGGTCAGGCACGAATGCTCGTGTCGTTCGATGCGACACCACGTCGAGAGATCGTCTCTCGCCGCGCGTGAGGACGAGAGCACCGCCAAGACGCCGCCGTGCGCGAGGCGATCGAGCGCCGGGCGGACGATCGCCAGGAGGCCGCCGCCGAGCGGGAGATCTCCCGTGTCGACGGCAATCGCTGCCGGCGTGTCGGTCACCAGTAGTCGATGGCGTCGAGCGCCGCGCGCAGGCTGGCGTAGCCCGCCTCGCGTGCCGGCAACCACTCCTTCAGGCCCTCGAGCTCGAGGATGCGGCGGTGCTTCGGGTTCTCCCACTTCATCGCGAAGAGGCCGCGTTGGAAGGCCTGCACCTTCGGCTCGGCGAGGGTTGGAAGCGCGTCGAACATGCAGTGATCGAAGCCGGGCGTCGTCCACAGCGGTTCGAGCACCGAGGTGTCGATGCGACCGGCGGCTTGCTCGAGCACCCAGATCAAATCGCCGACGACGCCAGCCTGTGCGCGGCCGTCCTTCAGCGCCGTCAGCACGTCGAGCTCGCTCGTGCCGGTGTCGCCGTGCTTTCCGAGGTCGGTGTCGAAGGCGAGCTGCTTCACCTGCGTGACGTCGATGCCGGCTTCTTTGAGAAAGTGCAGCGGGAGGATGCGCGCCTGGGTCGAATCGCGGCTACCGACGGCGAGCGTCTTTCCCGCGAGGCCTTCGAGGCTGCTGATGCCGGCGTCCTTGCGGACGATGACCTTGGCGTGGAAGTCGCGATCGGAGTCTCGCATGCCGAGCGAGCGCGAGCGCCCTTCGGTGCGCTTCTGCACGCGCACGTGCGCGAGCGGCGTGTTCCAGGCGACGTCGATGTGGCCGGCGAGGAGCTCGTCGACCTGGCGCTCGTAGTTGCTGAAGAGGGCGAAATCCATCGCCACGCCTTCTTCGCGGAAGTGCGCGCGGATGCCATCCCAGATCGGGACCACCTTGGCGTCGTAGGCGACGGCGCCGACGAGAATCTCTTCTGTGCTCATTTTTCAGTACTCTCAGAAGAGGGGGAGGCCGGTGAGGGCCTTGCCGATGAAGTCCTGGAGGTGGTCGACCGTCGGTGCCATGACCCAGCCGGCGCGCGCGTCACGGAAATTGCGCTCGAGGCCGAGGTGACGCGAGAAGGCAGCGCCGCCGCAGGTCTTCATCGCCGCGTCGGTCACCTCGTCGGCGGCTTGTAGCGCCGCCGCGCGTGACTCGAGCACGTAGAGCGGGGTGGTCGCCGAAGGGCTCTCGACCTCGCCGATGGTGTACGAGAGGAGCGCGCGCGCGGCGTCGGTGCGGATCGACATCTGGGCGAGTCGAGCGCGAAGCGGCTGCAAGTCGCGCAGCTGCTGTCCGAGGTGCTCGAGCGAGGTGCTGCCGAGGTGTCCGGCGGTGGCGGCGACGGCGGCGCGACAGAGACCGACGCCCATCGCCGCGCTGCCGAGCGCGAACCAAGGGAGGACGACCTCGAGCATCGTCTTCGCGCCTTCGCCGAGCGGGCCGAGGAGATCGCCCTTGGCGACGGCCAGGTTCTCGAGCGTGACCGGCGCCGAGTCGTTGCCACGGAGACCGAGGCCATCGAACTTGCCGGCGATGCGTCCGCCGTTCTTCAGCGGATCTTTCGTCAGGTAGACCGTCGACTCGAGGGGCGAGGCGGCGCCCGGCTTCTGCGCGCTCGAGACGTACGAGTGCGCGTGCGACGCGGAGGTGACCCACGACTTCGAGGCGTGGGTGACGAAACCGTCGCCCTTCACCTCGAGCTTGGACACCGGCGCCCAAAAGTGGGAGCGCGAGCCCTTCTCGGAGAAGGCGAGGGTGGTCAGGTGTTTGCCGGCGGCGATCGCCCGGAGGGTCTCGTCCTTGCCGACCAGCGTCGCCGACGAGGCGATCGCCTGCGCGGCAGTCACGTGCATCACGTAGACCATCGCGGTCGATGCGCAGACCATCGCCAACTCTTCGACGACGGCGATGAACGCGCGCGGACCTTGCCCGAGCCCGCCGTGCGCGGTGTCGACGCAGAGACCCATGAGGCCGGCCTGGCCGAGCGCGGCGATCGACTCGATGGGAAAGCGCGCCTCGCGATCGACCTGATCGGCATGCTTGGCGAGGACCTCCTTCGCGAGCTGCGTCGCTTTGGCGGTGAGCTCGGTCTGCTTCTCGTCGAGTCGATGGATGTGCGGCATGCAGCGAACAGAAACGCGACGGTGCCGGAGGCGTCAAGCGCGCGAGAATCGATGGAGTCGCTCCGAGCTATCGAGTTTTTCGATGCTGGCTCAGCGCCTTTGCCAGCCACGTCGCCGCCGGTGAGAGGGAAACGGCGCGGAGACGAGCGAGATAGAAGGCCCGCGCGACCGGCGTCCCGGCGAGCTTCAGCACGCGAAGACGCTTCTCGCGAAGACTATCGGCGAGGGCGAGGCGCGAGACGAACGACACTCCGAGACCGGCTTGCACGCAACGAAGGACGGCCTCGAGGCTCCCGACCTGCACCGCCGGAACGAGGCCGGCGAGGAAGGGTTCGATCGCACGACGTGTCCCCGAGCCCTCTTCACGGACGACGATCGGCAGGCGCCGGAGCTGTTCGACGTCGAGCTTTCCTCCTTTGACGAGGTCGGCGATCGGTCCGCTCGTCGGCCCACAGAGGACGATTTCGTCGCTCTCGATCTCGGTGGCGACGACGCGCCGATCGGCGGGCTGGACGCCGACCACCGCGAAGTCGCAGTCGTGGGCGAGGAGCTCGGCGATCGCGCGCTGCGAGTCGGCCGAAGAGACACGGACCGTCACGTGCGGATGCGCCCTGCGGAGCGCGGCGATCGCCGAAGGAAGGAGGTGCGCCTCGGGAATGCTCGACGCAGCGACGGTCACCGTCCCCGCCGTGAGCTGAGACTCGTCTCGAAGACGCGCCAGTGCCTCGCCGTGCATCGCCAAGATGCGCTTGCCGTATCGTTCGATCACCTTTCCGGCGGTGGTTGCACGGACGGCGCCGCCTTGGCGGTCGAGGAGCCGCGCGCCGACGTTCTTCTCGAGCGCCTTGATGTGGAAGCTCACCGTCGATTGTGCCAACTGCAGCGCCTCGGCAGCACGGGAGAAGCTGCCGGCATCGAGCACGGCGAGGAGCGTCTTCAGCTGCTCGAGCTCCATCTCGGCCGATGCTAGACTTCGTACCCGTCAGCAGGCGCGAAATCGGCTGCGAAAGGCCACCAATCGACTACGATCGCCTGGCCTCCGGCTCATGTTCGCGCATCCCCTCCTGGTCTGCTCCAGCGACGCCGATCCGATGGCGAGCGTCGAGCTGTCTCGTGCGCTCGCCGGCACTGCCACCGAGCTGCGCGTCCTCGTCTGCGTCACTCCGGCGTTCAGCTCGAGGGCCAGCACCAACGAGCTGAGCCGGGTCGAGGGCGACCTCACCGCCGCCGACGCGATCCTCGTTGCGCTGGAGAGAGCCTGCGGCAAGACGCTCCGCGTCCGCGGCGACATCGCGACCGAGGCTCCCCGCGAAGCCTTGCGCGCGCGCCTGACGAACCCCGAGCGACCCGATCTCGTCGTCTTCGGACCGCTCGGTGCAAGGCCCCCGGATGCGCTCGCCGAGCTCGCTCACGAGGTCGCTCTCACCCACGGTGTAGCGACCGCGACGGGAACATTTCGCAGCGGTCGAGCCGCGCGCGTCACCTCGTTGCTCTGCCCCTTCGACGGGAGCACCACGGCGCTCGCTTCGATCGGCGCGTTTCTTCGCGATCATGGGAGCGCCGATCAGACGCTGACCTTGCTCGCCCTCGCCGCGCTCGATCCGCGGTTTCTCGTCGCGCAGGCGGCCGTCGACGAGGTCGCAGGCATTCGGGCGGCCCTCTCCACGCGCACGTTCGAGGGCGGATGGCTCGCCGCCGCGCGCGGTCTCGACACCATCGCCGACGAGATCGGTGCCGACATCGTCACCCTATCGGCGGTCGTCGGCAGCGGCGTGCTCGACGTCGTCGCCCGGCGTGCGATTCGCGCCATCGCTCACGGCGAGCGGCCCCTCCTCTTCGTCCCCCAGGTGACCGGCGTCCCCACCGATCGCTCAGGCGTGCTCGACGCGCTCGACGCCCTCGTGCTCCCTGCGATGGCCGATCACGCGACCGTTCGTGTCCCCGTTCGTCTCGAGCGCGTCGGTCTCTTCGGAAGGCCAGCGCCCGACATCGATGAACCCATCGACGTGGTCTCGTTCGGGCGTCGCCTCGAGACCCAGCCTGCGCGTGGTGGGCACCTGCAGTTGCCGCTCGGCACCTTCGGTCTCGGGCGCAGCGCCGGTGGCGATCCGCTCGCCGGCATCGAGACGACGTGCTCGGTGGTCGCTCCGCCGAAGGGCCGCGTCGTCCTGCTCGACGCCGGTCTCGACCCAGCAGAAGTATCGATTTTGTGGGACACGGACACCCTCAGCTGGGTCGACAGGGTGATTCTCTTGGTACGCACCGACGCTGCCGAGATCGCCCGTGACTCGCGCGCCCGATGGCTCGCTGCCGGCTTCCCCGAACCGCGGCTCTTCGACGTCCGTGACCTGATCGACGAAGGTGCCGCCGACGACGTACCCGCCGAGGTCGCCAACGTCCGGCTCGCACGCGCGGCGGCGCGACTTCGTTTGCATGGCGTCGACGTCGCCCTGGTGGTGGCCCGAGCTCCGAGCGTCGCCCAAGGTCTCGGCTTCGTCGTGACGACGCCGGAAGGGCTCGCGAATCTCCGGGAAAGACTCGCCGCCGAGCATCGCCCGCCGACCTCTGCCGACGACCCGTTCTCGAGGCGCTTCGACGCGATGGTCGGCGCCGCCGTGGTCCCCGGCAACGACCTCGAGGTCCAGCTGGACAACGCCGACGCCCGCCGCGCGCTCGTCGAGCTCATCGACGGCGCGCGGCAGAGGCTGCACGCGCAGTGGTACATCGTCGAAGACGACGAGGTCTCCCGGGAGGTCGAAGCGGCCCTCGGGCGTGCGGCCGAGCGCGGCGTCGTGGTCCGCGTGCTCGTCGATTCGCTCTACAGCATGCACGGCTCCTTCGGCGCAGCGAGCCCGCTTCTGACGCGACTCGCGGCGGTTTCGGGGGTGCGTCTCGTCGCCTCGCGTCCGATCGATCACGTGCCGACGCTGGTCGATCTCAAGCAGCGCGATCATCGGAAGATCGTCACCGCCGACGGGATGCGTTCGATCGTCGGTGGTCGCAACCTCGCGCTGAACTACTATCGAAGCTTCGCCGAAGCCTCGATCCGTCCAAGCTCGCCCGCGAAAGACGTTCCTTGGCTCGATGGCAGCGCGCTCGTCCGTGGTCCGGCCGTGCGTCACCTCGAGTCGTCATTCCTTCGCGCTTGGCTCGATGCCGGTGGCGACGAGTTTTCGCTCCTCGACCCGCCGCAGGCCGGTGAAATCACTCTGCGGGTCGTGGTCCACCGTGGGCTTCGCGACGCCTACGGCCTCGAGGCCTACCTCGCGCTCATCGACACCGCGCGCGATCGACTCCTCATCGTCAACAGCTTTCCTCTTCAGCTCGAGCTACAGCACGCACTCCTCGCCGCGATCGCCCGTGGCGTGCGTCTGGTGATGCTCGTCGGTCACGTACGGCCGAGTTTTGGCGAGCCACCGCAGCCCTTCGCTGGCAGCTCCATTCGCGCAGTCGCCGACGCCTTGGTGCGAGCGCGTCTCTCTGCGCTGGTCGAGGTCGGCGCCGACGTCCGCGAGCTCGCGATATCGCCCATGCCGGGGTGGGATCCCGCGCTGCTCGCCGTGCGTCCTTACGTGCACGCGAAGATGGTCCTCGCCGATGGCGCTCGTTTCGCGATCGGCAGCGCCAACCTCGACATCACCGCTGGCTACTGGGAGAGCGAGGTGCTCCTCGTCGTCGAGGACGAGAAGAAGACGCTCGCCCTCGAGGCCGAGCTCCATGAATTGATCGAGCCCTCGCCGAGGATCGATCCGGCCGATCCCGGTTGGCGCGCTGGCGCGAGCTTCCGCGAGCTGGTCGAGACCTTCTGGCCGCGCGTGCTCAGTTGACAGCGGCGAAGTCGTCGGCGAAGCGCGAGGGGCGATACGCCTTCGCGATCACCAGGCGGCGGCAGCGAGGAAGCGGGCGATGCGCTCGAAGGTCGCCTCCGGCTTCTCGATTTGCGGCGCGTGCCCGATGCCGTCCATCACCTCGAGCTCGCCCTTCGGCAGCAGCTTGGCGGCGTCGTGCGCGTAACGCACCGGCGTGATTCGATCGAGCTCGCCGTAGATCATCAGCGTCGGACACTGGATCTGCGGCAGGAGCGGGAGGATGCAGGCGTCCTTCACACGCCGCGCGGTGGTGAGCATTCCGAGCTTGTATTTACGGTCGGAGAGGCGCTCGCGGATGGCCGGTAGCTGCTCCTCGAAGTGCTCGTCTCGCTCGAAGACGGTACGGAGGATGGCCCGCATCACCTCGGGCTCGATCTTCTTCACGATCTTCTTCACCGCGTCGCCTTGGAAGAGCGAGTAGCCCTCGCGCTGCTCCCCGAGCCCGGACGACGAGAGGAGCACCAGCGCCGGGACGCGCGTCGGTCTCTGGGCGGTGAAGGTGGTCGCCACCTGTCCGCCGAGCGAGTTGCCGATCACCGCGGCGCGCTCGAGCTCGGCGTGATCGAAGAGCTTGCCGAGATCGGCGGCGTAGTCCTCGACCGAGTTGCCGCCGCGGGCCTTGGTGGTCGCGCTGTCGAAGTCGGGAAAGCCGATCTCCCAAACGCGGTGGGTGGCGGCGAGCTTGGGAAAGAGGGCCGACCACGAGTGGAAGAGCCCGCCGAGCCCATGCGCGAGGACGACGTCCTTGCCGCTGCCTTCGACGCAATACGTGACGTCGGTGCCGGGCACCTTCTGGTGGCGACGGCTCGTCATCGTTCACCGGCCATGCATAAAGAGTCTAAGTGAATCGGTCCGGCGCGCAAAGACACTCTTTTTTGCGCGCCGGAGCCCCTTCACTTCGCCGGCGGGGGTGCGGGGGGAGCGACCTCGAGCGACGCGTTGGCGTCCATCGGCACCTCGGAGACGGTCGCGAAGCCCTTGGTCGGATCGACCACCTGCACCGCGCCGAAGTGCGAGAGCGGCTTGGCGAGCGACATGTCGCCGGCGACGGCGATGACGAGACCAGCGCCCTTGAGGTTCTGCGTCGACACTGCGTTGACCCCCGCGAGCGTCGCCTCGTGAAGCGTCTTGCGATAGCTGTCGACGAAGTCGTAGACGTCCTTGCCACCGAGACCGAGCACTTCGCGCTCGATCGCCATCGACGCCACTTGGCCGATGGTCTCGAGCCGATAGACGAAGCCGGTCTCCAGGCTCGTCTTGGTGATCGCCAGCTCCTCGGCGGTGACGGGCTTGCTGCCTGTGATCCAGTCGAGGTTCTCGAGGAGCGCGACCACCGACTTCGGCGCCAGCGGCGTCTGCGTGCCGGCGTAGAGCGCGAGGAGCGCCGGACCGTTGGCGAGCTCGCGCGCGTTGGCGCCGGTCCCGTAGGCGAGTGATCGTTTCTCGCGGACGTCGGCGAAGAGGCGCGCCGACATGCCACCGCCGAGCGCGCCCATCGCGATCGAGAGCTCGGCCCAGTGTGGATCTTTTCGCGGGAGACCGAGCATCCCGATGAAGACGTCGGCTTGTTTGCTGCCAGGCTTGAGGGCGAGGATGACCTTGGTCCCCGTCGTCTTCGCCACCGCCGGGTAGACGATGACGGGCGCCGCAGCCTTGTTCACGCTCTTGAACGCGTCGTCGAGCTTCTGGGCGATGGCGCTCTGATCGATGTCGCCGGAGACGACGATCGTCGTGGCGCCGGCGACGTAGGCCTTCTTGTAGAACGCCTTCACGTCCGCGAGCGTGATGCTGGTGAGCGTCTGCTCGGTGGCGTCGACCTCGGCGTACGGGTGTCCGGCGCCGAAGAGATCGCGATAGAGCGCGCTTCGTGCGAGCCAGCCGCCGTTCGATTTTTGTGCCTGTTTCACGCGATCGAGCTCGCGAGCTTTGAGCTTGTCGAACTCCTTGCCGTCGAAGCGCGGCTTGAGGAGCACCGAGGAGATGACCTCGAGCGCGGCGTCGAGCTTGTCGGTGGTGACGGCGATGCGGAAGTTCACCGAGTCGGCCGAGGTGTTGGCGCTGAGGTCGGCGCCGAGAGCGTCGATGCGATCGGCGAGCTCGGGCCCGGAGAAGCGGCCCGCTCCGCCCTGTCGCATGAGCTCGGCGGTGAGGTCGGCGATGCCTGCCTTCGAAGCCGCGCCGGTGCCCATCACCGAAGAGACGGCGTTGCCCGCCCGGACCACGACGTCGAGGTAGACGATGGGCAGCGACTTGCTCGCGATGCCGAGGGTCTTGATGCCGTTCTTGCTGGCGACTTCGAAGACCTTGGCCGGCGTTACCGGCTTCGGATCGGCCGGCGGGGGCAGGGCGGGCATCGCTGGACCGCTGCTGGAGGTGGCGACGGCGGTGGTGTTCGTCGCCGGCGGCGGAGTGAGGATCGGCGTCTTCGCCGTCGGCGTCTCTCCACCACCACAAGCGACCGCGAGACCGAGGCAACCGAGGGAAGCGAGGACCGTTGCGAGGATCGGGCGGCGCATCACTTCGTCTCCTTCTTCGGCTCGGCCTTCTTCGGCTCGGCTTTTTCCAGCTTTTTCTCGCCTTCGGGCTTCTTTTCCTTCGGCGGCGGGAGGACGCGCACGTGGGCGACCGTCTCGCGCTTCAGGTACTTGGCGACCGCGGCCTTCACGTCTTCCGGCGTCACCGCCAGGAGTCGCTCCATCTCGCTGTCGAGGAGCTTGGCGTCACCGCGCTGCCCTTCGAACTTCGCCAGCGTCATCACGCGCGAGAGGTTCGATTGGAGACCGAAGAGGAAGCCGTGCTCGATCTTGGCGCGAGCTTTCTTCATCTCGTCGGCGGTCGGACCTTTCTTCGCCATCTCGTCGATCTCGGCGAGGAGGATCTTCTCCACCTCTTCGAGGCCGCCAGCCTTCTCGGCTGCTTTCTCCGAGAGGTGCGCGTCGAGCACGAAGGCGTCGGGTCCGCGGTGATCTTCGGTGCCAGCGGACGCGTCTTGCGCGAGGCCGAGCTCCTTCACCAGCTTCTTGTGCAGGCGCGACGACTCGCCGTCGGAGAGCACGGTGGCAGCGATTTCGAGCGCGTAGTGCTCCTTGTCGCCGTCCTTGGGGATGCTCCAGCCGAACATCGTCGCCGGCGTCTGCGCGAAGGCGTCGCTGACGGTCTCCGGGCCCGAGGCCTTGGTGCGACCGGCGAAGGGAGCGTCGTCGTACTTCTTCACCGCGGCGACCTTGGGCACGCCGTCGAAGTTCTTGTGCACCAGCTTCTTGGCCGCCTCGACTTCGAAGTCGCCGGAGACGACGAGCACCGCGTTGTTCGGCGCGTAGTAGGCGTCGTGGAACGCCTTCACCCACTCGAGCTTGGCCGCGTCGAGCTCGCTCATCGAGCCGATCGCCGGATGTGCATAAGGATGATATCCTTCGTAGACGAGCTCGAGCAGCCGGAAGTACCCCTTCACGTAGGGCGCGTTGTCGACGCGCATCCGGTACTCCTCCTGCACGACCTTGCGCTGGTTCTCGAAGGCCTCTTCGTTGATTTGCAGCGCCTTCATGCGATCGGCTTCGAGGAAGAGCGTCACGTCGAGCTCGCCGGCCGGCATCAGCTCCCAGTAGCGCGTCCAGTCTTCGCTGGTCGACGCGTTGAGACGGCCGCCGCGGCCCTCGACGATTTTGTCGTGCACGCCGCGTGGGAGGCTCGCGCTTCCCTCGAACATGATGTGCTCGAAGAGGTGGGCGAAGCCGCCTTCACCGGGCTTCTCGTTGCGCGAGCCGACGTCGTACCAGACGCAGACGGCGACGGTGGGCGAGGAAACGTCGCGGTTGAGGACGACGCGGAGACCGTTGTCGAGCGTGAAGCGATCGATGTCGATCTTCGCCTTCAGCGGCGCCGCGTCCTTGGCGAGCTCGGCCTTCGCCAGAGCCGGGACGGCCTTGCCCGGTGCGGGCTTCGCTTGCCCGAAGGCGAACGGCGCGATGGTGCTCACCACGGCGGCGAGCGCAAACGGCGCGACCTTCTGTAGACGACTCCGGCGGCTCTTCATCGGCATTCTCTTCTCTCCAGGCCGAGCTCCCTCGGCGTGCTTCCCGTTTCGCTACTCCGACATCGGATGGGGCGGAAGTACGGACAACGCGCGTGCCCGGCGGTTTCTTGCACTCCATTCACGGTCGCCCTTGGCAAGGCGCCCGAGATGCTGTCAGTTATCCGCGTCCACGAACCAGGCGGGTCGACCCGACCCGGGCCGCGCAGGGAGAACGTTCGTCATGATGTACCTCGGTTTCGTAATGATCGGCCTCGGAGTGATCTTCGCAATCGTCGGCCTGCTCCAACGCGGCAAGATGAACAAGATCCTCGCCGCTCCGTTCAAGAAGACGGGCGAGATCGCCAGCAACCCGCAAGCCGGTGATGCCAAGGGCATGATCAGCTGCGAGGGCGCGATTCAGACCCAGCAGCCAATCATGGCGCCGTGCTCGAACTCGCAGTGCGTCTACTACGAGCTCAAGGTCGAGAAGCAGGTCGAAGAGTCGAAGATGACCGACCGAGGTCTGCAGACCTCGCGCACCTGGAAGAACGTCAGCGAGCAGAAGCAAGGCAGCTTCTTCCAGGTCAACGACGGCTCGGGCCCCATCGGGGTCGACGCGCGCGAGAGCATCGACGCCGATCTCAAGCAGTCCTACTCGGGCGCGCCTCCGGGCGGCGCCGGCCTCGGCATCCTCGCCAACGTGATCACCGGCGCCATCTTCGGCGGCAACGAGCGCATCATGCAGTACCGCGCCACCGAGCGCATCATCCCCGCCCAGGGAAACCTCTTCGTCATGGGCAAGCTCGCCGGTGGGCAAATCACCAAGAGCGACGGGATGATGGGAAAAATCACCCTTTCGACCAAGGGCCGCACCGGCCTCGTCGGCTCGGTGAAGACGATGATGATCATCTTCTTCGTCCTCGGCGGCCTCATCGGCGTCGGCGGCATCCCCGTCGCCATTCTCGGCGACGCGCCCAAGGACACGTCGTGCAAGCCCCCCTTCACCGACGACGTGAAGGAGTGCACCGGCGCGATGAAGACCGCCAAGGAAGAGTTCGACTGGAAGGTCACCAAGGCCGGTCAGTACGCGGTCAACTTCAAGCAGCCGAAGGACGCCAAGGTCAACTCCTGGCCGACCATCGTCGTCGAGACCGAAGACGGGTTCCCCATGAACAACCCGTTCAACCTCGGCATCTCCGATCAGGTCATCAAGGTCGACGTCCCCAAGGGCAAGTACAAGATCCGCATCTACGGCGTCGACGGCAGCAAGCTCGAAGGCGGCTTCCGCTACATCTTCGAGATCAAGCTGGTGAAGGCCGGTGCGGGCAAGCCGCCGCAGGGCACGAAGAGCGGCGACGACGATGACGACAAGCCCTCGAAGAAGAAGGGCGGCGACGACGACGACGACAAGCCCGCCAAGAAGAAGAAGAAGGCCGCGGACGAAGACGACAAGTAAATCGCCGTCGACGTCGACCGAGCCCCCGTTGCCGAACGCAGCGGGGGCTTCGTCGTTTTGTCGCACGCGCCGACGCCTGCCACCTCCGTTGCCGTGATCTCCCTGTCCCTATTTGAAGGACTCTGCTTTTTTCCATCGTAAATAGAATTCTTACTGTCTTTCCCAATTTCACCGTTAAGCTCCACAGAACCGGGGGGGAACATGTCGAACGCGCGCCTTGCGTGGCGTCCTCCCGTTTTGCGACCTTCACTCGCTTAGGAGGATTCATGAGAGCTCGTTGGATGACGTCGCTGTTTGCGACGGGATGCATCGCCTTCGTCGGCTGCGGCGGCGGGGACGACGGCGGGGGGACGACGCCAGACGACACCGGAACCGCCACCGAGACCGCGGTCGACACGGGGACCGACGCGACCAAGCCGGACATCGGGACCGACACCGGGACCGACACCGGCACGGAGACGGCGACCGACATCGGGACCGACGCCGACGCAGGACCGCTGCCGACGCGCACCACGCTCACCAACGGCAGCGCGGTCGCCATCACCAAGGACGACAAGTTCGCCGTCGCGTGCAATCGCACCGCCGGGACCGTCAGCATTTTTGCCCTGAAATTCGGCGACGCCACCGCGCCGCTGACGAAAGAGACGACCCTCGCCGTCGGCGCCGAGCCGTGGGACGTCGTCATCGGCAACGACGACGACACCGCGTACATCATCGTCCGCGCCGATCAGAAGGTGGTGAAGATCACCAACCTCCACGGCACGCCTTCGCTCGCGGCCACCACCGCGAAGACGGGCGCCGAGCCGACGGGCATCGCCATCTCGCCGACCGGCGCGAAGCTCTACGTCGCCAACTGGTCCGAGGGCACGGTCAGCGTCATCAACACCAAGGACATGAGCGTCGGCACGCCGATCGACCTCAACGCCGCGCTCGCCGCAGGAGGCATGCTCGGCACCGTCACCGGTCGTCCCGGCCTCGCGCACCCGCGCTCGCTGGTCGTCACGAACAACGGCGACGCCAGCGATGCGGACGAGACCATCTACGTCAGCGAGTTCTTCTCGCAGGCGAAGACCACTGCGCTCACCGACGACAGCCAGTTCGACAACAACCGCCAAGGCGTGATTTACCAGGTGAATGCGGGGACGGGGGCGGTCGGGGCGCTCATCACGATTGCTCCGGTGCTCGATACCGGGTTCAAGGACAGCAAAGGCGCCGTCGCGGGGTGCTTTCCCAATCAGCTTTACGCGGTCGCGCTCAACAAGGGGGACAAGCAGCGCCTCTACGTGACGGCCAACTGTGAATCGCCGCGCGGCCCGACAGGTCTCGACACGGCTTTCGTCGCGCCCGGAACCGCGACCTCGAACTTCAAGACCGAGGTCTTCTCCGCGGTCTTCGTCGTCGACACCGCCACCAGCGCCGAAGTGCCCGCGCAGGGCCTCATTCTCCCGAAGAAGTTCTCCGATCTCTACGACACCAAAGGCATCGACGACGCGAGCACCGATCCTGCGGTTCTCACCAAGCGGCGCAACCCGCTCATCCTCAACGACATCGCCTTCGCCACTGGAACCAACTTCGCGTACGTGACGGCGTACGGTTCGGATGCGGTGTTCCGCATCGCGTACAACGCTGATGGCTCGCTCAAAGAAGTCGGCGGCGGCACCTCCGACCAGAACTTCATCAACCTCAGCGTGCCCGTCTCCGGCGCGCCCAGCGGGAGCTTGCCGATCGGCATCGCCTCGGCGAACGCCGGCGTCTCGACGGTGCCCTTCGCGCTCGTCATCAACGAGAATACGCGTAACCTCTCGGAGATCGGATTCTCGGCGCAGAATGTCCTCGCGGCAGTCGCGTCCGACGTTCCGCCGCCCGATTCCGACCCGGGCAAGTACGACAAGACAGCCAACACGGGAAAGAAGTTCTTCGTCACCGGTCTCGCGCGCTGGTCATTCAAAGGCCAGGCGTGGAACTCGTGCGAGTCGTGCCATCCCGACGGGCTGACAGACAACGTCACGTGGTACTTCGGGCGCGGTCCGCGCCAGACGACCTCGCTCGACGGCACGTACGATCCGAAGGACCCGACCAAGCGTCGAATCCTCAACTGGACCGCCATCTTCGACGAGGTCCACGACTTCGAGCTCAACACCCGTGGCAACTCGGGCGGGCTGGGGGCGATCGTTCATCAGGTCGGTACGCCGCCGAGCGCCGACGACCGCATCATCTTCGACGGCTCGGCGCTCACTGGCGCGCAGAAGGCGACCACGCCGCCGCGCCAGGATGGTCTCAACGGTTCAGTCGTCTCGATGATGCCCGGTGGCGCGACCACGCCGAACACGGTGCTCGCGGATTGGAACAATATCGATGCCTTCGTGAAGTTCATCCGAGCCCCTAAGGCCCCGACGAACCTCGACCCGGCGAAGGTGGCAGCTGGTCTCACGCTGTTCAAAGCGAACAACTGCGCCAATTGCCACGGCGGCTCACAGTGGACCATTTCGCGCGTCTTCTGGACCCCGAGCGACGCTACCAACAACGTGTCGACGGGTTCGCTCCTGACCACCGATTACGTAACGCCGAGCGGGTATCCCGCACTGAATCCACCGTTGGTCGACGGTGCTGGCAAGGCGAAACTGCGATTCAGCAAGGCTGGCGTCTTCGACCCGGCGAACGATCAGATCAATTGCATCTTGCGCGACGTCGGCACGTACCCAACGGCCGCGTTCACGGCAGCACCGTATGCGGGAGTCACCCCGACTGGCGTCGCGGTCGACGAAGTACGTACGAACATGACCGCGCAGTCGCAGGGCAAATCGGGTTTCAACATTCCCTCGCTGCTCGGCATGGTTTCCGGCGCGCCGTATTTCCACGGCGGAAACGCGCGCACGCTAGAGGAGCTCTTCAGCTCCACGTTCACGAAGCACTATCAGGCGCACGCTACCGTGTTCACGCCATCTGCCGATCAGATTGCGCAACTGGTGGCGTTCTTGAGTTCGATCGACGAGTCGACGACCAAGGTCGATGCCTCGACGCTCAGCTTCGCCACCGACTTGTGCCCGGCGGCATTTCCCTAGAACATAACAAATTGATGTAATGACGAGAGGGCCGAGGAATCGGCCCTCTCGTCATTTGCGACTTCTCTCAAGGACGCATACTAGAAAGCGCAACATCGGAAGCCTGCCGCAGGAAGGGTGTACATTGCGGGGCTATCGTACCCGCCAGACCGACATCCCGAATCGTCTTCCACCGTGCCGCCGTTCGATCCAGCATCATATGCCGACGTGTACCTGCACTGGCCTGAGGAGGGCGAGCAGAGGTCGAGCCATTCGCCCACGTTGCCTGAAAGGTCGAAGACGCCTGAATAGGGGGCCGCTACGCCGTGGCATGCGCTAAATGAGCTGACATCGACGACACCAGACGACGTGTTGTTGCACTGCCCGGATGAATAGGTGTTCCCATACGGGTAGGTCGTAGTCGATCCATTCGTGCAGGCTTCCATCCATTGGAGTGGCACCGGCGACGCAAAGTCAACGCCGCCGCCTCCGACTGCCCCGCAGAGATTCTTCCCAGCCCAAGAGCAGTATGCGCTTGCGTCACACCAATCGACGCATGCGACCGGGCGATTGGGCTTGCTGGCGGGCGCGAAGTTGCCGGCGCAAATAGTCGAGGTGTTCGGAGCAAAGGACGAATTTGCGGTGTTGCAACCCATTCTTGTTGTCTGTCCGCTTACGTCGCCGGACTTCGCAAAGAGGAATGCTTGATATTGTGCCTGCGTAACTTCCGTGCTGTCGATGCAATGACCCCCGATGTTCACCATCGCTGGTCCGGGCAACGTCCCCCCACAGCCACCACAAACATTCGCCGTTCCCCCGCCGCCACACGTCTTCGGCGCGGTGCACCCTCCGCAATCGTGGGTCCCGCCACATGAATCGGTAATCGTGCCGCACTTGCCGGTGCAACTCCAGGTCGGCGTGCAGCCACAGACGCCGGTGGTACCTCCACCGCCGCACGTCTGCCCGCTGGGGCATCCACCACCCAACGTGCCGCACGTAATCGTGCTGCCGCAACCGTCAGGCACGGTGTTGCAGTTTCGCGCGCCGCACGACCCCGTTGGAACGCACACGCACGTGCCACCCGAATTGCACGTCTGTCCCCCAGGACACCCGCCTCCAAGCGACCCGCAATTGATCGTTCCGCCGCACCCGTCGGGCACAGATCCGCAATTGCGCGTTCCGCATGTGCCCGTGGGAGTGCAACCGCAAATCCCCGTCGTTCCGCCGCCACCGCACGAGGCCGGCGACGTGCAGCCGCCGCAGTGAAGCGTGCCCGTTCCGCAACCGTTGTCGATGTCACCGCACTTGCCGCTCGGGCACGTCGTCGCTGGCGTGCATGTGGTCTCGCACTTGTTCGTGGTCGTGTTGCAGGTCTTCCCGCCGGTGCAGGTTGCGCACGCAAAGGTGCCGCCGCAGCCATCGGGAACGTTCCCGCAGTCGAGTCCCGCGGGGCATGCGGTGATCGGCTTGCACACGCAGGTGTGCGTACCGGTGTCGCAGGTCTTGCCGCTTGGGCAGTCGGGACAAGTGAGCTTGCCGCCGCAACCATCGTCCAGCGATCCGCACGCAGTTGCGGGGCAGGCGATTGGCGTGCAGCTGTCTCGAGAGTCGCCGGCGTCGGCATCGACGCCCGTCTCGCTTACATCGCCGACCTCGCCGCTCGAGTCACGAGTGTCGACGTTGGTGTCGCGCCCGCTGTCGACACTTGTCTCGTCCGCCGAGCTATCGACCCCGCCCTCGTAGTCGACGCACGTCGTCTGGTCATCCGCGCAGCCAGTGCTGTAGTCCGTCTTCGCGCAGCCGATCGCCACGACCACGACCATGCAACCCGTCAACTTCATCCAAGAGCGCATGACTAAAAACTCCCCTGCAGCTGAAATCCCGGTGCTCCGCCAATCGTTGCGGGCCCAGCTCCGACCTTCGTGCTCGGCGCCGTCTTCGAGCCTGAGGTCGTGAGCATCACCACGCTCACGCCGATACCAACGACCGCGAGTCCGCCGAAGACGAACGACAGCTTGTCCCAGGTCTGGATCTTCGACACGCCAGTGTCATCGCAGCTGATCGTGCGCTGCGCGGTGCACGCGTCTTGCCGATCGTTCTGCGCCGACGACACCTGAAGACGAGAGAAGATCGTCGCTCCGAGGAACGCGACACCGACGCCGCCGATGATCCAAGGCATCGCGCCGGGGCCGCCCGACTTCGTCTCCGGCGGAGCATCCACCGGTGCGTCGGCGAGCGGCGGGATCTTCACGTTCTCCTGTTTGCCATCTCCGGTGATGGTCACTGTCGATTCGAGCGTCTTCTTGCCGGGCGCGGTGACGACGAGCTTGTGCGCTCCCGGGTCGACGGGAAGTGGCGTCCCAAGTGAAGCCGCGCCGACGACTTCGTTATCCCACTTCACTTCGAGTCCCGCGACCTTCGCCGCCGGATCGAGCGTAAGTGTCACGCGAGACAGTCTCGGCTCGACGATCGCGAGGTGCTCGGTCGCAAACTCGATGCGCTTCTGATTGCCAGCCTTCCTCGCCTTTTCGAGGCCCGTCTTGAAGAGGGTCTGGAGGTCCCCCGGTTTTGTGGACATTCTCGAAAGCGTGATACGCGCTGGAGGAGTGACCCATGGCAAGACGCAAGCGACGCACGTTCACCACGAAGTTCAAGGCCGATGCAGTTCATCTCGTGACCGCGGGGGGCAAGA
>JANYDK010000055.1 GCA_025363655.1 Deltaproteobacteria bacterium | reverse complement strand
CTGCCACCGCCGCCGATTCGCTCGGCGCGGTCCTCGGTCGAGCTCTTCATCGTGCGTTCCACGTCGCCAAACGCGTCCGCTCCGAGACGGCGCTCGGAGCCGGGCAGGTCTCGGTGGCCAGCGTCGCCGTCGATCTCGCGCGAAAGATTTACAGCGATCTCGCCGGTCGCGAGGTGCTCCTCCTCGGCGCCGGCGAGATCGCCGAGTCGGCAGCGCGCGCGCTCAAGGCTGGCGGTGCGACGCGGCTCCTCATCGCCAATCGCTCGTTCGACAAGGCGCAAGCGCTCGCCGATCAAATCGAAGGTGCGCAGGCCCGCTCGCTCGGTGAGCTCCCGACGCTCCTCGAGCACGCCGACGTCGTCCTCGTCTCCACCGGCGCCGCCGGCTTCGTCGTCACCCGAGAAATCGCTGCCGCGGCGGTGAAGCGTCGGCGCGGTCGTCCGCTCTTCTTCGTCGACGTCGCCGTGCCACGCAACGTCGATCCGCGCGTCCACGATCTCGACAACTGCTACCGCTACGACATCGACGACCTCGAACAAATCGTCGCCGTCGGCATGCAAGGTCGCAAGCAAGAGGCCGACGTCGCCGAGCAGCTCGTCGTCAGCGAGCTCGACGGCTTCTCGGCCTGGGCGCGCCAGCTCGAGGTCACGCCGACCATCGTCGCCTTGCGCGAGAAGGTGCGTGGCACGCTCGCCGCCGAGCTGGAAAAAACGCTCAATGGACGCCTCAAGCACCTCGGCGAAGACGATCGCAAGGCCCTCGGCGTGATGCTCGACGCCGCCACCAACAAGCTCCTCCATGCCCCGACCCGCGCGCTCAAACAAGCCAACGAAGCTCCCGACGGCGAGGTCATCCTCGCCCACGCTCGCCGCATCTTCGATCTCCCCGAGCTCTCCGAGAGATCGGACGAGGCAGCCAGCGCCGACACAGACCACGAAGCCGACGGCAAAGAGCGGCATCACTGACGCCCAGACCAAGTGACGCCAAGACCAAGTGACGCACATGACCAAGAGGCCGCTCGTCGTCGCCACCCGTCGTTCCGCGCTCGCTCTCGCGCAATGCAGGGCCTTCCTCCGAGCGCTCGTCGCCGCCAATCCAGGGCTCGTCGTCGAAGAGCTGCACGTCGTCACCACCGGCGATCGCATCCAAGATCGGCCGCTCTACGAGGTCGGCGGCAAGGGGCTCTTCGTGCGCGAAATCGAGGAAGCACTCCTCGAGAAGCGCGCCGACTTCGCGGTGCACTCGATGAAAGATCTTCCGGCGCACCAGCCGCCCGGGCTCGAGCTCGTCTGCGTGCCCGAGCGCGCCGACCCGCGCGATACGCTCCTCGTTCAGCCGGGAAAAATAGCCTCGATCGACGCACTTCCCAAGGGCGCGAAGGTCGGTTCGTCGAGCCTTCGTCGGAGGTTGATGCTCCTCGCGAAGAGGCCCGATCTCGACGTCGTCCCCTTGCGCGGCAACATCGACACGCGCCTCCGCAAGCTGACGGCCGGTGAGTACGACGCCATCATCCTCGCCGCGGCCGGGCTCGCGCGTCTCGGTGTTCCCGTGGGTGAGCTCCCGCCGCACGCGCCTCTCGCCTTCGACGTCATGCTGCCGGCGGTGGCCCAAGGCATCCTCGCCGTCGAAGCACGAGGTGGCGACGAAGAGGTCGCGCGCATTCTCTCGCCGCTCGAGCACGGGCCGAGCCGCCTCGTCGCATCGGCCGAGCGCGGCGTTCTTCGTGCGCTCGGCGCCGACTGCACCGTCCCGCTCGCCGCGCACGCGACCTTGCACGACTACGAACTTTCGCTCGAAGCGTGGCTCTCCGAGACCGACGGCAGCAACGTCCGCACCCGCACCGATCGCGCGCGCATCACCGACGCGAACTCCGCCGAAGCCTTCGGCGACCGCGTCGGTCAGGCGTTGAAATCACCTGTGAAATAAGCCTTCTCAGAGCTTGCTCGTATCGAGAAGCCCATCGAACGCGCCATCGAAGATGAGGATGCCGCCGTCACTGTCGTCGCTGGTGTCGAATCCGCTGTCGATCGGCGGCACGAAGGAGTCGGTCCCGCTGTCGAATCCGCTGTCGACCGGCGGTACGAAGGAATCGGTCCCGCTGTCGAATCCGCTGTCGAATCCGCTGTCGATCGGCGGCACGAAGGAGTCGGTCCCGCTGTCGAATCCGCTCGAATCGGTGAGCGTGCCGCTGTCGCTCGTCGTCCCCGAATCGGCCGTGTCGGCGCCTGTGCCGGTGTCGGTGCCCGAGTCGGCGGTCGTGCCGGTGTCGGTCGTCGTTCCGGAGTCGGCCGAGTCGGTGCTCGTGCCGGTGTCGGTACCTGAGCCAGTGTCCGTTCCCGCGCCGGTGTCCGTTCCCGTGCCAGTGTCGGTGCCCGTATCGTCCGCAGGGCGCGTGTCACCGTCACCGCCGATGTCGCGTCCGCTCACCTCGTTGAGGTCGCCGACGTCGCCCGTCGAATCGGTCAAATCGTCTTCGCCAGCGCAGGCGGCGACCAAGAGCGAAACGAAGATGGCCGCAAGACAGCGAGCGCGAGTCGACATTCGAGCAGCGTAACGCGCGGATTCGATGCTCGCTAGCACACGTGGCTCAGGTGCTGCTCGGACGTGCGACCAATTGCCCACACGCCGCGCCGACGTCTCCGCCGCCGGAGTAGCGACGCACCACGGGCACGCCGATCGCCGAGAGCGCATCACGAAAGCGCGTGCTCTCGGCCTCGTCGGCGCGGAGGAAACGGTCGCCTTCGCCGATGGCGTTGTAGGGGACGATGGAGACGCGGGGTGAGACGCCGGTGCGCGCGCGGAACTCGGCGATCATCGCGCCGAACGCGGCGACGTCTTCATCGGTGGTGTTGACGCCAGCCAGCGGCGTGACCGCGAACATCGGCGCATCGCCGTTGACGTCGACGTACTCGGCCGCGGCGGCGAGCACTTCGGTGAGCGGATTGGCGTTCTCGACCGGCACCAGCGAGCGTCTCGTCTCGCGACGCGCGCTGGTGATCGAGAGGCCGAGCCGAACGCGCAGCCCCGACGCCGTGAGACGCCGGATGCCGCTGGGAATGCCCACCGTGCAGACGGTGATGGCGCGCTGATCGATGGCCGCGCCGCACGGATCGTGGAGCACCTTGATGGCGGCGATGACGCGCTCGACGTTGGCGAGCGGCTCGCCCATGCCTTGGAAGACGACGCCGTGCACGCGTCCGCCCTCGGGGAGATCGCGCCGCACGATGCGTACTTGCTCGACGATTTCCCACGCCTCGAGGTTGCGCGCGAGGCCGAGCCGGCCGGTCGCGCAGAAGGCGCACCCGAGCGCGCAGCCGACCTGCGAGGAGACGCAGACGACGAAACGACCTGGCTTTTCCAGGGGAATTCGCACCGCCTCGATGCGGGCGCCGTCCTCGCACTCGAGTACGTATTTGACGAAGGGATCGATCGTCGAGGCCTCGCGGGCGACCACCGTGAGTCGTCCGACACGGAAGCACGCGGCGATGGCGTCGACCTCCACGCGCCGAGCCATCTTCGGCATGCGCACGCCGAGCACGTCGTCGCCGCGTTGGTGGACCGACGCCACGATCTTGCGTGCGGTGGTGATGCCGCAGCTGGCGATGCGCGCGACGTCTTCCGGCAGATACGACTGAATCGCGGGCAGCGTGCCGCCGGCGAGCCGTCCCTCAGGCGGTGACGATTTGCTCGCGCCGGAGGACTCGGCGCTGGAGGATCCAGAGGATGAAGGTGTAGGCATTGACGACGACGACGGCGAACACGCAGTAGCCCGCGAAGGCCTGCGGCGCAAACGGAGCGAGGCACGCCGCCGCGCACATCGCCGCGTTGTGCATCGTCGGTCCGGAGAGGCTCCAGAAGCGGACGAGCGGCCCATGCTCTTGCGAATAGCGCTCGACGCGATCGGGATCGGAAGCGGTGAAGCGCGCAGCGTCGACGCTCGCTTGGAAGCCGTCACCCTTCTGGATGGTGCCGACGTAGTGAGCGAAGAGACGCAGCGCCAGCTTCGCGACGATCGAGCTGCTCCTGTCGGCCTCTTTGCGGAACATCTCGGGAGACTCGGGCTCGCGCGCCGCGCCGGTGTGGGCGAGGTAGCGCTGCTTGTAGAAGTCGAAGCGACCGCTGTTCACCGCCATCGAGACGCCGGCGGCGAGCACCAGGAGGAAGCGCTCGAAGCTGTCGAGCACGTGACCTTGCACCTCGAGGCGGACGTTGCCGAGGCCGACGAGGATGCCGACGTGGAGACAGATTTCGACCCAATAGTCGGCGTAGCCATCGTAGATGCGCCCGACGACCGAGCCACCACCGCGCGCACGCGCCAGCTGACCGTCGCTGCAGTCGAAGACCATGCAGAGGAAGAGGCAGAGCGCGCCCGCGAGGAGCGCGAAGCGGTCGGACATCGCGAAGCAGACGCCGGCCGCCGTGCCGAAGAGCGCAGATGTGAGGGTGAGCTGGTTCGGCGTCACCGGCGTGCGGTGGACGGCGCGAACCACGTACTGCGCCAGCGGACGATTGACGTACGCGTCGAGCAGCTCGTCGGTCACCGCCACTTTCGCCTTGCTCATACCCGCTCCTCCATCCCACGTTCCGAAAAACTGGTCGTTCGTCCAGTGGTGCGAAGAGTCTCACGCACCGCCGCGAACCCGGTTACCCGTCTTTCGCACGAACACGACCTGTGACGAACACTGCAACTACTTGAAAACACTGCAGGTGATGGCCTTGGCCTCATCACCTTCACCTGGGCCACGGCGTCACAGGCAAGCGTCGAGCCGGAGGCGTCGGGGTGACTCTCGTGACCGACGACCTGGTCCCGTGGTACCGCCTCTCTCCTCCCCATGCGCGTGAAAACGGCGATTGGCGATTTGTACGTCGACGATGCAGGCAGCGGCCCGGCGGTGCTGCTCTGGCATTCGTTCCTCCATCACGGCGGCATGTGGCGCGGGCAGCTCGAAGCGCTCCGTCGGTCCCATCGCGTGATCAGCATCGACGCGCCGGGGCATGGTCGCAGCTCGGCGACGACCCGCGCCTTCTCGATGGACGATTGTGCGATGGCTGCGCTCGCGGTCCTCGATGCACGCGGCGTCGATCGCGCGGCCATCGTCGGCCTCTCGTGGGGCGGGATGATGGCGATGACGCTGGCCTTGCGCGCGCCCGAGCGCGTGTCGGCGCTGGTCTTGATGGACACCTCGTGTCGCGCCGAGTCGCGTCGCAATCGCCTCGAGTATCGCTTGCTCGGCAACGTCTTCCGCACGCTCGGCGCGGTTCCCTTCGTGATGCGCAAGGCCGAGACGCTGCTCTTCGGGCCGACGGCGCGGAGGACCTCGCGCGCGATGATCGACGAATGGCACGGCTATGTCGCGCGGCTCGATCGCAATTCGCTCTGGCATGCGCTCGAGTGCATCTTCGATCGTCGCGATCTCACGAGCGAGTTGCCGGGTGTGCGAACGCCGACGCTCGTCGTCGTCGGTGAGCACGACGCTGCCCAGCCGCTCGTCGAGTCACGCACCATCACCGCGGCGATTCCCGGCGCCCGTCTCGTCGTCATCGCCGACGCGGGGCATCTCTCGGCGCTGGAGCGACCGACCGAGGTGAACGACGTGCTCCTCCCGTTCCTCGCCGAGCACGCGCACAAGCCCGCGCCGGTCGCTCGCCCGCCGCGCCCGTATTGAACGGCGCCTGCTGACCGCTATTTGACGGGAGCAGCGCCGGCGGCGACGCACGCGCTCGTCGGATCGCTCGGGGTCGGCTCGTAGGGGACGACTCGATCGAGCGTCACCGTCACCGGCGGCGTCACCCAGCCATCGGCGAGCTTGATCGTCGGCGGCGTGCTGGTGCCGCCGTAGTCGACGAGGCTGCCCGCCGGGGGCGGCGTGCCGAGCGCATCGACGACCGGATCGTCCGGACCCGCGGCGAAGTCGAAGAGAGCCACCTTGAGCGCGAAGGTGTCGGGCGAGGCGGTGGTGACGAGGCGCAGCGCCGTCGGCTTGCCGAGGTCGGCGCAGGGCAGGAAGCCGCTGCCGACGACGTCGCCTTTGCTCGTCGTGCTCAGGCGGGCCATCAGCGGACCGATGGCGTTGCCGACCGGTTTGACGCCGCTCTTGAGCTTGACGGTGACGTCGACCGAGCGAACGGGAAAGAGCTGGACCTCGACGTCCCTGCCAGCACCGGAACCGACCTCGACCTTCGGGAGATCCCAGCCGTTCTCGATGTGCGGCACGTAGTCGCCCGCGGCGAAATCACGGCTGCCGGCGGGTTCTTGATCGTAGAAGAAGGCGACGACGTAATAGGAGCCCGGAGGCACCGTCAGCTCGGCGACCTTGGGGAGATCGGTCTCGATGGAGAAGCGTGTCGAGCTCGAGGCGCTGGGGAAGGTGCGGGTGACGATCGGTTTCGCCGTCTTCGCGTACGGGTCGGCGAGGAGGGCGACGTAGAGCGCACCGTAGCCGTCGATGCCGATGGCGCGCGAGTCTGCGTCGACGTGCGGCGGGGCCACCGACGAGCCCTTCGTGACCTTGACGCAGATCGTGCTCGAGCCGGTGGCGGTGTACTCGCCGCACTTGGACGGAGGCACGTAGGTGTCGCTCTGCGTGTCGCTGCCGTCGATGGGCAACACCGGAACGTCTTCGGCGAGCGTGTCGGCGACGCCGCCGTCGGGCGGGCCGGTGATGGTGTCGAACGCGTCGGACGAGCCGCAGGCGATGCTTGCAAACACGAGAGCAAGCAGGGGCGACGATGCCACGACGTTGCGAAAACCCATCACCACGTTAAGACCTCATTAAGCACGTTGCGGGCCTGACGTTTCCCGCCGAAATCCTTGAGCTTTTCCAGGTACGCCACGACAGGTCTGTCATGGTCTGCTCAGGGGCCCGGGAGTCATTCTCGCTTCGCCGAAGATCGCTCCGCCCGGTTGCTGAAGCTTTGCACGACTTGGCGCGCTTTCCACCTCGTCTCGTCGACTTCTCGCGCTAGGTCGCTGTCGGCGACAATGCCACCACCGGCATGGTAGTGGGCAACTGCTCGGGCACGATCGAGGACGACCGTGCGAATGGTCATGGATGCGCGCAGGTCGCCTCCCGGTGAAAATCCGACAATCGTGCCGCAATACGCGCCGCGTCGGCTCGCCTCGAGCTCGGCGATCACCTCCATCGCCCGCGTCTTCGGCGCGCCCGTGACGCTCCCGCTGGGAAAAGTAGCGCGGAGCAAGTCGCCCGGACCCTCGCCGGTGCGCAGCGTGGCGAAGACGTCGTGCACGCGGTGGTGGACGGTTCGCGACGTCTGCAAGCGCGCCTCTCGCGCGGAACGAACGGAGCCGAGCTCGGCGACGCGACCGAGATCGTTGCGCTCCAGATCGACGATCATCGTCAGCTCGGCGCGCTCTTTCGGATCGGCTGCGAGCGCGAGGGCGAGGCGCGCATCGTCTTCCGCGTCGATGCCGCGTGGTCTCGTCCCCTTGATCGGCGTCGTCCGCACGCTCACGCGCTTCAGATGTCCCGTGCCCTTTTGCACGTCGAGAAAGCGCTCGGGTGACGACGACGCAAGCGCGTGATCGCCGAAGTCGAGCGCGGCGCCGTAGCGAGCGTCGGTCTGCTGCAGGAGCCCGGCGAGCACGCTCGTCGCGCGCGCCTCGGTCGCTCCCTCGAAGCGACGCGCGAGGTTCACTTGATAGAGATCGCCCTCGCCGATCAGCTCGAGCGCGCGACGGATGCGACGGAGGTGCGCGTCGTCGTCGTCACTCGGCGTCAAGAAGAGCGTGCTCGGCGCTGGCAGCGCGACGGTTCGTTCGAGCTCGCGGCGGAGACGGCCCACTGCTCGTTCGTCCTCGCCCTCGATCGCGACACGCGACGTCTGCGGCGCCCAACGAGCGACCGCGCCGAAGCGACGAAAGACCGCGGCGCGTCCAATCGGAGGAGGCCGATCGTCGACGCCCTGCCCACGTGTCCATGCTGCCCGCTCGATCGAACGTGCGCATTCATAAGCTATGTATCCCATCCATCGTGGCGCCGGCCGGAGCCCGCCCCAGCCGCGTGGTCTCTCGGCGTCCCACGCCGCCGCATGGTCGAGGAATGCGGCCGTGCGAACGAAGGAATCTTCGTGATCGATGCGAATTTCCTCGATCGGATCGATTGCGAGGAAGGTGCCTTCCCACCCGCGTCCGTCGAGCAGGGCGACGCCGCGGTCTTCGTCGTCGAGCGCCGCCGCGAGCGCGAGCACGCGCTGGCGGGGGACGTTGCCGAGCTCGACGATCATCGGCGGGCCGCTATAGCAGCGCGAGAAGGTGGCCGGCGGCCCGCCTTCAGGCTACGACTTCATGCGTCATTGGCCGTTCGGCCCGAAGGAGCGCGAAACGTCATGGGATTCGTCGTCGCAGTCGTGGGAGCCACCGGTGCCGTTGGACGCGAAATGCTAGCCACCCTCGAGCAGCGCAAGTTCCCCGTCGACAAGCTCGTCTGTCTCGCTTCGCCGCGCTCGGCCGGTCAGAAGGTGCGCTTCCAGGGCAAGGACGTCGTCGTCGAAGCCACCACCGCCGCTGCCTTCGCTGGCGTGCACATCGCGCTCTTCTCTGCCGGCGCCGCGGCCGCGCGCGAGATGGGCCCGGTCGCTGCCGCTGCAGGCGCGGTCGTCATCGACAACTCGAGCGCATGGCGTACCGATCCGGGCTGCCCGCTCGTCGTTCCCGAGGTCAACGCGGCCGCGATCAAGGTGCGTCCGAAGGGCATCATCGCCAACCCGAACTGCTCGACGATCCAGATGCTCGTCGCGCTCCAGCCGCTCCACAAGGCCGCCAAGCTCCGTCACATCATCGTCTCGACGTACCAGGCGACGAGCGGCAAGGGACATGCGGCCGTCGAAGATCTCCTCGAGCAGACGCGCGCGCTCGCTGCCGGCAAAGAGGTGAAACCGGCAATTTTCCCCGGACAAATCGCGCAAAATCTCCTTTCCGATTGGAAGCCCGACACGACGCCGGCCGGCGAGGGTTACTCGGAAGAAGAGATGAAGATGGTCTTCGAGACGCGCAAGATCCTCGACGACGAGTCGATCTTCGTCTCGCCGACGTGCGTGCGCGTCCCCGTCGTCAACGGTCACTCCGAGTCGGTGCACGCCAAGTTCGAGAGGCCGATCACCGTCGCCGAGGCGATCGCGCTGCTCGAGAAGGCGCCCGGCGTCACCGTCGACGCTCGCCCCTACGCGCCCGGTCATCACCCGCAACCGGTCCACGTCAGCGGCAAAGACGACGTCTTCGTCGGTCGCATCCGCAAAGACTTCGGCGACCCGAACGCGCTCAACCTCTGGATCGTCGGCGACAACCTGCGCAAAGGCGCGGCCTTGAACGCAGTGCAAATCGCCGAGATCGTCGCGTCCGAATCACGCCAGGCGTAACTCCGCTTCGACGAAGCGTTTGCTGGCGAGGTCGTAGATGAAGAGCTTGCGATCGTCGACCTTCGCCTCGCCGCCGCGTCCGTTTCCGCGGACGCTGACGACGAGGTAGGCGAGGTCGTAGGCAGGCGTGTCGCCGCCGGCGAGGGCGGTCTGCGCGTCGGTGTCGCTGAAGTAGGCGCCGACGTCGAGGTGCGAGTGCCAGAGCACCTTGATCGGGCGGCCGCCGTCTTCGCCGCTCTTGATCGCGCGCGAAAACTTGAGCGGATCGACGAGAAAATACATGCGCCCGGTGCGCGGATAGTCGACCGGATCGATCGCGTGGTAGCGGTTCGCCAAGTTCGGAAGGCGCGTTTCTTCGTCGACCAAACGTGCGTCGCCGGCGGGGCCCGAGAGGACTCCGCAGGCCTCTTCGCCCTCGAAGCCGCCGTCCTTCGGCAAGCCGCCCGCGTACGCCTCGAGCGCCTGCGCCTCGATCGATTCCAAGAGCGCCTTCGCGATCGTCACGCCATCACGGGCCCACGGGTGCTTTTCCAGATCCATCGCGCTCCTCTTCTCACTCCAGCTCGGCGCTCACCACCTCACCAGATCACCAGACGTAGCTCTTCTCCCACTTCATCGGCGCGAAGTAGCGATCGCCCCGATCGCAGATGATGGTGACGATCGACGCCGGTTTCCCCTCGGCGATGGCGCGCTTGGCGAGCTCGATCGCACCGACGACGTTGGCGCCCGACGAGTGACCGACGTGGAGGCCCTCTTCGCGCGCGAGGCGATCGGACATGTCCCAACCGTGCTCGGTCTGGATGAAGAGCGTCTCGTCAGGCACGTGTGCATCGTAGATGCCGGGGACGAGTGAGCTCGCCATGTGCTTGAGACCTTCGAGCCCGTGCATCGCCTCGCTCGGTTCGATGGCAACGCAGCGAATCGGATGCGATGCCTCTTTGAGGCGCCTGGTGGTGCCCATCACCGTGCCGCTGGTCCCGAGCCCGGCGACGAAGTGCGTCACCTCGCTCCCGAGGTCGTCGAGGATCTCCTGTCCGGTGCCGAGGTAGTGCGCGAGCGGGTTGTTCGGGTTGGAGTATTGGTCGGGATAGAAATAGCGCTCGGGGCTTTGCTCGACGAGGCGCCTCACGTGGCGAATCGCGCCGTCGCTCCCCTCCATCGGATCGCTGAAGGTGATTTTTGCGCCGTAGGCGCGGACCACGCGTTTTCGCGGTTCGGTGACGTTGCTCGGCATCACCAGCTCGACGGGGATGCCTAGCGCGGCGCCGATCATCGCGTAGGCGACGCCGGTGTTGCCGGACGTCGAGTCGACGATCGTCTGGCCCTTGCCGAGCGTTCCCTTGGCGAGGCCGTCCATGATCATCTGCCGCGCGGCGCGGTCTTTGACGCTGCCGCCCGGGTTCTGGCACTCGAGCTTGGCGTAGATGCGCACGTCCGGGTGATCGCGCAGCTCGGGGAGACGGCCGAGGCGAAGGAGCGGCGTCTTGCCGATGGCGTCGAGGATGCGATCGTGCGCGTGCGCGCGGACGAAGGAGTGGTCGGGGATGGCGACGCTGCGAACGGTCATGGCTTCGGAGCGATGCCGGCGCGCAGGTGCTCGATCGCGCGCGCCGCACCGAGGACGAGGTCTTTCACGGCAGGGTCGTCTTCGGCGAACTGTGCGGCGAGGGTCGTGACCCAAGGAGCGTCCGACGCGCCCATCGCTGCCGCCGTGACCTCGGCCTCGACGACCTGCCGCGGATCGGCGGCGAGCGCGGAGGCGCGTGCGGTCTCGTCGGCGATGACGAGCACGCCGAAGCCAGCGCACGCGAGGTAGCGCGCTTCGATCACCGCCGCGTCACCTGCGCCCGCGATCGTCGCGCGGGCAGCTGCGAGGCGCGCCATCCCCTCATCGCCGATGTCGGGCACGAGGCGCTGTCGCAACGTCAGCTCGGCGTCGCTCATCCGCCGGCGATCGCGGGGACGATGGAGATTTGCTCGTTCCCCGTCAGCTTGGTGTCGAGGCCTTCGAGGAAGCGGATGTCTTCTTCGCCGACGTAGAGGTTGATGAACTTGCGCACGCCCTTCTCGTCGAGGAGGCGATCTTTCAAGCCCGGGTGCTTCGCCTCGAGTTGATCGACGACGGCGCGGACCGTGGCAGGGGCCTCGAGCGAGACTTCTTCGTTGCCACCGGTGAGGGTGCGCAGCGGGGTCGGGATGCGGACGATGACGGGCATGGGGCGCTCCGGCGAAATGGATGAAGTGGATATGTCGTCGAAATATGCGTCCGTTATTGCGGACACGGGTCCGATACATAGCGCGTCGGTTCGATGCGATCGATGGTCGGGTGGGTTCCGCAGAGAGGGCAGCTCGCCCGGGCCGAAATTGGGCGATGGCGCAGGGTTCCGGCGCGCCCATCGAAGCTCGCGAGGGTGCCGTAGGACGGCCGGCCGTCGAGGATGCGGAGGACGAACGAGGCCTGGACGGCGCCGATCACCCCGCAGACGGGGCCGACCACCCCGGAGACGTCGCAGCGCTGCTGGGCGCCCTCGGGCAGGTCCTCGAAGACGCATCGGTAGCAGGGGTGGCCTTCGGGACCGGTGCTGAGGGCGGTGCCGATGAAGCGGATGGCGGCGCCGACGACGAGCGGCTTGCGGAGCAATTGTGCGGCGTCGGCGGCGAGGAACTTCACCGCGTAGCGATCGCTGCATTCGACGATGACGTCGACCTCCGAGAGGAGCCCGGCGTTGCCCGGATGGAGGTGCTCGCGCTGGATCTCGACGACGGTGCGCGGCGACACGCGGGCGATCGCATCGCGTGCGGCCTCGAGCTTGTGACGACCGACGTCGGCTTCGCGAAAGAGAATCTGCCTGTGGAGGTTCGTCCGATCGACGACGTCGTCGTCGATGAGCACGAGCGTGCCGACGCCTGCCTTCGCCAGCGCCAGAGTCACCGGCGATCCGAGCCCACCGACGCCGACGATGCCGACGATGGCGCCGGCGCGTCCGCCGATCACGGAGCCTCGGCGAGGTGCTTGAAGTGCTCGGCGAGCGAAAAATATCGCTCTCCTGTGTCGCAGAGGACGGTCACGACGTGCTTGCCCGGACCGAGCTCGCGGGCGACCTCGAGCGCGGCGAAGACCGCGGCGCCTGACGAGATGCCGACGAGCAGGCCTTCCTTGCGAGCGAGCGAGCGCATCGTCCGCCAGGCGTCGTCGTCGTCGACGGTGCGCACTTCGTCGACGACGACGCGATCGTAGATGGAAGGAACGAACCCGGCGGCGAGGCCTTGAATCTTCGTCGGTCCGCGCTCGCCGCGGCTGATCGTCGCGCAGCGCTCGGGCTCGACGCCGATGATCTTGCGGCAGAAGCCCTGGGCGACGTGACGGAAGTGATCGCCGACGCCGCTGATGGTGCCGCCGGTGCCGATGGTGGCGACGAACGCGTCGAGGCTGGAGACGCCACGCTCGCCGAGCGCCGCGATGATTTCCCGCGCCGTCGCCGTGTGCGCTTCGGGGTTCGCGGGGTTGTCGAATTGACGCGGAACGAACGAGTCGGGCGTGCGTGCGGCCAGCTCGTCGGCGGCGGCGATCGCGCCTTCCATCTGTTTTTCAGGCTCGGTGAGGATGATCTCGGCGCCGAACGCTTCGAGCAGCTGACGACGTTCGAGGGACATCGACGCCGGCATCGTCAGTACGCAACGGTAACCTTTGACGCTGCAGACCATCGCCAACGCGATGCCGGTGTTGCCGCTCGTCGGCTCGATGACGACGCCACCTTTGCGAAGGCGTCCGTCACGCTCGGCGCGCTCGATCATCGCCAGCGCGATGCGATCTTTGACCGAACCGGCGGGCTCGAGGTGCTCGCATTTGCCCCAGACGGTGGCGCGGCGCTCATCGCCCCCATCGTGATCGAGATGCGACAGCCGCACCAGCGGCGTGTCACCGACCAGTGCGAGCATCGAGTCGTAAATCGCCATGGACGGCTCGTTCTAGCACGGCCAGCCATCGCGAAGACGCTGACCCCTCACTTCACGCGCTCCCATGTGTCCATCGCTGCGCTCGTCGCTGCGTCGATGGTCGCCGGTTCACGCCCCGGACCTTTGGCGCGCGCGCTCAGCCAACGCTCGCGCTCGTGCGCCGCGAGACCCCACGCTGCCAGGTATTCATAAGGACGTTTTGCTTTGGCGTCGCCGGCGAACGTTCCTTCGCGGATCGTCGGCGCCTTGCCCCACGCACCGACGAGGCGGAGATCGCCCCAGGCGAGCTGGTAGCCGTGACCATCGTCGAGGAGACGCGCGGCGTCGCGTGCACGCGCGTCGTCGACCGCGAGCAGCGCCAGATCTCGGCCAGCGAGATCGGACGTCGAAGCACCGAACCCCGCGACCACGGTCACCGCGACGTCGGTCGGATCGGTCATCGCGGTGACCACGCGACCGGCGCCGAATCCATGCGGAAAACGAATCACGAGAGGGATCGCGAGCGGATCGTCTGCGGGGAGCTCGACCTCGTGCGGCGGCGGGGGTGGTGATGGCGGCTGCAGCGAGGCGCTCGTGCTGCCAGCGGCCGTCGGTTGCTCCTTCGCGGTCGCGGCGGGGATTGGGTAAGGCGCGTCGCTCGTGACGATCAACATCGCACCATCGAGCGTGCCGGCTGCGCGCATCGACTCGATGAGCGCGTCGAGCTTGGCGTCTTGTGCGGCGAGGCCGATCGACTGCATCGCGAGGAGACGCGCGCGATCGGCCTCGTTCAGGTGAAAGAGCCCGCGCCGAGCCTTGGTGACGATGGAGACGACGTGCTTCGGATCGACCGGGCCGGCGTAGCCCTCGGGACCGAGCGTCTTCAGCGCTTCGGGGCCGAGATCCCAAGGCGGATGCGCGCCGCGGGCGTGGGCGACGATCACCGTCTTCTTCGCGCCACCAGGGGCGAGGAACTTGTCGAGCTCCTCGAACGCAGCCGACGGACCATCGAGCGGCGAGCGCGCCGCGTAGTGCGCCCAATCGTGCGCGAAGCCGAACGCCGGACCCGTCGTCGGCGCCTCGGTGAACATCGCCGACTCGACCCCGAAGGGCACGAGCAGCTTGCCGAACGTCGGCGTCAGCGGCGAGAGCCGCGCTCCCGGATCTTCCAGCGCGTGCACGGGAATCGGGAGGCCAGTGACGAGCGAGGCGACCGACGCTGCGGCGAGCGACGACGGCGCACGATGCGCACGATAGACCACGCCTTCGCGCGCGAGCTTCTTCAGCGACGGCAACTCGAGCCCCGCGGTCCCGAGCCCGGCGAGGACGATCACCACCACGCGGAGCGGCGGATCGGGCCTCGTCAGCGTCGTCGGCAGCGATTTCGGTGCTGGATCGACGATGCGCGGCTCGGCGACGGCGATGCGGCCTTGCTTCGGCGCGCTGAGCACGGCGATTTCGAGGACCGCCACGTGGCCGCCGCCGTCGCCGGTGTGAAGAGGAGCGCTGACGCCCGACCAAGATTTCGACGTCGCGGTGACGCGCGCGAGGACGGTCGGCACGCTGCTGCCGCTCTCGCGTTCGCGCAGTTCGACCTCACCGGTGCCGTCACCGATCGCCCCGACGTCGGCGGTGAGTTTCGCACCTTGCGGCACCCAGGCCACGCAACGGATGACGGCCGGCGCGCGCAACGTGTACGCGCGGCGCGGGGTGCCACCGATGGCGACTTGATTGACGACGTCGACGCGCGTCGGTGCGGCATACGCCGAAGGATCTTCATCGACGGTGCCGACGCGGATCCAGTCGATCTCTGCGAGGGCCTCTTCCTTCTTCACCGCGCCAATCCAACGCAGCGTCAACGTGTGCATCCCCGGCGCGAGGGTGAGCGACGGGTTGGAGGCCGTCACGACTTTGTCCTCGGTGGCCGAGAGCACGAGCGTTCCGACGGTCTTCCCGTCGACGCTGGCGACGACTTTCTTCGCGCCCTTCGCGCGACCACGGAGGGCGACGAGCGCCGCGCCCGATTGCTCGAAGGCGATGGTGAAAGTCTGCGATCGATCGAGCACGCGTCCCCAGTTGGCGCCGTCGCGCTCGAACATCGGGAAGTCGGTGCCGACGTCGGGATGTCCAGGCGTCGCCCAGGCCGCTTCGACGGTGCCGAGATCGATGAGCGCGCCGCGGTGCTCGACCCGACATCGCGGCGAAGGGTCGAGCAAATCGAGCGCGACGTCGGCCTTGTCGTCTTCGGGAGCGGGCGCGGTCGCCTGTGCGTCTGCTGCCGCGTCGACGGCCTGGTTCGATGGCGCGCTCCTACGGCAGGAGGCGAGCACCGAGGCCGCCGCGAGGAGCGCGACGACGCCCCGTCGCCGCATCACGGCCCGCTTTTGCTCGCTGCCGGCGGGAGCTTCGGCGGCGCAGAAGGAGCCGTGCTCGTCGACGACGACCCGCTCGCTGCCGCCTTGCGCTTGGCGTCGGAGTCGTCGCGCTGCTGCACGGCGAAGGCGATGGATGCGCCGATGACGCCGAGCGCGAGCACGATCCACCAGAACGCGCCGTCGGATCGCAGCTGTTTTCGAGCTGCTTCCGTGCGTTCCTTGGTCGGCGGTCCCGCATCGCGATCGGCCGCGCGTCGACCACGTTTCGACGCGCTGTCCGAGACGTCCTTCTCGCGCGCGTCGACGCGGTCATCGTCGAGAGCGTCTCGGTCGTCGACATCGTCGGTCGCACGCCCGCGTCGCCTTCGGGCGGCGATGCGATCGTCGGCCGTCGTGTCTCGCGCGGCTCTGGCGGCGCGCGGATCGTCGTCGGTGCGTCGTCGCGTCCACGAACGTTCGCGGGCGAGGTCTTCGAGGATCTGATCCTTCGGCTCGCGCGACGTCGGCCTCGGTTCTTCCTTCTTTTCAGGCCTTTCCGGCTTTTCGAGTCTCTCCGGCGTTGCCGGCGCGCTCTCGACCTTCGCTGCGGCAGCGGGCGCGACGAGCTCCGGCTCGATCGGCTCGGCCGTCTCTTCCGCGCCCTTCGAGCCGAGGCGATCGATGCCGAGCCCGGAGAGCGTGTCGGAGCGCTCGTCCTTCGATTTGGCGGGCGACGGCGCCGGGGTGGTGGTCGCGGAAATCGTCCGCGCCTCGGGCGGGTTCGACGTCGGTTTGGCGGCACCCGGCGGGGGATCGCTGCGAACGCTGCGCGGCTTGAGCTCGCGGGTGTCGATGAGGGTGCGCGAGAGGCTGTTGCGCTCGCCTGGCGCCGAAGCCTGGAGAACGGCGTCGGTGAGCGAATCGGGGCTGCCGTCGACCACCTCTGGCGCCGCTTCGGGGCGCTTCGGAGGAGGCGCGATCGACGGCGCGAGATCGAACGCGTCGGTCTCGGGGATGGGGGCGAGCTTGGGCTGCGCGCGCGGCTTGTCCACGAGCGGCGCCGGCGGACCATCGAGCGCCTTGTCGGCGAGGGCGAGCAGATCTTCCGCCGACGAGCTGGTGACGCGTGTGACGAGACCGCGCGACGCGACGTCGAGGAGCACGTCCTCGAGCGTGGCCGGCGCCACTTCGCCACCGAGCATCAACGCCCGCGGTGACGTGCCTGCCGCGATGCGTTCGAGGAGCCCTCGCATCGGTTGCGGCGTCGCACGCAGGTAGGCGCTGAGCTGCGCATCGTCGAGCTGGACGCGCGCGACGTCGATGGTGCGCGCGCCAGAGACGGCATCACACGCCGCGCGCAGCTTGCGGAGCACGGGGGCGAGCTGCGCGGAGAGGTCGCCCTCGAGATCGCGCGGCGTTTGACCGTCGCCGGCGAGCGCGAGCGGACGGACGAGGAAGCGACCGCCCACCACGCCGAGGAGGCTCGGGAGGATGGAGATGCCGACGTTCTTCACGCCGTCGGTGGAGACGCGCGCGAGGCTGCGAATGCCTCCGCCGTCGAGCTCGACCTCGTAGACGTTGGCGGCGTCCCGCACGACCAGCTGCGCCTCGCGCCGTACGCGGTTGACGATTTCGACGAGCGAGGCGATTGAAAGATCGTCGAGGCGACCGCGCACTTCGCCGCCAGCGGCGATGCGGGCTTCGACGCGCGCACGGGGAGCGAGCACCTCGCGGACGCGCGCGAGGATGGTGCGCCCGTCCGCCTCCTTGCGCAGCATCACCTGCGATTCCATGCGCAAATCGCGCAGTCGCTTCAGGAGATCTTCCTTCCACGAGAGCATGATGATCGGGCGATCGCGGAGGGCGACGTCACGACGGAGGGTGCGCGCGAGCGTGAGGCCGTCGACGCGCGGCATCAGCACGTCGGTGATGATCGCGTCGGCACCCGAGCCACGCGCGAGCGCCAGCGCTTCTTGCCCATCTTTGGCTTCGAGCACCAGAGCGCCGGCTTGCTTGAGCACGTCGCTGATGAACCACAGCACCTGCGGATCGTCGTCGGCGACGACCACGATGCGCGAGCCGAGGTCGACGTCGCTCCCTTCGGCGCGCGCACGCGGCCTCCGAGGTGAGCTGCCGAGCGGCGGAGGCGTCGGCGTCAGCGCGATTTCGACTGGAATTTCCGGCTCGGCGGCGATCGACATGGCGAGCGCGGAGTGCCCGGCGTGGTTCTCGAAAGCGATGCCGCCGCCGCTCTTGGCAGAGACGACGTCACGGACTCGCGCGAGGGCCCCCCACATCGGACCGAGGATCTCGGCGCCGACCCCGAGCGACACCTTGAAGGTCTTGGCGTCGGGTGCGACGTCGCCGACGAGCGCCCGCCGTACCTCGTCGACGAGTCGATCGGCGAGCTGAGCGACCGTGACCTCACCGAGCTCGGGGTGCATCACCTCTCGAACTGGCGCCCGCGCGGCCTCGACCTGCGCTGCACACTCGGCGCGGAGCTCGGCAGCGCTCGTCCCACGATGGATGATGCGCGTGACGCCGAGCGCGACGAGCCGCGCGCTCCCCCCTTCGTCTTCGGGCGAGCCGTACGCGAGGAGCGGCAACGCCGAGGTGGCAGGATCTTCGAAGAGCGCGTCGACGAGGTCGATGGCGCCGGGGAGCTCGACGTCGACGATGAGCAGCTCGGGCGCGACCAGCCGCGCGATTTCCAGTGCGGTGAGCGGATCGGCGGTGCGCTCGACGTCACATGGAAAGAGCCCAGGATCGGCGGCGACGGCGTGCGCGAGCGCTTCATCGCCGACGACGACGACGGTCCACGGCAGCGCCCCGCTCTCTTCGGGGGCGTCTTTCTCGGGCTCGAAGGCGTCGAGGCCGATCGGTGGCGGCGTCGGCGTAAGTACATGCTTCGCCGACGCCAAGTCGGGGATGCGATCGAGCAGCGTTCCGACCTCGCCGAGGAGCGCGTCACTGACCTCGCCGCGCGTCGCCTCGTCGTCGATTCGTTCGGTCGAGGCGGCGAGGGCCTTCGACAGCACCTCGAAATGGAGGAGACGTGCGCCGACCCCGAGAGCGTGCAGTTTGCGGCGAACCTCGTCGCGACCGCGTTCACGGTCTTTCGCGGCCGGCATCGCACCGATGGCGCTGATCGCAGCGCGGAGCTCGGCGACTTTGCGAGCGAGCCCGCCGACGAAATCGGCTGCAGCGCCGCCGAGCCTCGTGGCGTCGCGAGCGCTCCCCTCCTGGTGCTCCTCGGGCATCACTCCACGCGGTTACCACGGCCGCCGGCTCGCGGGGATGCTCCTCCCCCTTGTCCAGCGCCTTTCCCACGTGAAAGGGAAAACGTCCCGCCCTCGTGCGAAACGAGAAGCTTCTCTTTTCCCCTTCATAGACGGTAGCATCGGCGCACGATGGCCCAGGACACACGCAAGGATCCGCGCGCGAAGGTGCTGAGCCTGAACGTTCGCTACAAGAGCGCGACGGTCGACGAATTCATCGAGCACCACTCGCACGACATCTCGAAGGGCGGCATCTTCATCAAGACGCCGAGCCCCTTTCCCGCGGGAACGCTCCTCAAATTCGAAATCCGCATCCGCGAAGATCAACCAATCATCGCGGGTGTCGGGCGCGTCGTCTGGAAGCGCGAGCCGCCCCAAGCCGGCACCGACAAGCCCGCCGGCATGGGCGTCAAGTTCATCAAGCTCGACGGGCACAGCCGCGAGCTCATCGAGCGCATCGTCGCCGAGCGCAAAGAGTCGGGGCCGAGCTTCGACGAGACGGCCGATGGCGGTCCCCCGCCGAGCATGCCTCCGCAGAAGCCTGCTGCCGCGCCCTCCGACACCGTCAGCGGTTCGGGCGGTGGTGCGTTCTTCCCCTCCGGTCCGCCCGCCGAGCAGCCGCCGCCGCAAGAGCGCACCGTCATCAAGCAGGCGAACGAGATCCTGGCCGATGCACTGAAAGAAGCAGGCCTCGGTGCCGGTGCGGCTGCGGTCGCGCAGAACCTTCCGGCTCCCACGGTCGGCGACATTCCCCCGAAGAAGCACAAGGCGACCTTGCTCGGCATGCCGAGCACTCCAGGTGCTGCCCTCAGCCTGCCTCCCGAGGTCGAGGCGGCGCGCCAAGAGCTCGAGAAGCGCGACGCCGAGGCGAAGGCCGAAGCGAAGCCCGAGCCGTTCGCAGCGTCGGCCGCGGCGCTCGAGCCCAAGCCCGAGGCCAAGCCCGAGCCGACTCCGGAGGCGAAGCTGCCGCCGGTCGTCGTCAAGAGCGAGCCGGCTCCCGCGCCGCGTCCCGCTCCGCAATCCGAACGTCCCGCGCCGCGCTCCGAGGTCGTCTCGAGCAAGCCGCGTGAGTCCGAGCGTCGCAAGCCGATCTCGGTCCCTGCCGCTGCCCCCGCGCAAGAGAAGCGCGGCGGTGCCGGCGCTTGGATCATCCTCGTCCTCCTCCTCGGCGGAGCCGGCGCAGGTGCGTATTACTTGATGAACAAGAACGGGACCGATCCCGCGCCGACGCCGAGCACGACCACTTCGAAGACGACGGCGCCCTCGGCCTCGACGACGACGAAGCCGAGCGCGACGGAGACGAGCGAGCCCAAGCCTTCGGCGACGGAGACCGCGTCGGTGGCTCCGAGCACGACGGCGAGCACCGCTCCGAGCACCAGCGCTGCCCTCACCGCGTCGACCAAGCCGAGCACGGCTCCGACGCCGACGACGACGGCGACCCAAGCACCAACCGCGACGGCCACGGCCACCGCGAAGCCGACGGCCACCGCGACCGCGACCGTCACGGCGAAACCGACGGCCACCGCGACCGCAACTGCGACCGCCAAACCGACGGCCACGGCGAAACCGACCGCCACCGTTCCCGACGAATACAACTGACCGCAAAAGACCGGGTTTCGGCTCGGTCTTCGTGCGTCCGCGTAGCTCGTTATCCCAAGTTCGCGCTGCGTGAGAGCAGCGCATCGACGCGTGCGTGATCTTCTTCGCGCGCAGCGACGGCGGCGGGCACCAGGCGAACGCCGCGCGCGGCGAGGGCGATGCGCGCGATCGCGAGATCGACCTCCGAAAGCCGCGCCGTTCGCGTCGCGGCGACCCGGGGCATCGCGTAGCGCAGCTCGACGTCGCCTCCGCTCACGGCGTTCCAGGAGACCACGCGCGCCGGTCCGTATCCGCCGGCGATGTCTCGGACGAGGCTCCGGATGATCGCCGCGCGACGACGCGCTTCTCGTGCGTGCGGCGTGGCGAAGAGCGAGAAATGTCGATTGCGAGACGCGCGCTTGGGCCGCAACACGATCAGCGCCGTGAGCGCGTCGGTGTCGATGTCGGCGATCGGATTGGCGCTCATGCACTCTCGAAAAATGGGCGATGGAGAAACGAAAAGGCCCGCGCCGCCCATGATGGCAGACGCGGGCCTCTCACGCGGCAAGTGATTCAGCCTTTGAGGTTCTTCGCGACGAAGTCCCAGTTGATGAGCTTGTCGATGAACGTCTCGACGTACTTGGGACGAAGGTTGCGGTAGTCGATGTAATACGCGTGCTCCCAGACGTCGCAGGTGAGCAGCGCCTTCTGGTTGTGCTTCATCGGGAGGTCGCCGCCGCCGGTCTGCGTGACCTTGAGCTTGCCGCCCTCTTCGACGAGCCAGCCCCAGCCGCTTCCGAATTGGCTGACGCAGACCTTGGCGAACGCCTCCTTGAACTTGGCGTAGTCACCGAAGTCGCGCTTGATGAGGTCGGCGATTTCCCCGGTCGGCTCGCCGCCGCCGTTCGGCTTCATCGAGTTCCAATAGAAGCTGTGGTTCCAGATCTGCGCGGCGTTGTTGAAGACGCCGCCTTCGCTCGAGAGGATGATCTCTTCGAGGGTCTTGTTCGCCTCCGGCTTTCCTTCGAGGAGGTTCTTCAGGTTCACCACGTAGGCGTTGTGGTGCTTGCCGTGGTGGAACTCGAGCGTCTCCTCGGTGAGGTGAGGGACGAGGGCATTCTTGGCGTACGGCAGGGCGGGAAGCTCGAATTGCACAGGTGTCTCCCTTTCTCGTCCGCAGTCTTTCGGAGCTGCTGGAGTGGACGAGGGCTGGCTTGAGTTTGCGAGTGGGGGACGGATGGTGCCCACCCCCGGCCTCCCGCGCAAGCTTCGGCGACCGGGATCGACCCCGTCCGCGTTTCAGTCTTCCGCCTGGAGCGGCTCCTTTCGCAGTGACATTTCGTCTTTCGCCGGTTTCTCGATGAAAACCGTACTGGAAGGATGACTCCTGGCGCACAGCCAGCTTGCAGTCGGCGAGGCCTGCGTGATACGCGATCTACCCGTTAGACCTCGCTCAGAGGGGTCTTTGCGCTGATCGTCCGGCGGCGGAACCGACTCCGTCTCGTCTGAAGATCACAGGAGCCCGCCCGCATGCGTCGCGCCGCTGCTTCGTTCGCCGTCACCTCCACCCTCATCGTCCTCGGCGTCAGCACCCTCGTGGCTGGCTGTGGCGAAAAGCTCAAGTACAAGGCCGAGCCGGCGTACTCAGGGCAGAAGGCGTCGCTCCCCAAGGTCCCGGCCGTCCCCGGCCCGCAGACCTACAAGGACGGCAACAACTGGACGATCTACGGGCTGCAGCATCAGCTGAACAACCCGCGCCATCGCGGCGAGGTCGACGGCAAGCCCGCCACCATCGTCGGCTACGTCGTCGACATCTATCGACCGAAAGAGGCCGAAGGGAAGGAGGGCTGCATCTACCCGCAGAAGAAGCACCCGCCGACCTCGAAAGAGCCGACGCCGAAGGGCGTGCCCTGCGACACGGTCAAGTACGAGCCGCCGCACTTCTACATCGCCGATTCGAAGGACGAGAAGAACCCGGCGAAGATGATCACGGTCATGGGGTACGCGTCGTCGTTCATCCAGCAGGCGATGGCGATCGATCACTACAAGAAGCACCCCAACGTCAAAATCGGCGAGGCCAAAGAAGAAGACCTCTACATGGACAACAACTACTCCTCGATCATCACCATCCTCGGCGAGCCCAAAATCGGCTCCAAGGTGACGGTCAGCGGGCAGTTCGCGGTCAAGTACGAGGAAGGGCAGGGCGGTCGCCGCACGAGCCCCTACGGCATCGTCGACGTGACGTCGCACAAGAAGGGCAAGATCGAGTGCGACAACTGCATCGAGGAGATGGCGCTCCGCTGAGCTCTCTCGTTCGATTGGAAGAAGGCGTTCCCCTCGGGGAGCGCCTTTTTTTTCGCTCGCACGCGCACCCAAAAACGAAAAAGGGCGCCCCGAAAAGCGCCCCTTTCCCTCACGCGCGAAGTCTCACTTCGGCTTGGCGACCGGCTTCTCGCCCGGCTTGTCACCCGGCTTGGCGAAGGGCTTCTCGCCCGGCTTGGGCATCGGCATCACCTGCGAGACGAGCTCGAACGTGTTCCAGTAGGTCTCGGTCTTCGCGACCTTGCCGTCTTTCACGACGTTCACTTCGAACATGTGCACGGTGACCGGCTTGCCCGTCGCCTTGAGCGGTCCGAGCGCGCCTTTCATCGTGCCGCCGCCGCTCATCTCGACGATGACGTAGTCGCCGAAGCCCCACGTGGCGTCGAGCTTCATGTTGAGATCGGGGAAGGTCTTGAAGAGGCCGTTGGCCTCCTTCACGCCCGCCGCGTTGCCCTTCACGTCTTCCGGAGCGGCCCAGTCGATGTGGAGGTAGTCGGCGCTGATCGCGGCGCCGTAGGCCTTGCCGTCGTGCTTGTTGAACGCGTCGTATTGCGCGTTGGCGGCGGCGACGCTCTTGTCGTCGACGGTGGTCACGACCTCGGGAGCTCCCGTCGGCAACGCGGCTACCGGGCGCGCCTTCTGCTTGCCCTGGCCCTGCTGGGCCATGATCGTCGGCATGTCGTAGTAGATGTGCTCCTTGGCGACGAGGCCGTCGTCGTTGAACCAGAGCACCGACGAGCCGTGGAATCCGACCGGCTTCTTCGTCGCCGGGTGCTCCATGAACTCGCCGTCGTTGGTGCCGGTCATCACCCACTGGACGATGACGACGTCCTTGTTGACGAACACGCGCTCGGCAGCAGTCTTCGCGTCGGAGTAGCCCTTGAAGAGGTGCTCCTGGTGCTTCTGGATCTCTTCGCGACCCTTGGTCTCGTGCCACGTGCCGCCGGGGCCGGGGTGGGCGATGATCGCATCGGCCGCGTAGGTGGCGGCGAGGGCCTTGGCGTCGTGCGCGTTGTAGGCGGCCATGAAGGCGCCCATCGTCTTCTTCTGCAGCTCGGCCATCGTCGGCTTCGGCGCGGGCGGCGGCGCCGGGTCAGCGCTGACGACCGGCGGCGGCGCGGTGACGGTCGGCGCAGCGGTCATGGTCGGCGCGGGCGGCGGGGTGGGCTGCGGGGTTTCGCCACCACAGGCGACGAGGGCGAACATCGGGACGACGAGGCTGAGACGCTTCATGGATTCGGTTCCTCCTGCGAATTTGCTTCGCCGCTTTTCCTCGTTCCCGGCCACGCGTCAAACCCCGCGGCCCCTTCCTCGGCCCCGTTCGGCCGACAAAAGCGAAAAGGCGCCACCCTCGCAGGTGACGCCTCCTCTCGTCGAAGTCGTCGATGAAGACTACTTGGCGCTGACCGTGACCTTGATGGTCGCGACCACGTCGTAGCCGAGCTTCACCGGGATATCGTGGTCGCCGGTCGTCTTGATCGGTTCGGCGAGGTGGATCTTGCGACGATCGACCTCGACGCCCTTCTCGGCGAGCGCAGCCTCGATCTCCTTGGCGGTGACGGCGCCGAAGAGCTTGCCTCCCTCGCCCGCTTTACGGGTGAGAGTGACGTGCGCTCCGCCGATCTTGGTGGCCATCTCGGCGGCAGCAGCCTTCGCCTTCGCGTTGCGCGAAGCGGCGGCCTTCTTCTCGTGCTCGAGACGGTTGACGTTCTTCACCGTCGCCGCAGCGGCGATGGCGTTGGGGATCAGGTAGTTGCGGGCGTATCCCGGGCGGACCTTCACGACCTCGCCGGTCTTGCCGAGGTTGTGCACGTCCTGCTGGAGAATCACCTGAAGTGTCGTCGGCATGACAATGACCTCAGTTCGACTGGGTGAAGGGAAGGAGGGCGATATTGCGCGCGCGAGAGATCGCGACGCTGACCTTGCGCTGGTGCTTCGCGCAGTTGCCCGAGATGCGGCGGGGGACGACCTTGCCGCGATCGGTGATGAACTGCTTCAGCGCCTGCGGGTCTTTGTAGTCGACCGTGGCGGCCTTGTCCGCGCAGTACTTGCAGACGCGCTTGCGCGTGCCGCGGCGGCGGAGGCCGTCGTTGAGGTCGGGGGTGCCGTCGCGGTCCATACCGAGACCGCGATCGTCCTTGTCCATCATGGTTTCTTTGGTGCGCATGTGTTGCTCCTAAGTCTTTCTTTTGGCGCCGAGCGCGAGGCTCAGGCGTCCGCCTCGGGCTCTTCGGGCGTGCCGTTGAGGTCCGGGATTTCTTCCTTGTCGGCGAAGTCGTCTTCATCACCACCACGACGCTCGCGCTCGTCACGACGCTCGCCGCCATCGACGAGGCCGAGGAGCTTCTCGCGGGTGAGGTTCTCCTCGGGCTCGGGGGCGAGCTCGAGGCGACGGAGCTTCACTTCCTCCGGATCGATCGTGACGGTCTCGACGTCGACGTCGTCGCCGGTCTGCACGGTGAGGTGCTTGAGCACGGCGTCGGCGAGGCGCAGGTTGCGCTCGAGCTCGTGCACGAGGCCGCCCTTACCGAGGTACTTCACGTAGACGTAGATGCCCTTGCGCTGCTTCTTGACCGGGTACGCCAGCTTGCGGCGGCCCCAGGCCTCGAACTTGACCAGCTTGCCCTTCTCGCGCTCGACGACCTCGGCGACGCGCTGGGCGATCTTGTCGGCCCCGTCGGCGTCGACGTCGTTGCGGAGGATGTAGATGGTCTCGTATTCCCGGAGATGCTCGATGCTCGATGCCATTGCGTTGGTTCTTCCTTGTGGACGTGAGACCCCGCGAGACGCCTCCCGCGGAGCAAGGAACACGGACGTGCAATAGCGCGCGTCGCGTGGTCGGTCGGTCAGGCGCCTTGCGCTTGCCTCCCGGACTTCTTGGGGCGGACGTTGGTCGCGTTGGCAGCGAGTGGACCTTTTTCGATCCACTGCTTGCTCGCGTCGACGCCCTTCTTCACCACGCCGGAGACCATCGCGGCCTCGACGGGTTCGAAAGCTTGGAGGACGTAGTCGGCGACGTCACCGACGAAGCCCGCGGGCGGACGGCCGATGCCGACCCGCACGCGCGCGAAGTCGCCGCCGAGGACCGACATGATCGAGCGGAGGCCGTTGTGTCCGGCGTGACCGCCACCGACCTTCAAGCGCACGTCGGCGAACGTCAAATCGAGCTCGTCGTGGATGACGAGCATGTTGGTCGCCGCCTGCTTGATGTCGACGTGGAAGAAGGCAACCGCAGGCTGCACGCTCTTCCCGCTCTCGTTCATGTAGGTCATCGGCTTGAGCAGCACGACGTCCTCGCCGGCGAGGGTGCCTTTGCTCCACTCGCCGGAGAATTTCTCTTTCCACTCGGGAAAACCGCAGAGCGCACGCAGCTCGTCGACGACGAAGAACCCGGCGTTGTGCCGGGTCTTCGCGTACTTCGGACCGGGATTCCCGAGACCGACGACGAGCTTCATGGGACGACTGCGTTTCCTGAATGGCTAGAGCGTGATCACTTCTTCTTCGCAGCCGGGGCCGCCGCCTTGGCGTCCTTGCCCGCAGCGGCCGGAGCCGCACCCTTGGCATCCTTGCCCGCCGCAGCCGCGCCCGCAGCAGCCGCGCCCGCAGCAGGAGCCGCGCCCGGAACCGCCGCCGCAGCCGCTTCGTCAGCGCTACGATCCTTCTCCGGCGCCACGACGGCGACGATCGACTGATCTTGCGGCAGACGGATGCGCACGCCCTCGGGGAGCTTGAGGTCTTGGACCTTGATCGCGGTGCCCATCTCGAGAGGGGTGATGTCGACCGTGATGTTGAGGGGGATGGTGTTGGGGCGCGTGCGCACCGGCAGCTTGCGGTAGATCTGGTTGACGACGCCGCCCTGCACGATGCCGGCAGCCTTGCCGGTGCAGATGAACGTCACCTCGATGTCGATGTCCTCTTCGAGCTTCACCTGGATGAAGTCGGCGTGGAGGAACTGGCGGCTCACCGGGTGGTGGGTGAACTCGCGGACCATGACGAGGAGGTCCTTGGCGGCGCCGCCGTCGACGGCGAGCTTCATCACCGTGTTGAGCCCCTGCGGACCCTGGAGGATCTTCACCAGCGCCTTGGGATCGATGGCGATCGGCATGCTCGCGAGCGTGCGACCGTAGGCCACGGCGGGGATCTTCCCTTCGCGGCGGATGCGGTTGGCGGGGCCCTTGCCGCCGGCGGTGCGCGGCGTGGCGTTGAGGGTGGCGAAGTCCATGGCGTCTCCTGTTGTCCTTCTCTCGTTGAATAGAGAGCTTATGAGAGCCGGGGTTTCGGCTCGAAAATGTGGCTGTTTTCGATCAGACGAAGAGCGAGCTGACCGAGTCGGAGTGGTGGATGCGGCGGATGGCCTCGGCGAGGAGGTTGGCGACCGAGAGGACCTTGATCTTCCCGAGCGCCCGCCCCGTTTCCGAGAGGGGAATGGAGTTGGTGACGACGAGCTCGTCGAGGACCGAGTCGCGCACGCGATCGAGCGCGGGGCCGGAGAGGACGGCGTGGGTGGCGCAGGCGACGACGCGGCGAGCACCCGCTTCTTTCAGCGCCTTGGCGGCGTTGCAGAGCGTGCCGGCGGTGTCGACGAGGTCGTCGATGATGACGCAGTCTTTGCCGGTGACGTCGCCGATGACGTTCATCACTTCGCTGACGTTGGCGCGCTCGCGGCGCTTGTCGACGATGGCGAGGCCCGCGTCCATGCGCTTGCTGTATGCGCGCGTGCGCTCGACGCCGCCGGCATCGGGGCTGACGAAGACGACGTCGCGGTTGAAGTTCTTCCGCAGGTAGTCGTTCAACATCACCGGCATCGAGAAGAGGTTGTCGACCGGGATGTTGAAGAAGCCTTGGATTTGCCCGGCGTGGAGGTCCATGCAGACCACGCGCTGGACGCCGGCGCAGACGATGAGATCGGCGACGAGCTTGCTGGTGATGGGCGTGCGAGGCGCGACCTTGCGGTCTTGGCGGCCGTAGCCGTAGTAGGGAATCACCGCCGTGATGTTGCCGGCCGAGGCGCGGCGGAGCGCGTCGCTGATGATCAGCAGCTCCATCAGGTTGTCGTTCGCCGGCGCGCACGTGGGCTGCACGATGTAGGCGTCGACGCCGCGCACGTTCTCTTTGATCTCGACCCAGCTCTCGCCGTCGGAGAAGCGTTCCACGCGAACCTTCGCGAGGGGCATCTCGAGGTGCTGGGCGATCTCGTTCGCGAGCGTGGGATTGCCATTCCCCGCGAACAAGCAGACCTTTTTGAACACGACGTGGCTCCGATTCCTGCGCTACCGAGGCTCGACCCCCCTCACCGGCCGGCGTGGCAGGCGCTCAAGGTCGACGCACCGAGATAGATGCAGGGAGGCGGCTTTCTAGCAGGCTGGCTGGGGGTGTCAAACACCCAGTGTTTTTGCGGAAATCAGCTGGATCGGCGGCGTCGCTTGGGGACGACGAGCATGAAGACCTGGCTGCCGCAGAGCACGAGGGCCATCATCGCCACCACCGCGCTCGGCGCCGAGAGCGAAGGCTGGGTGCCCTCTTCGATGATGAAGGTGCGAGCCGGGACCGGACGACCGGTGGCGTCGGCGACGAGCGCACGAGCGCTGGCGAAGCGTGCGCCACCTTCGTCGATGGGGACGAGCCGCCCATGGACGACCGTCGGCGGAATGAAACGAGTGGGATCGATGCCCTTGGGAAGCCGGAGCTCGACGTAGATGTCGGGGCGATCGACGAGGGGCGCGAGGCGATACGTGCCACTGCCGAGTGGCCGATGGTAGTCGACCGCGCCGACGCCGCCGGGCACGCCTGCGATGCTGACGAAGTGGTGTTTGGCGGCTTCGAGCTGATCGGACGAGGCGTTGGCCGGAAGCTCGACGGGCGTGCGCGGCGCGAAAGCGTAGCGGAGGTCGTAGCGGAGGGCGAAGGCGAGCGCGGCCGACGCAGCGATGGCGACGAGCCGGGCGAAGAACGCGAACCGCGCGGCAGAGGTTCCGCGGGCGTCGGCGATGGCTTCGAGCTCGGCGTCGTAGGCGTCGTCGGCGACCGGGCCAAAGGGGACCCCCGGCGCATCTGGCCTCGCCGGTGCGACGTCGCTGCGATCGGTGATGTCAGTCATGACGGAGCTCGAGAGCACGGGCACCACGTGAATTGGACCCAAAAGGGGTACCAAAGGTTCCCGTGGATTCAAGTATCGCCGCTTTTCCGCCAACTTGCCCATGGCATTTGATATCGTCCCCTCCCGAGGCTGTTCGTACCCGGCGGCTCACGAGCCACCGAGGGCGTTCGGAAACCCCTGCCGTTGCAGCCTTTGTCCCGATTGCTTGCGTCTCGCTGGGCCCCCTTGGGGCGTGAAATCACATACCCACGTCCCGCCTTCGGCGGACTCCGTGGAAACCGCGAGGCACGCTCCCATGCACAGGAGATTCATCATGGCGGACCGCTCGAACGGAATGGGTCGTGGGCTGGCGACGAAGAGTGTCGCGACGATCGTGGCGTTTGCGCTCGCGAGCGCGTCCGTCGGTACGACGAGCCTGGCGTTCGCGCAGGCCAAGCCAGCAGGCACGGCTGCCAAGCCTGCCGCTGCGCCGAAGGCCGCCGCCAAGCCTCCCGCGGCAGCCGGACCTTCCGCCGCCGACAAGAAGAAGGCCGGCGCGCACTTCAAGAAGGGCAAGGAGCTCTTCGACAAGAAAGACTACAAGGCCGCGAAGGACGAGCTGAAGTCCGCGGAAGATCTGATCCCCGCCGGCACCGCCGAGTACTACCTCGGGCGCTGCGCCGAAGAGCTCGGTGACTCGGCCGACGCTGCCGCTTGGTACGACAAGTCGATCGCCTCCGGGAAGCTGAAGGACGATCTCTCGACCGACGCCAAGGCGCGCCTCGCGGCGATCAAGAGCAAGCCGGTCAAGGTCAAGGTCACGAGCGATCCGTCGGGCGCCATCATCATGGTCGACGGCAAGGACTCGGGGCAGAAGACGCCCGCCGAGCTCGACCTCGCGCCGGGCAAACACCAGATCACCCTCGCGCTCACCGGCAAGAAGGCGAACGATCAAGAGGTCGACATCGTCGCCGGAGCCGCGGTCACCGCCAAGCTCGAGGACGCGCCCGCCACCGTCGCCGAAGATCCCTTCGCGAAGAAAGACGGCCCCACGGTCGTCACGCCGCCGCCGACCACCACGGTCGCCATCGCGCCCGACACCAAGCGCGACAACACGTGGGTCATCGTCACCGGCATCGGTGCCGTCGTCGGTCTCGGCGTCGGCACCGTCTTCGGCCTCAAGGCGCTGAGCGACAAGAAGAGCTTCGACGACAACCCGACCACCGACGGTCGCGACAAGGGCACGCGCGACGCGCTCATCGCCGACATGGGCTTCGGCATCGGCATCACGCTCGCCGTCACCAGCGCGGTGCTTTATTTCTCGGGTGGTCCGTCGTCGAGTGAGACGAAGGCAGCCGTGAAGAAGTCGAGCCCCATCTCCGACTTCACCTTCGCCCCGGTCGTCGGCGGCTTGAAGGGCTCGACGGGCATGGCCGGCGCGAGCGCCGCCTTCCACTTCTGAACCTCCTGCGGAGCTTAACGTGCAACCTTCTCGCTTCTTCCGGATCGCCGGAATCGTCTTCGTCGCTGGTGGTCTCACCGCGCTCGGTTGTTCGCTCGTCGTCGATTTCGACGAGTCGAAGATCCCGACCGGCACGGACGACACCGGCACCAACGAGACTGGAACCGACTCCAACCCACCGCCGGCCGACACCAAAGACTCGTCGACTCCCGACACCACCGACAGCGGCGTGACGGATGGCGACACCGGCACGCCCGACACCACCGACAGCGGCACCGATGCCAACGACGCCGACACCACGACGCCGACGGACACGCCGGACACGCCGGACACCAAGGATGGCGGCACCGACGCCGACACGGGCACCGCTGCCGACACCGCCGACACTGCCGACACCGCGACTGCTGCCGACACGACCGACACCGCGACGGCTGCGGACACGACCGATGCGGCGACGGCTGCCGACACGACCGATGCGGCGATTCTCGACACCCTCGATACCTCGATCCTCGACACCGCGGATCTCCTCGACGCCGACGCCGACGGCGGTTGAACCGCGCAGGCGCGAAATCGCCTGCGAAATGAAACTGGTTTTCGATCTTCGCCGGGCGGCACGGGGTGACCCAAGCCGCCCGTCGTCGTTCGAAGGAGCTATCTGATGAAGAAGCCGTCGATTCTCGCGCTCGTGTCGTTCGCCGCCTTGGCCTCGTTGACGACGGCGCTCGGTTGCTCGCTCGTTCTCAGCTTCAACGATTCGAAGATTCCGGGCGAAGACACGGGGACGCCGAGCGACGACGTCGGCGTCGAGACGAGCGGCGACACGCACGTCGACGACACGCGCTCGGACGCCCCTGCCGATGGGTCGGACTCGGGCGTCGACTCGAGCGCCGACGCTGCCAAGGACTCGCTCGTCGTCGATACGGGAGACGCCGCGGTGGCCGAGACCGCCGACACGACGCCGTCCCCGGACACGACGCCGCCTCCCGACACCACCCCGCCTCCCGACACCACCGCGCCGCCGGACACGACGGGCGACGACGCTGCCGACGCTGACTGAGTCTCATAGCGTTGTTATTGAAAATCGTTCGGTCGGCGCCGCTCGGCGGTGCCCGCGGACGCCGATTCCAGGGCGTGCTAAGAGCGGCGCCCTGTCCAAGGTCTGGCCTGCGCCGGACGCCGCCACACGCCACGAGAAGAAACGCCCATGTTCGACGCGCTCGCGAAGGGTTTCCGCAACGCGAAAAACCGGCTCGCCGGTCTGCAAGAGCTCGATGCCAAGAACATCGACTCCGCCTTGCGTGAGGTGCGCCTCTCGCTCCTCGAAGGCGACGTCGATCTCGGCGTCACCAAGAGCTTCCTCGCCGCAGTGAAAGAGAAGGCGCTCGGCCAGACCGTGCAGGTCGCGGTCAAGCACGCCGGGCAGGCGGTCAAGGTCACGGCGGGCGATCAGTTCGTCAAGATCTGCCACGACGAGCTGGTCGCGCGGATGGCGCACGACGGTGACGCCATTCATTGGTCGGACAAGGGCAAGCCCACCGGCATCATGATGGTCGGTCTGCAGGGGTCGGGTAAGACGACCAGCTGCGCCAAGCTCGCGCGCCTCCTCGCGAAGGACGGCAAGAAGGTGCTCCTCGTCGCCGCCGACATGCAGCGTCCGGCCGCCGTCGAGCAGCTGAAAATCCTCGGGCAGCAAAACGACATCCCCGTCTTCAACATGCCGGCCACGCCGGTCGAGATCTGTCAGCGCGGCTGGGAAGAGGCAAAGAAGCTCGGCTACGACGTCGTCATCTTCGACACTGCCGGTCGTCTCGCGATCGACGAGACGCTCATGAACGAGCTCTCGCAGATCAAGTCGTCGGTGCAGCCGAACGACATCTTCTTCGTCGTCGACGCGATGATCGGCCAAGACGCGGTCAAGACGGCGAAGGCCTTCTACGACAAGCTCGCGTTCACCGGCGTCGTCATGACGAAGCTCGACGGTGACGCGCGCGGCGGCGCAGCGCTCTCGGTGAAGACGATCACCGGCGCGCCGTTGGTCTACGTCGGCGTCGGCGAAACGACGGACAAATTCGAGGAGTTCCGCGCCGAGGGCATGGCCTCGCGCATCCTCGGCATGGGCGACGTCGTCGGCCTGATGAAGGACTTCGAAGAGGTCATCGACACCAAGAAGGCCGAGGAGGACGCCCTGCGCATGCTGCAGGGAGAGTTCACGCTCGATGACTTCTTGAACCAAGTGCAGATGATCAAGCAGATGGGCTCGCTCAACGACATCGTCGACAAGATGCCGGGCATGGCAGGGATGATCCCTCCCGGCACGCAGCTCGACGACAAGGAGCTCGACAAGGTCGCGTCGATGATCACGTCGATGACCAAGACCGAGCGTCGCGACGCCTACGTGATGGTGCGTGAGCCCGATCGCGTGCAGCGCATCGCCAAGGGCTCGGGGCGCAAGCCGGAAGAAGTGCAGGCGCTCCTCCACCAGTTCATGTCCATGAAGCAGATGATGGACATGATGAGCCAGCAGGGCGGCATGCTGAACTCGCTGCTCGGCGCGATGCCCGGCGGCAAGCAAATCCAGATGGCGCGTGCCCTGAAGAAGATGGGCGGCGCCGGTGGGATGCCGGGGATGCCGGGGATGGGCGGCATGCCGGGAATGCCCTTCGGAATGCCCGGGATGGGCATGCCGGGGATGGGGATGCCAGGAATGATGGGCCCGCCGAAGCCGTCGATGACGAAGATGAAGTCGTTCAGCGAAGCCGAGAAAAACGCGAAGAAGCGCCAGCGAAAAGCCGAGCGCGACGCGCGGAAGAAGGCTCGCAAGTAGTTCGTGCTCTCCCTCGGGGGCTCTCTTTTTGTTCCTCTAACAGGAGTGTTGGCGATGCGTCGGTCGACTCGAACGGTGGCGATGTGCACGATGGCCTTTGCCGGGGCGTTGATCCTCTCTACGCAAGTCGGCTGCGTGAAGCGCAAGTCGGGGATGACGAGCGCGGAGCGTGAACAGGTCAAGGCCTACGTCCTCGACGAGCTCCCCTCCGACATCCCCAACAAGGTCGACGTCAACTTCGACGACAAGATTCACATGCTCGGCTGGAAGGCCGATCCCATGAAGGCGGCGCCGGGCACGACGGTGCACTTCACGATCTGGTGGAAGCGCACCGGCGACCTCGATCCGGGCTGGATGCTCTTCACGCACATCACGACGGACAACCCCAAGGAGGCGAAGGGCAACCTCGACTGCGTGGGCGCGATCCGCATCGAGAAGAAAGAGAACTGCACTGCGCAGCTCTTCCCGCCCAACGAGTGGGACAAGGACAAGATCATCGTCGACGCGTTCGACTATGCGGTGCCGAACGACATCACCTGGTCGACGACGCGCATCCTCGTCGGCATCTGGAAGGGCGACGCGCGCCTCGCGATCAAGAACGCCGACTCGAGCGACGGTGACAACCGCGCCAACGTCATCGTCTTGCCGACCGGCGTGAAGCCGCCGGAGCCGCCGCCGGAGCCGAAGAAGACCGAAGCCCCGAAGCTCAACGCGCCCAAGTTCGGCAAGGCCGACGCGGTGAAGATCGACGGCAAGCTCGACGAGCCGGCGTGGCGAAAGGCTGCGGATACCGGCCCTTTTGTGCAGCCGGGTGACGGAGCGGCTGCGGCCCCCGATCACCCGGTGAATGGGTCGGCGAAGATCGCCTGGGACGACACGAACGTCTACGTCGGGTTCAGCGTCGCCGACAAAGCGCCGACCTCGCCGTTCAAGCCGACCGATGTCGATCCGCACGTTTGGGAAAAGTCGTCGGCCGTCGAGCTGATGATTCAACCCGGCGATCTCGGCGACAACAAGGACTACTACGAGGTCCAGGTCGACACGAACAACGCCATCTGGGACACGCACTTCGACGACTACAACCAGCCCGTCGAAGCGGCCGCTGGCAAGTTCGGTCACATGGAGTGGAAGGCGGGCACCAAGAGCGCGATCTCGATCGAGGCCGGCGTCGGTTACACGATGGAGATCGCCATTCCCTGGGCGTCGTTCGACAAGCCGCGCGTCGCTGCGCCGCCGAAGACGGGCGACACCTGGCGCATCAACCTCTACAGCTTCCGCGATGGGCAGAAGGCCGCGCTCGCGTGGTCGCCGATCATGGGACAAGGCAACTTCCACTTCGCGCCGCGGTTCGCGAGCGTGACGTGGACCGGTGAGATGAGCGGCACTCCGGCTCCCGCAGCGAGTGCCAGCGGAAGCGCGGGCCCGGTGCCGAGCGGCAGCGCGCCTCCGAGCGCGAGCATCATCGTCAAGCCGATGGTGCCTCCGCCGGTGAAGATGATTCCGAAGACGCAATAGGCACGAAATCGCTCAGTCGCTCAGGCGACAAACAAAGCCCGCACGATCTTGCATCGCGCGGGCTTTGTCGTTTCTCGGTGCGCGGTGGCTGGGTAGCTAGCTGCTCACGTTGAACTTCACGCGCGTCGTCTCGCCGGCGTTGACCTTGGCGCCTTGGGACATCTTCTTGCCCGACTCGTCGGTGCAGGACACCGAGTGCGTTCCGGCGCTGACCTCGATCATTCCGGTGGGCGTGGGGCCGAGGGGCTTGCCGTCGACGACCGCGTTGCACCAGCCGCCGCTCGCGGAGACGCTGATTTTTCCGGTGGCCCCGCCGCTGCCGCCGGTCGTCGTCTTGTCGCCGCCGCTGGCGCCGGTGGAGGTCGCTTTCGGGGCCGCGGCGCCGACGTATCCGGCCTTGTCCATCGAGCCGTCGAGCTTCTTCACCTCGGCGACGTCGCCGGTGACCTTGAGCGTCTTGTCCTTCATCCCGGGCGCCGAGAGGACGAGCGTGTGCTCTTCCCCAGGCGAGGCGTCGACGTTGGGGAGGGTCACCGACTTGCCGTCGAGCGTGGCCGTCGCGCTCTTCGGTGCACCATCGATCTGGAAGACGACGGAGCCCTTCTTGAGCGTGAAATTACGGGTCGTCGGCGTGTCGGCGACGAGGGGGACCTTCTCGGTCTGGCTCGCGTAGCCCTCGAGACCGACCTTGATGTCGAGGGAGCCGATGGGGAGATCGGTGATCTCGGCGGGGGTGACCTCGCTCCGCACTTCGCCGTTGATCCAGATGTGCGCCTTCGGTGGATCGCTCTTCACGACCAGCGTCGCCCTCTTCGGAGCGGGCGCCGACGACGAGTCGTCCTTCGCTGCGCCTGTCGTCTTCGGCGGGTCTTTCTTCGAGAGCACGACCGCAGCGACGATGCCGATGGCCACCAGCGGCACGCCGAGGAGCGCCCACTTCGCGCCGCCCTTCGACGGCGGTGGCATCGCGCTGACGTTGGACGCGGTGGCACCGGCGCCGGCGGTGGAGATGGAGCCGAAGCTGGGGCGCGCGGAGTCGACGCCGGTGGTGATGGTCGCTTCGGTCTGGTGGTTCACCTCCGCGGCGATGATCTCCGCCAGTTGGCGACCCTGCATGAGGGCCTCCTTCTGCGCGGCGAGCTTCTCCTCGAAGAGCGACTTCATGAACTCGGCGAGCGCGATGCTGCTGACGGGGAGCTTCTCGTTGCGGACGAAGGCTTCGAGATCGGCCTGCATCTCGCGGGCGCTCTGGTAGCGCTTTTCGCGGTCTTTCTCGAGCGCGCGCATGACGATGGCTTCGAGCGCGGGCGGGTACCCAGTGCTCACCCACGAGGGACGCGGGTAGTCGCGCTCGATGATGAGCTTGAGCGTCTCGTATTCGGTCGAGCCCTTGAAGAGGCGCTTGCCGGTGGTGAGCTCGAAGAGCATGACGCCGACCGCGAAGACGTCGCTTCGCCAGTCGACCTCTTCGCCACGCGCCTGCTCGGGCGACATGTACGGGACCTTGCCCTTGAGCTGTCCGCTCTTGGTGCTCTCGGTGCCCGTCTGCGCGCCGCTCTTGGCGACGCCGAAGTCGACGACCTTCACGTCGCCGGCGAACCCGACGATGACGTTCTGCGGAGAGACGTCGCGATGGACGATGTTGAGCGCGGAGCCGTCGAGATCGCGGCGCTCGTGCGCGTAAGCGAGGCCCGCGCACATGCCGAGGATGATGGCGATGGCGTGCTCGAAGGGGAACTGGAGGACGCCCTTCTTCTTCATTTGCCGCACGATCGAGCGCAGGTCTTCGCCATGCACGTGCTCGAGGGCGATGAAGTAGTTGCCGTCGACCGAGCCGACGTCGATGGTCTGGACGATGTTCGGATGCGAGAGCGTCGCGGCGACGCGCGCCTCGTGCAGCAGCATGTCGATGAAGCCGCGATCTTGGTTCATCGCCGGCAAGATGCGCTTGATGACGATGAGCTTCTCGAAGCCCGCGACGCTGCGTTGGAGCGCGAGGAAGATCTCGGCCATGCCTCCCGTCGCCATGCGACGAAGCAGCGTGTACTTGCCGAATCGACGCGGGAGCGCCTCTTCCGCCGTGGCAGGCGGGGGCGGGGGCCGTTCGGAGGGAGGGAAGTTCATGATCGATGCGACTCCACAGAAAGCTGGCCACCATGCACGACGCCCCCACGTCCTGCACGTGACGCTGAACATCGCTACAGCGGGTTGACCGCGTCAGCGAAGCCTAGCACTGGAATCCCGTTGCTCCGAAGTCACGGAATCGTCAGACGCACGCGTCCGACCACGACGGTTCGCGGAACGTTCGCATCGATGTGCGCTTCGGCAACGAGGTGCGGCGAGGTGCGAAGCGCGACTACTGCGCGCCTTCGTGTGGGCTCACGTCGTTTCGAGCGTGCGACGGAAGCGATCGAGTGCGAGGTGGATGGAGCGGACCGTCTGCTCGTGCGAGTGCGCGAGCTCGTCGATGCGATCGGCCGAGGCGAGGAGCTGCTCGTTTCCGCGCGTTTGACCGCGGTGCGAGGCGTTGAGCTGGTTCACCATGTTGGAGATGGCTTCGATGGCCTGCGTGATCTGACGGCCGCCACGCGCCTGCTCTTGCGAGCTGCGTTCGACGTGTTGCGTGATGAGGCGCATCTTCTCGGCGCTCTTGACGATGAGCTCGCTGCCGCGCGCCTGCTGGGCGGTCGCTGCGGCAATTTGCTGCACCGTCTCGGCGATGCGGCCGATGGCGTCGGTGACTTGCTTGCTGCCCTTCGCCTGCTCGACGGTGGCGCGGGCGATGGCGCGCACCATGGTGGTGCTCTTCTGCGACGACTCGAGGATTTTCTTGAGCGCGCGTTCGGCTTCGTTGGAGACCTCGACGCCGCGGTCGACGTTGTGCGCGCCGCGCTCGACGGCCGCCACCGCGTTCTTCGACTCGGCCTGGATGGTCTTGATGAGCTCGGCGATTTCTTTCGTCGAGGAGCCCGCGCGTTCGGCGAGATCTTTGATTTCGTCGGCGACGACCGCGAAGCCCTTGCCGTGCTCGCCGGCCTGGGCCGCGATGATCGCGGCGTTGAGCGCGAGGAGGTTGGTCTGCTCGGCGACGTCGTCGATGACGCTGAGGATCTGACCGATGGCCTCGATGCGTGAGCCGAGATTGGAGATGACCGCGACGGCCTCCTGGGACGACTCTTTGATGCGGTAAATTTCGCCGATCGTCTTCAGGATCGACTCGGCGCCGCGCTCGGCGTCGCTCGCCACTTCTTCCGACAGCTTCGCCGTCTCGTTGGCGTTCGATTGGACCTGGTCGATGGAGACGTCCATCTCGTTCATCGACGAGCTGGTCTCTTCGGCGGTGAGCGAGAGAGCGTCGACGTTCTTGGCGACCTCTTTGATGGAGTAGGTCATCTCTTCGATCGAGCTGACCGTCTCGCGCACGCTGCTCGCGAGCTCACCGACGTTCTCGGCGACCTCGTCGTTGGTGGCCGTCAGCTCGAGGATGGAGGAGGAAGATTCTTCCGCCGAGGAGGCGAGCATCTCGACGTTGTGGGCGATTTCTTTGAGCGCGGCGGTGACCTCGCGCACGCGACGGCCGGCTTCTTCGGCGACGCCGAGCTCGGCTTGGATGGTCTCGCCCAACTTGCGGTTGTGCTCGTCGAGCTTGGCGAGGATGTCGTCGAGCTCGGTCTTGCGCGTCTTCTGCTCGTCGCGGCTCTCGTTCAGCGTCTCGCGCGCGCTCACGGCTTCGGTCTGGGCGCGGCGCACGTCTTCTTGGATGCGACGAAGCTCGTCCTTCAGCCCGCGGAGCTCGTCGCGCGCTTCTTCGCGCTTACGCTCGGCCTCGTCGATGCGCACCTTGTTCTCGTCACGGGCGCGTTCGGCGCGGGTCGCCGCTTCCGCGACCTTGCCGAGCTCTTCGTAGAGACGCGTGACGTCTTCGCTGGCGCCTTGCGGAGCCGTCGGCCGCTCGCCGGTTCCGGCACGTCGCGCCGCTTCGAGCAGTTCGGGCGGGACACGTGAGCCGCCGCCACCTCCCGAGAGGATGATGACGACCGCGGCGACGGCTGCGAACCCGAAGAAGGCCAGCGGGCTGGCGTGGAGGCTCGTGCTCGCGATTGCGGCGCCTCCACCGAAGACGATGGCAGCGGTGACGAGCTGACGCGTATTGATCTCGAACTGGGCCATGCGGAGGCTACCGGGCGCAGCGTAGGCGCCTGGTGCGTGCGCGGGCAAGGTCGATCACCGCGCCACTCGCGAAGACGGTCAGGAAGAAGCGCGCCGGAGGCGGAGCACGACGATCTCTGGAGCCGCGCCGATGCGGATGGCTGGGCCGGTGGTGCCGAGGCCGGCATGGACGAAGAGGATGGAGTTTCCCTCACGAAAAAGGCCTCCGGCGTAGCGAGTGCCGAGGCGGGCGAGGCCGCCTTCGAGGAAGGGGATGGCTACCTGGCCGGCGTGGGTGTGCCCCGACAACGTCAAATCGACGTCGCGGCTCCGCGCCTGTGGAAAAAGCGTCGGGTGGTGGGCGAGGAGGATGGTGGGCGCTCCGTCACGACCCACGAGCGCTGCGTCGAGGTCGACGTGGCCGCGCCAGAGATCTTCGACGCCGGCGACGAAGAGGCGATCGCCCTCGCGCACGAGGCTCGTTCCTTCGTTGCGGAGGACGCGCACGTTCTTCTCGAGGAGGCGCGCGCAGAGCGAGTCTTCCTCGTAGTAGTCGTGGTTGCCGAGGCAGGCGAAGATGCCGGAGGGGGCGCGGAGATCGCCGAGGACGTCGACGACCTCGTCGTGGAAGTGCGGGCCCGTGGAGAGGACGTCGCCGGTGATCGCGACGAGATCGACGCCAAGCGCGTTGGTGCGCTCGATCCAGCGTCGCGCGCTCTTTTCGCGATCGATGGAGCCGATGTGGAGGTCGGAGAGGTGCGCGATCGTGAAGCCGTCGAAGGAAGCAGGGAGCGCCTGGATGGGGACGTCGAGGCGACGGACGCGAACCCACCGACGCCGGACGAAGACCCCGTAGGCAGCGACAATCGCCGAGAAAATCGTCGCCCGCTCGGCGATCGCGTCCCAGGTGAAGGCGCGCGTGGGGGCGTGCCCGGCGAGCGCGAGGAGGGCGGTGCCGACGAGGACGAGGAGAGTGGTGAGCAGCGAGAAGACGGCTGCGGTCCACACCCAGTCGAAGAGCGGCATGCCGAGGGCGCCGACCCAAGCGGGACGCGGGCGGTCGTCGAAGCCGGCCCGCACACGTGGTCCGATGCCGATGACGACGAAGGCGGCGAGGCTGAACGCGAAGGCGACGCCGACCGCGCGTGAGCTCGTGAGCCGTGCGCTCCACGCGTAGACCGAAAGGGCCGCAGGCGTGAGGAAAATCAACGAGACGAGGCGCAGATAGCGGACGAAGCCGCCCGCGCTCCGATTTCGGCGCCGCCGAGGTGGGTTCACGCTTTCGGGCACCGCTCGGCGAGGGGGTTCCACGCTCAGCCGGTGACGTCAACCTCTCGACAAAGCCGAGGAGGACGTTGACCGCGATTTTCACGCGCTGCGGTCGACGTGGTACCTCTTGCCTCCATGGCAGGGGCGGTGGTCGGAATCGACCTCGGAACGACGAACACCGTCGTGGCCGTCGTACGGGGAGGAAAAGCGCTGGTGCTCGCCGACGAGACCGGCGCACGGCTCCTTCCGAGCGTCGTCTCGTTCCATCCCAACGGTGAGGTGCTCGTCGGGGCCAAGGCGCGGGAACGTCGGCTCGTCGACGCGCGCAACACCGTCTATTCGATCAAGCGCCTCATCGGCCGCTCGTGGAACAGCGACGAGGTCGAGCGCGCGCGGCAACGTTTTCCCTTCGAGCTGCGAGAAGGGCCGACGCACGGACCGCTCGTCGCCGCGCGCAACGAGACCTACACGCTGCCGGAGATCAGCGCCTTCGTCCTTCGGCGCGCCAAGGCCATCGCCGAGAACGCGCTCGGAGAAGCGGTCGAACGCGCGGTGGTGACGGTGCCGGCGTCGTTCAACGATTTGCAACGCGCTTCCACCAAGGTCGCGGCGCGCGAGGCTGGGCTCGAGGTGCTGCGCATCCTCAACGAGCCGACGGCGGCCGCGCTTGCTTACGGCTTCGGCAAAGCGGGCAACGAGCGCATCGCGGTCTACGACTTCGGCGGCGGCACCTTCGATCTCACGCTGCTCGATTTGTCGGGCAACGTCTTCGAGGTCATCGCCACCGCCGGCGACAGCTTCCTCGGCGGCGACGACGTCGACAACGTCATCGCCGATCGCATCGCGCAGGTGGCCATCCAGCAGACACGCTTCGATCCTCGCGGCGACGTGCAGGCGATGGAAAGGCTCCGCGCCGCCGCCGAGCAGGTGAAGATCACCCTCTCGACGCAGCAAGAGATGAGCGTCGAGCTGAAAGAGATCGGCTACGGGCCCGGCGGTCGGCCGATCGACCTGAAATTCACGCTCGGTCGCACGGAGCTCGAGCAGCTCTCGAACCAGCTCGTCGAGCGCACGTTCAACGTCTGCGCCGAGGCGCTGCAGCTCGCGCGTTTGAAGCACGACGCGTTCGACAACATCATCCTCGTCGGTGGCTCGACGCGCATTCCGTTGGTGCGTCGCAAGGTCGAACAGTTCTTCGCCAAGAAGCCGATGGATCGCGTCAACCCGGACGAGGTCGTGGCCATCGGCGCGGCCATCCAGGCAGCTGCGCTCACCGGCGCCGAACGTCGACGGCAATCGACGCCAGCGCCGATCCTCAACACCGACGCGGTCAAGCCGTCGCGTATCCAAACGCTCGGCGGACTGCAGAAAACAGGCTCGAAAGGGCCGCTGGCGCCGCCGCCGCCGCCGCGCACCACGGGTCGGCTCGTCGGTCCGCCGCTCGAGCAAGTCACGCGTGACGGCACTCGTGAGGACAGCGTCAGCGACGAGGTGACGGTCAATCGGGCGATGCTCCCGCTCGGCGCGCCGCCCAATGCGCCCGCCACGCGGCCGCCGATCCCCGCGCGTCCCGTCGTCACCTCGCCGATGGTGCCGCAGTCGCGTCCGCTCGATCGCAACACCGGTCGCTTGATCGGCACGCCGATCCCGACGCCGGCGATCGACCTCAGCGACGATCCGCCCACCGCGCCGGGAAATAGCTTCCCCGATCATTCGCCGGAGCCGATCGCGCTCCAGCACCTCGTGCCGCTATCACCGGCGATGTCGTTGCCGCAGCACGGGCCGATGCCGCCGCCGCCGGCGATCACGCCGCCGCCGCTGCCCTCGCCGTTCGGGATGCCTGCCGGACAGCCGAGCGGTCAACTGAAGACGCAGCTCGGCATGCAGCCGGTGCGCATGCCGTTGCCGGAGATCGCGCCGCAGCAAGCGCTCGCCGCGCCGCCGATGCCGACTCCAGGGCCGTCGCTCAAATCGACGCAGATCGTGACGTCGCAGGCGACTCCGCCGATGCCGATGCCGAACTCGGGTGCGTCGCTCAAGTCGACGCAGATCACCACCGGTCCGGGGACGATACCGCCGCTTCCGGCATTGCCCGGGCTGCCTTCGACGTCCCCGAATTCGAGCCCGATGGTCGGCATTCCGACGCCGTTCGGTGCAGGCGCGCCGCCGGCGTGGCCGCAGCAGACGGCGCCGCTCGACGTTCCGCTCCTCATCGACGTCACGCCCCTCACGCTCTCGGTCGAGGTCGTCGGCGGCTACGTCGATCGCGTCATCGCGCGCAATTCTCCGGTGCCGTGCTCGCAGACGCGGCAATTCACCACCTCGGCCGATGGTCAGGTGGTGGTCGTGCTCCGCGTCTGTCAGGGCGAAGGCGACCTCTTCCAGCAGAATACGGCCCTCGGCACCCTGGAGCTGAGCGGGCTGCGGAAGGCGCGACGCGGCGACATCAACGTCGAGGTCACGTTCGAGCTCGACGCAGACGGGATTCTCAACGTCCACGCGCGCGACATGGAGACGGGCCGGCAGACCGGCGCCCAGATGCGCCTAATCGGCATGGATCAAGCGGGTGCACGACCGCCGATGCGCTCCTGATCATTCCGAGGCAAAATGGTGGTCATGGCCGCCAAGAAGCGATCGATCCCGCGGCTCCTCGCGGCGCGTACCCGGCCGCGTGACGTAATGCCCATCGATCCCGACGCGACGACGCAAGATCCGATCGATCTCTCCGACATCGCTGCGCTGACGCTGCCGCCGGAGTTGCTCGAGACCGATCCTCCGGTGCCGCCGTTGCCGCCCGTTCCCGCGGTCCCGACGACGTTGCCACCCGAGGCTCTCGAGCTCGACGCCGACGACGTGGTGCTCGGATGGGCCGAAGGGCTCGAACAGCTCGACTACTTCACTCTCCTCGGGCTGCCGGTGCCGCCGTCGGTCGACGACGTGCCGAGCGACAAGCAGGTGAAGGACGCGTTTCACGGCTTCGCGCTCGCGTTTCATCCCGATCGATATCGAGGCTCGGCGCCCGAGGTGCGCGCGGCGGCAGGTCGGGTCTACATGCGTGGATCCGAGGGCTATCGCGTGCTCCAGGATTCGCTGTTGCGCAAACGTTACGTGCGCGTGCTGGCCGAGGGCGACGTGCGCATGAAGTCCGACGAGATCGCGCAGTCGATCCGCGGTGGTGCTCAAGAAATCACGGCGCTCGCCGAGATGGTGAAGTCGGCGGTGGCGAGGCCCTTCGCGTTGCGTGCGGACGAGCTCCTCGCTGCCGGCGATTTCAAACAAGCGCGGTTGCAAGCGCAGCTCGCCCTCCTCAAAGAGCCGCAGAACGCGCGCTTGCAGGAGCGCATTCGCGAGATCGACGTCGCGATCAAGGCGCTCAAGGCCCCGCGAAAGCCGTCGTAGCGTGTACCGCGATCCGGGCGAGCTGCCGCGCGAGAAACTGAAGCGGCGCACCCCGATGGTCTTGCGGGTGATGGCCTTCATCGCCGGCGCGACGCTGACGGTCGGCTTCGGTGGCGCGAGCGTCCTCGCGCTCGTCGGGTTGGTCGTCGACGCCGGTGGCCACATGAACCGGCTCGAGGTGCTCCTCCGCCTCGCGATCACGGTATTTTGCGGCGCGATTGGCGCCTACGGCATCGATCTGATGATTCGCTCCGTCACCGTGCGCTCGACGGATTCGCCGGCGATGATGCAGAAGCGATTCGGCCGAATGCGCATCGTCGGCGCATTGATCATCGGCGGCGGGCTCGCGCTGCCGTCGGCGGGGATTCTCTTCTTCAGTAATGTCACCTTCGGTGCCCCTTTCTTCGTAGCCACCTTGAGCCTCGGCGCGCTGTTGATACTCGCGGCCGGCAACGCGATCGCGAAGCGCATGAAGGCCGACGACGCCGACGACGCCGCCGAGGCGATCGAGCGCGCACGCCTCGCGGTGACCGAACCTTCGCCAGTAAAGGTTCGTCTCGAGCCACCCGAGGTCACCAGCGAGGACATCGCGGATCACGAGGACCACGAAGAGGCGGCAAACCGCCACGGGGCGCGGCGAATCGACTGATTGCCGGTGAGGCGGATTTCCTCGCTTGTCCGAGCGGTGTGATGGTCCCTATCGTGCTCCTCGGACGATGGATTCGCTCACCGCCGCGCGCGCGCAGATGGAGGTGTCCCTCGGCTTCCACATGATCTTCGCCGCGCTCGGGATCGCGATGCCGCTCTTGATGGTGATCGCGGAGGGGCTCTTCCTTCGCACCGGCCAACCTCACTATCGCGAGCTCGCTCGCAAGTGGGGGAAGGTCACCGCGCTCCTCTTCGTCATCGGCGCCGTCTCCGGCACCGCGCTTTCGTTCGAGCTCGGGCTCCTCTGGCCGCGCTTCATGCGCTTCGCCGGCAACGCCATCGGTCCGGCGTTCGCGCTCGAAGGGTACGCGTTCTTCCTCGAGGCGATCTTCGTCGGGCTCTATCTCTACGGGTGGGAGCGTCTCTCGCCGCGTGCCCATTTTCTCTGCGGAATTCCTGTCGCGATCAGCGGTCTCGCCTCGGGCGCGATCGTCGTCGGCGCCAACGCGTGGATGCAGGTGCCGCACGGTTTCACCGGCATCGAGAATGGTCATCCGGTGGGCATCGATCCGTGGGCGGTCTTCACCGGTGCATGGGCGCGGATGGCGGTGCACTCGTCGCTCGCCTGTTACATCGCCGTCGGCGCCGCGGTGTCGGGCGTCTATGCGGTGGCGATGTTGCGTGGCAAGCGCGACGCGTATCACCGCGCCGGGCTCGGCATCGCGATGGGCATGCTGGCGGTCTCGGCGCTCCTCCAGCCGCTCAGCGGCGACCGACTCGCCAAGGGCACCGCGCGCGATCAACCGGTGAAGCTGGCGGCCATGGAGGCGCACTTCGAGACGGGGCGCGACGTCGGCATCTGGCTTGGTGGCATCCCCGATCCGGCGAACAAGACGGTGCACTACGGCATCCAGATTCCGTACGGTCTCTCGTTCCTCGCCTTCGCCGATCCCCACGCCGAAGTGAAAGGGCTCGAGGCGTTTCCCCCTGAAAATAGGCCGAACGTTGTGGTCTTGCACCTCGCCTTCCAGGTGATGGTCGGCGGCGGGATGACCTTGATCGGCGTCGCGCTCCTCTACTTCTTCGTGCGCTTTCGGAAGAAAGCCGTCGACTCGAAATGGATCTTGCGCATCATCGCGCTGACGTCGCCGCTCGGCATGCTCGCGCTCGAAGCTGGATGGCTCGTCACCGAAGCGGGTCGCCAGCCGTGGACGGTGTACGGCATCTTGCGCACGCGCGACTCGGTGACCACCGTCTCCGAGGTCAGCGCGACGTTCTTCCTCTTCTCCGTGCTCTACCTCGGCCTCGGGGCCGTGCTGGTGGTGCTCCTCCGACGCGCGAGCCACGACGGCGCCGACCATGGCGACGTGAATGGTGACGTGCCTGGTGACGTGCCTGAGAAAGAGGCGGCGCATGGGGCTGGCTGAAGTCTGCGCCGGCGTCGCGCTCCTCGGGCTCATCCTCTACGGGGTGCTCGGCGGCGCCGACTTCGGTGGCGGCGTGTGGGATTTTTTCGCGCGCGGGCCGAGAAAACAGGCTCAACGTGACGCCATCGCCCACGCGATGGGGCCCGTCTGGGAGGCCAACCACGTCTGGCTCATCTTCGTCATCGTCATCCTCTTCAGCGTCTTCCCGCCCGTGTACTACGCGGTCTCGGTCGGGCTCTACGTGCCCTTCCATCTCGTCATCGTCGGCATCACCTTGCGCGGTGCCGCCTTCGCGTTTCGCGCGCACCTCTCGTACGTCGGCGATCGTCGTCCGGGCATCTGGGGCGTCATCTTCGGGGCCTCGAGCGTCATCACCCCGGTGCTTCTCGGCATGTGCTTCGGTGCGGTCTCCACCGGCGCGCTTCGTGTCGACGGCGATCGCGTGTGGAACGAGGGAAGCTCTGCCGCGTGGCTCTCCCCGTTCGCCATCGCCATGGGAGGTGGCGCGCTCTCGCTCTTCGCCTACCTCGCGGCGGTCTTCCTCTGCACCGAGACGCAGGGCGAATTGCGCGAAGATTTCCGACGTCGCGCGCTCGCCGCCGGCACCGTCGTCGTCGCCGGGGCCGCGCTCACCGTTCCCTTGATGTACTTCGCCGCGCGTCACCTCTGGGACCGTTTCCTCACGGTGCGCTGTCTCCCCATCGCCCTGCTCGGCGTCGTCAGCGCGCTCGTCTCCGGCGGCGCGCTCCTCTATCGACGCTACGTCCTCGCCCGAGCCTCGGCGATCGCGCAGGTGGTGTTCCTCTTGGTCGGATGGGCGCTGGCGCAGTACCCGTACCTCGTCTACCCCGACCTGACGCTCGAGAGCGCGCGTCCCGATCCGACGACGATGAAGTTCATCTTGCAGACGCTTCCCGTCGGCGGCGCGCTCCTCGTGCCTTCACTCTGGCTCCTCTTCCGCGTCTTCAAAGGGCCGAAAATCAAGCCCAGCGAGGCGGAAAGAGGCGAGTGAGCGAGCGCGAGCCTACTTTCGCGTGAGCAAGAAGGCGACGACGGCGGCGACGACGAGGAAGAGGAGGATGATGACGATCGGGAGCGCGCTCTTCTTCGGCGCGGTCACCACGGTCGAAATCGGCTTCGAGTGCACCGGCTTCTCGACGCTCGCGGGCGCCGGCGGGTTCGAGCGCGCGGCGACGAGTTGGGGCGGCGGCTCGGGCTCGACGAAGGAAGGCACTGCGCTCGGCGTCGTCACCGGGGCCGCGGCGAGGGCCATGTTCCGCAGCGATGCCACGACCGGCGAGCCTTCGACGAGCGTGGTGTTGAGCGGTGACTGCGACGGTGCGCTCTGCACTCGCGCCGAAGGGAGCGTGGTGCCGGGAGAGCCGAGGCTGTCGAGGTACGCGGCGTTGGCGTTGGCGTTGGGTGCGTCGTCGGCGTGCGAGTCGAAGCCGCGCGTCGCTTCGTCTTCGATGGGACGAAAACGCGCCGATGGTTCGGCGACGACACGACGTTGTTGTGCATCGGCGGCGGCGACACGGGCGATCTCGGCCCTCGCCTCCGCGGGGAGCTCGGGGAGCTTGGCGACGCCGTTGAACGTGGCGCTGAGGCCTTGGAAATTGGGGGTCGTCAGCGCTTGCGTGAGCGCGATGTAGAACTCTTCGACGTTGCCGTAGCGGCGCTCGCGATCGGCATCGAGGCCCCGCTGCAAGACCGCATCGACCGCGGGAGGGAGCGTCTTGTTGAGGCCGGTCGCCTTCGGACGCGGCCCGCTCATCACCGCTTGGAAGAGCTGAAACGGCTGTTTTTCCGGGAAAGGGCGCTGTCCGGTGAGCGCCTCGAACATCAGCGCGGCGAAGCCGAATTGATCGGCGCGGTGATCGATGTCGGCGGCGCCCTGCATCTGCTCGGGCGGCGAATAGGCCATCGTCCCGATCATGATGCCGGTCTGCGAGAGCTTCTTTCCCGGCTGCGTGTCGAGCAACTTGGCGACGCCGAAGTCGAGGATTTTGGTGGTGCCCATCCCGTCTTTGCGGACGCGGAAGATGTTCTCGGGCTTGAGATCGCGGTGGACGATGCCGGCGAGGTGCGCGTGGTGGAGCGCGTGCGCCGCAGGACCGAGGAGACGCATCGCGCGCTCGGGAGGGAGCGCACCTTCGCGCGTGAGCAAGTCACGCAGCGTCTCGCCGGTGAGCAGCTCGGTGACGAGATAAGGGACGCCATCGTCGGAGACGCCGACGTCGAGGAGCACGAGCACGTTCGGATGATTCATCCGACGCAGCGCCTCGGCCTCGTTCCAGAAGCGAGCGATGGTCTCGTGGTGATGGAGGAACTGCGGATGCAGCAATTTCAGCGCGACGGCTTGCCCGGTGCCGCGCTCGATGCCCGCGTGCACGACGCCGAACGTGCCGGAGCCGAGCTGCTCGCCGACGACCCATCGGCCGCCGAGCGCGCGCCCGACAAATCCGGAGGTCTCGACGTTCGCGCTCACCTGCCCGCCCTACCTATGCCCCGTCGGAGCCCGCCACTGAGGCAGGAATGCGGGGATCCTGAACGATAGCGGATTCGGGGCCGAATTCAGGGGAAAATCTGGAGTATCGCCGGAGAGTCGATGCGGCGCGCCATCGCGTGCGATACTCGCATGGAAATCGTGTCGAACCCGAGCCTCCCGCCGCCGAGTCATTTGCCGGGCGAGCTCCTCGACGGTCGATATCTGGTCCATGACGTCATCGGTCGGGGTGGCCACGGCGTCGTCTACGACGCCTACGACCAACACACCGGCGCGCCCGTTGCCATCAAGTTTCTCCACCCGGAGTTCGCCGCCGACCCCGAGTACAACGTGCGGATGCTGCGCGAGGCACAGGCCTGCGCGAAGCTCGCGGGGACGGCGGCGATTCAAATCCACGCCCTGCGATCGGACCCCAGCGGCGCGCTCTTCATCGTCATGGAGCTGCTCGACGGGATGGATTTGAACGGCTACCTCGCCCAGTGGGAGGACCAAGGTCAGTTCTTCCCGGTGGCGAGCATCAAGGCCATTTTCGAGCCGATCGTGCACACCCTCGAGCTCGCGCACCAGCTCGGCATCGTCCATCGCGACCTCAAGCCGGGAAATATCTTCGTCATGTCGCCAGGCAAAGGCGGCGGCGTGCGGCTCCTCGATTTCGGGCTCGCCAAGGTGATGTCGGCGAAGCCGCTGACGCGCGAAGGCATGGTCGCCGGCAGCCCGAGCTACATCGCGCCCGAGGTGTGGAAGGGCGATCCGCGCAAGCTCGATCATCGCATCGACGTCTATTCGCTGGGCGCGCTCATCTTCCGCGTCGTCGCCGGGCGGCCGCCGTTCGTGGGCTCGCTCCTCGAGCTGATGCAGTCGACGCTCACCGCCGAGCGGCCGAGCTTGCACAAGCTGCGTCCGGAGCTGCCGGTGGAGGTCGACGAGTGGGTGAAGAAGGCCCTCGCGATCGCGCCGAACGATCGGTACTCGAAGGTGTCCGAGCAATGGACGGCGCTGGCGACGATCTTGAAGATGTGACGACGCGCGTCCAGCGCGTGTTGGTGGTGACGTCGTCGTGGCCGCGAACGGGCGACGAGATCGCCGGGACGTTCGTGCGCAGCGACGCGCTCGTGCGGCAACGAGCCGGAGCGTGTGTGAGCGTGGCAGCGCCGCGCGGGCCAGGAATCGCGCGTGCGGGCGAAGGTTTGAAGATCCACGACGTCGCGCACGGAGGCCTCTTCGGCTCGCCGGGCGCGATGTCGCGATTCTCTTCGGCGCCGTGGCGCATCGCCGGGCTCGGCGTCTTCGCGTGCGAGCTTCGTGCGATCGTGGCGAGAGAGCAGCCGACGCAGGTGGTCGCGCATTGGCTGGTCCCCATCGGTGGGATCGCGAGCGTGATCTCGGATGTGCCTCTCGAGGTGATCGCGCATGGGGGCGACGTGCGGCTGCTCGAGGCGGCGCCGCGATCGCTCGCGCGTACATACATGCATTGGTTATGTGATCGGGCCGAGCGGGTGCGCGTGGTGTCGGCGGCGCTCGCGACGCGGCTCGCAAGGGTCGCGCCTCGGGTGGCGAGTCGATTCGTCGTCGAGCCGATGCCAGTCGCCGTCGACGAGCTCTCGCGGGCTCGGCTCGTCGACCGTGGCGCGCGTCTCCGAGACTTGGCCCCACGCCGCCCACTGCACGTCGTCGCCTCGCGTCTCGATCGAGAAAAACAGCTCTATCGCGTCATCGATCACGTCGGTCGGGTCGGCGGCTCGCTCGTCGTCGTCGGTGACGGGCCGGCGCGTGCTTCCCTCGAACGAAGGGCGCGGGCCTCGGGCGTCGACGTGCGCATGCTCGGCGCCTTGCCGCATGAGCTGGCGCTCTCGTGGATCGCCGCGGCCGACGTGGTGGTGGCGGCGGTGGCGAAGGGCGAAGGCGCGCCGACGGTGATCCGCGAGGCGCAGGCGCTCGGGAGAACCGTGGTCGTGGTGTAGTCCGGCGAATCTTTGGCGAAATGAGATTCAGGCGTCGTCTTTGCGAAACGCGCCCAGCTCGGAGAGCAGCTTCTCTGCCGCCTCGAGCCCATCGGCGGCCGTCCCCGCGTCGAACTTTCGCGTCAGCCGCATGTCGGGCGACAGCTTCCAGAGCGAGCCCTTCTTCGCGACCACCTTCATCAGCTTCGCCGGATCGAGCGGGGTATCGTTGCGGAGATGGAGCGTCACGCGATCGCGCGTCGCTTCGCAGCCGAGCGCACAAAGAGCCCGCAATTCAGGCTTCAAACGCATCAGACGAACGAAGCGCATCGCGTGCTCGGGGGGCGGGCCAAAGCGGTCTTCCATCTCGCTCGCGAGATCGTTCACCCAGTCTTCGTCGGTGGCTTGGGCGAAGCGCTTGTAGAGCGAGAGCCGGACGCCGACGTCGCCGACGTAGTCGTCGGGCAAGAACGCTTCGACGTCGAGGGAGAGCTCGGGATCGATGTCGTGACCGACCGCGCCGGCGTCTTCTCCGCGCAGTTGACGGACGGCGTCGTCGAGCATCGCGCAGAACATTTCGAAGCCGACTTGCGCGACGTTGCCGCTCTGCTCGGCGCCGAGGAGATCGCCGGCGCCGCGGATTTCCAGGTCGAGCGAGGCGATCTTGAAGCCGGCGCCGAGCTCGGTGTGCTTCTCGAGGGCCTCGATGCGCATCTGCGCCTCTTCGGTCATCGCGGCTTGCGGCGGGACGATGAGATAGCAGTACGCGCGCTCTTTGCTGCGACCGACGCGGCCACGCAATTGGTAGAGCTGCGAGAGGCCGAAGAGATCGGCGCGGTCGACGATCATCGTGTTGGCGCGGGGGATGTCGAGGCCGGACTCGATGATGCTCGTCGAGCAGAGGACGTCGTAGCGGCCTTCGACGAAGTCGAGCATCGCCTGCTCGAGGGCCTTCTCGCTCATCTGTCCGTGGGCCACCGCGATGCGCGCGGTCGGCACCAATTCCTGCACTTTTCGCGCTTTGTCGTAGAGCCCGCCGCCGTCGGCGACGCTGACGCGGTTGTAGACGTAGAAGACCTGACCGCCGCGCGACATCTCGCGTTGGATGGCGTCGCGGATCACCCGCTCGTCGAAGCGCGTGACGACGGTGCGAATCGCGCGACGATCGACCGGCGGCGTGGTGATCAGCGAAAGATCGCGGAGGCCGCTCACCGCCATCTGCAGCGTGCGCGGGATCGGCGTCGCGGTCAGCGTGAGGACGTGCACCTTGGTGCGGAGCTGCTTGATGCGCTCTTTGTGGGTGACGCCGAAGCGCTGCTCTTCGTCGACGACGAGGAGCCCGAGGTTCTTGAAATGCAGGTCCTTCGAGAGCAGGCGATGGGTCCCGA
>JANYDK010000042.1 GCA_025363655.1 Deltaproteobacteria bacterium | reverse complement strand
AGCAGGTCGTCCTCCTGGCGATCCCTCTCGCCTGAGACTCCTCCGAACAGCCAAAGCGCTTCTCCGCCCGCTTTTCCGTGGGTAGGGGTGGCGCCCCGGCCACAGAGCGTTAAGTTGTCGCCCGCCCGCTTGCTGGGGCGGGCGCCGTCTTTTCGCGGTCACCCTTCGGCCGCATCGCAACGAGAGTCACGACTTCATGGGCCTCTTCGACATCTTCAAAAGCAAACCCAAGACTGGCAACACCGAGCGACCGAAGGGCATCGACAAAGAGACCAGCCGCTTGGCCGAAGCGATCTCCAAGCGCGCCCAGAACTACGACCGCCAAGAAGCGCTCGACGGTCTCGCCAAGATCGGCACCACCGAAGCGGCGGCGGCGCTCCTCCGTCGCTTCACCTTCCAGATCGAGCCGTCGATCACCGACCAAGAAGAGAAGGAGACGGCCTTCCGCTCCATCGTCGGCATCGGCGACAAGGCGCTCCCCGCAATTCGCGACTTCTGCGTCAAGGCCGAAGGTCTTACCTGGCCGCTCCGCATGATGCGCGAGCTCGTCGACGAAGAGGTGTACGTCGCCGAGGTCATCGCCCTCCTCTCGAAGTGGGACACCGAATACGATCGCAACGCCGATCCGAAGGTCCAGCTCGTCAGCACGCTCGAAGAGCACAAAGATGCGCGCATCCGCGAGGCCGTCGAACGCTTCCTCGAAGATGTCCACGAGCCGACTCGCTTCCACGCCGTCTCCACGCTCCTCGCCCAAGACGACGCCGACCTCGCCGGCCCGCTCGCCAAGGCGTTCGTCCGCGAAGAGGCCGTGCGCACCCAGAACCGCATCGCCGACGGCCTCGCCCTCCGCAGCTGGCCGCTCCCCGAAGACGTACGTGCGTCGTTCTCGTCGCGTGCCCGTGCCTACACCGTCGACGCCGAGGGTGTCGTTCACAAGCGCTGAGTAGCCGGGCCCGTGCGATGGCCGGGGATGTTTTCATCAAAAACCGAAACGCCCTGCTGGTGAGGCAGGGCGTTTCGCTTTTGTCAGAGCGACTATCAGTCCGTGATCTTCGGCTTCGACGGGAAGGAGAAGCCGAGGAAGATGCTGAGCATCTGGTTGAACTTGTAGGTCTGGTCCGAGCTGTCGATCTTCTGGTCGGGGAATTTACCCGACGAGCTGGTCGAGCCATCGGCGTTGAGGCCGCGGCTGTCGAAGCCAGAGCGGTTCCACGCAAACGGGATCATGCGGTACTCGAAGCCGAGCGCCATGAAGTTGTTGAGGTAGAAGTTGAAGCCGAGGCCCCACGTCGGCGCCGGGTGCGACTTGCTCTCGGTGGAGTGGTCGGCGGCGCAGAGGATGAAGTTGGGACAGTCCTTGCGCTCCTTCGTGCCCACCAAGCCGAAGCCGGCGAAGATGTAGGCGTCGACGTCGGCGAAGACCGACTGGAAGAGCGCGAATTTGCCGCGGAACGGCGTCGCCGTGATTTGCGGCATCGCGATGAAGCTGATCTCGGCCGCCTGGCTCTTGAACTGGCCGTTGAGACCGCTGTTCATGCGGTTCAGGCCGTCTTGCGACGCGGTGGTGTTGATTTGGTCGGTGAGGCCAGTGGAGACCTTCACCGCGCCGAACGCACCCCAGACGCCGAGGCCGAGCCAGTCGGTGACGCCGTAGTTGATGCGCGCGCCGACGAGCAGCGTGCGCTTGTACTCGTCGAGGATCGTCGCCGTGAACGACGGCGCGAACTCGACACGACCTTCGCGGTAGAGGCGAAGGCGACGCACCGCCGGCGCGCCCTTGAGCGGGCCGGTGAGCTGGATTTCTTGCGCGTTCGCTTCGCTCGGGAGCGCGGTCGTCGAGACCCACGCCGCAGCGAGGACCGGCAGTGTCGTCAGCAGGATCTTCTTGATGCCAGCCATCGTCATGCCCTCACTTCGGAAGCTTGTAGGTCCAGTTGAACGGCAAGAAGATGCTGATGCCGAACTGCGCCTGCACGGCATTGGTCAGGCGACTTTCGCCGAGCCAAGTGTTCGCGTCGGCAGCAGTGCCCGCCTTCTGCGCAGTCGTCGCACCGGCAGGAGCTTGCTTGGCGACGCTCGTGTTCTCGAGGGCCTCGCTGTAGATGTAGTCGCGGACTTCGAGGAAGGCTGCGAGCCAGCGATTGAGGAACACGCGCAGACCGAGCCCGGCGTTGAACGCCACCTTCGCCTTGTAGTTGAAGGAGCGGTTTTCCGGGTCGATGACCGCCTCCGGACGCGTGTTGATCGCGCCGATGCCGCCGACCACGTACGTGTCCCAGTGGAAGATGAAGTCGCCGAAGCCGGCGAACTTTCCATACAGGGGCACGTAGGTGAAGTTGAGGTTCGCGCCCCACGCGTACTGGTTGATGGGGATGGCGAGGCGCGTGCTCTGACGGACTTCCTTGTTGAAGTTCGCGTCGGAGTTGAACGGCTGGTAGTAGTTGAAGTTGACCCCTACCGCGAGCACGTTGGTGACGTAGTAGTTGATCGCGAGCCCGGGACCAGGGTGGCTGACGAACTGGTCGTTCAGCGACACGCCCCAGTACGGCGAGAGCTCGAAGCGCTTGTTGCGGAGCGCGTAGATCTGCTGGACCGCGTAGACCTGCGAGTCCTTCAGATCTTTCTCTGCGTAGTCCTTGATCAGCTTGTCGGTCTGACAAGCCTCCGGGTTGGCTTCGCAGATGAAGTTCGCACCACCGTCGCCGAGACCAGGCGGGGGCTTGTCGCCACCGTCCTTGCCAGTCTCCGGCTTGGCCGGCTCATCATCGCCGCCGAGGTCTTCGACCTCTGGCTGCTTCGCACCTGCCGCACCACCACCACCGCCACCTGCGGCGGGCTTGGGCTTGGGCTTCGCCTGCGCAAGGACGCTCCCAGTGACGGCGGTTGTCGCGCAGAGCGCGGCCACCATGAGGAGCTTCATCGGAGCCTGCTTCATCGCACTTCCCTTCCGCATTCTCGACGCGAGGCGACTTGGGACGATTGGCCGGGAGACTTGGAGCGACCCCGATCCGGAAGAAATCCGACTGCGCGGGGTCGCACGACACACTCTCGAGAGACCCGTTCTTATCACCGCTACGTGCTGAAAAACACAGGCATTTCAGCGGTGCGACGAACGGCGGCGGACTGTATCACGCGCAATTTCTCACGATCAACAACATTCCTTGAGGCCGTGAGGGTCGCACGAATCGATCGACATTCGTAGCTGTTTCTCGCGTCTCATTGGTGTGACGCGAACGCTTCCGTCACGCCTCGTCGATCGCGACGCGCGGAGCCAATGTATAAATAAATTATGCGATTCTACTCAGGCGGCTTCGGTCGAAAGTGAATCGCGTGAGGCGAAGAGCGCCTCGATGAACTCATCCGGATCGAACTCGCGGAGGTCGGCCGGGCGCTCGCCGATCCCGATGTAGCGGACCGGAAGCTTGAGCTCGTCGGCGATGGCGAGGACGACCCCGCCCTTCGCCGTACCGTCGAGTTTGGTCAGGACGACGCCGGTGAGCGTGATCGCCTCTTGGAACATTTTCGCCTGCTGGAGCGCGTTCTGGCCGTTCGTCGCGTCGAGCACGAGGAGCGTCTCGTGCGGGGCGCCGTCGAGGGCCTTGCCCAAGGTTTTGTGCACCTTGGTGAGCTCTTCCATCAGGTTGACCTTGGTGTGGAGGCGTCCTGCCGTGTCGCAGAGGACGACGTCGGCGCCGGCCTCTTTCGCCTTGTTCACGGCCTCGAAGAGCACGCTCGAAGGATCGGCGCCCTCCTTGCCCTTCACGACCTGCGCGCTCTCGCGCTCGCCCCAGACCTCGAGCTGCTGCACGGCCGCTGCGCGGAAAGTGTCGCCTGCACCGAGCACGACCTTCTTGCCTTGCGCCTTCAGCTTCGAGGCGAGCTTGCCGATTGTCGTCGTCTTGCCCGCGCCGTTGACGCCGACGAGCATCACCACCGTTGGCTTGCCCTTGAGCTTGAGACGTCCGGCGTCGCCGAGGATCTTGCGAGCTTCGGCGCGGAGCGCGGCCCAGACCTTCTCCTCGTCGTCGAGCTCTTTGTTCTTCAGGCGTTCGCCCATGCGCTCGATGAGCACGCTCGCCGTCTACACGCCGACGTCGCTCGTGAGGAGCACCTCTTCGATCTCCGAGAGCAACGCCGGATCGATTTCTTTGCGACCGCGGATGAGGTCGGCGAGCTTGGCGATGAAGCCGCCGCGCGTCTTCGCGAGACCGCGACGGACGAGGGCAGGATCGAGCACCGTGCTGCGCGCGAGCTCTTCCTCGCGGACCTCCGGCTTCGGCTCGGGCTTCTTCTCTTCGATCGGCAGCGGCCGATCAGACACGGCCTTCGCGGCGGGCGTCTCACCGACCGTCTCGGCAGCGGAACGCTTCGGCGGCGAAGGCTCGGGCGTACTCGCCTTCAGCTCCTTCGTCTCTTTGGCCGGGAGCTCTTTCTTCTCTTCCTTTTTCGGGAGCTTCTCGGGCTCCTTCTTCGCAGGAAGCTCGGCAGAGGCGTCCTCGGGCTTGCCCTTGAGGAACAAGAAGTAGATCGCCGCGAGGACCGCGACACCGATGAGAATGTAGACGAGCATGGATCAGGCTCCGAAAGACACGTCAGGACCGCCTTGAGTCTCGCGGGGAGGCGCGACCACCCCGGCGGGGGCGCCCACGATAACCACTATTCGGCGGGATCGGGAGTGGGAGGAGGGGGAGGCGGTGGCGGAGGCGGCGGAGGAGGGGGGGGCGGCGGCGGCGGAGGGGGTGGGGGAGGCGGCGGCGGCGGAGGTGGGGGAGGTGGCGGAGGTGGAGGTGGAGGCGGTGCTTGCGGGCGAATCGATGCTTCGCCGGTCGCATCGGCGAGCTGCTGGATACGACGCTGCTCGGCCTCGTCGAGCTCTTGCGAACCGAAGGCTGCGCTCTCGACGGCGCCGCTCCACGACCCCGCCGCCGACCGAGTCGGTTCCGAGAGATCACGGGTGGCGGCGCCCCGCACGTCTCCAGGCGTCGGCTGGTAGGGGAGACGGAGACGCGCGATCGCACGCGCCCACTCGAGGAGGGCGTCGAGCACCGCATCGCGACGACGCGAGAGACCGAGCTCGACCTCGGCCGCGCGCGGCAGCTCGATGGCGAGCGGAAGGAACGCCCGCTGGGTGATGAGGAGCTGATCGCCCGCGCGCACCGGCGTGTTGAGGACGAGACGCAGTCGCCCATCGCTCCCGGTCACGCCTTCGCCGATGCGATCGACCGAAGTGGCGCTCGGCCTCGAGGCTCGCACGCGCGCGCCGGCGATCGGCGTTCGTCGTCTTCGATCGCGCACCGTCAGCTCGATGACCTTGGGAGCTCGCGCGCGCTTGGCGACGCGGACGACCGGATCGCGATCGCCCGCCGCCGTCGCGTCACCTTCGAGCTTTGGCGGGCGGCGACTTCGAAGCACCAGCAGCACGAGCACGAGCCCCGCGACGACCGCGCCGATCGCGCGCCACGGACCAGGCGTACGCACCCGAACGTTGAGGTCGTGTCCCGCCTCGAGCGCGATCCAACCTTCGCTTGCCGGCGTGAAGCGCACCGAGATCGTGGCGATGCCCTCTTCCTTCGCCCGCCATCGGGCGATCACCTTGAAGGTGCCGTCGGCCTCGACGTTCGCTGCGCCGACGTTCTCCGCGCCTCGCGGCCCGAGCAAGAAGAGCTCGACGATGCCGGGCGCGGGCACGCCGTGCTTGCTGGAGACGCGGCCGACGATGGGGATGCCGTCGGTGGCGATGCCGCCTTTCGGATCTTCCGGCCGAACGTCTTCGAAGCGCGCGACCGCGGTGCGATGGACGAACGCCTGCGTCTTCGACTGTGAGAAGCCCGAGCCTCCTGCGTAGACCGCGTACATCACGCCGCTGCCCGGCCTGCCGAGCACTTCGGGCGCGAGCTCGAACGTCGCCATGCCCTGCACGCTCGTGGCGCGTCCGAGCACCTTCTGCACTTCGTCGCGCAGCTCGATCGCGAAACCGTCTTGCTCGATGCCCTCGGAGGTGACTTTGACCTCGATTTTCACGCTCGGCGCGTCGAGGTCGATGACGTTCGGCGGCGCCGGCGGCGGCTTGAACGCGAGCTCGACGCCCTTCTTGCCCGGCTCGAGGTGGAGCGTCTCTTTGGTCGCGCCGACCCACGGTGTCTTCTCGGTGCGGACGGTGATGTCGTAGGCGATCGGCTCGAGCGGAATGTCGAGCACGTAGGAGCCATCGCCGTTGGTCGGCGTCACCCACTCCTCACCGACGTGCTTCACTTGCTTCGCGGTCGGCTCCGGGAGCGCGACCTTGGCGCCGCCTTCGCTCTTCACGATCGACACGTAAATTTGCTCGCCGCCGCGCCCGTCGCCGGCGTCGTCGAGGAGCTTGCCGAACACCTTCACGCCGTAATCGGTCTGCGTGCCGCGCACCTCCAGCCGCACTGTCGCCACGATGCGTACACGTGGCGCGGCGAAGGTGTCGGTGGTCGTGCCCACCACGCTCGCGAAGAGCGCCAAAATCGTCCACACGAGCATTGCGAGGACGCGACGAATCTCGCGGCGTCGAGACCGTCTCACGGGGAGCGACGAAGACACGTCGCGACGGGCTTGCCGAGGGCGTTCCATGCGATGGGTTCGTGATAGCATCTTCGTAATGCCTTCGAACCGCCAGCGGGCAGTTCGTCTCCTCGCGCTAACCGCAGTCGCGGCCGTGCTCGGGGCATCGGGTGACGTGTCGGCCGAGGGCAAGGTCGCCGATCAGCTGAAGAACCATCCCGACTTCCGTATTCGTATCTCGGCGGCCCTGTCCCTTGGTCAGAGCGACGACGTCGAAGCGGTGAAGCCTCTCTGCGGGTGTCTCGACTCGACGTCCGAGACCGAGTCGGTTCGTGTCGCGTGTGCCGCTGCCCTCGGAAAATTGAAGAAACCGGGGAGCGGAGACTGCCTCAAGGCGCACTCGGGCGACAAGAGCTCGAAGGTCAGCGAACAAGTCACCGCCAGCCTCAAGTCGCTCGGTCCGGCCGCGAACCTGACGGCGACGGCGGCAGGCACGCCGACGATCGCGAAATGCGCGAACGCGCCTGCGACCAAAGACAAGCCGAAGTTCCTCATCGGGATCGACGTCAACAACAAGACCTCGCGCCCCGACGCCGATATCAAGGCGATGATCGTCAGCGAGGTGCGCTGCAAGCTCCTCGGCAACACCGGTCGCTTCAAGATCACCGACGACATCACGCCCGACGCGATGAAGAAGGCCGTCCTGAAGGAGAAGCTCGACGGCTACTACCTTCAGATGACCGTCGACCCGATCAAGTACGAGGGCGGTTCACTCAAGATCGCCATGAAGTTGACGATGATGACCCACGACCGCGACCTCAAAGGCGAGATCGGCAAGTCCCTCACCTCGCCGGGGGTGACCTCTCCCTCCAAGGGGGACGAGGACGACCTCCTGAAATTGGCGGCGCAGAAGCTTGCCGACAGTTTTGCCGACCTCAAGCCCTAATCATACGCTCGCACTTGCCGTATCGCAGTAGGAGGCTCCCGTGACCACCGCCGCCGCCGCAGCAGCACCGCCCAAGTTCAAGCGCTCGGCGAAAAACTACCTCCTCGACACGCGTTTTCAGCTCAAATACACGAGCTACATCGTCGGCGTGACGATGGTCGTCTCGTGCGCGCTCGGCGTCTTGCTCTGGCGGCAGACGGTGAAGACGGTCGAGATCGGCAACGAAGCCGTCCAGGTCGGCACCGACGCGAACAAGGCCGGGCAAGAGGCGGTCTCGCAGTCCGACTCCCTCAACGCGAAGCTCGAGATGGACGCGATGAAGGGCTATGGCGACGACCCCGTCCTCGTCGCCACCATCAAAGACGCCAACAAAGAGCAGACCGACTCGATCAAGAAACGCGCGGCGCAGCTGCAGGCGTCGCAGACCAAGCTCGAGGCTCAACGTCAGGCGCTCACCAACCAGCAGACGCTCTTGATGGTCACGCTCGTCGGCGCGCTCCTCGCGCTCGTCGTCTTCGTCGGGATGGCTGGCATCGTCGTCACGCACAAGGTGGCGGGGCCCATCTTCAAGATGAAGCGCCTCTTGAAGGACGTCGGCGACGGCAAGCTCGTGCTCCAAGGTCGCCTGCGCAAGGGCGACGAGCTCCACGATTTCTTCGAAGTCTTCGCGCAGATGGTCGAGAACCTCCGCAAGCGGCAAGAGATCGAGATCTCCACGCTCGATGGCGCCATCGCGGTCGCCAAAGAAGGCGGAGCGAGCGACGAGTTGGTCGGCAAACTGTCGAACTTGCGCGCCGCGATGCAGGCCGAGCTCGAGGCGAAATAACTCGTCTCTCGCGCCTCACTCGACTTCGATCGCGCCTTCGACGATCTCCACGTCGGGAGCACCGTCGCGCCACGTCACCGCGGCGGCGTCGATGCGCATCACGCGGACCGTCGGATCGTCGGCGAAGCGCTTCGTCCAGAGAATCTTCGCGGCGCGCCCGAGCTTCTTGCGCTTGTCGCGAACGAGTGAATCGAGCGGGCTCACCCAACCGTCCATTCGCCGACCGCGTACTTCGACGATCGCCACCACGTCACCGGCGCGCGCGAGGATGTCGATCTCGAGCCGTCCGACTCTCAAGCGACGGTTCAAGATCGTCCAACCTCTAGACGACAAAACGCGCGCGACGAGCTCCTCGGCGGCATCGCCGGGCGGGGGGCTCGTCACGCTGGATTCTCGAGGGAATCAGGGAGGGGAGAGATCGGCGCCGCAGACGGCGTCGGCCTGCTCGGGCGCGAAGCTCGCACCGAGCTTGCCGTCCTTGACGCAGTAGCTGCCCCACTTGCCCTTGGGAACGACGCCGCAGTTTCCGTGCGTCGCGTCGCAGAGGGGCTGGCAGGAGAAACCGCTCGGGCACTTGCAGAGCTGGACCTGGGCGCGGTCGATGTCCGGATCGTTCGGGACGTCGCAGCGGCAGGAGCAGTAGACCGCGTCCTTCGCCTGACGACCCGTGCACTGCGCCGGCACCGGGTTGGTGATCGGCTGCTGATCGAGGTCACCGATGATCGGGCAGCAGAGCTCGCCACCAGGCGCGCCGTCGATCGTGAAGTAGTTGCGCTTGTCCGCGCTGACCTGGATGCACTTCTTCCCGACCTGCTTGAGGGCGTTGGCTCCGTTGCCATAGGGGCAGCTGACGCGCCCCTTGAAGTAGTGCTGCAGGCAGACGCGCGTCTCGCACTGCACCGAGTTGACGTCGATCGTGAGGTCGTCCGGATTGGAGGCGCCGCCGCCCTTGGTCTGGAACTCGCTCTCGGGGATACAAGGATCGCCGACCGCCACGGGAGAGCAGCCGAACGCGACGGAGCCGAGGACGCCGGTGATGAGGGCAGCGACGAGACGGTTCATGGACTCCGCTCCAGTCGTGCGCCGCGCTTCTTGCGGCGCTGACATCGGCAATGGTCGAACAACGGGAAATCGCAGCCATTCACAGCTGCGCGCGTGACTGAGTCGCTGCACGGTACTCGCCGCTCTGCGACTCCGTCAACCTCGATCTGGACGAAAATCGAATCAGCTCCTTCTCTTGGAAGGAGCCGCGCGCATCCGTCACGAGTCACGTCGATGTGACGGATCTCCCGTGGTTTTTCGACAAAGACCGGCCCTGGTCGTCGTGTCCCACGTCGCGAAGAGCGTCCCGTCGGTCATCCCGGAGACTCGGAGGTGAGTGTCACGCGGTCGAGACAAGGTTTTCCTCAGCTCCATCGGCTCAGGTTCCGGTTGACAGATTCGAGGCCGCCCTCCTAACATCCCCAGCCCTAGGGCTCATAAGCCAAGGTTTTCGGGTGTTTAGGTGAGTCGGGTGGCGCGTCGCGGTGGCGAGCGCATCCGACGAACGCGGCAAACGACACGATGCTCGACGGTTCACACGAACCGATCGATCAACCCACACGAGGGACTCACCATGCGAACGCGATGGGGTCGATTCTTGTTGTTGTCCTCCACGGTCGGCCTACTCGCGTCGACCGCGTTCGCTCAACCCAAGCCGAAGGCGAAGCCTGCGGACAAGAAGACGGAGAAGCCGGCCGACAAGCCTGGCGACAAGCCGGCCGACAAGAAGGACGTCAAGCCGAAGGACAAGAACGCCGCGCCGCCGCCGAAGGGCGGAGCAGGTGACGACGTCGAAGACCTCGGCGGTGACGAGCCGGAAGTGAAGGCGGGTGCTCCGTCCGCCGAGTTCCAGAAGGCGAAGAAGTTCCTCGATCAGGAGCGTTGGGCCGACGCCGCCGTCGCGTTCCACAACGTCCTCCGCAACAACACGGACGACGCGGGCAACACGCAGCACGCGCAGTACTGGCTGGCGGTGGCGCTCTACCACCTCGAGTACTACCAGGCGTCGTACACGTACTTCTACGAGATCGCGAAGAAGCCGAAGCACCTCGATTTCGAGAAGACGCTCGGCTGGCTCGCGCGTCTCGGCACGCAGCTCCCCGAGCCCGCCGACATCATCGGCCACCTCGGCAAGTACACCGACGAGCAGGTGTCGGCGACGGCCAAAGGCTCGCCCGAGCTCCTCGCGCAGCTCAACTACCTCTACGGTCGTTACAAGTACCGCAAGGGCGACTTCGAGAAGGCGGCGGCGCTCTTCGCCAACGTCTCGAAGGACAGCAAGTATTACGTCCCCGCGCAGTTCTTCAGCGGCATCACTTCGGTCCGCTCGCGCAAGATCGCGCCGGCCGTGAAGTCGTTCCAGAACATCCTCGACGAGATCGAGTCGAACCCGTCGATCGTCGAAGACTCGCAGCGTTACAAAGACCTCGCGAACCTCTCGATCGCGCGCGCCTACTACTCGGCCGCGATCAAGCAGCCGAACGAAGGCGAGTTCGTCCCCGATCCCGATCGTCTCACCGCCGCCGTCGTCCACTGGAACAAGGTCGACGTCGCCAGCGAGTACTGGCTCGACGCGCTCTTCGAGGAGTCGTGGGCCTACTTCATGGCCAGCGACTACCCGCACGCGCTCGGCAACATCCACACGATCGAGTCGCCGTACTTCCCGAACTCGTTCTACCCGGAAGCCGAGTTCCTCAAGGCCATCATCTACTTCACGAACTGCCAGTACGAGAACGCGAAGATCATCGTCGCCAAGTTCGTCAAGAAGTACGACCCGGTCGAGAAGGGTCTCAAAGACATCCTCAAGAACCGCTGCCCCGGACCCGATCCGGACGAGGACGGCAACATCGCCGACCTCTCGCCCGACGACGCGAAGAAGTGCCTCAACTTCCTCAACGACGTCCGCGACGACAAGGCGAGCGAGCTCAAGGGTGACAAGGGCTCGCTGCTCCGCCCCGTCGTCGAAGGCGCCTTCAGTGATCGCGATCTACTCCGCAATCTCGAGTACATCCGCATCATCAAGGACGAGGAAGATCGCCTGAAGAACAGCAAGGCCCCGATCAAGGGCTCGCAGCTGTCCGCCGAGCTCGCCTCCACGCTCGAAGCCGCCGTCAACGACGCGGTCTCGAACGCCGGCACGCTCGCCCGCGGTCGCTTCCTTCGCGCCGTCGACGACCTCGACGAGCACCTCGGCAACGTCCAGACGATGCTCATCGACATCCTCGCCGGCGAGCGTGGACAGCTCGAGAAGGTCGGCGAAGGCAAGGCTGCCGCGATCAAGTCGCAGCAGACGGCGCTCAAGGGTCTCGGCGACGTCAAGGCCGACGAAGAGCACTACCTCTGGCCGTTCGACGGCGAATACTGGCGTGACGAGCTCGGCTTCTACCGCCAGCGCGTCGTCTCGATCTGTGGCGGCAAGACCTAGCGGGTCTCACCCCGGTCGTCCCGGGGCTCGAAGGTTTCATCTTTCTCGGTTGGTTCGGTCGCGAGGAGACAAGTCGGTCATGAAGCGTCTCATCCAGGCAACGGCGACGGGTGCACTCATCCTGCTGACGAGCTCGTCGGCGTGGGCGCAGGCGAAGAAGCCGGACGACAAAGCTGGTGACAAGCCGAAGGTGGAAGCGCCGGGCAGCGGCACCAGCGTCGGGGGGGGTTGGCTCAAGGCTGGCGCCGGCGAGTGCGTCTCCGGAGAAGCGAAGAAGGCTCTCTCGGCGTGCCCGGCGGGCGCGCTGAAGACGAAGCCGTCCGGCAAAAAGGGCGGCGCCACCTTCCTCGAAGCCGACACCGGCCAGAAGACCGAGAAGAAGAAGCCGGACGACGCAAAGACGTTCGACATCCCGCGGCCGACACCGGAGCTCTCCGGAAAGATCAAGACCGCGCTGATGACGGAAATCGTCGCGCTCGAGACCCAGTACGCGAAGATCAAGGTGACGAGCGACAAGCACGTCGTCATCGCGCGTCGTCTGGCCGAGTCGTACTACGAGCTCGAGCACATCGAGCAGAACGAGGTGCTCGACCTCACGACGAAGATCCTGATGGGTCAAAAGAAGAACGACCCGTCCGTCGGCAAGTGGAAGGAAGACAAGGCCAAGGCCGAGTCTCTCCGCGACAAGTCGCAGGACAAGGTCGTGTTCCTCTACCGCCAAATCGTCGACAAGCACGACGACTACTCGAAGCTCGACGAGGTCCTCTACTACCTCGCCTACGAGTACGAGCAGCGCAAGGCGACCGACCCGAACGACAAGGCCCAAATCAAGGCCGAGCGCGAGAACAAAGAGAAGGCGCTCGCGACCTACCTCGAGCTCATCAAGAAGCGCCCGAAGTCGAAGTTCGTCTCCGCCGCGTACATCGCCTACGGCGACCTCTACTTCGAGGACGCGCTCAACGGGAAGATCGACTGGAAGATCCCCCTCGAGGCGTACGACCGCGTCATCCAGTCCGGCGATCCGCCCGACAACAAGCAGTGGGGCTACGCCCAGTACAAGAAGGGGTTCATCTACTGGAACCTCGGGCAGTACAAGGACGCCGTCACCGCCTTCAAGAAGGCGATCGAGTTCGGCACCAAGTTCAGCGATCTCCCGAAGGCCCCGCAAATCGCGGAAGAAGCCCGCAAGGAGCTCGTCCCGGTCTACGCCGAGTACGGCAAGGCCGACGAAGCGTACGGCTTCTTCAGCCCGATCTCGGGTGACAAGCCAGGCGACAAGACCAAGACGATCGCCCTCCTCGAGAAGCTCGGCGACGAGTATCTCGGTCGCGCGCATCCCCTCGAGGCCAAGGGTCTCTACACGCAGCTCAAGGGTCACAACCCGCCGAACTCGTGCTTCTACGACACGCGCATCACCGAGGCGGTCATCAGCCTCAGCCCGAAGGACAAGCCGGCGATTCGCGCGCAGCTCGCGACGCTGACCAAGAACTTCGTCGTCTACCGCGACAGCGCGGCGCCGGAAGAGAAGAAGAAGGCTTGCGGCAACTCGACGGCGTGGCTGCTCGCCGAGCACGCGATCGCCTGGGAGTACGAGGCCCTCGCCGACCTCGGCTGCCCGCCCGATCCCGAGAAGAAGGCAGCGAACCCCAAGGCCAAGCCGGGTACCTGCAACAAGGACACGATCGCCAGCTCGATCGAAGTGTTCGAGCTCATCATCAAGAACTTCAAGACCTTCGAAGGCTACAAGTTCAACGTCAAGAACCCCGAGGATGCGCCGACCATCCCGAAGATGAAGTACTCGTACGCCGACCTCCTCTACGGCCAGCAGCTGTGGGAGAAGTGCGGTCCGGCGTTCGACGAAGTCGTCGCGCTCGATCCGACGGGTCCGGTCGCCGGTGACGCCGCCTTCGCCGCGGTGCTCTGCTACCAGAACGTCTACGACAAGATGTACAAGGGCCTCGACACCAAAGAGGCCACCGGCAAGGGAAAGATCGACACCAAGAAGGGCGTCGCCGACGACACCCTGAAGGCGCAAAACACGCCGAAGGAGATGTCGGCGTACCAGTCGAAGATGGTCGGCGCGTTCGACCGCTTCGTCTGCTACGTGAAGCCCGATCCCGCGTCGAAGTCCTACAAGGACGACCTCGATAAGCTCGTCGACATCAAGTACCACCGCGCGTTCATCTACTACGACGCGCGGCACTGGGACGAGGCGGCCGAGGCCTTCCGTGAGGTCGCGCTCAACTACCCCGAGGACGTCAACGGCAACATCGCCGCTGGCTTCTATCTCGACGCGGTGGTCCGCATCTACAACTACGCCGAGCCGGCGCGCGCCAACTGCGGCACGACGATGGCGGACGACGTCGACAAGCTGATCGGCCTCTACTGCGACAAGGACAAGGTCACCGCCCGTCTGAAGGACAAGACGAAGGCGACCGAATTCCTCAACCAGACGGCCGCGCAGTGCGACAAGTTCCACGCGGCCAAGGCCGACCTCGACGCCATCAAGGCCGACGACCTCGCCAAGGCGGGCAAGACGGAAGAGGCCGCCGACAAGTTCGTCGCCCTCGCCGACGAGCTCTGCAATGGCAACGTCGCCAAGAGCGATCTCGACAAGAAGGCAACCGAAGCCAAGCCGAAGCCGAAGAAGCCGGGCAAGGCGGGCGCCAAGGAGCCCGAGGTCGAGGCCTCGCCGTGCGAAGACCGCGCAGACGTCTACCTCTACAACGCGGCCTCGAACTACCAGAAGTCCTCCAAGATCAAGAAGGCGATGGACATCCGTGAGAAGAAAATCCTCACGCATGACAGCTGGAAGACCAAGGAGACCTACCGTCTGACGATGTTCGACTTGGCGGAGGACTATCGCCGCATCGCCCTCTATTCGACCGCTGCCAAGTGGTACGAAATCTTCGCCGCGACCGATCCGAGCATCACCAAGCTGCTCGAGCTCGCGCCGCAGAAGATCGAGAAAGAGCGCGCCGATCACCCGGAGAAGTACAAGGACAAGAAGATCGAGGACGTCGCCAAGGAGTACACGGAAGAGCAACGCGCCTCCGCGCTCTCCAACGCCGTCATCCTCCGTCTCGGTCTCGGCATGGAAGAAGAAGCCATCCGCGACTCCGACACCTTCGACAAGCGCTTCGGCACCAAGCGCAAAGAGCAGGCTCGTCAAATCGCCCTCGCGATCGGTGAGCACTACGTCGAAAAAGAAGAGTGGAAGAAGGGGGCCGACCGCCTCGACAAGTTCATCAAGCAGTTCTCGGGCGACGCGCTCCTCTACGAGAAGATGCACGCTCGCGCGCTCGCCGGCCGCGCTTACCGCAACAACAAGGGTGACACGCAGGCCGAGAAGTACTTCTCGGAGATTCGCAACGACTGGAAGGCGAATCGCGACAAGCTGCGCGAGCAAATCGAGAAAGAGGCGAAGGACAACCCGACCATCTCGAAGGTTCGTCAGTACGCCTACAGCGCCGTCGCCGAGGCCTACCTCTACTTCGCCGACAAAGAAGGCGCGAAGGCCGAGGCGGTGAAGTTCGAGCCCTACAAGGGCAACGGCGAGACCGACAACTACACGAAGTACTTCAAGGACAAGTTCGCTCCGTACCTGAAGACTCGTCTCGACAAGAACATGCCGGCGTACGAGGCCTACGTGAAGGTCTTCTGCCTCGGCGAAGGCGTCACTCCGGACAAGGGGTGCACCCGTGACTGGAAGGATCTCGGCGAAGCGTTCGCGTCGAAGTTCGTCGTCGAGGCGGCCAGCAAGGCCGGCGACCTCTACGCCGACACCTACGACAAGGCGAAGAGCGCGCCGCTCTCCAACGAGCTCATGGATTCGCCGAGCGACTCCAAGGATCTCCGCAAGCAGAAGGAAGCCGTTCGCTTCCTCTACTACCGGAAGTTCGACGAGGTCGCCGACCCGATCAAGGTGCCCGCCCGCACCGCGTTCATGGAGTGCCTCTACATCTCGACCGCAGCGAAGTTCTTCGACGAGTACTCGGAGCGCTGCGAGAAGTGGCTCGCCAAGGTCTACAAGAGCGAGTTCCGCACGTTGGAAGAGGTTCGTCCGAACGCGGGCCTCGTGGGCACCGGCCTCAAGGACCGCGCCTTCCTCGTCGACACGAAGCTCGTCCCGTTCGACGTCTCGGCCCGGAAGTGAACTGAGGAGAACGACGATGAAACGCATTCTCACGGGAACGATCGGCATCCTCGCGCTCGCCACCTCGGCCATTGCCTGCGGCGGCGGAGGTGGTGCGTCCTCGGGTCCGGGACCGAAGACGAGCAACGGCGTGACGGTCGGCGAGCAGCCGGGCGGCGTCGCCGTCAACAAGGAAGCGGCCGACGCGTTCGGCGCGGCCGTTTCCGACTTCAAGAAGCACGAGGAAGCGCGCGACTGGGACGACGGCACCTGCGCGTCGGTCTCGGCAGCCTTCCTCGCCGCCGGTAAGGCGCAGGGCGGGAAGTTCCCCGCGGCGCACTACAACGCGGGCATCGTCCTCCTCCGCTGCGCGCGCGAATCCGACGCACAGGCGGAGTTCGAAATCGCCCTCGGCGAAGCCGCCGATCTCGCGGCGAGCTCGAGCGATCCGAAGGCCAAGGCCGACCCGGTCTTCCACCAAGTCTGGGTGCAGAAGGCGCTCATCAAGTACCGCACGGGCACCGTTCCGGCGATCTCGGAAGCCATCGACATCATCGAGTCCAAGGGCTTCGATCCCGATGGCTCGCGCAACGTCGAGGCCTTCGTCAACCTCGGCATGCTCTACCGCGAGCGCTGGACGAAAGACCCGACCAACCCGAACCGCTCCAAGAAGGACAAGTTCGGGCTCGACGACGACCTCGCCCGCGCGCAGTTCTGGCTGCAGAACGCGCTGTCGATCAACGACTCGTTCATGCCCGCCTACAACCAGCTGGCGCTCTACTATCTCGACAAGGCGCGCGTCGTCGGCGAGAAGAACGCCGAGCAGAAGAAGAAGTACGGCGTGAAGCCGAAGACGGAAGCCGAGAAGGAGAAGGCCGCCAAGGACGCCAAGATCAAGGCCGACTTGCAGACCCTCGAGCTCGGTCTCCTCGTCAGCGAAGAGGCGAGCCGTCGCGATCCGAACTACGCCGGCATCTGGAACACGCAGGGGCTCATCCTCCTCGACATGAACCGCACCGGCGCGGCGACGCAGTCGTTCAAGAAGGCGACCGAGAAGGACGCGAAGTTCTTCGAGGCGTGGATGAACTACGCGGCCATCAACCTCGCGTTCCGCGGCTACGGCGAAGCGACCAACGGCTACAAGTCCGCGTCTGGCATTCGTCCCAAGGACTACGACGCGAAGCTCGGCCTCGCCGTCGCGACCCGTGGTCAGCTCGACTTCCATCTCACGACCAAGCAGGCGATGGAGCGCAAGCTCAACGAATGCCTCGACCCCGACAAGTCGGGCTCGCCTGGTTGTCAGGACGCGAACGCGAAGTTCCCGGCGCAGATCAAGGACAACGAGACCAAGTTCCACGACTTCTACAAGGCTGCGATCGCCGCCTACGAAGACGCGGAGAAGGTCGACGCGAACCGTCCCGAAGCGTTCTTCGATCAGGCGCTCCTCGTCGAGAAGTACAAGGCGAAGGCCGAGCCGGGCGTGACCACCGCGGTCGCGTATCGCGAGGCGCAGAAGCTGTACGAAGGAATGTCGTCGAAGTTCGCCGGCAACTCCAAGTACACGAAGCTCGTCGAAGACGCGAAGAGCCGCGGCATCGAAGCCGGCAAGTCCGCTGACTTCGAAGAGAAGTCCGCTGCCGCTGCTGCGGCGATGCCGAGCACGCCTCCGCCGGCTGCAACGTCGAGTGCCAAGCCTGCCGCGTCCGGAGCGACGTCGGCGGCGTCGACCACCACGACGGCAGCTCCTGTCGGAACGACGGCGAAGCCCACCAAGTAGTCGAGCGTCTCTCGAACGAGAACGACCTGCCTCGGTTCGCCGAGTGCAGGTCGTGATCATTTTGGCGATCGATCACCAAGCGCGACGTCGACCGGCGTGTCTCAATTCTCGTCGCGCACCTACCGCCGCGACGTCGGAGGCCTCGATGCGTCTATCCACCGTGCTCTTCACCGTCGCCGTCGTCACCGCCACTGCCGGAAGCGCGTTCGCGCAGACGGGCGCTGCGAATCCCGCGAAGAAAGACACCGCCGTGCAGGTGATGGACTTTCCCGACGCCGATCAGCTGAAGACCAGCGGGGATCGATCGTTCGGCACCACCATCACGCCAGGCCACGGTCCGGTGCGCGTACTGCTCGTCCGGCCGCGAGTCTCGTTCGTGCCGGAGATGTACAAGTCCATTGAGAATCTATAGAAATTCTCCACCCCGGCTCCGGCTACACCGCCCCCCTTGTCGTATGACGAGGGGCCGCGATACTATTTTTGCTCACGGTCGGAACTTTCACGAAAACCAGGGGTCGAAGGGTGTGAGACGAAGGTGATTCGTCTTGACCGAACCCCTCCAATCTCGTTACACTGATACTGTAATCTCAGCGGATGTTTCCAGGAGGGCTTCACATGCGAGCGCGAACGCTGGTCATGGCTCTGCTCACGGTTGCTGCATTCGAAGGCACTGCGTTTGCGCAAGGGAAGCCCAAGAAGGCGGGTAGTGACGTCGAGGAGATGACGTTCGAGGACGACAAGCTCCTCACGTCGAACCTCGGCCCCGATCAGGCGAAGATCACGACGCGGGGCGGCCCCGTGCGCACGATCCTCGTCCGCCCGCGGACGTCGTTCGTCCCCGAGATGCTCAAGTCGATTGAAAATCTCTAGTCGACACGGATTCTGCTGAGAAAACCGCCACGCCGTGAGGTGAAAGCCTCGCGCGCGTCGTAGGATTGGTCTTGCGTGCGAGCTGGACCCGGGAGGGGTGCGGCTCGTCGAATCGTCGGAGCGCTGCGAAAGCCCGCAGCATCAAGGTGCAGAATGAACGCGACCGGCAAGAACAAGACGACGCTGACCTTCACCGTGACCTCTGCTTCGGGAACGAGGCAGGAAGTGGTCACGCAGGACATCGTGAAGATCGGCAAGGATCCGAAGAGTCATCTGCGTCTCGATGACGAAGCTGCGTCGCGCATGCACGCCGTCGTCGAGGTCGCCGGCGTCGACGACATCACCTTGATCGACCTCGGCAACGAGCCGGGCACGCTCGTCAACGGTCAGCGCATCAACAAGACCAAGATCAAGCCGGGCGACGAGATCCGCGTCGCCGAGACGAAGATCGTCCTCACGGCTTCGGCGCCTGCGCTGGTCGGTGACTCGATCCCCGCTGCTGCAGCGGCGCATGCGGCTGCGGCCGACGCTGCCAATCCGTTCGCGGGTGCGGCGCCTGCGGCCAACCCGTTCGCGGGTGCGGCGGCTGCTCCGGCGGCGAATCCCTTCGCGGCGGCTCCTGCTGCAGCGAATCCGTTCGCTGGTGCTGGCGCTGCGCCTGCCAATCCCTTCGGTGGAAGCTCGCCGTTCGGCGGCGCCTTCGGTGGTGGTGGTGGCGGCAACGCGACCGTCTCGCACGGCGAAGACGACCCGAACGCGGAGTACACGTATCGCCTCGTGAAGTCGGGCCCCGACGTCCACCCGGACGAGGTCGAGACGCACGCGCCGGCCGTCGAGGTCATGGTCCTCTGGGACTCGACCATCATCCACGTCGCCCACCTCTCGCCGCCGCGTAGCTTCTACGTCGGTGAGGCCGAGGGACCGGCCAAAGCCGACTTCCGTCTCCCCTCCGAGAAAATCGGCACCACGCGCATGCCGATCGTCGTCGCCCACGGCGGCTCGGTGGCTGCGGTCATTCCGCCGAACGCGAAGGGCTCGATCGACATCCCCGGCACCGGGAAGATGACGATCGACGAAGCGCGCGCGCAGGGAAAGCTCCAGCCGTGCGGCGAGTTCCCCGGCGCCGAGCAAATCGCGCTCACGAACAACGCGCGTGCGCGCGTCGAGGTCAACGGCTTCGTCTTCCAGACGGCTGCGGTGGCTGCCGGCAAGAAGCCGCGCGGCGCGCTCAACAAGAGCTCGCGTGCGGGTCTCGTCTTCTGGCTCGCGTCGTTCGCGTTGCACGCCGGCATCGTCACTGCGCTGATGATGTCGCCGGGCGACTCGCTCGACGAAGATTCCTCCGCGCTCGACAAGTCGACGCAGGCCTACATGCTCCAGCTGCAGAAGAACGCCGCTGACAAGGAAATCCCCGAGCAAGAAGACGAGACGCAGTCGAACCAGGACGACAAGTCCGGCGGCACCGGCGAGAAGCACAAGGGCGCCGAAGGTCAGATGGGCGACCCGTCGAAGAACATGACGGGCGGCTACTACCAAATCAAAGGTCCGCCCGACACGGCGGAAGTGAAGATCGCGAAGACGCGCGCCCTCATCGAGAGCGGCAACTACGGCGCCATCGGAGCCCTCTCCAGCGTCTTCGGTTCGACCGCCAACGCGCCGATCGCCTTCGACAGCGAGTCGAGCGAGACCATCGGCAAGGACCCGAGCAACTTCAACGGCAACCTCCAGGGCGATCACGCAGGTGACTCGTTCGGCTACGGCGGTCTCGGCATGACCGGCACCGGAGCCGGCGGCGGCGGTTGGGGTGACGGCATCGGTCTCGGAACGGTCGGCGGCTTCGGCCACGGCTCCGGTACCGGCACCGGCATGGGTTACGGCGGCGGTGGTGGCAAGGTCGGCAGCGGTCGCAAGCCGAAGAACGTCAAGATGATCGAGACCGGCACCGACATCCAAGGGCGTCTCCCGCCCGAGGTCGTCAAGCGCATCATCCGCGCGAACTTCCCGCGCTTCCGAGCTTGCTACGAGCAGGGTCTGAAGAAGGACCCGGGCCTCAAGGGAACGGTCTCGGTCCGCTTCATCATCGACACCACCGGCGCCGTCGAGTCGGCCTCGCTCTCGGGAGGGTCGCTCTCCGACGGGCAGGTCGCTGGATGCGTGCTCGGCGTCTACCGCACCCTCGCCTTCCCGGAGCCCGAGGGTGGCAAGGTCATGGTCACCTACCCGATCGACTTCCAAAACGACGAGTAGTCTCACCCCAGCTATGGCTGGGGCCCCCAAGGGCTCACCCCAGCTGTGGCAGGGGCCCCGAAGGGCTCACCCCAGCTATGGCAGGGGCCCCGAAGGGCTCACCCCCGCTTTGGCTGGGGCCCCCAAGGGCTCACCGGTTACGGTTGGGGCTGCCAAGGCTTACGCGAGCAGGAGGCCTGCCGTCTTCGGACGGTGGGCCTCTCTGCTTTTGGATCTCCCACCTCGTCCCCATCGAGGGTCGAGGAGGTAGTGGCAAAAACCGCTGCAATCGCAGAGGTTTCTCGCGTCCATCGCTGTTTACTTCGTAGGGGTGCTTCCCCTATGCTCGCACCGCGGCGCGGCGTCTGCGTCGGCCACGTGAAGTGTCGAGAGGTGGGACGAAGATGGGCCTCTGCGAAAGTCGCGAAGGCCGATCGATACGTCCCCGCGGGTCGTGCGAGAAGTCACTGTCCATCGAGGAGACGGCGAACATGCGCGTTCGAGGTGCTTTCGGAATTGGTCTCACGGTCGCGGCGCTCAGCGTCGCTGGCTTCGGCTGCAACAAGTCCGCCGTCGACGCGAACAAACTCGCCAAGCACGCGGAGATGATCCAAGGCGAGGATCCGAAGCTCGCCTCGGAGGAGTACAAGCAGGCCTCGTCGATGGATCCCTCGAACCATCGCATCCTGCAGAAGCTCGCGACGCTCTACGAGAAGCAGAAGGATTGGCAGAACGCCGCCGACACTTGGTCGAAGGCCGCGGGCGCCGATCCGGGCAAGGGCAGCGACGAGTTCGCGAACTACCACTTCCAGCGTGGCTACGATCTCTACCAGCTCGCGAAGAAGGATCCGGGACACCCGAACGATCTCTTCTCGAAGGCGATCGATCCGTTGAAGAAGGCGATCGCGAAGGACGCGAACCTCTCCGACGCTTGGTACTACCTCGGCAAGTGCCAGTACGAGATCGACGACGAGCAGGCGGCGCTCGAGAGCTGGACGAAGGCGATCGAGACCAAGTCGAACGACCTCGCGTACTACGTCGACCTCGCCAACCTCTACCTCGATCTCGGCTTCGCCGACGAAGGTCTGGCGGTCTCGCTCGCCGGCCAGAAGATCGCGCCGGACGCGAAGTTCGCCAACGAAGAGGCGCGCAACGAAGCGGCGAACACGCTCTACAACCTCGTGCTCGACGAGGCGCGTGCCGACGAATACCTCTCGAAGGTCGACGACAAGATCAAGGCGCTCGAGAAAGCGCGCGGCGTGCCCAACCCGAAGAACGCAGCGCGCGAGGCCGAGTACCAGCTCGCCATCGCCTACAACGACAAGGGCCTCGCGCAGGATGCCTGCTCGGCGCTGAACAACTACTTGAAGAGCCCGCAGGGCAAGACCTCCGAGTCCGTGGACAACCACAAGGACGCGGAGACGAAGAAGTTCCAGTGGAAGTGCCCTGGGCAGTGATTCTGGACGTTCCGTCAGTCACACGGGAGCCGCGAGGCGACCGCTTCCTCCGAGCAGCGCACGGGCCCTAGGAAAGGGCGGAGAATCCGAAAGATGGAATTGCAGGAACGCCTCGCGTACCTCGAATCGGTTCGTGACTGGCAGGAGCTCCGTGAGGAGCTCGAGAAGGGCATCGGCGGCGCGAGCGACAACGCGGTCAAGGCCAAGCTGCATCTGCAGCTCGGTCGCGTGCTCGACGAGCGCTTCCTCCTCGGCGTCAAGGCGCTGAAGCATTTCCAGGATGCGTACAAGGCGAACCCGCAGCTCACCGAGTCGCTCACCGAAGCGCGCCGGATCTACTGGGATCTCGGCAAGCTCAACATGGTGCAGAAGCTCCTCGATCTGGAGCTGAAGGCGAACCCCGACGGCGATCACGCGAGCGAGCTGCTCCTCGAGCTCGGAGACGTGCTCTCCGATCTCGATCAATACGAGCAGGCGACGCCGACGTACGCGCGCGCGCTCGGCGCCTCGAAGGGCAAGAACGGCAACGCGTCGTCGGCCCTCGAAGACGTGCAGGTCGCGGAAAACGGTTGGGACGAGCGCGTGGGCGAGCTCGTTCGCGAAGCGCACACGCGCGGAGGCTCTGCCGAAGGCGTGCGGCTCTTCCTCCGAGCGGCGCGAATTCTCCGTCGTTTCCAGGGCGCCGAGGCGACCGAAGGTTTCCTGCGTTCGGCCTACAAGGCGATGCCGAAGCACCCGGCGGCGGCAGCGCTCTTCGAAGGGCTCCTCGTCGATCAGAAGCGCTTCGATGAAATCGAAGCCGCACAGAAAGAGATCCTCGCGGGCATCGCTGATCAAGCCGAGCACGCGGAGCTGGCGCTCGCCTTCGGGCGTCGCTGGGCAATGCGTCATCAGAACGGTGACGTCGCCGCGCGGTTCCTCGAAGAGTGCGTGCAGCGCGATCCGGTCAACGAGGCCGCGTTCAACAAGCTCGTCGAGCTCTACGGAGCGAAAGAGAAGTGGGACGACGCGCTCAAGCTCGCCGATCGTTCGCTCGACGCGGCGCATGAGCCGGTCGCCTTCATCCTCGCGGCCGCGGGCACCGTCGCCTTCCGTCAGCTTCACAACCTCATGCGTGCGCGTTCGTACTTCGCGCGGCTGAAGGCAATCGAGCCGGACAACCGCGAGCTGCGCGGTTTCGAAAAGCAAATCGGCGAAGAACTCAGTCCTGAAGGCACCCCGGCCGCGCCGCGTGTGGCCAAGGCCGAGCCGAAAGCGGCGCCGGCACCGAAGGTCGAGCCCAAGGCCGCCGCGCCCGAGCCGCCCCCGCCCCCGCCGCCGCCGCCGCCGGTGAAGGCTGCGTCGGAACCTCCTCCTCCTCCT
>JANYDK010000129.1 GCA_025363655.1 Deltaproteobacteria bacterium | reverse complement strand
TTCTCGTTTCGCCAAAGATTGCTTCGCAACTTTGGCCGCTTCGGTCAATCTCGCTCCGCTCGGTTGCCGAAGCTCTCGCCGGCGAGGAGTCCGCGCAGGGTCGAGATGTCGTCGCGATCGCCGAGGACGATCAACGTCGTTCCGTGCTCGATGCGGCTCTCGGGGCCCGGGTTGTAGAGGAAGGTTCCGTCGGGGCCACGCTGCGCGATCACGAGCGCGCGCGTGTGGCGCCTGATCGGCGCGTCGCGCAGCATCTTTCCTTGCAGCGGTGACTTGTCGGGGACGGTGATCTCTTCCATCCGCAGCGCGTGATCGGTGCGGTGCATCTGATCGAGGAACTCGACCACCTCGGGGCGCACCAGCTCGGAGGCCATCCGCTTGCCGCCGATGGTGTTGGGGCTGACGACCGCGTTGGCGCCGGCGCGACGCATTTTCCCCTCGGCCTCGGGCGCAATCGCCTTGGTGACGATGCGCGCTTCGGTGTTGAGCGCGCGCGCCGAGAGCGTGACGTAGAGGTTGTCGGCGTCGTCGGTGAGCGCGGCGACGACGCCCGACGCCCGGGTGATGCCCGCCGACACCAGCGCGTGATCGTTGGTCGCGTCGCCGACCACGTAGAGCATCTCTCCGTCGCACATCTCGTCGGCGATTTCGCGGAGCCGCTGCTCGCTCCGATCGATGACCACGAAGGTGCGTCCGATGGTCTGCAGCTCGGCGATGACGTGCGAGCCGGTGGAGCCGCAGCCAGCGATGACGACGTGTCCCTTGAGCGTGTCGATTGCGCGTCGCATTCGTCCCCTCCGATACGCTTGTCCGAGCGCGCCTTCTACGAGCAGCGCGGTGCCGCTCGCCTGGGCGAAGCCGACCGCGACGACGCCGAAGAGCACGAGGAACGACGTCAGGAGCCGCGCCCCATGCACGTGCTCTGCACCCGGCAGCTCGGCGAAGCCGACGGTGAAGATCGTGATCACCGTCTGGAAGAAGCACTCCCCGAGGCTCCACTGGCCGTGACCGAGCTGAAAATAGCCGAGCGCGCCGCCGAACCAGACGACGAGCATGAAGGCGAGCGGTCGCGAGAGCCGGCGGACGAGGGTGGAGAACATCCCGGCCGCGTCAGACTACGCGAAGGCGCGTTCGCAACCGAGGTCTCAGGACCGCGAACCCGCGTTCGCACCTCGAACCTCGTCTCTGCGACACGGTGCGGCGAGGCGGATGGTTCTCGTGCTCGATCCTAGGTCCTGCAGAGATCCTGCGCTTCGCCTCGCCGCGTCGTCGAAGCGCGGCAATTCGCAGAGGGCCGCACGGCACGTCGGTTGCTGATGAATGGGAGGCATCTCGACGACGTACAGTCGAGCCGCAACCATCGAGGAATCCAGGAAATGGCGTTGACGTCCGACACTGAGGGAACTGCCGATCCGAAGGCGCTCAAGATCGTCGCCAAGTCGATCTATCGGGAGCTGGTCGACGGCGGCTTCGGCGATCAAGAAGTGATCGCGCTCGCAGGCGAGCTCCTCGCGTTGGTGACGACCGGCGTGCGCGCGCGCCGCGAAGAGCCGGGCTCGACGTCCTAATCCCTCGCCACGCAGCCCTCGCCCGAGTACCTCGGCGAGATGTCGTTCGATCAGGCCCTCCTCGCGATCCACGTCCTCGCGGTCACGATTTGGGTCGGCGCGCTCGCCTCGCTGACGCTGGTCCTGTCGGCGCCTTCGTCGCTGGGCGACAGTAAGGTCCGCGGCGCCCTCGGTCGACGCATCTACACGAACGCGGCAGTGCCTGCGTTCATCGTCGCCTTCACGGCGGGCATCATCCGACTGCTCAAGTACTGGCAGGCGCTCTACGCGCACCAGCACTGGATGCACGGCAAGCTCACCGCCGCGCTCGTCTTGATTGCCGTCCACCACGTGCTCGGTGCACGGGCGCGAAAGATGGCCGACGCGGGCGCGGACGTCGGTCCGGCCGTCGTGCTCGGCGCGGTGGCGATGCTCGCGGCGGCGGTGGCGGTGGCGATGGTCATCCTCCGCCCCTGAATCTCTACCGACCGAGCGAGACTGCCAGGTCGATTTCTCGACAGGGTACGCCTTGGGCCCACATCGACTTCGCGCCGAAAGCGGGCACTAAGCCAATGGCTCGGGTCGGCCGTACTTCCTGACGTGGAACTCTCCGTCCACGTTCCTTGACCGTTTCGTGCTGAAACTGTAGGTTTTTCATGCCCCAACGCGCCCCTTTGCACGTCGCACGCACCTCGTCCCGAGGTGTGCAGGCGACGTCGTAGCAGCGCGTCTGCGGCAAGGGACGGCTGCTCCGTGGCGATCGACAAGGAGAAGACGCTTCAAGCGGCCCAGAAGGCGGTCGAGAAGAAGAAGTACGACCTCGCCATCGAGGAGTACCGAAAGCTCGCCGCTGCCGAAAAGAACGATCCGCGATGGCTGCTGAAGATCGGCGACACCCAGCAGAAAAAGGGTGACTACCCCGCGGCGATCGCCAGCTACGAAGAGGTCGCGCGCTTCTACAGCAGCCAGGGCTTCCACCTCAAGGCGGTCGCCGTCTACAACACCGTGCGCGACTTGCTCACGAAGCAGCCGCCGCAACTGCAGACCAAGTACGAGCACGTTCCGGTCAAGCTCGCCGAGCTCTACGAGCGGCTGCAGCTCACCTCCGATGCTCTCGCGACCTGGGACTCGATCGCCGATCGTCTCCAGCGCGACGGTCGCGATCGCGAGGCCACCGAGATCTACAAACGCATCTGTGGGCTCGATCCGTCGAATCCGCTCGCGCACCTTCGGCTCGCCGAGGCCTATTCGCGACAGAAGGACATCGAAGGCGCGATCGCCGAGTTCGCCGCCACCGCCGAGCAGCTGACGACCCAGAAGCGCATCGACGACGCGCTCAAGGTCTACGAACGTCTGCTTCATCACCGGCAAGATCCGAAGTACGCACGACCCGCCGCCGAGCTCTATCTGGCGCGCGGCGGTCAGAACGACGGCGTCGCGGCCATCGCCAAGATCCAGATTTGTCTGAAGAGCGATCCGAAATCGGTCGAGCTCATCGCGCTCCTCGCGCGCGGTTTCGTGGCCATCGGGCAGAACGACAAAGCCGTCACCATCTTCAAGGAGTCGGCGCGACTCGCCGGTGAGCAGAACAAGGTCGAGCTCCGCAAGGAGATCATCAAGCACCTGCAGCAGCTCGCGCCCAACGACGACCAGGTGCGCGCGCTCGTCGCCGGCACGGGCAAGCACGCCGCGCAGCCGGGACCTGCGCAGGCCGCACCGGAGCCAAGGCAGCGAGAGCGGGAGCGCGAACCCGAACCTCAGCGTCGCGAGCCTGCGCCGCAGCGCCAAGAGCCTGCGCCGCAGCGTCAGGAACCCGCGCGACAAGAGCGGCAGGAACGACAAGACCGACAAGAGCGGATGGATCCTCGCGTCGAGCAGCGCGCGCAGGTGCAGCAGCCGACGCAGGCGAGGCCGCAGCCCACCTACGAGGTCGACGTCGAGGAGGTCGAGGCCGAGGACGACGACGAGGTCGAGTTCGAAGAGCGCGAGGCCGCCGAAGAAATCGGTGAAATCGGCCAGGAATCCCAGCGTCGCGGCTCACGCGTCGCAGAGGTGATCGCCAACGCCGACGCCTTCCGCAAGGTGAAGCTCTTCGCCAAGGCGCTCACCACGTTGCGCATCGGGCTCGAGCTCGATCCGCACAGCGTCCCCATCCGCGAGCGCATCCGCGACATCCTCATCGAGACCGGTGAGACCGATCAGGCCATCGCCGAGATGATCACCCTCGCGGCGATCCTCCTCGAAGATGGCGACCTCCAAGGCTCGTACGACAACCTGGCGTGGATCCTCGAGGCCGAGCCCGGTCACCCGCAGGCGGTCGCGCTCATGCAGCAGCTGCAAGCTGCGGCGGGGCAGCCGGCCGAAGAGACGGTCGACGAAGACTTCCTCGATCACCAGGTCGCGGAAGAGGTGCCGGCGCAAGCCACGCACGGCGGTGGCTCCTTCGACGAGCTCGACGAGCCGGCCATCGACGGCCCCCTGCCCAGCTACGAGCTCGACGAGCCGCTGGCGCTCCGCCAGGAGATCCTCCCGGCGCCGAGCGAGGCGCTCCCGAGCTACGACCTCGACGATGCCGGTGCGGTCGAAGAAGTCACCGCGCTCGACGTCGAAGACGCCCACGAGGTCGAGGACACGCCGCTCGAGGACGCCCCGGCGGAGATCGAAGCCGCGCTCGAAGAGGCCGATTTCTACGCGGCGCAAGGCGTCTTCGAGACGGCGCGCGAGACCATCGAAGATGCGCTGCGGAGCTCACCGAAGAACCAGCTCCTCCTCGAGAAGCTGCGCGAGCTGACGCAAGCTTCGAAGGGTCGGAGCATCGCGCCCCCGCCGGCTTCGGTGGCCACCGATCGCGCGTTCGACATCGCCGCCTCGCTCGATGCGCTCGACGAGCTCGACAAGGTCGAGCAACCGAAGTTCGCCGCCTCGCACGATCAAGTCGACGTCGAAGAGGTCTTCGCCAAGTTCAAGCTCGGCGTCGCCGCCCAGGTCGACGTCGGTGACAGCCAGACGCACTACGATCTCGGCATCGCTTACGAGCAGATGATGCTCTTCGACGACGCGATCAACGAGTTCAAGGTGGCCTCGCGCGACCTCTCGCGAGAAGCGCTCTGCCACTCGATGATCGGCATGATCTACGTGAAAAAAGGCGCCCTCGCCGACGCGACCGAGGCCTTCAAAGCGGGGCTCCACGCCGAGCAGGTGACGCGCGATGAAGAGCTCGCGCTGCTCTACGAGCTCGGCAACATCTGGGAGATGCGCAAGAACTTCAAGGAAGCCATCTACTACTTCAAGCGCGTGGTCGCGATGGACGATCACTACCGCGATGCCAAGCCGCGCATCGTCGGCTTGGAGAAGCGGCTCGGCGGCGGCACCGGATTACCCGACAAGGGAAGCGGCGCGCGGAGCAAGAGCGGCATCGACGACGAGCTCGATGCCGCCTTCGACGAAGTGCTCGGCAAACGCAAAGCGCATTAGTGCCCCACCCACGTTGATGACCCGAGTCATCACCACCGAGGAGGCGTCCACTTCGCTGCCTGCTCGAAGGGTCGACAGGCTACATTGAGCGCATGCATGCGAAACCACTCCGTCTCGCGGTCTGCGCGGCAGCACTCGTGGGCCTCGCCGCCGTCGGAGAAGCCTCCGCGGCGTCGATCATCAAGTCCCCCAATCCGCCACAATACGGCGTCGAAATCGAGCCGCACCTCGTCGTCACCGACCACCTGTACGGCGGCTACACCTACGACTCGACCGGCTTCGGGCCGGGCCTCCGCTTCAGCATCCCGGTGATGTCGCCCGGCTTCGTCAAGACGATCAACGACTCGATCGCAATCGGTTTCGGCGCCGATCTCCTCCACTTCTCCGGCTACCGCTGCGGTCACAACAACTGCGTCAACACCGACAGTTTCTGGGTGCTCTATGCCCCGGTCGTGATGCAGTGGAACTTCTGGCTGACGGAAAAGTGGAGCGTCTTCGGCGAGCCGGGTCTGGTGGTACGTCATGCTTTCGTCGACAGCGGCTTCTGCAACGACGCCTTCTACAACAACTGTCGCAACGTCAACGGCATCGAGCCGGCCTTCTTCGCCGGTGGCCGCTTCCATTTCGGCGAGACCACCGCGTTGACGATGCGCCTCGGTTTCCCGATGGCCTTCAGCATCGGCGTGTCGTTCTTCTGAGGTTCTTCTGAGGCTCTTCTGAGGTTCTTCTGAGGTTCTTCCGAGGCTCGTTTTTCCGTATTTTCACGAGGGTACAGGTCCGATAGTCTCCGCCGGACATGCGTCTTGCTCCCTTGCTCGTGGTCGCGTCGGTCTCGGCCCCCCTGCTCCTCGTCCCGCTGCTACGCGCAGACGGCCCTGCGAAAGCGGCTCCGGCGGCGAGCGCGAAGGCGACGATGGGCGCGAAGGCGACCGCGAGCGCGAGCGCAACCAGTTCGACAGCGGCCTCGGCGAGCGCGGGTCCTTCGAGCTCGACGTCGGCCGACGCGGCGACGAGCTCGTCGGCAGGGCTCGGAGCGCTCGGCAGCGATGACACTGGCGCTGCGGCCGCCACGACGCCGCCTCCTGCTCCGACCCCAGTGGTGGTGACCGGCGTCGACAAGCCCCCGCCTCCGCGCGATCCGAAGCATGCCTCTTGGCACCCGTTCTACGGCGCCGAGCTCGAAGGACACTTCGCCGTCGCCGGGCTCGATCGCTTCGGGCCGGGCCTCGGCTTCGGCGCGCGCGTCGGAATTCCCATCGCGCAGAACACGCCGATCAGCAGCATCGACGACGACATCACGCTCGGCCTCGGTCTCGATTGGGTGCGCTACGCCGCCTACAAACCGGTCGACGGCCGCACCTCGCTGACCGTGCAGGCGTTCTACGTGCCGGTGTATTTGCAGTGGAATTTCTGGGTCGGTTCGCGGGTGTCGATCTTCCTCGAGCCGGCGCTGGTCTATCGTTTCGCCACCTACAGCGCGGGTTGTCCGGTGCCCACCGGCTTCAGCTGCGAGGACACCACGCGCGTGCTCCCCACCGGCTCGGTCGGCATTCGCTTTCGCACCGTCGACAAGGTCGCGCTGACGATTCGCGTCGGCTGGCCGATGGTCACCATCGGCGCTTCCTGGCTGTGACCGAGTCGTCGTCGGCGAAGGCGAACGAGAGGGTCGCCATCTTCGGCGGCAGCTTCAACCCGCCGCACGTCGCGCACGTGCTCGCTTCGGCCTACGTCCTCTCGTGCAGCGACGTCGATCGCGTCTTGGTCGTGCCTTGTTATCGCCACCCGTTCGCCAAGGCCCTCGCGCCCTTCGTCGATCGCATGGAAATGTGCCGGCTCGCCTTCGGCGATCTCACGCGCGTCCAGGTCTCGAGGGTCGAGGAAGAGCTCGGCGGTGAGTCGTCGATCACCGTGCGTACGCTCGAGCACTTGCACGCGCGTCATCCGGAGTGGTCGATGCGGCTGGTGGTCGGTGCCGACATCGTCCACGAGATGGACCGTTGGACGAGCCCCGAGCGGGTCCGAGTGC
>JANYDK010000122.1 GCA_025363655.1 Deltaproteobacteria bacterium | reverse complement strand
CAAGAAGAAGCCCGCCAAAAGCTGTTACGTGCTCGAGCTCTCGGTGGGCCCGGGCGGCTCACGTTGGGCCGAGACGCACGCGTATACGAACGTCGAGCACCTTCGGGTATGGCTCGAAGCTTTCTGTCGAAACCGATCAGGTCCGTCGCCGATGCACGGTGCGAGCGCGTATCACGCGATTGGATACGGGGCGACGCTGGCGATTTGGACCATTCGCGGCGGCGAGGTCACTGCGTACGTCGATCTTCACCCGTATCTGCGCGCGAAGCTGCCCGACGGGACGGTGTTGGAGATGGGCGATCGCGCCTCTGTCGCACGCGTCGCCGAAGCGCGCGCCGCGGACGAAGACTGGGCTTGGTTCGACGATGTCATCCTCGAACTGCGCTGGACCGAGGTCGCGGCCATGCTCGAACGGCTCGTCCCGCCGCTGCTCGCGATCGGAGAGCGCATGACCGTGAAGAACCCTTGGGCCGATGCGCCCCGCGGTCGACGGGTGGCGACATGTCTCCGCAGCGAGATTGCGTTCGGCTCGTACGATCACGAGAGCGGGGAAGATCTCGAGCAGCCCTTCGAGATTGCATGAGACGGGGCAGTGGCAGAAACATAACGACAACAGCCGGAATCGCGCTTCTCGCAATTGAGAAGGTGTGTGGAAAATGCGATGTCCAGCGCATGGAGTTCGCGGATGTTGCTCGGTGACGTCTCCGCTCGGTGGCGCCTACGTCGGTATCGCGCTCGGCTACGCGCTTTGATCGGCGCGTGATCAGAACACGCCGAAGCCGCTGAGGCCGATGGTGCCCGGCGTCGCCATCGGTGTCAGCGAGAAGCGCGGCGTCGAGCCAGAGGACGCCGTCGCAGCTGGTTTCTGCGGCTCGGCCTCGCTGTGACGGGCCACTTCGAGCACGGCGATTCCATGCGCTATCAGCGCGGTCGGCAACGCGGTGAGAGCGAGAGTGGTGCCGAGCGTGCGACCGCTCGCGCCCGATGCGAAGGCGAGGCCGAAGAGCACTTGCGGCGACGCGGCGAAGATCTCGGCGAACGCGTAGAGCTCGTCGGGACGCTTCCCCATCACGGCACTTCCGATGTCGTAGGCGACGAGCCCGACGTCGAACGTGGTGACGATGCCGACGGGGAGCTGCCAACGCTCGCCCCAGGTGCCGTTGGTGCCGTAGAAGCCGTGCGCCGAGAGCGTGGCGGGCAGCATCGTGAACGCGATCGCCGTGGGGAGAGCCTCGGACGGCAGGGCCGGCATGATCAGACCCATCAAGGCGACCTGCGGCACTTGCACGTACGTCTCGCCCTTCGACCAGGCCTCCGATGGCCCCTTGTTCGGCGAAGCGTGGGCGACGTCGTAGCTGATGAAGACGATGTCGGTGATGAACAGCGCGCCGCCTGCCAACGACGCGATATCGCCCGAGCCGAAGCCGTAGCTGACTCCCCCGCCGCAGGCGTTCGCCGGGCGCGTGACGAGCGGTGAGGCGAGCACCGCGCTTCCAACGGCGAGAACGAAGAGCGCGACGGGCCGTCTCATGGTGACAGCGTGCATGCTGTGCGGGCCTGCGCGCAATGGTGCCACGCCCCGACGGACGCGCGTCGGGCCGGCGTCTTCACCGTGCCAGCGCGCGAATCACGTGCAAATCGCCTTTCGTGCCTCATCGGAGTTTCGTCCGATCCGTTCGACATGCACGTTCAGAACTCGAACTCGTTCAGAACCTGAACGGAGGCGCGACGCACGCGGCTGCGGACCTCGTCACTGAATCGTGACCATCGGCCGTGGCTCGTCCTCGAGCCAGTAGGCCGAGACGAGGCGCACGATGCCGTGATCTTTCTCGTCCGGCTCGACGTCTTCGACCGTGGTCCAGAGCTGCATCGCCGTTCGCATGCCGCGGCGAAGAGGAAAGGCGACCATCACGCCGGCCCTGCGTGTCTTCGGTGTGCCCGTCTCGTCGTGGGCGGGGGCGAGCCCGGTGGAAAAGACGACGTCGTTGCGATCGCCGTCGATGACCGCCACGCGCACGGGCGAACCAGGACACCACACGCGAATCCACTCCCGCGTCATCTGTGCGTGGCACCCCATCGTCCATTTCAGCGCGATGGGAGGGGCGATTTCCCACTCTGCGGTGGTTGGCTTGGGAGTCTCCGTCGAGGGAATCGGCGGCGCCTCGAGCGATGACGGATCGCTCACGCCAGTCGAAGACGATGGCACTGCCGAGGGCGCACCGAGCGCCACGGTCGACACGAGCACGATGGGAATGGCGGCTTGAAGTCTCATCGTCAGAGCCTCCTCAAGTACGCCACGAGCGCTCTTCGGTCTGCCTCCGAGAGGTCGCTCGTCGTTCCCATCGAGTCGTGATCGTCGGCGAGGAGAGCTTCGAGCGTCGGCGCGCGCCCGTCGTGAAAATACGGCGCCGTTCCACCGACGAAGCGCAGCGACGGGGTGCGATAGCGCTCGTCCGAATCGGCGACGAATCCGGCCAGAATCGAAGGCGCGGGGAGCACATGGAGCGCGAGATCGGTGTCGAAGTCGCCGGCGTGACATCCGACGCAACCGCGCTCCGGTTGCTCGAACAATCCTTTGCCGCGCGTCTCCTCCGCGGTGAGCGGCATGCCGTCGTGCGGTGGTGGCGTGAACGCCGACGAACGCACGAAGGCCTCGAGCGCGATGGCGAGTCGCTTCGGATCGACGCGCGGCGCTACACCTGCCGGATCGTGAAACCACCAGGGCACGGCGCGCTTTCCATCGGTGAGAGGACCGATGCCGCGATGGATCGAGAATCCCTCGAGGATGCGATCGACCAGCGTCGGATTCTGCGCGTGCCAGCCGTACGGTCCCATCTTCGTGATGCGCCCGGCGAGCGTCGGCGTCTGACGTGGAGCGCCGATGGCCACGGTGCCCGCGACGGGCATCGGCAGCTTGTAGGCGAGCGCGGCATCGATGACTGCGTCACCAGTGATTTTCGGCTTCGGAATCGGCGACAGGTCGACGTCGCCGCTGATCGCCGCGCGATATCCGATCGCCAATTTTCCGAAGTTGAACGAGTGCCACACGTGGCCGTCGTCGCGTCCGTCGGGGTGGCAGCCGTTGCACGACATGCCCTCGCCGAAGAGCTGCGGCTCACCGCTGACCATCGGTTCGCGTGCGTTGAAGAAGACGCGACGACCGAGCGCAGCGTCGCCGGTGAGGAGGTCTTCGGCGAGACGAACGCGCAGGGTCGGCGGACGAGCTCGTGGCTTTTCGTCCAGCCGATCGAGTGACACGGCCGCGACGTCGTAGGTGGCTCGACACCAGACGTAGGCGGTGTCCTCGTCGTCCGAGAGCACCACGCCACTGGGTGCGCCGCCGGCCGTCGCGACGTCGAGCGCGGGCACTTTGTGCGATTTGTCTTCAGGCAGGTACCCGGCGCCGACCTCGTACGTCGCCAGCGCGGAGGCCGCCGGATCGAGCGCGCGGGCGTCGAGCTCGACGAGCCGATCGGTCCCCTCGTCGGCGACGAGAAGCGTGTCTTTCTTGGTGCGGTATGCCATCGCGCGCGGCTCGGCGAACGGCGGAAATCGTTCGAGGACGTCGAAGTCTTTCCCCCACTTGCACTCGCCGACGAGGCTGAACGGTCCCCGATACAAGGTGACGTCGCGCAACGAGGGCTCGCCGGCGACGAGCTTCGCCTTCACCCCGTCGCAATGACCCCGATGGGTCACGCCCTTCGGGCTCGCCGACCGCGGTGGCGCGAGCGGGGTTTCGTTGCTCGTCAGCAGCACGTCGAGCGCTCCCGCGCCCGCCCAGGCGAACTCCGGATACGTGAAGGGGATGCCGATCTCGTCCGGATACACGCGCGTGCCTCGTTGCGAGAACGTCGCCGAGAGCGAGTGACGCGCAGCGAAGAGACGCTTTCCATCGGGCGACGTCGTGAGCGCATATCCGAGCGAGGCTTCGCTCTTCGCGCCGACCGGAAGACGCAGTGGGGCAGCCGGAAAGGCGATCGTTCGCGCATGCGGCGTGCCGCCTCGCGCATCGATCTTCGTCAAGTCGCCGTTCGTCAGGTGAGACACATAAATACTGGATGCATCATGGGCGACGATTCCGCGGGGCTCCCGCGCGACGTCGAGTGTCCATGGAAGGGTGTGCGTCGTAAGGTCGATCGCCGAGACACGATGCGTCCAGGCCGACGTCACGAACGCGAAGGTCTCCTCCTCATCGACGGCGATTCCCCACGCATCCGCGGCAACGGGCACACGCCACTCTTCGACGAGCGTGGTGCCGGAGGTCCGATACGACACCACCAATCCCGGTTCCCGAATGGTCACCAAGAGGCGCCCATCGAGCGCGACCAGCTGCGAGGGCGGCCCTGGGGTGGCGAACGACGTCGGCTTTGCTTCGGCGGTGAGCGGGAGCGCCAAACGATGCAGCGTCGCGTGATCTTCGTCCGCGACCCAGAGCGCGTCGCCCGAGACCGACCGCACGATGGCCGACCCTTCGCGCACTCGTGCAGGGTGGGCGAGCGCGTTCTTCGGAGGCGGCTTCGAGGATTGCGCTAAGGCAGCTGGGGCAGCCGCCGAGGACGATGGGTTGACGCTCGGCGATTCGGTCGGCGAGGGCGTGGCGCGACGACCGCATGCCGCGAGCGCGAGGGTGACGCCGAGCAGCGCGAGACCCTTCGCGGCCCACGTGCGGCCTCGGCGCAGGGCTCGATCCCAGCGCGCACTCGGACTCTCTCCCGGCAGAGTCCCACGCAGCAGCTCGGTGCACATCGCGGCGGAGAAGGCGTCGGCAGCTCCATCGGTCGACTTCGACATGACGTTCGAGGGGAAGAGCGTCACCTCACCGAACTGCCCCATCGCCACCGCTCCGCCGGAGCGATCGCTGACGATGGTGGTCGCGTCTTCGCGGAGCGCGTCGCGCACCATCGCGGCGTCCATGCCGAGCGTCGCGAGATCGGAGAGGCTGCAGTGGGCGGCGTCGACCTCTCGGAAGAGCGCGCGAATCGTGCGCGAATCGTGGCCGGTCCATGCATGCAAGGTGGCGTGGCAGTGGAGGAGGACGAGGGTTCCATCGCGGCGCGCACGTCGCGCGGCCTTGCAAAGCGCGGCAGCCTGCGCGACCGCGGGCGAGAGGCCAGAGAGGAACAGGAGCTTCGACGACCAGCTGGCGGGGATCTCGAGCGCTCGATCGGTGGCGATGCCGAGGGGGGACTCGTGCGTCGTGTCACGGGCGTCGACGAGCACGAGGTTCGACAGACGCGGTGCGAGCGCGACGCCTTCGACGTCGATGCCGGCGGTGGCCACTTTTTCGAGTGAGGAGCGTCCGATCGAGTCGTCGGAGAGAACCGTTGCGAGCCCGACGCGGAATCCTTCGCGTGCGAGCGCCAAGGCCACGTTCACCGGGCCGCCGCCGAGTTGGAGGTGTCTCGCCCTCGGCGACTTGGCGAGCACGCCATCGGTGGAAACGAACTGCCAAAGAGCCTCGCCGGCGCAGATGACGTCGAAGCTCTTCTCGGACGCTCCTCGCGCTGCGTGCATGGCGCGTAGGTCGTGGCATTTCCCACGCCGCGCGAAAACAGACCCGTCTGCGCGCGCGGCCCTTCAGTGCGCGTTCGTCGGACGGAGAGCCGTCACGGCCGTCGTCCCCGAGCCGGGAGGAAGCGAGAAACCGATGTCGGCGCCGAGTTGCTGCGAGAAGGTCGCGAGCTCCTGTGTCGACGCGCCGCTCGAGATGCGAACGAAGATCGTCGGCCTTCCCGAGGTCCGGAGCGCGTTGATGGCGCCCGTGAGCGCGGCCACCGACGAGCCTTGCGAGACGAGCTCGACGATGTCGGCGCGCTGGCCGATCACGGGCATCGTCGCCGTCGGGTTCGAATCGACCGAGATGAAGAGGCGCTTGCCGGCGCCACGCACCGACGCGGAGAGGGCCGCGAGCCCGTCGGCGTCGAGCCCATCCGCCGAGGTGAGCCCGACCGCGCTCGCCGACGAAGGGATTCCTCGTGCCAGCATCGCGTCGAGGCGCGCCACGTCGGAGAACGCGATCACGTACTGCACGAGCGGTGCATCGAGGGCGATGACGTCGCTGAAGCCGAGCCATGAAAGTGAGGTCGCGTCGCCGTCGACCCGCGCGATCACGACGTCGCTCGGCCGCACCGTCGGGGAGAGGCCGGTCCACGCCGAGCGCGGATCGGTTCCGTCGACCGAGAGTAGGAGACTCGCCGTGATCGCAGGCGCTTTGGCGGGCGCTTTCGACTCGTCGGCCGCGTCGCTCGCCATCGGCGCTCCGTCGACCGGCGTGGGACTGGCCGTGTCGACCCCCGGTCTTGTGGCGTCGGGCATCCCACCGTCGCCTTCCACGTCGAGGCCGGCGCCGACCGACGAGGTGAGCCTCGACGCCACGCTCGCGTAACCGACCGCGGCATCACCCACGTCGGCGTTCTCGTCGGTGGCGAGCCCAGCGCTCTCTTCGGACGTGCCGTTGGTCGAGGCCGTGAGGCCATTCGGGCCTTGTCCGACCGGCGGCGCGCTCGTCTCGACTTCCGACGCATGTGGCGACATGCGCGTCTTGTTCGGCGGCCACAGCACCACGAGCGCGAGCACGCCGAGCAAGGCCGCTCCGAGGAGGGTGAGAAAGAGCCACGGCTGTGGTTTGAGGATCGGTGCCTTCTCTCGCGACATGACGGAGCCTCCGGTGGTCCGACCACCCGTGCCCGTTTCATCGCAAGGAGCGTTCCTCTTCGAATCTTGCTGGAAAACAGGCTGATTCGATCAACGCACTGAGGCACGATGGTCGACGCGAGAGGTCGGCGCCCACCGATCTGTCTCTCTCTGGTTCGAAGCGCTGCGCTTCATGGACCGTGCAGCGGGCGCTCACCGTCGCGCGCGCGGGCCCTTCGCTCCGCTGGACGCGCGGCGAGCACGACGGCGAACGCGACGAAGAAAGAACTCTTCATTTCACCCTCATGCCGCCTCGCACCAGTTTGGGAACGACGCTGCGCACGTAGCCGACGAAGTCGACCGTGTGCGCGGCGACGAGCAAATCTTTGCGCCACACGACTTCGTAGGCGAGGCGTATCGGCTTGCCCGCCTCGACGAGGGGCTCGCTGGTGGCGCGTCGGATGTGCGAAGCGGGAAGAATTGCCCCGCCGAGACCGAGCTCGGCCCACTCTTCGAGCGCTGCGTAGCTGATGGCCTGTCCGGCGTACTCGTCGATGGGAAGCTCGGCCCGCTCGAACAGCTCACGCGTCGCTTGCCGAAGCCCGCAGGTGCCCATGGTCAAGAGCAGTCGCGACTTGGCGACGTCGCGGAGGGTGACGCGATCGCGCCGACTTCCCGCGCCTCCCGGGGCGACCCAACGGAGGTCTTCGGTGTAGAGGAGTTGTCGTGCGCGGTTTCGCCGACGAACGACGTGGGTGCCGCAGATGAAGTCGATGGCGCTGGCCTCGAGGCGCGCGTCCATGTCGTTCTGGGTGCACTCTTTGTAGACGATTTCGACGTCAGGATGCAGACGGGTGAAGGGCTCGAAGAGCAGGTGGAGGCGTTGCGCGCCGAGCAGCGACGTGAAGCCGATTCGCAGCAGCTTGCGCGAGGGCGACTTGAGCGCGTCGGTTCGTCGCATCAGCGCTTCCATCGCGTCGAGCACCGCGGAGACGAGCGGGAGGAGCGTCGTCCCCGCCGGCGTGAGGACGACCCTCTTCGTCGAGCGCTCGAAGAGGCGCGCGCCGAGCGACTGCTCGAGATCGGCGATGGCGTTGGAGACGGTCGGCTGCGAGACGTCGCACGCGCGCGCGGCGGCGCTGAAGGAGCCATGCTCGGCCACCTTGGCGACGTAGCGCAGAGCCACCACCGAGGGCGCGGCGACGGAGTCTCGTTTCATAGCCATTACCTATGACGCCATTCGTTCCATAACCCTACCCTCTGATCGACCTCGAGACCAGGATGGCCCTCGAACGACACGAACGTCGCTCGGAAAGAGAACGAACATGATCCTCCACGGTCATCCCATCTCGGGAAATACCCACAAAGTCCGCCTGCTCTTGGCTGCGCTCGGCGTCACGTACGAAGAGCATCTCGTCGACATCATGGTGTCCGCGCACAAGCAGGAGGGCTTCCTCGCGCTCAATCCGCGCGGTCAATTGCCGGTGCTGGTCGACGGCGACGTGCGTATCCACGACTCGCAGGCGATCCTCGTCTACCTCGCGCGCAGCTACGATCGATCGAAGCAGTGGCTGCCCGAGAAGGCCGCGGACGAGGCGCGGGTGGTCGGCTGGCTCTCGTTCGCAGCCAACGAGCTGCAGAACGGCGTGCACGCGGCGCGGATCCATCATGCGCTCGGCGTCCCGCTTCCGATCGAGCGCGCCGACGCCATCGCCCAGGCCAGCCTCGCGCTCCTCGAGAAGCACCTCGAAGGTCGTCCGTTCCTCGAGCTCGGCCGGCCGACGATCGCCGATCTGGCGTGTTTTCCGGCAGTCGGGCTCGCGCCCGAGGGGAAGATCTCGCTCGACCCTTTCCCCAACGTGCGCGCTTGGCAAGCTCGCGTGAAGGCGCTGCCGTTCTACGTCGCGATGCCGGGGCTGGCGCGATGAAGGAGGAGGTCGCGGTGATCGCCGGCGCCAACGTCGGGCTCGGCAGCGCGCTCGCCGAACGGCTGCGAGAGCGCGGCTCCATCGTCTACGCCCTCGGCCGGGAGCGCGCGACGAGGGACGTGGCAGCCGAAGTGGAGGGCACGCACGCGATCATTTGCGACCTCACCGACGCGCACGCGGTCGACCTCGCCTTCGCTCGCATCGAGGCGGAGTCGGGGCCGGCCACGGCGGTCGTCTACAACGCGCATCGCATCGATCTGCGCGCTGCGGCCGACACCGGGCTCGCGCTCTTCGAGGAGTCGTGGCGGGTGAACTGCTTCGGCGCCTTCGTCGTCGCGCAGAGGGCGATGGCGGCGATGGTCGCAGTCGGGCGCGGAGCCCTCGTCTTCTCCGGCGCGACCGGATCGGTGCGCGGCGGAAAACGGAGCGCGGCCTTCGCCTCGTCGAAGTTCGCGCTCCGCGGGCTCGCACAATCCCTGGCCCGCGAGCTCGGTCCGCTGGGAGTGCACGTCGCCCACGTCATCCTCGACGGGCTCATCTGGAGCGAGCGCTCGAAGGCGCGCTTCAGTGCCGTCGAAGAAGACGCCATGTCACCGAAGGCGCTCGCCGAGATCTACCTGGGCCTCATCGCCCAAGAACGATCGGCATGGACTCACGAGGTCGACGTGCGCCCGTGGCGCGAACGATTCTGAACGACCGAAGAAACGAGGCAGAACATGAAACTGCGAGCCGACCTTGGAGAGACGGTGTCCGTGGAGTTCGACGAGAGCGCATGGGTCCCATCGCCCGAACCTGCCGTCCATCGCCACATGCTCGACCGTGACGGCGGCGAGATCGCGCGCGCGACCACGTTGGTGCGATTCGATCGCGAGAGCTCCTTTCCCAGTCACGAGCACGGGGGTGGCGAGGAGTTTTTCGTGCTGGAGGGCGTCTTCCACGACGAGCTCGGCGGATACCCCTCGGGGAGTTACCTCCGCAACCCGATCGGATCGCGACATACGCCCTTTACCCCCGAGGGGTGTGTCATCCTCGTCAAGCTTCGACAATTCCAAGCGTCCGACGATGCGCGGGTGGTGATCGGTCCTGACGAGGGCTGGCGCGAGGTCGACGGCAAAGCGATGAAGCTGCTGCACGAATTCGCTGGCGAGCGAGTGACGTTGCATCGACTGCAGGCGGGCGAGTGCCTCGACTTACCCGCGAGCGGCCTCGGCGCCGAGTCGCTCGTCGTCGACGGAAGCATCGAAATCGATGGAAAAACGTGCGCCAAATGGTCGTGGCGGCGAAGTCTCGATTCGGCGGTACGACTTTCGAGCGCGGAGGGCGCCCTCGTCTGGCTCAAACGAGGGCACCTCGGCTCGACGTGATGTACGAGCGTTTCCTTGTCCGCGTGCTCACGCGAAACGACGAATCCAACTCGCGATTTCGGCGAGCTGTAGAGTCATCGAAAGAATTGGACGGCGCCGGGGCCGGCGCGCGCGAGCGAGCCTCCCGAACGAGATCGAAGCATCCGATAAGTTGGAACGCACAGTCCAGAGAGCAGCTCCAGCCGGAGCTCGTCGGACAGTCTCGTTTCGCCGAAGATTGCTTCGCAACTTCGGCCGTCCGGTCGATCTCGCTTCGCTCGGTCGTCGGACAGTCGGCAGTGGTCGAACAGGTGAGCGTGCAGGTGCCTCCTCCGAGACAGCTCGAGCTGTTGCAACAAAGGCCCGAAGCGCAGTCGGCAGGCCGCGCACGGCTTTGGCCAGGACCGAGGAGCGCTGGGCGTCTGGAAGGGCCATTTTCGGCGCAGTCATCGCCACACTCGATGTCTCGAGCATGTGATCGACCCGCGAGAGAACCGCCCGCGGCGAGGATCTCGATTCAGTTCAGGGAGTCTTGCCCATCAGCGGACCGTGCAGCCTCGCCGAGTAGTAGAAGAAGCTCGACGTGCGCAGCGGGCCGATGGCGAACGAGTAGTAGAGTCTACCTCCACCGACGCTGGCCGGCAGTCCGTGGAGCGGCTTGACGTCGACTCGGATCGACACCGATTCGGAAGGCGCAAGCTCCAGCGGCCGAACTGGGCCGATATGCGGTCTCGTCGGAAGGTGCAGCGTGGTGCCCGCGGAGAAGTCGGGCAGCATGTCTCCGCGCCGAATCTCCAGCGCTTCGTCGAAGCGAACGACGTCACCGCTCGGCGTCTCCTCCACGAAGAGACGAGGCACGACGCGCCGGACTTTCCCGCGGTTGACCACGCTCAGGTCGAAGACGCCGTCCCCGAATGGGTTTTCGAATCCGACAGGGGCCGACGGGACTTGCGTGACGGAGAGGTGGAGATCGGGTGGCGCCGGCGAGAGGGCGATGGCCAGCGCCTGTTCCAGCTCCGGCGTGGCCGCGTCGACGCGCGCAACTTCGACGGTGAGGCCAGGCTTCGCGTCGCCGAATTCGATCGTCTGCTCGACGATGCGCAGCGAGAGGATCGCCCGCGACCACGGCACGAAGGGACGATCGTGGTCGGGGCGGCGCGTCATGTAGCTGAGTCTCACGGCGGGAAAGTCACTGCCGCCGAGCGGACGCACGAAGCCGATCTCGAAGCCGTGCATGTAGATCGGCGGTAGCGAGGTGAGCACGCCGTGGAGTTTCGGGTTGACCAACGTCGCGACGACGACCGCGTCTGCTCCGTCGTAGGTCGCGCGCTGCGGCGCTGGTAGCGAGTCGTAGTAGTGAGGGTCGAGCGGCGGCACCGCTTCCACCGGGTCGGGCGACACCCTCTTCGCCTCGACACAACCGACGGAGAGCACCGCGAAGAGCGCGCCGCGGCGAGCAGAGCGGCGCCACTCGGAAAGCGGCCAACGTTGCCAGGTGACCGGCTGCATCGCGTGAGGCTATCCGAGCGCGGTAGATCGCAGTCAGGAACCACATCCGTCGTGAGGGTGCGTCACCGACGTCATCGAGGCCGACGCTCTAAGGCGCAGTCACTGGGCCTGACTGGAGGAATCAGCGCCCGGATCCGAGCTGCTTCTCGTACACGCGATACGTCTTGTAGACCTTCGCGCCCATCGATCGAATCCCGAGATTGATGGGCGCGTCGTCCTCGCGCGTCCAGCTCAGCTCGGCCCAGCGATAGCCCTTCGCCGTGCCGCGTCGCGCGACCTCGACGTACATCGCAGCCGAGAGTCCGCCGTAGCGTTTCACCTGTTTGCGAATGCTCTCGCGCACGCCGAGGAGGATCAGCCGCGACGTCTTCGGGTTACGCACCTTGGTCCGGTAGAGGAGCTTGGCGAAGCCGAAGGGGAAGAGGCTCCCCCCGAGATCGGCGATGGCCTCGTTGAGGTTGGGGATGGTGATGCACATTCCCGCTGGCTTCCCGTCGACCTCGGCGATGAAGGCGAGATCGGGATCGAGCACCAGCGAGAGGTCGCGCGCCATCTTGTCGAGCTCGCTCGATCCGATTGGCACGTAGCCCCACTTGCCCGCCCAGGTCTCGTTGTAGATCTCCATGACGATGCCGAGCTCGTTGCGCAAACGCCGCCGGTTCACGCTGCGGATGCGCACCTCGGGGAGCGAGCAGATCGATTCCCACGCCTTCAGGGTGCGCGCGTTGATCTCGGAGCCGGCTTCGTACCGCCAGCAGAGAAGGTCCTTTTCTTTGACGTAGCCACAGCGCTCGGCGAGTGCACCTTGGTAGCGGCGCGAGTGCGCCATGTCGACCATCGGGGGCGTGTCGAAGCCGTCGACGAGAATGCCAATCTCCTGCACGGCGCTGAGGCTCATCGGGCCGTTGACGCGCTTCATGCCTTTGCCGACGAGCCAGCGCTCGGCGTGCGCGAAGAGCGCCTCGGCGACCTCGACGTCGTCGATGGTGTCGAAATATCCGAAGTGACCCGTCGCGTCGTTCCAGGTCGACAACCACTTGCGATCGACCGTCGCCGACATGCGACCAACGAGGCGGCCGTCTTTCCAGGCCGTGAAGAGCGCGACGTCGGCGTGAAGGTGGAAGGGGTCTTTGCCGGGCGTGAGCCGCTCGCGGAGCACCATCGAGAGGGGCGGCACCCAGTTCGGATCGTCGGCGAAGACGACGAACCCGGCGCGCTCGAACGCGGCCAGGTCCCGGCCCAACTCGTGGCGGCGAATCTCGACCGGCATCGCGCGTTCCTAGCCCAATTCACAGCGCGCCGAACGATCCTTGGAGTCCCACCGACACCGCTTGGCCATTCGAGGCGACGGCGTCGACCGCCAAGTAGAATGCGATCGGCGCGCTCGCGGAGCGCCGGTGGGGTGTGGAAGATGAAGCGAGCGACGAAGGACGAGACGTCGCGCGTCGTCGTCAGGCCTTGTCGACGAGCGTTTCGAGGCTCTTCACCTCTTGATCGAGCTTCTTCGTGAGGTCGTTCCAGGTCTCGGACGTCGCCGTCTCGATGCCCTTCAGATCGCTCGCCAAGAGGGCGCGCTGCTCGCGAATCTTCTTCAGGTTCGCATCGACGTCGGCCTTGGTGGCGCCGGTCGCGTTTTTCGACTTCGTCTCGAGGTCGATGACCTTCTTGTCCAGATCGGCGAGATCTTCGTTCTTCTTCTTGCGGTAATCGTCACGAGCCTTCTCGAAGTCGGCCTTCAGCTCCGCGATCTTTTTGTCGGCTGTGGCCTGGGCCTCGTCGGTCTTCTTGTCGGCCTCCGCGTTCGCCTTGGCGATCTTCTTGTCGGCCTCGCTTTGCGCCTCGTTGATCTTCTTCTGCTCGTCGGCAGGCTTGTCGCACGCGGCGAGGCTGAGCGAGACGAGAGCAGCGGCGAGGATGTGTGTGGTGCGCATGACGGTATCTCCAGCTGACGCGGCTTGGGGCCGCACCCACGCCACGCGCGGGTTGCGCGCAGCGACCGGAGCCGAAGAGCACGCCGCGTTCCAGCGCGCGATCGCTCGTTTTGTTCGACGAATGTCTCGGAGGTGCGCGTCGCCTTGCGCTGCGACGAGGCGATCGACCCCGCACCGGGGCAAGGTGGTAGGGCCTTACTCGAGGCGGCCGAGCGAGACGGTGGTGCTGTACGTCTTCGCGCTGTAGCCGCCGCTCCATCGATATCCCACCGGGCGGCCCGAGGGGTCGACGAGCAATCCGACGGTGCCCTGTCCGAGGCCTTGTCCCGCAGGCGATCGCGTGTCGGTGGGACCATGGAACGAGGCGCTCGCGTCGGTGACGAGGACCAGCACCTCGTCGGCGCGCGCCGGGTTCGGCTTGGCGGCGCCGTGTACGATCATCACGTGTCCGGTGTTCGTCGACGCGAGCTCGGACGGCTCGAGCCAGGCGACGACGTCTCCGGGGCGCAAGTCGAGGGCGCGCGTCACGCGGGAGAATACGCCTGTTTTTCCCGCGCCGAGCGCGCCGAAGAAGGCTTCGAAATCTTTGGCCAGGGGCCTCGTCTTGCCCTGCGTACTTCGAATCTGCGCGATCGCAGCCGGTGTCGCGCGGTCCATCGCGTAGCCGACGAATCCCGAGCAGTCGTAGTCGAAGACGCCGGCCGCCTCGTCGACGTGCGTGGTGTGCCTGTACGTCGACTCGACGCGCAGTTTCAGTTCGCGCTCGGCCTCGAGATCGAGGAGCGCGCCGAGCGAGGCATCGGCCGCTGCGCCCGCGTCGATCGGTGGTGGCGTCGGGCCCGCGTCTCCCGCGCCTTCGCCGCCATCGTCGTCGACGCGCTCGCCATCGGTCGGCACAGCGTCTCCGGCGTCAGCTCCCGCCTCGGTCGGCGCGACATCAGACGCGACATCAGATGCGACATCAGAGGACGCGGGCGGGTCATTGCTGCTCGAACACGCGAGGGTGAGCGGCAAGAGGCATAGGAGCGTGACGCACCCGACATGCTCATCGACAAAGGACCGCTCGCTCATTTCCTCACGGCATACCAGTGTAGCGCCGCGTCACCCAGGCTGTTTCGTGGTTCACTGTGGCTCGAAACGATGCGACATCTTCTGGCTTCGGTGCTCACCTACGCGTTCCTTCTCGCCGTCGTCGGCTGCAGCAAAGAGCGCTCCGACGCCACGCCTCCCGTCGTCGCCGCACCCGAGAAGAAGGCAGCCCCGGCGCCGCCTTCTCCGAGCGCCTCGGGAGACGAGCCCGAGCGGTTGTGCAGTGCCAAGAGCATCTGCCCCGCGGAGGTCATCGACGCCGAGACCGCGCAGGTGTGCGCCTCGTTGGCGCGCGATCCCGTGTGTGGTGCGAAGTTTCTCGCGCTCGTGAGGTGCCAAATCGCCAAAGAGAAGTGCGGCGCCGACGGCAAGACCGATCAGCAGGCGTCGATGGACCTCTGCAAGGCCGAGGACGCCGTGCTGAACGACTGCGTGCAAGCCAAGGCCGCCGCTGCACAGCCGACCGTCAAGTAGGGCGCAACGTGAGCGGTCTCGGCGTTGGTCCGATCAATGCACTCGTCCGAGGGCATGAACCAAGTCGAAACCATCCAGACGCCCGTGGAGCTCGAGGTCTTCGGCCGCAGCGATGTCGGGCGCGTCTACGCCCACAACGAAGATGCCTTCGTCGTCGCCGATCTGACGCGACCGGAGCCCGTCGACGCGATGCCGGGGCCGATCGGCCTGCAAGTCGGCGCGCGCGGGCTGCTCCTCGCCGTCTCCGATGGGGTCGGGGGCGCAAACGCTGGCGAGGTCGCGAGCGCGCTCACCCTCCGCGTCTTGCGAGATGCGCTGGCGACCGTCACCGCGGTCGGTCCGGGCGAGGCGCTGGTTGCGGCCGTGGAGACCGCAAATACCGTGGTATTCCGCGCCGCTGGGGCCGCTGCACACTCCGGGATGTGCGCTACGCTCGTGGCAGTCCTCCTCCACGGTAACGAGGCCTTCGTCGCCGAGGTCGGGGACTCGCGCGCCTATCTCTTGCGCGGCGACGAGCTGGTGCAGCTGACACGCGATCAGAGCTGCGCGCAGCTCTTGCTCGAGGCCGGTGCGCTCACGCCGGAGTCTGCCTCCGAATTCAATTCCAACGTCATTCTCCAGGCGATGGGCCACTCGGAGGCGGTCGAGGTCGCGCTCCATCGCGTGGCGCTGCATCACGGCGATCGGATCCTCCTCTGTTCGGACGGTCTCACGCGCGAGATCTCCGACGATCAGATTCAGACCGCGATCACGATCGCGCCGACGCTGGATCGCGCCTGCTCGGATCTCATCGATGCGGCAAACGCCGCTGGAGGCAACGACAACATCACCGCCGTGCTCGCGGTCGTCCAAGGCGACGCGCTGCCCCGGCGTACCGCCGTCGATCACGTCGCCGTCGAAGACGTGCGTGCGTACCAAGGTTCGTCGACCGAGACGTCGGCACCCGCGGGGCATTTCGCCGCGGCGGGACAAGAGGGCGCGCCCAGCTGAGCTCGCGCTCCGCCGTGCCGCCTCGTGAGGCTGCTTCGTCGAATTGGCACAGGCGCTGCAGTCTCGAATGCATTCGCATTCCACCTCCCTTCGACCGAAAGAGAGCACCCTCATGCTTCGAGCCGCCGTCGTCTTCTTCGTCCTCGCCATCGCTGCCGCCGTCTTCGGATTCGGAGGCATCGCCGCCGACGCTGCTTGGGTCGCGCGGGTCGCCTTCTTCGTCTTCGTGATCGGTGCCCTCGTCTCCTTCGTCATGGGCCGTCGGGTGCCGACGTGACCGGGGAGACCGGAGAGACGGACAAGACCGTCGAGCGGACCATCGAGCAGCTGCAGTCCTTCGTGCGCGGCGAGCTCGCGGCGATCGAGACCTATCAGCAAGCCCTCGACTCGCCGGAGGTGCTTCACGACCTCGACACCTTGAAGTGGTGTCAGCGTTCGCACGGGGAGCGCGTCGGCCTGCTGGGCGAGGAGCTGCGGCGGCTCGGCGCCGAGGTCCCGACGCAATCGGGAGCAGCCGGCAAGGTGATCGAGCTCCTCGGCAATGTCACGGTCGGCCTCGGCGAAAGCGCCGCCATTTACGCGCTGGAGAAGTACGAGGATCTTCGCCTCCGCGAGTACGGGCACGACCTCGCCAAGCTCGGCGCCGAACACCAAGAGTTCGTCGCGCGCTCGCTTCTCCCCGCGCAGATCGAGACGCACCGCATTTTGCAGCTCCTCAAGCGACGCCGGGCGGCGTGAGCGCACCTTCGCAGGCGGAGCACGAATTGGAATCACGATGACGATCGACACGCAGCCCATCTCGTT
>JANYDK010000066.1 GCA_025363655.1 Deltaproteobacteria bacterium | reverse complement strand
TGCCGCGGAGCATCCGCGTCGGTCGCAAGGGGAAACATCAGGGCTCGCAGGGGATGTATCCCGCGGGCGTGATCCGTCAGATCGTTCGGATCAAAGAGATGATGGCGCAGGACTACACGATCGAGGAAATCCAACGGGAGTTCCTCTTCGCGCGGTCCGACATCGAAGAGACGGAGCGAACCCTCGCGAGGGTGATCGACGGGATCGATCGCGCCATCGACGAACGAGCGGGCGCACCGGTCGCGAAGATGCTCAAGCGCGATCTCGACGACCTCCGCGGGCTCGCCCGCAAGCTCGTCGACGATCTCACTGGCATCGAGAACCGCCTCACCATGCAGGCACGCCTGCGACGGGCGGCGGTCTAGAAGGCTCCGCGACACGATACGTTTTTCGGCTCGAAGCGCGCACGGTCGCGCGTCGACGCTGGGCTGTGCAAGGGGAAGTCAGCCGCGCCGCAGTGGGGCGCGAGTCGAGCGATGAGCGGGCGAGGTCGAGGCGGCCTCGTTCGGTGCGGTCGTGCGCGAACTGCGTGCGATGGCCGTCGCGTGGACGTGCAGCGCGGGACGCGCGCGTCCGATTCGATACGTGGGCGACAGCGGCGAAGGCGACCACACGGGGAGACGGCGCAAATGGCACAAGATTTCGACGATGAAGGCGGCTTTGGCGAGAACACGGACGAGGCCGGCGAGGCCTTCGACTTGGAGAGCGAGACGCTCGACGACGACGGCGAGGGCGAGCTCCTCGAGACCGACGGCGCCCTGGCGATCAAGCCCGAGCCGGAGCAACAGCTGACGCGTGAGCAGCGCCGTTCGCGTCGCAAGCGCGACGTGCGTGCGCGCACCATCAGCGTGAAGCGGCTTTCGAAGGCCGAGCTCGAACGCGGTCGTCTCCTCTTCCCGGAGGACACGGCGACCCTTCGTCCGAAGACCCGCGTGGAGTGCGTCGAGGGAGCGCGTCCGTGCCCCTTCGTCTCCTGCCAGCATCACCTCTTCCTCGACGTCTCGCCGCGCACCGGCGCGATCAAGCTCAATTTTCCCGACCTCGAGGTGTGGGAGATGACCGAGACCTGCGCGCTCGACGTCTCCGACCGCGGCGGCACGACGCTGGAAGAGGTCGGCGCGATCATGAACCTGACGCGTGAGCGCATCCGTCAGGTGGAGGTCAAAGGTCTCGCCAAGCTCCAGGCTTACGAGGACATGACTGCCCTGCGCGACTACGTCGACGAGGGCCCGATCGGCAAGCGCAAGCTCCCGGTCATCTCGACGCGCGAGCTCGACAAGGAGCTGGCCGACGAGAAAGCGCGCTTCGATCTCGAGAACGAGGACGAGGACGAGGCCGAGGCCTTCTAGCTCCAAGTTTTCGCCTTGGCCGCTTCTCGGGCCCTCGCAACTCGGGCAGCATCGCCACGTCCGATGGTGCTCGCATTCGATCGATTCCGCGTCGACGTCGAGAACTTCCAGCTCCTCGGTCCGAGCGGTGAACCGATCCACCTTCAGCCGAAGGTGCTCGATCTCCTCCTCGTGTTGCTCCGGAGCGGTGGGAGGGTCCTCACGCGCGAAGAGCTGCAAGCCCAGCTCTGGCCGACCGTCGCCGTCGGTGAGACCTCCCTCAACCGCGCGGTCATGGCGCTGCGTCGCGCGCTCGACGACGACGACCAGCGGCTGATCGGCACCGTGCGGGGACGCGGGTTTCGCCTCCTCGTCCCCATCGAAGAAAAAGACCCCGTCGCGCCCGTCGCCAAGCCTGCGCCGATCGCGCCGATCGCGCTGAAAGCGACGTCGCGTGGAGCGTTCGTCGGTCGTGAAGCACCGCTCGTCGCCGCGCGGAAGCTGCTCGATCGTGGGTTCGCCGGCGACATGACCTCGCTCGTCGTCACCGGCGAGCCGGGCGCAGGAAAGACGCGCTTTCTCGACGAGCTCGTCCTCCACGCGCGTGCGCGTGACGTCGACTCGATCGTCGTTCGTTGCAGTCGGCAAGAGGGCTCGCCTTCCTTCTGGCCGTGGACCCGCGTGGTCCGTCGCTTCGGCGAGCTGCGTGGAGACGACGTGCTCCGCGTGGCGCTCGAAGGGCTCGCCGGCGATCTGGGGCGGGTGCTCCCGGAAGAGACTGCGCGCTTCTCCGAACCTTCGCTTCGCGCGTCGGAGGGGACGCCCGAGGCTCGTTTTCGTGCGTTCGATGCGTTCGGTCACCTGCTCGCTCGCGCCGCGCGCACCGAGCCGCTGCTGATCGTCCTCGACGATCTCCAGCTTGCCGACGTCCCTTCGCTGCAACTGCTCCGCTTTCTCGTTCGTGAGGTCCACGGGGCGAAGATGGCCTTCGCGGTCGCCTTTCGTGAGATCAGTCGTGAGATCAGTCGTGATGCCGGTCGTGGCGTCGATTCGGCGCTCGCCGAGGCGCTCGGCGGGCTCGTGGCGGAGACGACCGAGATTCAACGTCTTCGCGGGCTCACTTCGGACGAGGTGACGCAGCTCGTCGCGGTCACCACCGGTCTTTCGCCGTCGCCGGAGGTGATTCGAGCGCTCCTCGAACGCACCGCTGGCAATCCGTTCTTCCTCACGCAGCTCCTCCGCCTCCTCGAGCGGGATGGGCGGCTCGAACGGCTGGAAGGGCTCGACGCCTTCGCCGACCGCGATTTGCCGGATGGGCTGCGCGACGCCATCGATCGTTTCCTCTCGACGCTCTCGCCCCCCGCGCGTCGAACGCTCTCCGTCGCTGCGCACGTCGGGCCCGAGCTCGGTGTCGGTTTTCTCGCGGCGATTCTCGAGGTCGCGCCGGCGCAATTGCAGCTCCGTCTCGACGAAGGGGTGGAGGCCCGCATTCTCCTCCCCATCGAGGGCGCTGGGCGATTTCGCTTCGTGCATCGCATCGTCCAGGACGCGCTCGCCGAGGCGGTGCCGGCGGCCGATCGGCTCCGGCTCCATCGTCACATCGCGATCGCGTTGATCGAGCGCGAGGCCGCGGCGCCCGATCCGGCGTGGGCCCGAATCGCCGAGCACCTGACGATCGCCGCGCCGCTCGGGGAAGCGCGCCGTGCCATCGAGTATTGGCTGCGCGCGGCCAAGCAGGCGCACGCCTGTGCCGCCTACGAGGAGGTGTTGCGGTCGTGTCGCCAGGCGCTCCAGCTCGTCGAGCAATATGGAGCCTCGGCGACCGAGACGTTCGATCTACTCCTCGCCTCGGGAGACGCGATGTTGCGCGTCGGCGACCGTGAAGCGGCGCTCGGCGTCTTCGTTCGTGCCGGGGCGCTCGCGCGCGAGCAGGGAGATGCGGCGAGGCTCGCAGCGGCGGCGCTCGCCTACGCGTCGATCGAAGAGGCTGGCGTCGTCGATCTCCCGCGCATTCGGTTCCTCGAGGAGGGTCTCGCAGTCCTCCGCGACGCGGAGCTGCCGGTGCGCGCTGGCCTCCTCGCGCGACTCGCCGAAGCCCTCTATTTCTCGAGTGAAAACGAGAGGCGAGGGCAGCTCGCGCGGGAAGCGGTGGCGCTCGCTCGCCGCGTCGGTGATCGACGGATTCTCGCCTACGCGCTCAAGTCGCTCCACTTCGTCATCGCGTTTCCCGACACGTTGGCCGAGCGACGTCGCCTCGGCGAGGAGGCGCGCGCGCTCGCCGAGGACGCCGATGACGTCGAGCTGCAGACGCTCGCCGTCGCTGCAGAGGTGCGTGACGCCATCGAGCTCGGGGTGCGCGAAGATCTAGAGGCCGCCATCGCCGATCACGGCCGGCTCCTCACGCGCTTCACGAGGCCGAATTTCACGCTCTATCACGCGCTCTATCGCTCGATGATCGGCCTCCTCTCGGGCCGCCTCGACGAGGCCGAGGCGCGACTCGCCGAAGCGATGACCGGCCCTGCAGCGGCTTACGAGCTCTCGGCGATGTGGTTCGGCGTCCAGAGCTTCGTCCTTCGTCGGGAGCGTGGACGGCTGGAGGAGCTGCGACCGCTCCTCGAAGCGACGAGCGCGCAGCTTCCCGCGTTCGCCTGTTGGCGCGCGGCGCTCGGGTACCTCGATGCGATCAGCGGTCGCCCGGAGGAGGCACGCGCGCTCCTCTCGACCTTCTTTCACGACGGCGTCCTCTCGATTCGTCGCGACATCAACTGGCACGTCACCGTCGCGCTCCTCGCCGAGATCTCCGCAGAGATCGGCGAGGCGGCGTATGCACCGCATCTCTACGCGGCGCTCCTTCCCTTCGCCGAGCAGCACGTCGTCGTCGGGCTCGGGATCGCGTCGTTCGGCGCGACCAGTCGTTACCTCGGGCTCCTCTCGGCCGTCCTCGGTCACGTCGCCGACGCCGAACGCTGGCTCGAGCACGCCATCATTGCCCATCGTCGGCTCGGTGCCGCGCCCCTCGAGGCCTACTCGCTCTTCGAGCTCGCGCGTCACGTCGCCGTTCCCGCCGGCGATTCTGCGCGCGTAGAGAGGCTCGCCCGTCGTGCGGTGGCGCTGGCGACGGCCTGTGGGATGCCGGTCCTCTCGGCGCGCGCGGGCGCCCTGCTCGCCGAAACCTGAAGCAGATTCGCCTACATCCGTGCAGCCGTGATCATTCGGCAATCATGCATTGGTCATCTGCAGCGGGGTAATGAAACGCCTGGAGCCGCGACAGATGGATGCAACCAAGCAGTAGCAGTGAGCCTGGAGGCCACACCCATGACCACGATCACGAGCGCAGCATGAGCAAGGAGCTCAAGCTTCACGTCTCCGAGGACAACGTCATCACCGTCGCCGACTCGAGCGGGGGCATCACGCTCCAGAACGCTTCCGGCGCCAAGATCGTCATCGACGCGAACGGCATCACGCTCGACAACGGCAAAGGGGCGGTCATCACGCTCGCGGGCTCGAAGGTCGACGTGAACAACGGCGCGCTGACGGTCGTGTGAGATGGCCGTTCCCCTCGTCCAAGTCGGCGCGAGCATTCTTTGCGGGCATGGCGCCTCTGCCAACATCGTCCCGTCGAACACGCGGGTCACCGTCGGTGGCCAGCCGGTCGCGTTGCAGACCGACGTGACGATGGTCGCCGGTTGCCCATTCACCGTTCCGCCAGGCACGCCGATGCCGTGCGTGCCGGTGCAGTGGATGACGGGCACGACGCGAGTCACCATCAACGGAACCCCGGCGCTGCTCGCCACCAGCCAAGGCATGAACACCGGTGTCGGACCGCCGGTCCCGGTGACCATCGCCAGCACGCAGACACGTGTGACCGCCACTTGAGGACGAGCTGAACCCGAGGAGTGAGATTCCGAGAATTCGAAACGTACCCGCGGACCACTCGAGCCGCATGCAACCCGAAAAGACCCGCCGCCCTACGGCGAGGTGCCCGAAAGCGAGTGCTCATGTCGAAGTCATCGAACCATCACGGGTCGCGCGGCGACCATGCGGGAGGCTGAAGCCATGGCCCCCGCTCTCCACGATCAGCCTGCTCCTCATCCTGCGCTCTCTCTCCTCGAGTTCGCTTCGTACTCGATGGCGATCGAGCTCCTCCCGCACAGAATGCCGGAGATTCACCACAGTTTCGGGCTCGACGAGCGCACGGCGCTCGAGCTCGTGGCCTCCTATCGCGCCTACTTCGAGGCGTATCCGAGCGAAGCCAACGAACACGCGGTGATGCGCGCGCGCATGCGCGATCGCTGGATTCGTTGGGAGCGCGAGCAGCAGGCAGCGCCCGTCTCGACTCCCGCCTCGAGCTCGACTTCCCAACCCTCGTCCTCGAGCATGCCGAGCACGCCGGGCATGCCGAGCGTGCCGAGCGTGCCGAGCGTGCCGAGCATGTATGTGGCGCCGAGCTCGCGGCCGCCGGCGAACGACGCACATCCGGTCGCGAACGGTGTCGCACGGCTCGACGCGCGCAAGCTCTGCTTCGCCGACTTCGCCTCGTTGACGATGGGCCTCGAAGTCCACCACGAGGCGCGCGAGAGCGTCTACGTCAGTTTCCGATTGCTCACGACTCGGCAGCGCCGTCTCGAGGAGAAGGCGTGGCTACGGCATCTCCGCGAGAACCCCGACGAGCTCGCTCGTCTGCGTCGCGAGCGCGAGCACACGCGCGCAGGATGGCAGCGCTGGCAGCCGTTGCCTCCTGCCAGCGCGCCCGTCGGCGCCGCTCGTCGCCCGTACCTGCCCCCGGCGAAGTTCCGAGCGGCCGACATCGACGCTCCCCTCGACCTCCTCGTCGAGCTCGCGCTCGAAGCGAAGAAGGAGCATCGGACGCGCCTCGTCTTGGTCGAGCTCGCCAGCCTTCGTCTCCTCATCGACGAGACGCCCCACCTCCGTCATCTCCACGGCGCGGCGTTCGGCCTCGGCGCTTCCGAGGTCGACGACGAGATCGCCGCTTGGACCGCGATCATGCGCGAGCGGCCCGAGCAGGCGGAGACCTACCATCGAATTCGCGAGCAGTTGCAGAGTCAGCGTCTGCGAGCGAGAGACGCGCGCGAGAGCACGCTGCCGCCAGTGGCACGAGCGGCTCCATCACTCGCTGCCATGCCGGGCGCAGAAGCGGCGCATCGACCGGTGGCGGCGCCGGCGGTCAAGCGGCTCGAGCTCTTCGAGTACGCAGTGCTCTGTGCCGAGCTCGATCGCGTCGGCGCCGACGTGGCGCAGGTCGCGCAGAGGCACGGCATCTCGTCGGCGCCAGAGCTCGCCGCCGTCCACGACCATTGGCAAAATCGCTTCGTCGCCTACCCCTCGGAGCGACAAGAGTGGTTTCATCAAGTGCAGCGCCTCCGTCTCAACTGGTCGCGCCCGATCCGCTGACCGACGTTTCGATTCGGTTCAACGAGGATTTCCGCATGTCCATTCATCCGAGGCGAGCTCGATGCCGATGATCTTTTCCCTCGCGACCGAACAGTTCTCGGCGGACAAGTTCCAGGTGCGCAGCTTCTCTGCGCGCGAGCGGCTCTCGCGGCCGTATTCGGTCTCGGTCACGTTCGCGTCGCCGGTGCACCTCGACGAGCTCCTCCCTGGCGTCATCGGGCGTCGCGTGGCGCTCGCGGTCAACGTCGACGGCGCCGAGAGGCTCCACTGCGGCATCGTCCGCGACGTCCACACCACCGGTGAGCTCCTCGGCCACGACCTCACGGGCTACCGTCTCACCATCGTTCCCAGCCTCGACCAGCTCGCTTTCCGTCGCGATAGCCGCATTTTTCAGGGCGTTCGGGCCGACGCAGTGGTGACGAGCGTGCTCGATGCGCTGCGGCTCGCGCATCGTTGGCAGGTCCGTTGGCCACTGCCGATTCGCGAGTACATCACCCAGTTCCAAGAGACCGATCTCCGCTTCATCCATCGTCTGCTCGCCGATGCCGGCATCGCCTACTACTTCGAGCAACCGAGCGGCGGGCTCGAGGGAGCGAGCGTCGCCAAGCTCGGCGAGACGATGGTCATGTTCGACGACGTCACCGCCTATCCGAAGGTCGCAGATTCGAGCTCGCCGTCCGCATTCGTCCTCCGCCGGGACTTCGGTCAGAAGCTGACGTCGACGGACGAGCTGCGCCGGGTGACCGTCACCGAAGGCATGGCGCCCGAGGCGGCGACCTACCGCGCGTACGACATGGTGCGGCCGAACATCGATCTGCGATCGCGCGCGGGAAGGGCACAGGCCGATCGCGCGGCGATGGAGATCTACGCCCACTCGCGCGGCGCCCTGTCGCCGGATTGGGACAAGGACCAACGCGAGGCGTCGCTCATCCTCGAGCGAGCGCGGCGTGATGCGCACGTGATCCGAGGCGAGGGGATTTCGCCGGCGTTTCGCGTCGGGCACCGGTTCAAGCTCGAGGACGAGGTCGATGGACGACTGGACGGCGAGTATGTCGTCGTCGGGCTCCGTCGTCAGGGAAAGATCCTCGACGCGAACGCTGCGCGCGACGACTCGACGACCTATCGACATCGATTCCTCGCGGTGCCAGCCGACGTCTGTTACCGGCCTCGTCGCTCGCGTCGTCGCCGGGTGCACTCCTGCGTCAACGCACGCGTCGTCGGGCCGCCGGGAGAAGAGCTGTTCGTCGACCCGCATGGGCAAGTCAAGGTGCAGTTCCATTGGGACCGCCTCGGCAAGGGCGACGAGAAGAGCTCGTGTTGGATTCGGGTCGCGCAGCCGTGGGCCGGCGCGCAGTGGGGTGCCCAGTTCCTTCCGCGCGTCGGAGCAGAAGTGGTCGTCGCCTTCGAGGACGGCGATGCCGATCGCCCGGTGATCATCGGCCAGCTCTACAACGGCGCTCGCCCGATGCCGTTCGATCTGAAGAGCCGCACCAAGACGGGCATCATCAGTCGCACCTTCGGCGGCCCCGGCGCCAACGAGCTCTACGTCGACGACGCTCGCGGCGCCGAGGTCGTTCAAATCACCGCGCAACGCGATCACAACGTCGAGGTCTCGCACGACCACCTCCTCCACGTCAGCGGCGCCTCGACGTTCACCGTCGGCGGGCGATACCAACAGTCGATCGGCGGCGGTCACGTCGAGAGCGTCTCGGGGACCAAGATCAGCACCGTCTCGGGTGAGCGCACCGATCGCACGACCGGCACGTGGATTCACCAAGTGGCAGGCGGCATCGTTCAGGAGGCCAAGGGCGACTTCGAGCTACGCGCGAAAGAGCAGCTCCGCCTCACGGCCGCGACGGGCCTCTCGATGGTCGTCGGGAGCCAACGGACGCCGGGGCACTTCGATCTGCAGGTGACGGGCAGCCTGGTGGTGGGCGCGACCGAGACCTTGTCGATTCGCTGCGATGGACCGATCGAGCTGCAGTGTGGGGGAAGCTCGCTCGTGATCGGGCCGTCCGGGATCAAGATCGTGGCGCCGAAGATCGACATCCAATCGGCGGGTGGCCTGAGCGCGAAGAGTGACAAGGGCGGCGCGCTCGAGCTCACCGACAGCGCCCGCGTCGCGGCGAAGAAGATTCAAATGTTCGCGCCGAACGCCTCGCTCGCGCTCGACGACAAGGGCGCGCGCCTCTTCGGTGACACCGTGCAGTTGGACGCGGCGCCGGAGGAGAACAAGAGCGACCCCAACAAGGACCCGGAGGCGAAGACGAAGAAGCTCCACGTCCAGCTCTCGAACGACGACTTCAAGGCCTACGCCAAGATGAACTACCACGTGCTCGTCGACGGAACGCTCCTCCAGGGCATCACCGACGCTGACGGCGTCGTCGACAAGGAAGTCCCCGAGAGCGCCAAGAAGGCGACGATTCTCCTCTGGCCCAAGGACTATCCGAAGGGTCCCTACAACAAGTGGGAGATCGATTTGATGGACGAGATGCCGGGGCTCGACACCGCGCGCGGCGCCAAGCTGCGTCTGAAGAATCTCGGCTATTTCTCTGGACCGATCGATGACGAACAGAACGAGGCCTTCTCGCAGGCGCTGCTGTCGTTCCAACGCGATGCCGGCATTCCAGCGACGGGTCGACTCGACCCGAAGACGATCGACGCGCTCGAAAAATATCACAACAGCTGAGGACGCGAGGACGCGATGCCGGACGACGACGGGCAAGAGCAAGGCGGAGGATCGACGGACGTCGACGACATCGTCGACGAGATCCTCGATCACACCGATTTCATGGACGGCTCGGAGGACGACGACGACGGCCTCTACCGCGTGCCACGGGCGTTCCTCGATGAACCGGAGGACGACCCTGCGGACGAGTCCGGCGAGGGGGAAGCGCCGGCCGAGGAAGAAGCGCCGGCCGAGGAAGAGGCGCCTGCCGAGGAAGAGGAGAAACAGGAAGAAGAAGCGCCGGCCGAGGAGCCCGAGGAGCCGGAGGAGAAGAAGGAAGAGGAAGAGCCTCCGGCGGAGGAAGGCGAGGAGAAGAAAGAAGAAGAAGCCCCGCCGGAAGAGCCCGAGGAGAAGAAGGAAGAAGAAGCTCCGGCGGAGAAGGAAGCGGAGGAAGCGCCTCCGGCAGAGGAGCCGGCCGAGAAAGAGGCCGACGAAGATCCGGACGCCAAGCCCGAAGACCAACCGAAGAAGCCCGAGAAGAAGTGAGGGAGCGAGTCGATGGCTGATCCCGATTTCGGGCCCGTGCTGGGGCCCATAGTGAAGCAGCTGCCGGACGACACGGACGCGCAGGGAGATCTGACGAAGATCCTGGACCTGTTCCTCTTCAAGGACGCGGAGCTCGTGCGCGAGCTCGGCATCGTCGCCGCGGAAGGGACGCCCGCCACCGTCGAGCCGGGAAAACCGGCCCAGCTGAGCGCAGGGAAGAAGGAGTTCCCGCGCTGGCACTTCACGCAGGCCGAGGTCATCGATCGCGAGGCTCGCGTCTACCCGGTGACGATCGCCGAGCAGAAGACCGAGCAGGCGAACAAGGGCGATCCGAGCGCTGACGCCCTCGAGGCGCGCTACCGGCAAGAGCTCAAAGAAGACGAGTGCAAGAAGATCAAGGCCGACTCGCTCTTCCGCGCCAACAAGGCGACGTCGGCCTGGGTCGGTTTCAAGAACCCGCTCGTTCGTCGCCTCGATGGCACCTTGAAAGGGGACGGGACGCCCAACAATCCGACCGATTTCGCGATCCTCGCCTCGGTGCTCAACGCGCGCCGTCTGATGCCGCGGATCCCGGTCGCACTGCCGCCGCCGCCGCCGCCGGGCCCCGATCAAAAGGCGGTCGGCTTCGGCGCGAAGCTGAAGGACGAAGGCTCGAACAGCACGCTCGATCTCGAGCTGCGCGAGGTCACCAAGGGAAAGTCGTGGATGACGAAGACGAAGCAGACGCTCGTCTACGGCGCCACCTACGTCCTCTCGGTCAGTGCTCTCTTCGACCAGACCGGCGCCGAGAAGCCGAGCCCCGAGCTCCTCGGCTCGCTCATGAAGTGGACGTCGTCGCCTGGCGTGATGATCGAGTTCTCGGGCAACGAGCTGAAGTTGATCGGGACGATGCTCGGTCCCGGCTCGGTCAAAGGGACGTACAAGGACGCGAAGGACAAGGACTCGCTGAAGCAGATCACCATCGAAGTGAAGGTCGACCGTTCGGAGGAGCAGAAGAAGCTGAAGAAGCTCCCGGCGGTGGCGAAGGCGAAGCAGCGCTTCGTCTCGACCGGCAAACTCCGATGGACCTCGATGCAGTCGCCGAAGAACCCGAATCAGCTCTGGCAGGGCTGGATTTACGACGTCAATCGCGACGCGAAGTTCGACTACGGCAGCTTCGATCCGAAGTATTGGAAGGTCTTCGAAGAGAAGCGCAAAGCGTTCTTGCCGCTCTTCTACCAACGGCTGGCGCGGCCCATCGCCGAGGCCTTCAAGGACGGGAACACCGCGGAGATGAACAGCGCCGTCGGCGCCTTCCGCACCATGTTGCAGGAGGCTACGCCCTGTTCCTTCATGACCTACGACACCACGGTCATCTCCGGTGGTTCGGGGTTCGCGGCCGATTCGTATTTTCTACGGCCGTTCGCCCGCGCCTGGGTGGCGAACGCCGAGGTGCGGCGGCTCCTCTACAGCGCGGGCTTCTATTTCCGACCGGTGATGGTGCCGGCGCCGGTGACCAAGAAAGGAAAGGGCAACGGCAACGGACCGCAGCTGAGCAAGGAGCACTACGAGCTCCAGCTCGTCGACCTCAGCGACGTCGACAACCCGCGCATCCTCTTCTGGGACACCTACGCGCACTTCTACGGTCACACCTCGGGTGGTGACGTGCACCCGCCGTCGTTCTCGGACGCCAGCGCCGACAGCGCCTACGTCAAGGCCAAGGGAGCGGCGCAGTCGGACGAGAACGCGAAGGCGATGTTCGACATGGCCGACAAGCGGCGAACGCGCGCGCAGAACTCCTTCCGCAGCGAGGGACCGTTCCGGCCCTTCATGGTCTGCGACATGCTGACGCCGAAGACGCCGCCGACCGAAGAGAATCAGGGGCTCGAAGACAACAACTTCCCTTGGATTCACGCGATGCTCGCGGCGACCATCTGGGATGGAATGTGGGAGGCTTTCTTCGTCGCCAACTACGACGAGCTGCGCGAGCGTGCGCGCGTGGCGGTGGTCATCGACGGCGTCATCGTTCCGGTGCGCTCGGCGACGTACACCTTCCTCTCGATGACTGCCCACAACTGGGCGATGCGCATCTCCGACGCCGGCGACTTCCTCGAGAAGCGCGATCGCGATCTGCTCTCGGCGTTGGCGAAGGCGCTGACCAACAAGGCCTCGACGTGGGGCACGAAGAAGCCGACCGATCCGAAGAACCCCGACTTCACCGCCGACGGGTTCACCGACGCCAACATCGGCGGCTTCACTCAGGATTGGGCCGAGGAGATCGCCAGCGCGCTCGCCGCCAAGGCGGTGGTCCGCAAGCTGACGAGCGAGTTCGAACGCGATCGCGTGGTGGCGATGGCCAAGGAGTGGCTCAAGATCAAATCGACGAGCGACAAAGTCGACGCGGTGGCGAAGACGAAAGACCCTTCGGCGACGGGCACCCCAGCGCCCGAGCTCTCGATGCGCGACAAGGACCACTTCTCGTGGGCCAAGCTCTGGCGCATCGATCGCGCGGCCGAATACTGGCGAGAGATGAACGGCAAGATCGCCAAGAAGGGCGAGGACGTCGTCGTCGCCGTCGAGCAGGCGATGGGCTATCTCGACGCGGAGACGAAGGAAGCGCTGGAGAAATCCAACAAGAGCACCGACGCCGTCGTCAGCGCCGTTCGCGGAAAGCCCGTCGCGGTCGAGTCCTTCGACGATGGCTTCAAGCTCGCGGACCTCGCCGACGGGGGCTTCGCCAACGGCAAGTTCTACGCGATGTATCGCAGCCTGAAGAAGGACGACCTCAACATGAAATTCATGTGCGTCGGCCGGGCAGACGCCAGCCTGAAGCTTCCCGGAATCATGGTCCGCGCCGGCAACAACCGAGAGTGCACGCTCACCAACGTCGAGGTGCTCGACGCCGCCAAGAAGAACATGACGCTCACTTGGAAGCTCGCGGACGGCACCGTCGTCAGCACCGACGCCGCCGGGACGGTCAAGTAGTCACCGCCGCTGTGGCCGCAGCTCTTGCCAATCTAGGACTGGCCTCCGAGCTTCTCCATCGCCGCGGCGCACTTCGGCTGCGCTTTTTCCGCCTCTTCGAGCGCTTGCTGGGCACTCGCGAGGATGATCGAACGCTCGGACTCCGTGGCCGCCCCGTTGCCACCGCCGTCCTCGGGGCCGAGCTCGCGCGCCTTCGAGGTCAGCGTGCGCGCGCGCTCGAGGGCTTTGCCGTAGGTGACGCAGACATCACGCGCTCCACACATCGAAGGATCGTCGCACGGCGCGCTCGTGAGATCGGCGAGCGCCGCCGCGCGATCGGTGGGCGAGGCTGCTTGGAATGCTTGATAGGCGCGGACGAGCACCCGCGGGCTCTCGCTCGGCCGCTTGCCGCACGCGAGAGACGCCAGCGACGTCATTGCGGTCGATGCGAGGACCAAGGTCGAAGTGGCGAGGAAGCTGCCGCGCCCCCTGCGTCTCACGAGAGGGCCTCTCATCAGAGGACCTCGCGGTACATCGCGAGCGTCGATTGAGCGGTTTTTTCCCAGCGAAACTGCTTCACCTTCTCGAGCCCATCGGCGCGCATCTTCGCCGCCAGCCGCGGATCGCCGGCGACCTTGCGGAGCGCTTCGGTGATCTCGAGATCGTTCTCCGGATCGACGAGAATGCCGGCGCCGCCCGAGACCTCGGGCATCGACGAGCGGTTGCTGGTGATGACTGGACAGCCAGCGCCGAGCGCCTCGCTCGGAGGATTGCCGAACCCTTCGTAGAGCGAAGGGTGACAGAGCACGACCGCACCCCAGAAGAGCGCGCGCAAGTCGGTCTGCGGAACGTCCTTGAGGAAGTGCACGCGCTTCTCGATGCCGTGCTGCGTGGCGAGGGCGGTGAGCACCCGCGAGCCTTCGCCGAGCCGTTGCACGAGCGCGAGGTGAATCGACGAATCATCGCGAAAGGCAGCCGCAAACGCACGTACGACCGCCGCGTGGTTCTTGTAGGGCGCGTACTGACCGACCGAGAGCACGTAGCGCTCGGCGCCGGGCACCCACTTCGCCTTCGCCGCGACGGCCTCGGCGCGCTCGACCTCCGTCGTCGCCGGACGCCAGTCGTCACCGACGCCGTAGTAGGTGACGCGCGTCCGCTCCTTGGCCGCCGCGTCGAGGCTTCCGATCTCGTCTTTCGTCGCCTGGCTGATCGCCGCGATGCGCACTGACTCCGCGAGCGCGCGCCGAATGCCGTGGCGATAGAAGGCCGTCTCGACGTGGCCCCATGCGCCAGGATTGCGCGCCCAATCGGCGTGCTTCAGCCACATCACGTCGTGCACCGTGGTGACGACCGGCATCGGCAAGAAAGCAGGCTGGATGTTGAACGTGGCGTGGAAGAGCTTCACGCCGCGCAGGTCGACGAGCTTCGGCATCATCCACATCGTTGCCGGCCCGTTGGCGTCGTAGGGGAAGACGACCTCATGGACGTTCGACGCATACGAGAGGCGCGCGGGCGCCTTCGGGTGCTTGAGGAAGAGGAAGTGGAGATCCGGCGCCAGGCGCGGGAGGTGGTCGACGAGCGATTGGACGTAGGGGCCGATCCCGCTCGGGCGTTCGCGGATGTATCGACAGTCGATGCAGAGCACGGAGCGCGACTTAGCGCAGCGAGACGGGCAGCGCCATCCGCGGGCAAGGGTGCTGGTGCCGACTCGGGCGCGCGCTCAGCGAATGCGTCGCACGATCCAGAATCCACGCGGCGTATCGATGACGTCGCTGACGCCGCCCTTCGGCAGCGTGAAGAGCGTGTATTCGATCCCCGCCTCGAGGACGCCGCGCTTGACCGTGCCGATGTCGACGAACGAGCCGTCGTCACCTTCGCGCACCGCTTCAGCGAAGTCATTTTGGGCGAGCTTGGCGAGGAGGCGAGCGCGTTCGGCGGCGGTCTCGCGCGCGGGTGCGTCGTAAGGAGCGAGCTGGGCGCCATGGTAGCGAACGAGGACCACGCCGAAGCGAACGCGTTTCGGCGCGGTCGCAGGCAACGGCGGCGGTTCGGAGCCGTCGGGCATCTTCCGGCCGACGTTGCTCGGACCGACCTCTTCCAAGGCCTCGAGGAATTTACGGGCGCCCGAGCTCTCGGTGATGGGCACCGATTCGAGCTCGGCCATCGCCTTCTGCAGCTTCTCTTCGCCGGGCCCGGTCCCCACCGCGGGGGGAGGCGGCGCTGGCAGCGAGATCGATGGCTCGGGGACGCGCTTCGGGCCGCGATAGAGGAAGAGGGCGAGCACGAGGAGCACTCCGGCGCCGACGAGGATCGACGTGCGACGCGGCGGCTCGGGCTCGGTCAGGCGGACGACGCGCGAGGGCGCACGAGCGACTCGAGTCGCACGCCCGTCGTCAGGTTCGTCTCCCTCATCGAGCACGGACGAGAGCTATCACGTCAGGAAACGGCCGAAAACTAGGCCGAACGGCCCTTGCGGCCAGGTGCCCACTGTTCGCTGAGCTCGACTTGCGCGGAGAGCCACTCGACGCGCGCGGACAAATCTTTGTGCCGCGCGCCTTCGGTGACGCCGCTCTCGACGAGTTTGTCGAGGGCGTCGCTGTCGGTCTCGAGTGCAGCCTTGACCGCGTCGGGATCGATGTTCTCTTCGGCGACCCAATGCTCGCAGAGGACGAGCACCTTGTCGGGACCGACCTCGGCGAAGCCCGGTCCGATGACCGCACGCTTCGCCTCGGCACCCTTCGCGCGGTACGTGAGCACGCCTGACTTGAGCGCGGCGAGCAGCGGCAAGTGGCCCGGGAGGACGCCGAACTCACCAGCGACGCTCGGCGCCTGCACTTCTTCGGCGTCGGCACGAAGGGCCACGCCGGTGCGCGTGACCACCTCGAGCGAGAGGACGTCATGCCCTTCGGCCATGCTCAGCTCGCCTTCTTCGCCATCTCGGCCGCCTTGGCCTTGACCATCTCGATGGTGCCGACGAGGTAGAACGCCTGCTCGGGGAGGTCGTCGTACTTGCCGGTCATGATCTCTTCGAAGGACTCGATGGTGTCCTTGAGGGGCACATACTGGCCGGAAAGACCGGTGAACTGCGCGGCGACGAAGAACGGCTGCGAGAGGAACTTCTGGATCTTGCGCGCGCGCGCGACGAGGAGCTTGTCGTCTTCGCTGAGCTCGTCCATGCCGAGGATGGCGATGATGTCCTGGAGGTCCTTGTACTTCTGCAGCGTGCGCTGCACGTCGCGGGCGACCTTGTAGTGACGATCGCCGATGACCTGCGGATCGAGCAGCGTCGAGGTGGAGTCGAGCGGGTCGACGGCGGGGTAGATGCCGAGCTCGGCGATCGAACGTGAGAGCACGGTCGTCGCGTCGAGGTGGGCGAAGGTGGTCGCCGGCGCCGGGTCGGTCAAGTCGTCGGCGGGCACGTAGACGGCCTGCACCGAGGTGATCGAGCCCTTGTTGGTCGAGGTGATGCGCTCTTGGAGGGCGCCCATCTCGGTGGCGAGGGTCGGCTGGTAACCGACGGCGCTGGGGATGCGGCCGAGGAGCGCGGACACTTCCGAGCCCGCCTGCGTGAAGCGGAAGATGTTGTCGACGAAGAGAAGAACGTCTTGGCCTTCTTCGTCGCGGAAGTATTCGGCGCAGGTGAGCGCCGAGAGAGCGACGCGCGCGCGGGCTCCCGGCGGCTCGTTCATCTGCCCGTAGACGAGGGCCGTCTTCGAGAGGACGGTGTCGCCGTTCTCGAGCTTCGACTCCATCATCTCCAAGTAGAGGTCGTTGCCTTCGCGGGTGCGCTCACCGACGCCGGCGAAGCAGCTGACGCCGCCGTGCGCCTTGGCGACGTTGTTGATGAGCTCCATGATGAGAACCGTCTTGCCGACGCCGGCGCCGCCGAAGAGGCCGATTTTTCCGCCCTTTCGGTAGGGGGCGAGCAAGTCGATGACCTTGATGCCGGTCTCGAAGACCTCGACCTTGGTCGACTGCTCGACGTAGAGCGGGGGCGCGCGGTGGATCGGCATCGTGCGCTTGTTGGTGAGCGGCACGCCGTCGTCGACCGGCTGGCCGATGACGTTGAGGATGCGACCGAGCACTTCCGGACCGACCGGCATGGCGATGGGGCCGCCGGTGTCGTTCACGTCCATGCCGCGGACGAGGCCGTCGGTGCTGTCCATCGAGATGGTGCGGACCATCGACTCGCCGAGGTGCTGCGCGACCTCGAGGGTGAGGTTGCCCGCCTTGTCGCTGATCGACGGGTTGGTGACCTTGAGCGCGTTGTAGATGGCGGGGAGCTTGCCGGCAGGGAACTCGACGTCGACGACGGGGCCGATGACCTGACGGACCTTGCCTTGGAGTTGAGCCTGAGTCGCCATCTTGCGCTGTTTCCTCGGTGGTTTCGGGTGCTGGGGCGGGGCGACCGGGGAAATCGGGCGCTCCGCGCGTTTTCCACGGGCGCGCGCCGGGTATCACGGGGGCCGCGCTAGGGCAACGGGGTGCTGCTCGCGCGTGCAGATGAGGGGTCGAAGAGCCGGAAAGACAAGCCTCGCGTCCTCGCTCGCCGCGCCATCTCACGCGCGCGGAATCGGCCTCAGCGGCTCGCGTCCCGTCGGGTAACGTTGGCTCGCTTCGAAGAGGAAGGGCATCGCGCAGGCGTAGACGTCGAACTGCGGATCGAGCTGTTTTCCCACGCCTTCGGCGACGAGCATGGCGAGGTTCACGACCGTGAAGGTGGGATCGACCTGCACCCGATGTCGACGGAGGATGGCCATCGCGCCGCCGACCGCCTCGGTGACCTCGAGCTCGTGGAGCGGCCGCCCCATCAGCTTGCCGAGGTGCTCCTCGATGTCGTGCTCGAAGGCGGCGTAGCTCTTCGCGTCTTCGTGGGCGACGAAGGGCGCGAAGCCATAGAAGAGCTCGGCCGCACGTCGTCCATCGCACGTCGCCACCGCGACGAAGGTGTCGACCCAGGGCTTTCGCAGCTCTTCCGGAATCTCCGCCACCAGCCCGAGGTCGATGAGGAAGATCTCCCCTTCGCGCGTGAACATGATGTTCCCCGGGTGCATGTCGGCGTGGACGAAGCCGTCGAGGAAGACCATCTGCGCGATGCAACGAAAGCCCGCCTGCGCCAGCTCGGGTCGCTTCTCGGGGACGTCGGTCGGTCGCACGCCATCGACGAACTGCATCGTCAAGACACGACCAGCGCAGAGGTCGTCGTGGAGCGAAGGCACGCAGATGCGCTCGTCCTTCGCGAAGTTGATCGCGAGGCGACGGTTGTTCTCCGCTTCGAGCTTGAAATCGAGCTGTTTTCGCAGCGCATCGGCGAAGTGCGAGGCGGCGCCGCGGAGCGAGAGGTAGCGCATTCCGGGGAGCCAGGAGACGACGCGGGCGAAGATTCCCATCAGCGCGAGATCGCGATCGATCTGGCTGGCGGCGGCGCGACGCTGCACCTTGATCGCGACGATGCTGCCGTCGTCGAGGACGCCCTTGTGCACTTGCGCGACCGAGGCTGCGGCGATCGGCGTCTCGTCGATTTCGGTGAAGCGCGCGCGCTTCTCGTCGCTCAGCTCTTCGCGAAGGACGAGCTCGACCTCCGAGAAGGGCGCCGCCGGCACCGCGTCTTGCAAACGCGCGAGCGCGACGATCATCGGCGGCGGGATCAAGTCGGGGCGCGTGCCGAGGATCTGACCGAACTTGATGAACGTGGCGCCGAGCCGCTCGAGCGCCTGCGCGAGCAGCTCACCCCGCAGTCGGTCGCGCGCTTCTTCGTTCGGTGCGCGGCCGAGGAGGCGCGCAGAGAGGTAGGCGACGAAGGTCGCGAAGCAGACCCAGAAGATCACGAGAGAGCGAAAAAAGAGCCGAATCGCGCGCACGATGCGCCCTTCAGGCAGACGCCTCGGGCACGCTCTCGTCGCTGGCTTCTTTGCCGGCCTCTTTCGTGGCGTCTTTGGCAGGCTCTTGGGCGGGTTCTTTACCGGCCATGCTCGCCCCCGAAGGCATCGCCACCGGCGCGCGGCGCTCGTCGGCGTCGAGGCGGCCGTCCTTGAGCGTGACGACGCGCGGCATCGAGCGGGCGAGGTCGTTGTTGTGGGTGACGATGACGACGGTCGTGCCGTGCGTTTTGTTGATCTGGAAAAAAAGATCGTGGATGGCGGCGCTGGTGGCGCTGTCGAGGTTGCCCGTCGGCTCGTCGGCGAGGAGGAGCTTCGGCGAGAGGACGAGCGCGCGGGCGAGGGCGACGCGTTGTTGCTCACCACCCGAGAGCTCGCCCGGACGATGCGTCGCGCGCTTGCCGAGGCCGACCTCTTCGAGGAGCTTGGTCGCGTCTCGTTCGAGATCACGCCTGTTTTTCCCGGCGATCATCCCGGGCATCATCACGTTCTCGAGCGCCGTGAACTCGGGGAGCAGGTGATGGAATTGGAAGACGAAGCCGACCGAGCGGTTGCGCAAGTCGGCGAGCGCGCCGCTGCCGAGCTTGGTGATGTCGGTGCCGCCGATCTTCACGTAGCCCTTGCTCGGTAAATCGAGCGTGCCGAGGATGTGGAGGAACGTGCTCTTGCCGGCGCCGCTGGGGCCGACGATGGCGACCACTTCCCCTTCGTCGAGATCGAGATCGATGCCGCGAAGGACGGTCAGCTCCTTCCCCATGTGCTGGAAGGTTTTCTGGAGGTTACGGATCTCGACGAGGCGCGGCACGAACTGCGATGTAGCGCACGGCCGGGAGGAGGGGAAGGCCGCGCACTACGAGAGAAGCGCTCGCAACGCATCGAGGAGCAAATCGCCGTCGCCCGAAGACTCGACGTGCGCGTGCTGGATGGGAAAGTGCTCGGCCAGCGTTTTGCGGTGCGCCTCGCGCTTCGCTTCTTCTTTTCGTCGCGTGCTCTCCGTCAGCCCGCCTCGTTCGACGAAGGCGAGGACGCGCGGCAGCTCGCCGGTGTCGAGCCAGATTCCGTGATCTTTGCAGACGTCGACGACCACCCCCGAACGCTCGCCGAAGTTCTTGCGGTTCATCCGCTTCTGGCAGTCGGGGCAGGGGAGATAGCGCACCGGCCCGAGTCGACCAGGGACCTGCGGCGCTTGCTTGGTGCCGAGCTGCAGACGCTCTTCGCAGAGGCGATGGAGGACGTCGTGACCGACGAACTGACCGCCGCAGCGGGAGCACTCTTCGACCGCGCGCGCACCTTCGCCGACGAGAACGAGCTGCACCATCTCGCACGCGGGGCACTCTCGTTTCGACGCGCTCGAGGGCACCTTCGCGCGGAGCTCACGGCCACAACCGCTGCAGTGGACCGCGCTCGGGAGGTTGCGATGAAAGCAGCTGCCACAGCGCCGGGTGGCGACGGTGACGCTGCAGAAGGGACAGCTCGGCGCGTTCTCGGGGAGCGCGCCGCCGCACGAGCCACAACGCAGGGGTGATTCCTCCATCACCGGCGAGTTTACTCGTAACGCAGCCCCTCGACAGGCAGCAGCTTGGAGGCTGCGCGGGCGGGATAAAGCGTCGAGAGTGCGCAGATGAGGAGCGCGGCTGCCGTCACCGCCGCGAAGTCGACGGCGTTCACCGCGATGGGAAGGCGATCGATGTAATAGACGTCGGGATCGATGCGGACGCCGAACCAGCTGAGGCCGTAGCAAATGGCATATCCGGTGGCGACGCCGAAGATGGTGCCGATGCCGCCGATGATCATTCCTTCGATCATGAAGACGCGGAGAATTGCCATGTCGCTCGCGCCGAGGGCCTTGAGGATGGCGATTTCTCGACCCTTCTCCGTGACCATCAAGAGCAGCGTGCAGAGGATGCAGAAGCTGGCGACGATGATCGCGAGCGAGAGGACGATGAAGGTGGCGATGCGCTCGAGCTTGAGCGCCGAGAAGAGGTTCTTGTTGATCTCGCGCCAATCGCGGACGCGCAAATCGGTGCGGCCGACCGCGGCGACGACGGCGGGCGCTTCTTGGTCGGCCTTCTCGCTGTCGCTGACCTTGATTTGAATGGCGCTGATGCCTTCTTTCATGTCGAAGAAGTCGCGCGCCGATTCGATGGACATGTACGCGTGCGAGACGTCGTACTCGTACATGCCGGAGAAAAAGATGCCGGCGACCCTGAATTTACGCTCCCGCGGCACGACGCCGGCGGGCGTCAGCTCACCCATGCGCGAGACGAGCGAGAGCTCGGAACCGAGGCGCAGATGCAGCGTCTTCGCCAGCTCGCGACCGATGACGACCGTTGGGTAGATGGGGCGATCGGGCGGCACCACCGGACGCGCCACCTTCTCGACGGTGGGATCGGACGCCTCGTGTTTTTCCTTCATCCACGGCGCGTCGGAGCTGGCGGCCTTCTTCTCGCTCGGCCGGACGAAGAAGTCGTCGTCGCCTTCGACGCCCTTGCGCTCGGCCCAGGTGAGGGCGGCGACGCGCTCCGGATCGCTCAGCCACTCGAGCTTGCCGAGCTCGATGTTCTCCGGCAAATCGAGGACGGTTCCGACGGTTCCGACGTCGACGCCGCGGATGATGACGCCGCTCATGTTGCTGCCGACGGAGGCCATCACCTCGCCGTTGATCACCGGCGTCGCTGCCGACACGCCGGGCGCTTCACGGACGCGCGCGAGGACCGGCTGCCACTCGGTGAAGCCGTTGGGGTCGTTGGTGTCGACCACCATATGGGCATTGTTCGCGAGGATCTTCCGCTTCAGGTCGGCGCCGAAGCCGCCCATGATGGAGATGACCGAGCCGAGCGCGCACGACGAGAACGAGACGCCGAGGATCGAGAGGACCGAGATGATGGTGAGAAAACCGCTCTTGGTCGCGCGGATGTGGCGTGCCCCGACGAAGCGCGCGAAGCCCTGTTTTTCCAGGGCGTTGAGGATCATCGGGAGGAGCGCGGCGAGCACCGAGATGAGGAAGATGACGCCCGTGAGGAGGGCGGAGGCGCGGATGCCTTCGTCGCGGGTGACGACCTTCGAGCCGTGGGTGACGGGGAGCGCCCGCGCGGTGCGCACGAGGCCGAGGAAGACGACACCGGAGACGCCGCCGAGCGCGGTGAAGAACGTCCCGATCGATCGACCGAAGGGGCCGACCACGCCGCCGCCGCGGACGACCATGACGATGCCGCGGGCGACGATGCCGAGCCCGCCGACGGCGACGCCAGAGAAGACGAAGTAGCGACTGCCTGGCTCTGCCGCCGCGTAGTTGAGGACGCTGGCGCCGATGGCCGCGGCGACGAGCGCCATGCCGATGGCGACCTGCGCGAGACCGCTCTTGGTCGACTTCGGGAGCGCCCCGTCCGGCTTCTTCTCTTCGATCAGCCGTTCACGTCGCGCCGCGAGAAATCGCGCCCCGAACAGCGCGTAGCCGAGCAACACGAGGAGGATCAGCGAGAGCGGGATCCCGAGCGGCTGTTTGGCGAGGAGGGCGCTGAGGAAACGCATAATTCGATTATGTGCCTTCCGGTCGCAGGAGCGGGAAGAGGATGACGTCGCGGATCGACGGCTGGTGGCAGAGCATCATCACCAACCGGTCGATGCCCATGCCGAAGCCGGCCGCCGGTGGCATGCCGTGGTCGAGCGCGCGGATGTAGTCCTCGTCGAAGTCCATCGTCTCTTCGGCGCCGCGGGCCTTTTTTTCGACCTGCTCCTGGAAGCGAGCGGCCTGGTCTTCGGGGTCGTTGAGCTCGGAGAACGCGTTGCACAGCTCTCGCCCTTCCACGAAGAGCTCGTAGCGGTCGGTGAGCGACGCGTCGCCGTCTTTTCGGCGGGCGAGCGGGGAGATTTCGAAGGGGTGGTCGACGACGAAGACGGGGACGCTCTTGCTCGTCTCGCCCTCATTTTGCGGGGTGAACCGGTAATCCTCGGCGAGGAACGGCTCGGCGAAGTACTCGTAGACCGCGAAGAGCTTCTCGCCGGCGTTCTCGCACTTGCCGAAGCCCTTACGGAAGTTGCCCCAGTCGACCTTGCGTTTGGCGACCTGGGCCCACTCTTTGATCTTTTCGGTGAAGCCCTCGTCGAGGAGCTGGAGGAGCGCGCCGATGCCCTTGCCGGCCGCATCGTGGAGGGCAGGGACGCCGAGGACGCGGACGCCGGCGAGCGCCGCGGCGTCCATCGGAATGCGCACGAACGGCTCGGCGAGCGTGAACGGACGACCGGCGACCCAGCGCGCGTGCGCCGTCGGCATCGCCTTGGCGAGCTCCGCGTCGACGTGGCGGAGCATCTTCTCGGTCAAGTCCATCAGGTCGTCGTACGTGGCGTACGCGCGATAGAACTCGAGCATCGTGAACTCGGGGTTGTGCCGGGTGCTGATGCCTTCGTTGCGGTAACAACGGCCGATTTCGTAGACGCGCTCGAGTCCACCCACGAGGCAGCGCTTGAGGAAGAGCTCGGGCGCGATGCGCAGGTAGAGGTCGAGATCGAGCGTGTTGTGGTGGGTGTTGAAGGGGCGGGCGATGGCGCCGCCGATGAGCGAGACGAGCGTCGGCGTCTCGACCTCGAGGAAGCCGTCACCGTCGAGGAAGCCGCGCAAGGCCCGCACGATGTACGCGCGCGCACGGAAGACGTCGGCGACGTCGGGGTTGGCGACGAGGTCGACGTAGCGTTGGCGATAGCGAAGCTCGACGTCTTGGAGGCCGTGCCACTTTTCCGGGAGCGGGCGATAGGCCTTGGTGAGGAGGCGAATCGACTTCGCTTCGATCGAGAGCTCGCCCGTCTTGGTGACCATCGCCGTGCCGACGGCGATGACGTGGTCGCCGGCGTCGACCTCTCCCCCGGCGGCGTGGAGGCGCGCGAAGTCTTCGCCGAGCGCGTCCTTGCGGCAAAATAGCTGGATTTCACCGGTTCGATCGCGCAGGCGGAGGAACGCGGCCTTGCCGAACGAACGTTGGGCGACGATGCGTCCGGCGAGGCGGATGCTGACTTCGCCCGCGAGCTCGGTGACCTTGGCGGCGTCGTATTTCTCGTCGGGCTGACGCGCGCTCTCGAAACGGCCACGGACGTCGCCGACCGTCGAGACCTCGCCGACGCGGTTGTCGAAGGGGTTTTCGCCCTTGGCACGCACCGCCGCGGCTCGCTCCTTGCGGCCGGCGATGAGGGCCTCTTCGGTAGAGTGACTCGCGTGAGTCGCTTGGGGAGCAGCGGCGTCGGAGGTCTTTTCGGTGCTCATGGCGGATGGGCTCGCGAGAGTCAGGGAGCGTCGGGGACGAGCGCGCGCATGTCGTCGGGGAGCGCGGCGGAGACGACGAAGCCCTTCACGTTCGGCCCGCCGTCGTAAGAGACACGCGAGGCGTGCAAAGCATGGCGACCGAGCACGGGCGATGGCGGCCCGCCGTAGAGACCGTCGCCGACGAGCGGCGCACCGAGCGCGGCGAAGTGCACGCGAACCTGGTGACGAAGGGCTTTGCTCGCGGACGCCTCGACGAGGGCGCGCTTCTCGCCTTCGGGCGTCGTCCACCGTTGAAGCACCTTGTATTTGGTCTCGGCGTCACGCGGCTTGAGGCGCGCGAGATCGCGCTCGTGGACGCAGGCGAAGACGCGGCGCTTGTCCTTCGGGTGCGGCGAGAGCGGGATGTCGATGGTGCCGCTGTCGGCGAGCTCACCGGTGGCCGCCACCGAAGCGGCGCGACCGGACTTTCCTTGGGCGACGATGACGAGGTAGCGCTTGTCGACCTTGCCGTCGCGCAGGGCGCCCTTCAGCTCGTCGAAGGCGCGGGCATTGCGCGCGATGAGGACGAGACCGCTGGTGTCGTTGTCGAGTCGGTGAAGGAGCCCCGGCTCGCGCGAATCGGGCCCGATTTTGGCCGTTTCGGGGTACTTCGCGACGACGCCGTTGGCGAGCGTGCCTCGCTCTCCGGCGCGCAGCGGGGCGGTCGCGAGGCGCGGCGGCTTGTGGACGATGACGACGTCGTCGTTCTCGAGGCGCACGTCGAGGGCGACGTCGGGATCGGCGAGGGCCGCCGTGTCACCGCTCTCGGCGTCGGGCCTTTCGATGGTGACGGCATCGCCCGCGTGGACGACCGCGCCTTTCACGGCGCGACGCCCGTTCACCCGCACGCCGCTCTCGAGGAGCGCCTTGGCGCCGCTGCGTGAGACGCCCGCGAGGAGCACCAAGGCCTTGTCGAGGCGGGCGCCGTCGAGGTTCTGCGGGATGACGAGCGGGCTCGCCCCGTCTGCGTTCTGCGGTCGATCGGGCTCCGACATCGTGCCCCCCCGTAGTCTCACTCCCCCCGCCTATCAATGCGCGTGAGACGAGGCCGTGTATTTCGCCAAAGATTGCTTCGCGACTGTGGCCTCGCCGGTCGATCTCGCGCTGCTCGGTCGCCGGAGGAATCTGGTGTCGCAAATGGATACATTGCTTATGCGTCGCGCATCTCGGCGAGGCCTTCTGCTCGGGAAATGATGCTCGAATACCCGAGCTCCTTGCGCGCCTTGCCGTCGTCGACCGTGACCGTCTCGCCGATGAGGTGCACGGTGGCGTGGGGCAGGGGCGGCGTCTTGTGGATGCCGAAGAGCCGATAGAGCCCCGTTCCGACGAGGGCGATCGCGTGGGCGAGGAAGAATGGGAGATTCTTCTCGGGCGGGGTGACGTCGCGCGTGGCGAGGAGCGCGGTGATGACCTCGCGAAAGGCGAGCGGCTCGCCGTCGGTGAGGAAGTAAATTTCGCCGCCCCGTCCCTTCTCGGCCGCGAGGCGCATGCCGTGGACGAGGTTGCGAACGTGGCACGTGGACGTCAGGTAGCGGCCGCCCGAGAGCCAGACGAAGCGACCGTTCTGCACCGCTTCGACGAGGCGCGGGAGGACGGCGGTGTCCCCCTTTCCCCAGACGAACCGCGGGCGGACGATCACCGTCGTGAGCGCGTCGTCGTTGGCCGCCCGCACGCGCACCTCGGCGAGCCCTTTGGTGCGTGCATACGAGCCGATCGGGTTCTTCGGAAGCGGACGTTCTTCGTTGGCGTCGACGATCGGCGTGCCGTCGAGGATGACCGCCTCGGTGCTGACGTGGACCAGGCGGGGGACTCCGGCGGCGCGCGCGGCGGCGAGCACGGCCTCGGTGCCTTCGACGTTGATGCGGTGGAACTCGCGTGGATCGCCCCACTCGTCGATCTTCGCCGCGCAGTGGAAGACCACGTCGCAGCCTTCCATCGCCGCGCGCATGCCGTCGACGTCATCGAGCTCGACCCTGCAGGCCTTGCCACCGGCCTCGTTCACCGTACGCGCAGCTGCGTCGCTGCGGGCGAGGGCGCGTACTTCGATGCCGTCCGTGGTCAGCGCGCCGATCAAATTCCGACCGACGAATCCCGACCCTCCGGTGACGAAGACGCGTTTCATCACGAGCGTCTCGACGACCGCCATCACGAGCCCTTGGTGACGAAATATCCGACCACCGCCGCCGCCGCGAGGAGAAGAGCCACGACGATGAGGACGACGCGTGCGCGCCTCTGGGGCTGCACGGTGAGCGCGAAGGTCTCGATCGAACGGGTGCGTGCCGCCGACGAGGGGATGGTCGGATCGGAGAGCGCGTCGACCATCTTGGCGAAGGACGCCGCCAGCTCGGAGGCGTCGGCGAAGCGATGTTTGCGCTCTTTGTGGAAGGCGCGCTCGAAGAAGGGATCGAGCGGCGCGAAGATTTTGTCGACCTTGCCGATCTTCGGGCGCGGGGCGACGAGCGCGGCGAGGCCGATTTGTTCGATGGTCTCGCCAGGGAACGGGCGGTGACCGGTGAGCGATTCGAAGGCGACGACCGCTAGGGCCCAGAGATCGACCTGCTCGTCGATTTGCCCGCCGGTCATCTGCTCCGGGCTCATGTAGTTGGGCGTGCCGACGACGACGCCCGCAGAAGTGGCCACCGACGACTTTTGCTTCACCACCTTGGCGACGCCGAAATCGAGCAGTTTCACCAGAGGATCGTCGCCTTCGCGCTCGCAGAGGAAGACGTTCTCCGGCTTGACGTCGCGATGGACGATGCCCGCCGCGTGCACCGAGGTGAGCGCTTCGGCGATTTGTCCGACCAGCTCGACGACGATCGCGGGGGCGAGCGCGCCGTCGCGGCCGAGGCGTGAGCGGAGGTCTTCGCCGATCAGCCGCTCCATCGCGATGTAGGGCACGCCGTCGTCGGTGACGCCGAAATCGAGGCGCTTCACCACGTGCGGGCTCTCGACCTTGGACCCGGTGCGCGCCTCGCGGGTGAAGCGCACGCGCGCCTCGGGCGACGTCACGAGCTCGGGCGGGAGAAACTTCACCACCACTTCCATCGCTTCCGTCTTGGGAGCACCGTCCTTCGCGTAGGCGGCGAACCAAACGTTGCCGCGGCTCTCTTCGAGCGGGCGTGTGAGAACGAGCTCGGGCGAGAGCGCAGTCCCTGCGGTCAAGTCCGGCACGGGGCGAGGCTATCACCATGCGACGGCGACTTGGGTGCTCTCGGCATCCACCCTCCGCTCCACCAGAGCGGAACCAGCACTGCGGCGCGCACCACCCAGTCGGCGGTGCTTCCCCACCAGACGCCGGCGATGCCGAGGGCGAGCCCGTGCGTCGCCCACCAAGTGACCGCAAGTCGCACGAAGAAGCCGGCGGCGATGGAGACGATGAGCGATAGGCGCGTGGCGCCCGCTCCGCGCAGCCCCTGCCCGAGCACGATGAATCCGACCGCCCACGGCGCCTGACAGAGCCAGGACACGACCATGTAGAGCCCGAACGGCACCTCCGCGATCCCGAGCACATAACCCTGCACCGAGTACGGCGGCCCCGGCGTGAGCCGC
>JANYDK010000059.1 GCA_025363655.1 Deltaproteobacteria bacterium | reverse complement strand
CTGGCGTCCGAGGTCGCCGCGTGGGCCGCGCGACACAACGCTGACCCCGCGCCGATTCGCTGGCGCTTCACGACTGGCGACGCTCGGATCAAGCTCGCTCGCCTGTACCCATCGAGGCTCGGTTGACGAACTACTAGATGTGCTCGGACATCACCCAAAGACGCAGCACGGCATTTCGCGATGTGCGGGAGCATGCCTGGCCGCCGCGACGTCATGATTTCCGAGTTCTGCGACATCCGGAGTTGACACGTCACTCGACTCCCCGTGCCCGAGTCGACTCGGTCGGCGATGGCTGCTGGGTCCGCGGCGAGTCGTGAGGCGCTACTTTCCGACACGGTGCCATGTGACGCACAACGCCCTCATCGTCACCCCGACCAGGGCGCCGCACTTGCCGCCGAGGCATGCGCCCGAGGAACAACGCGGGCACTCGTAGGCGTCGTCGCAGCTAGGACCGAGCGTGCACGAGCTCCCCGTCGGCAACCTCTTCAAGCACGCGCCTTGATGACAGCTCGCATCGAAGGCGCACACGCCCTCGGGGCATGCCTCGCCTTCACGAGGAACGGGCATGCAGACGCTCGGCAATGCGCCTGCGAGCGGTGGGCACCACAATCCATCGCCGCACGAACCGCTCTCTCCCCGGAATTTGGCAGGACAATCACGGCAGTTTCGATCGTGGTTACATGCCTCGCCGGCGGCAGCCAGGGCACGGCACGTCAACCCATCGCAGACCAGATTTGGTGCGCACTGCATGGTGTTGCACGACTCGCCGAGCAGCGCGTACGCGGTGCAACGCCCGGTATTCGGCGAGACGCCGTGGGCGCAATAGACACCGTCGGCACTGTTGCAGGAGTAGCCGAGCGAGACAAACGGATCAGGACTGAATCGGTTGGCAAAGAGCGGATCAATCCACTCGACACACGGACCGTCACCGGCGTTGCCGGCGACGATGTCGACACACGCTCTCGGCGCGTTTGCCGCCTTCGCGGTCACGGCGCAATACGACCCGGGCTTCGCGCAGTCGAGATCTTCACGGCACGGCTCACCTGCCTTGGCCGTTCCTCGTCGCGACATTCGCGCACAGGAAGGAAGAATAGGATCGAGACAGAAGGTTCCGTCCGCCTGCGCGGCCTTCGCCTCGGACAGACATGCCTCTGCGAACGCAGGGTCCAAATACGGCCGACCCGCCTCCGCGAACTCAGTTGCCACGCAGCGATCGGCCCGCGAGAGGGGATCGAATTGCTCGCAACAATAAATCGATAGGGCGCACCACTTGGCGGCGAACTCGTCCAAACCATCGGGGGCGGCGCTAGAACTGCAGCCGACGAGCGAAATGACCAAGGCTGCAGGGCCGAGCCAACGTGCGCGTCGCATTTTACGATCATCTCCGTGAGCGACATCGACAGCGAGAATGGAGTGCACGCTAGCAGAGCTGATGCTCGATCGACGAATAGGTCCAATCGAGCTCGACCTTCCAACGTTGCGCAATCTCAACACCTCGCTCCAATGGCGCGCGGGGGCCGGCGTGCCCTGAGCGACGCGACCCTTCAGCTCGGCCTTGCGGGCAGACTCTTCGGATTCGCCCCCGTCAGCTGCTTGATCGAATCCCACAGCAATTGCTTGGCATACGTCGGATTGTGGACGCCGAAGTCCTTGCTGCGCGCGATGATCAGATAGTTGTAAACGACCCCCGCGGTGAGCGAGTCGAGCACTTGATCGGTTCCATCGGGGTTGCTCCCGGGGCGCACCTTGTCCTGCTCGAAGTTGCCGTCGGCGAGCTGGAGCGCGGTGAGCGCGGGATACGGCGCTGCGCTGCCACGGGTGAGCAGGCCCTTGGCGTTGAGCGCGGCCTCGAGCTCCTTGAGCGTGGCGCGCACGATCGACTGGCCGCCTTGCACGTCGAAGTTCGTTCCGGTGTACGTGGTATGGCACGTCACGCAGTAAGCGAGGGCCGGATGCATCGAGTGATCGGGCACGCCCATGTTGCTGGCGACCGGCTGCATGTGACAGCTGACGCACGCCGAGGCGATCGTCGTATGCACCGAGTTGCCATAGGCCTGTCCGGGGAAGTGATAACCGCCCTTACCCGAATAGACGTCGGCCTGCGGTCCCTCGTGCGGACCCCAATAGGCGCTGTTCATCTTGTTGGCGCCGGTGATGTAGAACGTCACGTCCTTGCGTGACTTGTGACACATCACGCAGGTGTTTCCCTGCTTGAAGTTGCCTGCCGAGACGCCGGTCGGCGAGAGGGTCGCGGTGCTTCCATCGACGCCAGCGTCCGAGGGCGTCTTCTCGATCATCGAGAAGTCAGCGGCGCCCGCAGGCACACGGAGCGGCGCCGAGCCGGGGATGTATTTACCGGTGTTGTGCGGATCGTTGCCCGGGTTGAAGTCGTGGCAAGTGGTGCAGTGGATGACGGCGACGGTGCCCGGGCCGCTGTATCCGATCTCGGTGAGCCCGCCCGTGGCGTTGACGTAGTTGAGGTGACCCTTGGGGACGTCGACCGGTGCGACGCCGGCGTCGGCGGCGACCCCGACCGTGCCGGCGAGCCTCCGCGGAATGCCGTCGATCGCGTGGCAGCCGCCACACGCGCCGCTTCCCGTCCAGCCAGGTTCGTCGGCGGCGATCGTCGACTCGATGTAGTGCTTGGAGAACTTCCACTGATCGACGACGTTGCCGAAGCCGTGACATGGGGCGGTGCAGCCCGTCGGTCCGGCGGCGTCGAGGAGGCCGACGTCGGGCGTCGCACCCGCATCGCCCTGCGGCCCTTGCGGTCCCGGCGTGCCGACGGGGCCTTGCTCACCCTTGTCTCCGGCGTCGCCTTTGCCCCCAGTGCAAGCAGACACGCCGAGCGTGCCGAGGATGACGAAAACACACCAGGAGATGCCGCGCATGGGGCGGCCACATACAAGTTGTGATCCAGCGGCCCGCGATGTGCAGTTTCGGCACGAGCGTGATGCGTGATCTGCAAATGAGGTTCGCATGAGGGGCAGCTCTCGGGTGCGGACGGCGATCGTCGTCTGCCTCGGCGCCGCATTTGCGTGCAACAGCGCAATCGACGCGCCGCCTCCGACGTACCGGGGTGGCGTCATGGCGCTGCTCAGGCAGAGATGCGCGAGCTGTCACTCGGGCACGAGCCCTGCGGCCGGATATCGCACCACCTCTTATCTCGAGGTGATCGGCTGCACGGGCGCGGGCACGCCGGCGACGACGGGCAAGAATCCACCCATCGTCGCGGTGCTCGATCGACCGAATCACGCTTCGCTCCTCTCGACGGACGAGCGCGCGCTGTTGACGCAATGGATCGACGCCGGTGCGCCGGCGATCGACGGAGCGGTGCACGCGGCGGCGTTCGTCGATCCGCGATCGCCGGGAAGTCATGCGCGTTTCCTTCGCGCACGTCGCTATCGTCCGATGCTCCAGATCGCCGACGCCGAAGCCTGCGGTCGTTGTCACGAAGGTGCACCGACGCGAGACGTTCCCCCGCGCGCGCCGGCACCGAACGCGACCGCGTGCACGAGCTGTCATGCCGAGCCCGAGGGACCGCTGGCGTGCAGCACGTGTCATGGCGATTCGCCGCGCGCCTATCCGCCGCGCGATGCCTGCTTCTTTCCTGCGTCTCCAATGGGCCCTGCGAGCGCGCCGAACGACGCTCACGCGGCGCACGTGTCGCCGAGCACGGCCAAAGCCTCGGGGCTCGCGTGCGTCACCTGTCACCCGACCCCGGCGACGGGTGACTTCACGGGCGCGCACGCCGACGGCGCGACCGAGGTTTGGTTCACGACGACCACGGGCGCTGGCGCAGGCGCTAGCTTCGATTCGACCACGAAAGCGTGCGCCACGAGCTGCCACGCCGGCCCGTCGGCTGAACGCCCGACGCCGAAGTGGACCGAGGGCGAGCCGATGACGTGCACGAGCTGTCATGGCGCACCGCCGACGCCGCATGCGAGCGGTGCCTGCTCGTCGTGTCACGTCGAAGCGAATGCAACTGGTACCGCGCTGATCGCGACGAAGCTCCACCTCGATGGCCTCGTCGAGGTCGGCGACGGCAGCGGCAAGTGCGGAGCGTGTCATGGCACGGGCGACGATCCTTGGCCGAAGACCGGTGCCCACGCCGCCCACGCGTCACCTTCACGCGCCGCTCCAGTCGCGTGCGGCACGTGTCACGACGTCCCCACGAGCTTCGGTCCAGGCACCGGACATCCGCGCGACACGGGCACGCCGATCGTCACGTTGACCGGCCTCGCCGCGCACGGTGGGCTCGCGCCAAAATACGATTCGGCCACGAAAACGTGCGCGAACGTCTACTGCCACGCGGGGCCCGGGGGCAAGACGCCGACCCCGACGTGGACCGCCGGCGCGACCGCTTCGACGTGCGGCGCCTGTCACTCGATTCCACCTCCGGCGCCGCACACCTCGGGCATCTCCTGCGGCGTCGGCACGTGTCATGGTGGCTCGGTCGACAGCGGCACCTTCACGAGGAAGGGCATCGCCAAGCACGTCGACGGCGTGATCGAGCTCGCGATTCCCTGAGTCAACTCACCAATTAGTTCCGGAACACGTGACAGCCGGTGCAGGTCTTCGCCTCCGGTTGGTGCGTCTTCTTCGCTTCGTGACAGCCCTTGGTGCACGTCTCGCGGGTCGCCGACGGGGGAGTGTGACCTCCATGACAGCTGGCGCAGTTGGCGTACGAATGGGTCGCGTGCAGACCCGGCAGCGTCGCCTTGGTGTGGCACGACGTGCACGCTGGCGGCGTCGCGGGCCCGGTCGGTCCGTGCGCTCGATGACAGTTCGCGCACCCACCCGGCACGTCGCCGTGCTGCTCCTTCGCCTTCGGAGCGTGACACGTGAGGCAGAACGCCTTGAACCCAGCCGGCGAGGCCATCGGGTTGGTCTTGCCGACGATCATCGCGCCGCTGTGCTTGTCATGACAGTTGCGACACTCGGCGTGCCCCTTCGGCGCGGTCGCTGCTTCCTTCGCGTGGCAGCCGTTGCAGGCGACCTTGCGTACGGGCGTGTGCGACGAGACGTGACACGAGATGCAGTCGGCGTGTCCGGCGTTGGGCGCGACCGCCTTCACCACCGACGCATGGCACTTGGCGCAGAAGGCGGGCTTCGCCGCGCCGGTGACGAAGCCGTGCTCGGCGTGACACGTCGTGCAGGCGACCATTCCGCCGTGCGCCGAGTGATCGGTGGCGAGCTTGGGAGAGAGCTGCGCGTGACACGAGGTGCAGGTGGCGACGGTGGTCTCTGGCTTGGCCGGATGCGGTGCGTGACATCCGGTGCACGCCGTCACTGCCGGAGCGATCGCGGTGAGCCCAGCCACGCCGCGAGGGGGCCCGCCCGGATGACCCGAGTGCACGTCGGCATGACACTTCGCGCACGCGCCGCCGGGCGACGCCTTGGGTATGTGCGGATCATGACAACTGACGCACGCCGCATGCTCCTTCGGGCTCCCGAGCGCTTGGTGATTTGCATGACACGACGTGCACTTCGCGGCTGCGTTGGCGCCGCTCGGCGAGTGCGGCGCGTGACAGCTCTGGCAGTCGGCATGGCCCGCGACGTCGGCGACCGCGCGATGATCGGCGTGACAGCCGACGCAGGCTTTCACCGCCGTCTTCGTCGCTGCGTGCGGCGTGTGGCACGTGACGCAGGCCTCGTGGAGCGCGACCTTGCCGCCGGCCTTTCCCGTCTTCTGCTCGGGAACGATCTTTGGCGCGGTCGCTGCTGCCGAAAGACCGGAACCAACATGACACGAAGCGCACGTGTCACGCGCGGCCTTGGCAGGAGCGTGCGGTGCATGACACGTCGAACAAATCGCCGCTGCGCCGTCGACGCCTTGTTTCCCTGGTTCGCGCATCGCTTCGAGCCACGCGTCGGCGCCTCCATCGGGAACGCTCGCGAGAGTTGCGAGGGTTGCGCCGGCATCGGCATCGGGTGCCACCACCTTCTTCTTCCCATGCGCCGCGCCGATGCCGACATGACATCCATCGCAGCTCGCGACCACCGTCGGCGGAGTATGCGGAACATGACACGCGCGACACGCGGTGGCGGGCCCTGCGTGTTGCACCAGCGCTGCCGTCGTTCCCTGGGCCACTGCGTGACATCCCGCGCAGGTGAGCGAGGCTTCTTTTCCCGCGTGAGGCGCGAAGTCGTGGCAACCGACGCAGGCCGCGTCCGGCTTCACGCCTCCGCCGTGGGGATGTTCGGTCTGGGCAACATGACACGTGAGGCAAAGCTCCTTCTTCGGCGCGTTCCACGCTTCGTGGCCGAGGTCGTGACAGTCTTTGCACTCCATCGCGCGCGTCACGCCTTGCGCGTCGCGAATCGAGCGGCCGACGTGGAGCTGATGTCCCGGCAGGGTGCGCGCGATCTCCCACGTCGCCGGCACCTCGCTCGGATGCAGCGGTGGACCGCCGTCGCACGACGACGAAACGATCATCAGCGTCGCCAGCAACGTCGCCAGCAATACTTCGAGCACGATCAACGGCGCCACCCTGCGCGTGCGACGCGATGCGCTCATGACGCGTGGCACAGCTTGCAGGGAACGTCTTTGACCTTGTCACGTGTGCTCGCGAAGCCAGGTCCATGGGGATTGCCGCCCGCGCCGCCGACCTTGTGACAGCCGACGCAGAGCATCTCGCCGGCGCCTCCGTGACAGCTGGCGCAGGCGAGCGGGTCGAGACGCGCCGCGCGACCGTGATCTCCACCGACCGCGCGCACCCAACCGGGAGGATGAGGATTGAGGGCAGCCCCGCCGCCGACAGCTGAGACTTTTTTCGCAGTGTGGCACTCGACGCAGAAGCTCTCGCTGTGACACGTCGAGCAGAGGCCTGGCTGCGCGCGGGCTTCGTCGGGATGACGCGCCATGAAGTTGCCGGCGTGGAGTCGGTCGAGCTTCATGTCCTCGATTTTCAGCTTCCAGGGGAGCGCGGCGGTCGAGACACCATGACACTCGGCGCAGCTCGATTCCGAGTGACATGTCGCGCAGAGATCACGCGCAGCGGCAGCCCGTACGCCGTGCTCGCGGAGCCAGTCGCCGTCGTGCACCACGTGACTGCTCGGTTTGACCTTCTCGCTCGGAAGATCGCGATGGCACCCCGCGCAGTCGCGGCTTGCCCACTGTTTCTCGTGCTGGTGACAGGTAAAGCACTGCGCCATCGCCGGCCGCATCGTCGACGGATCACGCGCGCCGGCCTCGCTGTGACATGGGACGCACTGCCCCTTCACGGCAGGCAGATGACGTTGGTGCTCGAAGCGGAGGAAGTGAGCAGCCGCCGCGGCCGCCTCACGCGTCTCGCCGACGCCATGACACTCGTTGCACGCGCGCGTCTCGTGCGGCTTCGCGTGACATGACACGCAGGTGGCGGTCGAGGGCAGGTGCAGTGTCGCGTCGCCCTCGCCCCCGCCCTTGGCATCCTTGATCGACTCGTGACACTGGAGACAGTTCACGCCGGCGACGAGGTGCTCGTGATGCTCGAACCGATGCTCGGGCGAGCGTGCGCGCGACTTCAGGCCGAGAATTCCTGCGCAGGCGCCGAGGGCGATGGCGAGGAGGACGAGCGCGAGCGACGCCAGCCGATCAGGGAGCCAGAGCCAGAGCCAGCGCCTCACTTGAGGTTCTCGAAGGCATAGCCGACGCGGAGCATCGAGAAGAGCTCGCGTCGATCGTCGCGGGTGATCATCGCCTCGCCGGCCAGGCTGCAGCTCCATCGCGGGGTGAGCCGGTACGCCGCCGCGACGAGCGCCCAAGGCCAGACGTGGCTCGTTCCCGTCGGCGCATCGGGACGCACGAGCTCGAGCTCGGTGGTGACGCGAAGCGCTTCCGAAAGGGGCAATTGCAGAAGAACGCGCGCACCGACCCAGCGCGACGGGCCGACGTATTGCCGTCGAGCTTCGACGCCGAGACTGCCGGCACTTCCGGGACCGCCGTCGTCGAGCGCGAGGGTCGCCCGGACCGTCACCGAGCCACCGACGTCGCCGTCGGCGTGGACGACCGAGCCGGTGGTCATCAGCTCGAGCCGCGGCGCCGCACGCAGACGAATCGTCGCGCCTCCCGTCGTGCTCGGAAGATCGCCGAGGACCGAGAAGAGCGACGTCGGCGACAAGAGGCGCGACGGAGAACGTCGCGTGCCGAAGAGCTCGAAGCGAAGGTCGTCGCCGCTGCGCAGACCGAGCGAAGCGAACGCATCGGTCGGTCCCTTGTTCACGAGATCGAACGATGCGCGCGCCGCGAGGTCGAGCCAGCGCGCTGGAGCGAACGCGAGATCAGGCCCGAGTTCCTTGTCGATCGTCACCGCGTCCCGACGTCGCACCGCATAGGCGAGGCCGATCGTGCCGAAGTCACCGAAGCCTTGCGCGGCGCGCACGCCCGCGAAGAGATCGAATGGCCGCGCGCCGAGCCGGGGTGCGACCGGCGCGCCGTAGAACGTCTCGAGGGTGGTCTTGGTCGCGAGCCATCGGCCGAGCGCGCGTGCGCCGTCGACGTGCACCGGTCGCAACGCGCCCGTCGCGAGCACGAAGCGACCGAAGCGCACCTCGCCGCGCCCACCCGGATCGCGCAGGCGAAACGTCAACGTGAGCGCGTCGCCGACGACTTGATCGGTGCTGCCGTTGCCCGCGCCGTTGCCGTTGCCGACCCAGGCGACCCCTTCGGCGTCGAACCATGGCTTAGCTCGATCTTCGCCCCGGACGACGAGCAGACCGACGCTCGAGCTGGTCTGCGCGTAGGCGTCGGCGCGGAGGCGAAGCGGATCGGCAAACGCCACCGACGGCGCCATTCCGACGCCGACGACGCCGGCTACCCCGCCGAAGACACCGACGAAAAAACTGACCGAGCGACGCAGCTTCTGCGCCTCTGGAAGGGTTCGACGGCCACTTGTGCGAGACAACGGCAGCCGCCTAGCAAGTGTTTGACCGCGCTCGTCTCGGAGGCCGACGGTGGTCGTCTTCTTGCGTTGGCGTCGCTCGCCGCCGCGTCGGCGCGCGGAGCCCATGTCGAACTTTTCCTTGGACGAGCACAATGCCTTGTCGGTGCTCGCCGTCGTCGCGGCGACGTGCGCGGCGCTGATCGTCGTCGGCTATCTCGTCAAACGGCCGCCGCTCGACGCGGTCACGCGGCGCATGCTTTTCGTCGGCCTCTGCGTCTTGCCGATCACCGCCGCGCTCAGCGCCAACGTCCAGGGATACAAGGCCACGCAGCAGCGCAGCTTCTGCGCCTCGTGCCACGTGATGATTCCGCATGCGCGAGATGCCGAAGATCCGAACAGCAAGTCGCTCGCCGCCATCCATGCGCGCAACGCGTACTTCGGAAAGGACAACTGCTACGCCTGCCACGCCGACTACGGCCTCTTCGGCACGGTGGTCACCAAGCTCGGCGGCATGCGGCACGTCTGGCTCTACGTCACGCAGTACCGAAAGATGCCGCTCGCCGAGGCGCGCGAAAAGATCCACCTCGTCAAGCCGTACCCCAACGAGAACTGCATGCAGTGCCACACCGCGACCGCGCCGCGCTGGCTCGCGATCAAAGATCACACGGCCGCGCGCGAAGACGTGCTGGCGAACCGCATTTCGTGCGCGAGCAGCGGCTGCCACGGATGGGCGCATCCGACGACGAAGGGGCCAGTGACCGCGCCATGAAGTTCTCCGCACACCCCGCGCCGCACTTGCCGCCGACGCGCCGTGATCGCGTCCTGCGCGTCGCCTGCGTGCTCGCGCTCCTCGGGCTGGCCCTGATGATTTGGGGAATCTTCGTGCCGACGCCGATGCCGATCTTGATTGGGCTGAGCGTCGGACAGGCGATGGGCACCTCCAGCTTCGTGCTCTATCTGATCGTCCTCGCCACCGACCTCGGCATTCGCAAGAAGCTCGTGCGGGCAGGGCGGACGGAGAAGTCCTAGCTACGCCACCTCGTCGCTCGCCAGCGCCCATGCGAGGCGTTCTGCCGCGCAAATTCGAGCCGTTTCGGCGCCCGCGGCCCTTTTCGGGTGTGGCATGTGTAGTGCGAGAGGATCGCTCACCCGATACGCCGGTGGAGGACCGGTGGTGGGGAAGGAGCCTTCTTATGAGCAGCACACCCTTCGAGCGGCTTTGGACACGCTTTCTACTTCGACGGTGCGCCAGCGTCGGACGCGGCACCGTGGCTCGCGGAACGATCAGCATCCGCGGGCAAGGAAAGATCTTCATCGGTGAGGACGTCGTGCTCGACGGATCCGATTCGCCGATCGAGCTCACGTCGGTCGACGCCGACGCCGAGATCCACCTCGGCGATCGCGTGCTCGTCTCGGGCGGCACTTCGATCGAGGCCGTGGTCTCGATCACGGTCGGCGCGGACGCGATCCTCGGTCGATTCTCCAAGGTGATGGACACCAATTTTCATCGACTCGTCGTCAATCGAGACGATCGTCTGACGGCGCGGCCGGTGTCGATCGGCGAGCGCGCGAACATCGGCGCGCGCGCGGTCGTGCTCGCGGGTGGCGACGTGGGAGCCGACGCCATCGTCGATCAGCGATCGATCGTCGGCCGTCGTGACTCGGTGCCGGACGACGCTGCGGTCGTCGCCCATTCGGCCGTGAAAGCGGCCTGAAGCGCGATGGATCGCGATCGCGATCGCCGCGCGACGTCGAGGTGATTGCGCAGCGCAGTTCACAGCACGAAAGCGACCCCCGCGGTCACGATTCGCTCTCGAATCGAGGCGTGGAAGCCGGCGACCTGTCCAATGCGGATTCGTTCTTCGGCGCCCAGCGTCAGCTCGAACGACGAGACGGGGCGGAGGCCGGGGAAGACGCCGCCGGCCCGCTGGCCATGCTGCTCTTTTCCTTCCGCCACCGCGCGGAGCTTCCCTTCGAGTACACGTGGGCGCCGCGTTGGCCTGCTTCGCGGTCGCGAGCACGCGCCTCACGAGGACAGAGCTTTGGCCGCGAGCGCGGTCGAGCCGGCCTCCCCGAGGTGTTTCCCGATTACGCACGCCGTGGCAAGTAGACGTTCGCCGTGCTGAGTGTTGGCCATTCGATGGACCCTCGCTTTCCCCCGTCACCAGGGTGGAGCGGCTCGAGTTTGGACACCATCCATGTGATCGATGACCGCGCGAGCGGAGTTCGAGGGCGAAAACGCCACACCGTGAGACGTGATGGAAGCGCACGAGGCTACGTAGCTCGTCCCCGTCTCCTTGATTTCTGCACCGCCCATCGGCACTCGCGTTGCAGCGCTTCGCTGCATGGCCATCAACGCTCTCGAGTCTCTCCCGACCCGTCCGATTCGCCCGGGCAAGGTCGAGCGCCAACAGGTCGTCGCGCTCCGCCGATTCGGCGGCGTCGAGGGCTTCGAGCTGCGCGACGAGCCGTTGCCCGAGCCGTGCGCCGGCGAGGTGCGGATCCGCGTACGAGCCGCCAGCGTGCAGTTCACCGACCTCATCATCCGTAAGGGCAAATACCCCGGGCTCGCTGCAAGTCGTCGTTCAGGTACCAAAGATCGAGCGCGCCGAAGTGACGAAAGACCGCGGCCGCGAGCATCTGGCGTCGGCGACTCTCGGTGTGCACCGAGACGACGACGCGTCCACTGGCGACCCTTGCCTGGTAGGCGTGCGCCTGTAGCTCGGGGATGCCCAATGCGAGGAGGACGCCCGTGAGCGTGCCGGCGGTCATTCCGACGGACGCGCCGATCGCCGCGCCGCTGAGCATGCCGAGGAGCGGTCCGAGCGCGAGGAATGCACCGAGGCCGGGGATGGAGACGATGCCGAACGCGCCAAGGACCCCGAGCGTCCCGCCGACGACCGCACCGGCACTGCCGAGAACGGTCCCACCGATCACGGGATTTTCCGCCAGGCGCGCGTCTCGCTCGTTCGTCGCCGATAGCGCAGGCGGCTTCGCCGCGAGCACGGAGATGTCGCGGGCGGCAAAGCCCGCGCCGTCGAGCACGGCGACGATCAGCTCGGTCTGGGCTCGAGACGATGTGGTGGCGAGAACGGCTTTCGACATGAAACATGACATGAGCACCAACCAGGCCAGCGGCCCGCGAAGTGCTGCTCGGCAGTCCGAAAGGACGCGTCGAAGGCGCGATGATCGAGACCGCCACCGGAATCGTGCAGGTCAACTTCCCGAGCCACGACGCCGATGCGTTCGCGTGAAGTGGCACGTTCCGCGCATCATTTTTCATCCAAATGATGCGTGAACGACTTCGCCGACGATGGCTCCTCGGGGTCGCTTCGCTCTTCGCGCTCGTCGGCGTCCAAGGCGGCGCGCGGGCGGCCTCGCGAAATCCACTCTTTCGCGGCAGCGGAGCGCCCGCGCCCGCAGCTCCCGACGACGCCACTCCACACATGGTGTTCGCTGCCGACGGCGTTCACGTGCATACGCTCGAGCTCCTCTCTGGACCGCGCGCACCCGTGCTCGTCCACTTCCACAACCAGCGCGAGACGGCGGTCGAAGGGGTTCCGTTCGCACGCAGCCTGCGAGATCGAGGGATCGGCGTCGTGCTCGTCGAATACCGCGGCCATGGCGATGCGTCGGCGCTCGATCCAACCGAAGAAGGTCTCTATCTCGATGCGGAAGCCGTGCTCGACGACCTCGCTCGCCGTGGCTACGGGCCCTGGCAGGTGATCCTCAGCGGCGTCTCGCTGGGGACGGGCGTGGCAGCGGAAATGGCGCGCCGAGGTCGAGGCTCGGCGCTCGTTCTGACGTCTCCGTACACTTCGATCCCAGGCTCGCTCGAGGTCGACTCGTTCGACACGCTCTCGAAGGCGCCGCAAATTGGCGTTCCGACGCTCGTCGTCCACGGCGATGCGGACGACGTCGTTCCTTACTGGATGGGTGCGGCCGTCGCCCGCGCCATTCCTGGTGCGCGGCTCATGTCGATCGACGGCGGAACCCACCACGATCTTCTCGAGCGCGAACCGAGGCGAATCCTCGAGGCCATCGTCGCCCTCACGCATCTCTGACTGACGCTCCGCGGACGAACGCGACTCACGAATGCCCCACGCCTGGGCACATTGGTGTCTCATCGGAATCGATGACTGCCGTCTCGCGGTGCGCCGTCGGACGCGGCTCGACGAGCGCTCGACGCGTCCGCGAGCGGCGTACGGATTGCACGAGCGGCCCTCGCCTCGGTGTGCGTCGTGAAATGGCTGCGAGGGAAGGACGTTCGCGAAATGAAGGCACCAAGGTGACCTTGCACATGGAGCAGCTCTGGGATCGCAACATCAACGAGCACCACCCGACTCGTTGACACCGTGAGCACGCTCATCACCCATCGCTTCAAGCTCAATCAAATCGTCAAATCGTCGATGCCTACGAAGCCTTCGGCCACGCCCCCGAAACGCACGCGCTCGAGGTGATGATCGGCGCGTTCTAGTCTCATCTCCAATCCGGCCGCCAGATTCGATTCCGCAAACGAACAGGAGCAGAAATGAAGGCAATGGTTCTCACCGCCTACGGTGACGTCACGAAGCTCGTCCTCGAAGACGTCCCCGAGGGCAAACCAGGTCCGAACGAGATCAAGGTTCGAATGGCCGGCGCGAGCATCAATCCCGTCGATTGGAAGCTCCGCAGCGGCGCGCTCCAGACGATGATGCCGCTCACGCTCCCGGCGGTGCTCGGTCGCGACGCCTCGGGCGAAGTGGTCGAGGTCGGATCGAGCGTCACCCGATTCGCGGTCGGGGCGCGGGTGATCGGGCTCGTCATGGGCGCCTACGCCGACTTCGTGGTCGCGGACGCCGAAGCGTGGGCGGAGATCCCCGCGAAGATGGACCTCGTCGACGCCGCCGCGCTTCCGCTCGTCCTCCTCACGGGCGCGCAGCTCATCGAGGAGGCCTTGAAGCCGAAGCGAGGTGAAGTCGTGCTCGTCACGGGCGCGCTCGGCAGCGTCGGTCGCGTCGCCGTCTTCGCGGCGAAGGCCTGCGGTGCCAAGGTCTGGGCAGGGATCCGCGCTTCGCAGAGGGGCATCGCGGCGGAGCTCGGTGCAGATGGTGTCGTCGCCCTCGACAGCGACAAGGAGCTCGGTCACTTGCCTCGTCTCGACGGCATCGCCGATACCGTAGGCGGTGCGACGATCGCGAAGCTGTTCGGGAAGGTGAAGAAGGGCGGCGTCATCGCCTCGATCGTCGGCGAGCCCGCTGAAGCCAACGAGCACGGCCTCGTCGTCCGTGCGATGTGGACCCATCCGGACTCCACGCGTCTCGCCGAACTCGCGCGTGACGTCGCCGAGGGAAGGCTGGTCGTCCCGATCGTCAAGAAGTTCGAGCTGTCGCAAGCAGGCGCCGCGCAGACGCTCGCCGAGCATCACGCAGGTGGAAAGGTCGTGCTCACGGGCTCGCTCCTCGCCTGAAGTCCGGAAGCGAGCGTCGCGACTGGGGGTCATGCACCCGTCGTTGAGCGCGGCTCGTTCAGAGCATGAACCGCCGCCAGCAAGGCAGATCACTGCGAAAGACGACGTAGCTCGGGGAACGTCGCGTCGTCGACGTCTCGAATTGCCATTCGACCGGACCGACGCCGCCGAGGGCGAGGCGACAGCGCATCACCGGCAGCTCGATCTCGAACGAGTGGAGCCAAGACCCTTCGCCGTGGGGCACCAGCTTCGCTTCGCGCGACGCCATGGCGCGATCGTGATGCGCGATCGCCGGCCGCGAGTCGACGTAGTGGAGCACGCACTCGAGGCGCCCCTCCGAGAGCTGGACGCTCGGCGCCAGCTCCTCGGAGCTCTCGAACGAGCTCGAGGTCGCGAAGGGCACGGTCGGCAGCGCACCGAAGAGGTCGAGGAGAGGGAGGATTCCTCCGTGCAGCTCGGGGCGCTGGGCGAGGCCGACCTCGCGGACGTACGTGGCGAGCGCCGAGACGCCTCCGCCACGGCGAATGTGGCCGCGATGCACGAGCGCGTGAGCGTGGCAGTCGGGGCTCGACCACCAGTCGAATTGGAACGGCGGCGAGTCGGTGTGTCGGGACAGCATGTGGAGCTCGCCATGTTCCCCCCGCGCTGCACGCAAGACTCGCTCGGCCTCTTCCCACGCGTCTGCGCTCGGCCTCGCGTCGTCCGTCGCCGGCACCTCGGTGGCTACGGTGGCTCGGAAAGCTGCCTCGGCCTCGAGGGCGTCGGCGAAGAGGTCGGTACGCACCCGACCCACGCACCGGGCGAACCAGGCATCGAAGCCGCGCGGAAGTCGGCCCGTGCCGAGCGACGCGGCCTGGTCGCTCGCGCGGGGAAGCGCTTCGATGTGGATGGCGCGTGCGAGGTCCGCCGCGCCGTCCGCGCCGAAATACTCGCGGCCGGTGAAGGCGCGGAACGCGAGGAGGCCGAGCGACCAGACGTCCATCGCCGGCGTCGCCACGCTGCTCCAGTCCCACGCGTCGCACGAGGCATAGCGCAGCTGATCGAGGCCGACTTCTTGGTCTCTCGGAATCGGACGAGCGCCGAGCCCGAGGAGCTTCACGCCTCCCTTGCCTCCCTCGGCTCCCTCGGCTCCCTCGGCTCCCTCGTGGACGAGCACGACGTTTGCGCGCAACGTGCCGTGCGCGACGCCTGCGCGATGGAGTGCAGAGAGCTCGGCGGCGATTGCGAGGGTGAGCGCGCGCGCTCGGGCGGCATCGCCGAGGGGCGCGCGATCCAGCGTCATCGATGGTTCGGGAGATTCGTCGCTCACGCGGAGCAGAATACGGCGATCGCCCTATTTGCGGCGTCTCCTCATCATCGCTGCTGCTCCTGCGAGCACGATGACGGCGAAGGCGCTTTCGCCCGTGCGGCCGTTGACGGCGCAGCCGCCGCTGCTCCCGGTGTCCCCGGCCGGTGCGGCCGCGATGCACGCGCCCTCTTGGCAGACGTTGCCCGTCGCGCACTGATCGGCGCTCGAGCAGTCGCCGGGCTTGAAGCAATCACCCGTCGAGGGGTTGCACATGTACGGCGCGCAGTTCTTCGGCGGAGAGCCGTCGGTGGGGATGGACGACGTCTTCGTGTCGTCACACTTGGCCTTGATCGCCTCGCACTTACCGGCGTTGCACGCGAAGCTCGGCGCGCAATCGCCTGCGCGCTCGTCTCTTTTTCGTGCTCGCGTCGGAGATCGCAACCTCGGCCGACGAGGTGGCGAGTAGTCAGCCGAAGCTGAGGAGATGGATGCCGAGGAGCCCGGCCAAACCGAAGAGGCCACTGACGATGGGAAAGATGGCGAGGATCACCTGAACCAAGAAGACGCGACGTAGCTGGCTCATCGCCGTCATGAGGTACGAGATGTCGTTGCCTTGGCTGCCGACGATGCGTTTCATGTTCTCGCCGGAGCTGCGTAGCCATTGGCCGTTGACGAGGTAGAGCACCGCAGTGGCGACGGCGATGAGCGCGACGAAAGGCCCGCCGAAGACGCCGAGCAGCGCGAAGCCACCGTTGACCATGGTGATGATGCCGAGGAGGCGCAGCGATCGACCGAGGCCGTGGAAGACGCGGTTCTGATCGTCGTCGAACTCGTATTCGGGCACGAACGCGATCGGGGGGCACGGCACTGATCCCGGCTGGGCGGTGAGCGGGGCGGTGGACATGTCTGGTGCGCCAGCAGCTTTCGTACCGGCCAAGAAGTCGCGGCACGTCGACGTTTCATCGAGCGCACGAGATCCATTTGCGCTCAGGCGATGCTCGCGCGAGTTGCATGCAACGCTCCGCACGTCGCAGCTTGCGACGAAGGTCGACCGCGTTGCGCACTTCGATTGAATCGTTCCGCCGCACGCGCGTCTCGGGAGGATGCCCCGTGACTCGCGCCGCGCCTCGTCGCTCTCCATCGCGCTCTCCATCGCGCTCTCGGTGTCGGTCAGCGGCTGCAGCAGCAGCAGCAGCGACAACGCCGGTCCGGCGGACACCTCGACTCCAGTGGCGTGCACCAAGAAGGCTTCATCCACGGTCGGCACCACGTGCGTCTTCGATTGGACGGGCTGCACGGACGGTAAGAGATACGAGTTGCTCTGCGACACCGCGTATTGCGCTTGCACCGTCGACGCCAAGCCGAGCGGACACACCTCCGCAGCGTGCCCAGGCGAGCCCGACACGGCAAAGATGAACGCCGAGTGCGGTTGGAATCTGAAGTAGCTTCGCGTCACGGCTATGCGATCGTCGCAACCGAGTTGTGAGCACACCTCGCGGACTCCGTCTCTTCGCCACGAGGCAGGGAGGCTCGAATCGACCTCACTTCGTCGGAAAGACGCCGACGGCGATCAGCCCATCGGCCACTTCGATGGCCACCAGCCCCATCTTCGTCATGCGCACATAGCCCTTGGTCTTGCCGTTCCAAGCCAGCGAGCGCTCGGTCGGGCTGGCGGGAAACGCGCCCTTGATCGTCTTCGCGTATTGCACCGAGCTGTTGTCCGAGGGCAGCGGCTCCCCCTTGGTCACGGCGAGGAAGAGCTCACGCGTGCTCGCGCGCTCTTCGGCGGTCGTCGGCAGAAGGGTGCCATAGCGCGCGCTCGCATCCGAGAGCACGAAATAGCTCGCTTCGTAGGCCACCGGCTTGCCGTCGTCGGGAGAACCAGGCGCGGGGATGAGCGCAGAGGCTCCGGCGAACGAGACCTCCTGCGGATGACCGGTCGGCTTCTCGCCGCCAGGAAAGGCCACCAGCGCACGGCAGAAGAAGCCTTCCATCGACTTGGTGCACCCGAGGAGCACGGCGATCGCCGCCATGTCCTTCTCGTCCATCTCGGGGATCGAACCGACTTGTGGTGCGGCTGATCCATTGCCTGCCGGTTGCCCGTCCGGCGGCTTCACGTACGAGGTGAGACAAGCGGACGAGAACGACGCCAGCGGCGCGAGGAGGGCGAACGACAAGAGAGCGAAGCCGGTCTTCATCGCGGAGCAGTGTAACTCGCGGGACTCGCTAGCTCCCGAGCTTCGTCTTCGAGAACATGTCGTCGGAGATCGCCCCGTCGACCTTCCAAGTCTTACGCACCATCTTGGTCGAGAGCCCGGCCTTCACGTTGTCGACCATCTTCTTCTCGCTCGGCGTGCAGCTCGCGCCCGAGCACGTGTAGCCGGTGCGCGTCTCGGTCTTCACGTTGACGCCGGCGGCGTTGAAATACTTCAGCTCGGTCGGGAGCGTGCGGTCCTTGGAGATCGTGAACGCAATCTTGGGCCACACCGGCGTTTGACCCGTCTTGGCCGTGGCGGTCAGCTTCCACTCGGTCGCAGTGTCGGACGCGATCGTCGCCGTGTAACTCGCCGCGTAGGTCGTGGTGGTGAGCTCGTCGATGCCGAAGGCGAGGCCGAACAGGCCCTGATCGGCGACGCTCGTGCTCACCCGCCTGACCTTTCCGAACGCCGGCAGATAGACGTAGATCTGGTCCGGGGCCACCTCGAGAAGCTTCGTGCCCTTCATGTCGGCGGGGGAGGTGAACTCGAAGAGCCGCTTGCTGCCCTTGTCCCATTCGCTGAGTCCGAGCGTCTTCTCGGCCTTCCCCGGCTCGTCGACCGTGAGCTGCCACTCGAAGTAGCTCGTCTTGGACTTGTTCAGTGCTGCGTCCATCGACGCGAGGACGTTGTCGCCTGCTGCGTCGGCGCGGGCGCTCGGTGCGAAGGCGAACGCGGTGACGGCGAATGCGAAGGCCGGCGCGAGGTGAGCGAGGTCGATCGACATTTCTCGATGGTACCGTCTGAGCCGCGTGTGCGCCGGCCGCGTGTGGCATGCTCTTCGCGAGATGAGCTTCGACATCTTCCTGCAGGCGTTCCGCGACGGCCAGGCCTCGCACCACGACCCGGCGGCCGTCCGGCGCATGCTCACGCCATTTCTGTCTGCGCCGCCGAGCGACTCCTTCGCTCGCGTCGTGACAGCGGACGGCGAGGCGGACGTGCACGGCATCGGCGATCCGTCGGGGCTCATGTTCAACCACGTCGAAGGGGAACGCGCCTGGCAACTGATCTACGAGGTCGCGCGCGAGGCAGGACTCGTCATCATGCCGGTCGGCTGCGCGACATTGATCTGCTCGGCGGCAGGCAAAGGCGACCTGCCCGAGGAGCTGCGAGCGGATGTCCGCGTCGTGCACTCGGGCGCGGATCTTCTTCGCGCGATCGGCGAGGTCTAGCTCTCGTGACGTTCCTGGACGTCACCGCGACGCCTCCCTTCGCCTGCGCAGACCACGAAACGCCGCATTTCTAGGCCCAAGTAGGTCGACCACCGCTGGCCGCCGCCTTGCACTCCTCCCGCCCACCGATGACGGACGATCGATCCCCCGGCCGGCGCTCCCCGCACCCGTCGGCGTTCGATCCACGTGTGCGCCACACGCCGTGGTCGTCTTGCCTTATCGTTCGCACGATGCCCGTGCCGGCGAGCACTCGAACGCAGACCGCGGACGCGACGGGCGACGACGACGTCACCGAGCAGGGGCATGGTCCGGGCGTCGTCACCGTCTTCTCCGGCAAGGCGATGCTCGACGTCTTGCCGATGCGCGGCGCGCGGCTCCTCCTCGGACGTGACGTCGACGGCTTCCCCGACGACGATCGCGTCTCGCGCCGTCACGTCGAGATGCTCCGTGAGCAAGGCATCCTCAAGGTCCGTGATTTGGGCAGCCGCAACGGCTCGTTCCTCCACGGCGAGCCGCTGAAGGACGAAGCGGTGGTCTCCTCGCTCGACGTCTTGCGCCTCGGAAACACCTTGGCGCTGGTGGTCGAAGACGTCCACGGATACGTGGGCACCATCGAGCGGCAGGGCGGTCGCATCGAAGGTCCGACGCTCGGCCGCGTCATGGCGAAGCTCCGTCGCATCGCCGAGAGCGGCGAGAACGCGCTCGTCCTCGGGGAGAGCGGCTCCGGAAAAGAAGGTGCGGCGCGCGCATTCCACGCACAAGGCCCGTGCGCGCGGGGACCCTTCGTGGCGGTCAACTGCGCGACCATTCCGCATGGCGTCGCTGAGCGCTTGCTCTTCGGCGCACGCAAGGGAGCCTTTTCCGGTGCCGAGAACGCCGAGGGATACGTGCAGGCCGCCGATGGTGGTGTGCTCTTCCTCGACGAGCTGGGAGAGCTCGAGCCCGACGTGCAGGCGAAGTTGCTCCGTCTCCTCGAGACGCGCGAGGTCATTCCGCTCGGTTCGACGAGCCCACGCACCGTCGACGTGCGCTTCTGCTTCGCGACCCATCGCGATTTGCGAAAGGCCGTCGCGAGCGGGAAATTCAGGGCCGATCTCTATCACCGCATCGCCCAGCCGTCGGTCATGCTCCCGGCGCTTCGTCAGCGTCTCGAGGACGTGCCGACGCTCATCGAACAAGCGCTCTCGGGCTCTCGCGATCGCGAGTTGCTGGCGCCGCACGTCGCCTTCGTCGAGGCGTGCCTCTTGCGACTTTGGCCGGGCAACGTCCGTGAGCTTCTCCAAGCGGTGCGCGGCGCGGCGGACGCGGCGCTCGCCGAGGGGAGCAAGATGGTGCGCGCCGAGCACCTCGACGACGAAGCTGGCCGCGCCTTCGACGACGAACCGGAAGGCGATGCTGCTCGTGAGGCGGGCGACGAGCCGAAGACGAAGGTGACGAAAGAGTCACTCGAAGCCGCGCTCGCCCGTCACGAGGGACAAGTCGCAGCAGCGGCTCGAACACTCGGCGTGCAACGAACGCAGATGTATCGCCTGCTCAAGAAATTCGGCGTCGAACCCAAACGCTCGACGTGAGTTTCGCGCTGGATTCACTGCGTGCGCGCGACCCAATTGAGGGTGCCCGGATCGGGCTGCGGCCGATCGGGCGTCGGTCGAGTGAGAGCCCAGGTGCTGATGGCGGCACCCGCGACGACCGCGCCGGCGATCGTCCAGAACCACCAACGGCGCGTGATCGGCGTCGACTCGGCGGCGAGGGTCGCGCGAATGCGGCTCTCTTCGCCGGCGAGCACGTCGACGCTGGTGTGATAGGTGACGAAGCCGACCGCACGCACGGTGACGTCGTAGGCGCCGCCTGGCCTTTGGAGGACGACCGGCGTGGTGCCGACGTCGAGGCCGTTGACGGTGACGATGGCGTCGTCGCGATCGGCTTCGATGCGGAGCACGGCCGGCAGCTTGTCGATGGTCAGCGGCAGCGCGGCGTGGGCACCGGCGGCGAAGGTGCGGTGGACGGCGACCGATTGGTACCCAGTGCGCGAAAGCAGAATCACATGCGTGCCGGGATCGACGAGGAGCTCGAAGGTGCCCGACGGCGGCGCGGTCTCGGGGCCCGGCGCGGCCACGCCACCGACGACGATGGCAGGTGATTTCGACTCCACGTGGAGCGGACGGCCATCGACGAGGAGCTTGGCGTCGGCCGGCGCGAGGGCGACGTCGAGGTGGACGAGGAGCTTGTCGATTTCCCCGAGATACGTCTTTGCTTGGTCGGCATAGGTGGCAGGCAGCTCTTTACCTCCACTCGGCGCGTCTCGATCGACCGCGTCTCGGAGGGCTCTTCGCGCGCGCGTGTAGCGACCGAGCGCGCGTTCGCAGACGCCGATGTTGTACGTCGTGAGCGCGTGCGGCCGGAGCGTCGCCGACTTTTCGAACGCGGCGAGCGCTTCGCCCCACTTCGAGGCCTCGACGTCGGCCGCACCTTCGGCGAAGGCCGCGCGTGCGGCGGCAGTGTTGGCATCGACAGCGTCGTCGGCCCGCACCGGCGCAATCGGGTGAACGGACACCGCGACGACGCTGAGCGCGAGAACCCCGACCCAGCCGCGTGCCCAGCGCGATCTCATCGCGGCCCTATGCCGGTGACGATGACGGGCGGCAAATCAGAAGGGCGCGGTGGGCGCGATGAGCGGCTTCTCGACCGAGGGCGGAGGCGCCGCGGGCTTCTCGATCACGCTCGCTGCGACCGTCGTCGTAGGACGCGGCGGAGCCTGTTTTTGTGCGGTCGCAGCCGATGTGGCGATCGGGAGCGGCGCTGCGGAGAGCGATGCGCTGGGCATGGCCGAGGTCGCCGGAGGCGTGACGACGGTCGCAGTCGTGTTCGACGTCGTCGCGCTCGTCGAGGTCCCGGTTGGCTGTCCCGTCGAGCTCGCATTCGAGTTCGAATTCCCATTCCCGGAGGACCTGCCGCTGCGAACGAGCGCAACCCCGCCGACGCCGATCGCCAGCGCCGCCGCGGCCAGGAGCACCGGTGTGAGACGCGAACGTGCCTTCGGCAGTCGAGATGACCTCGGGTTCGACGGCCCCGACGACGTCGCGTCGGTCTGATCGAGGGTCGCCGCCGCGGCAGGCCGATCGCGGGAGATGATCGCCGCCGGTCCGAACGTCGGCGCATCGAAGGGCGCGATCGCGCGGAGCACGGCGTCGACCTCACGGAGATCGCTCGGCCGCTCGCGTCGATCGCGCGCGACCATCTGGTTCACCATCGCCGCGAGCGGAGCGGGGACCGAAGGCGATCGCACTTCGAGCGGGGAAATACGGCCCGCGGTGATGGCCTTGAAGATCTGTCCGACGTTCGCGCCTTGGATCGGGCACTCGCCGGAGATGGCCTCGTGGAGCATCACGCCGAGCGCCCAGACGTCCGTGCGATGGTCGATGTCGCCTTCGCCGTAGACCTGCTCGGGAGACATGTACCGAGGCGTGCCGAGGAGATCGCCGGTCTCGGTGAGGCCGCCGGTGCGCGCTTCGCCGTCGTCGTCGACGAGGCGCTTGGCGATCCCGAAATCGAGCACCACCGCGCAAACTCCTGCGTGCTCATCCTTCACGAGGTCGACGAGGCCGACGAGGAAGACGTTGTCGGGCTTGAGATCGCGATGGACGATGCCTCGTGCGTGCGCCGCGCCGACCGCGGAGACGACCTGACCGAAGACGCGCGCCACCTCTTCGGCGACGAGCGGGCCGCGGGCGAGACGACTCGCGAGAGACTCGCCGGCGAGCAGATCCATCACCAGGAAGGGACCCGCCGCCTCGTCCTCTTCGAGCGCGTGCACTCGGACCACGTGAGGGTGGTCGAGGGCCATCGCGGCCTTCGCCTCTTCGAGGAACCGGAGTCGACGTCTTGGAGGTGCCGCCGCGAGCGCCTTCAGCAACTTGAGCGCGACCGTGCGTTCTCTCGGGTCGTCACGGGTGTCGTCACGGGTGTCGACCGCTGCCCAGACGGCGCCCATTCCGCCCTCGCCAATCAACCGGACGAGCCGATAACGATCGCAGAGCACGCTCCCCGCCTCGACGATGGGCGACTCCCCGGGCACCGCCGTCGACCATACCACCATCGCGTCTCGGCACTCCTCCGCAGCACCTGATGGACGTCGCGGTGACGTCACCGTGACGCCGGAGGCGGGTGACGCCGCATCGCGGTCTACGCGCAAAAATAGGCCTATTCGAGCGTTGCCGGCCTGCCGACGAGGTTGGCTTGGCCTTTGCGATAGTGCTCCGCGTCGGTCGCCGGAGACGTCACGGACCCCGTGACCACCCCAACTTCCGCTTCAAGACGCCCTCGTCCCAAGGAGTATCGCCATGTCTTTCGTCACCTATCCGATCACGCGCTCGCTTCTCACCGTCACCGCCGTCGCCGCTGCCCTCGGGTTCGGCGTCGCTTGCTCGAGCAAATCGAGCGGGAGCACGACCGCGAAGGCGCGCCCGGCAGGAACGACGCAGACCAAGCCGGCGCCGCTCCCGACGACCACCACCAAGCCGGTCACCAAGCCCTCGGGCTCGACGAGCAAGCCGGCGGCGCCTCCGCCCCCCGAGGTCACCGGCGCGGTGCCGCTCGCGTTCGCCGATCAACTCACGGCCCCCGAAGCGCTCTCGCTCGGCATCGCCTGCCCGACGGGGCTCGGCGAAGGCAAAGGCGTGTGCCTGAAGGACGCGCCGAGCATCCTCCTCGGCTGCGTCTCCGCCGACGCCAAGGTCCTCAACTGCGATCTCTTCGACGACGCTTCGCACATCGCCTATTGCGATGACGACGCGGCGGCCGGTTGTTTCACCGTCGATCTCTCGCCGCTCACCGACATCTCGATCAGCGACGTCTCGACCTACGGCGCGGTCGTCTCCGACGCCGATTGCAAACCCGAGCAGGACTCGCACGGCTTCTGCTCCGGCGACACGCTCTTCGGGTGCAAGAGCGGCAAGGTCTACTCGCTCACCTGCCAGACCGTGTTCGGCAGCGCCTCGGGTCTCACCTGCCAGTCGGTCGACGGACAAGTCGGCTGCCAGTGAGTCATCAGGGATAGACGCAGCGGAACCCGATTCCTGGGTGGCGCTGCAGCTTGGAAGTTCCGGGGCGGCCGGCGAAGTCGGCGTGGGCGAAGCCAGTCGTCCAACCGCCGCCCCGGGTCGAGGCGTAGTCGCTCCGGAGCTCGCACACGGGATCGCGGAGGACGCCGACGCCCCAACAAGGACCGTCGGACGCTCCGAAGCTGTCGCGTGCGAGCTCTTCGACGTTGCCTTCGAGATCGCGCACGGTGAGCTCGCCGAGGTGCAACAGATCGCGACCGACCTCGGCGCGATCGACGGGGCGTGGGCCGCCCGGATCGCCCGGCTGATGACAGAAGTCGGAGCCGATGAAGAGCGCGACGTCGCTGCGTTCGGCGATGTTTCCGAGCACCGCGGCGTCGCAGCTCGGATCGTCGGCGCCCCAGACGAAGCGAGCGGAGCCGAGCGCCTTTCCCATCCATTCGAGTTGGGCCTCGGAGGGCAGATCGCCGTCCTCACCCCGCGCTTGGCAGAAGCGGCGCGCGTCGGGTTGCGAGACGCACGTCATCGGCATCGCGTCGTGACTGCCGTCGTCCGCGTACCCGCAGAGGCGCGCCTCCGGGGTCGTCGACGAGGGGTCGTACTTGCCGATCACTGCGGTATTTCCCGCCTCGATCCATGCGCGGAAGGCGCCGACCGAGACCTCGGCGGCATCGACGTAGAAGGGAGAGACGACGACGATGCGTCGTCCGGACGAGAAAGCATCGGGCGCACCGGCGAGAATCGATGGATCGCCCATCCAGTAAGCACCCGAGGGCACGCACGCGCGTCCAAGGGCGGCCGGGCCCCGACAGCCGCGGCGATTCGCGCCGTCGAACTCGCCCGCATGTCCGACGACGCGCCCGGTGGTCGGCAACGCCGGCGCCTCGAGCGAGCCGATGGGCGTGCCGAGGCTGGCGATGGGGAGGAACGTCGTCACCTCGACGAGCTGACCGTCGCTCGCCGTGGGAAGGGAGAAGTAACCATCGAGCGACGAATCGGCGCGCGGCGCCTCCCCGTCGGAGTGCACGAAGCGCACGCGCACGCGCCATCCCGAGGTTCCAGGGCTCGGCAAGACCCCGAACGAGGCACCGGCACGGACGAGCGCGTCGTCGATCGCGAGTTCCCGTGTGCACCCGAGGCAGGGCTCGGTGGCGCCGGGCGGATAGACGTCGATGCGCACGCGCTCGAAGAGCGGCGCCGTCGCGGGCGCGCCGAGTCCCGTGCGCGGAGAGAGCGGCGCGTCGGTGTCGACATAGACGAGAATTTCCGCAGCCCGAGGCGGCGCCGTCTTGCACCCGACGAGGCCGCTGACCGTAAAAAGCGTAGACGCCGTCAACAGCGCAATCGCCCCTCTGGCGATCATCGTGGCACCGCGTACGCGCAGCGAAAACCGGCTTCATCGGAGAGCTGCGCCGGCCGCACGGAGTGGCGCACGTACGAGATCGTCGAGGTGTCGGTGTTCCACCAGCTGCCGCCGCGTACGAGACGCACGGGCGCGTCGTCCTCCAGGCACGCTGCGTCGCGGGGTAGGGCCGCGGCCCAACAGGTCTCGTCGTGGTTGGCATAGGCATCGAGCACCCACTCGATGGCATTGCCGGAGAGTCCATAGACACCTTCTGGATTGACGTCGCCCGCCTCGAGGCTCGCGGTCACCGGCAATGGGCCTGAGGTCGCCGTCGCGTCGGCCGGGTCGAAGCAAATCGCCCAACCGGTGTTGCGACCGTTCTTTCCCCGGGAAAAAATCGCCGAATGGCACGTCGGACCGACGACGTCGCAATGGCACTCTGGGACGTCGTCGCCCCAGGGAAAGAAGGTCTTGTCGACCCTCCCCGATTGCGAAGCGGCATATTCGAATTGCACCTCGGTCGGGAGATCGCCGCCGCGGAATAGGCAATAGGCGCGCGCTCCATACCAATCGATGCAGTCGACGGGGTAATCGTCATAGGCGTCGCCCGCGAGGGTCGAGAGACAGCGCATGCCTCCGCCTCGCGGTACGCGCGGACGATCTTCCGGGTTCTTGATCACCAAACCATCGGCGACGGCGTGCTTCCACTCGCCGACCGTGACCTCGTGACGATCGAGGACGAACGTCGACGTCGACACCGTTCGCACCGGATGCCCCCCGAAGTCGTCGACGGTGGCGTGACCGAGGATGAAGGCGCCGCCGGGAATGCACGCCCGCTCCGGATCGACGTCGCTCGGGCAGGGCGCGCCCTCGCCGAAGCGTGCGGTCACCGAAGCATCATCCCCCGCGACGCTCGTCACCGGCACGCGCAGCCTTGCGGCGTCGACGCAGGTGGTGGCGGTGGTGACGTCGACCTTTCCGACGCCGAGGCGCGCCATCGTCCCCACGCAATCACCCTGCAAAACCACCTTCACCGTGCGCTCTTGGCCGGGCGTGAGCTCGACGAGGACGAGGCGATCGACGGCAGTGTCGGGGGCAGGTTCGGTCGTCGGCGTCGGACCCGCGGCGGCCTCGAGCTCGAGCGCCAGCACCTCGGTGTCGGGGGTCGGCGGACGGAGATCGGTCGGCAGCGTCCCGAGTTCACCGGCGTGCGTCACCCCCACGAGCACGTCGCGCGGCGCCATCTCGAGGAACGTGGTGCCGACGACGACGTGATAGCGACCCGATGTCAGGTCGACATCGAAGACGGGGAGCGTCCAATGATCGACGTCGGTGGTGGCGTCGCGACAATCGACCGCCGAGAGCGTGTCGGCGCAGTCTCGCCGGATCTGCAGCACCACCTGCGTCGTATCCGGGATTTCTCCAGGGATTTTTCGCGGATAGGTGTCGAGGGCAGCGAACGTGTAGCGACCCGGGTCGGTGACGTCGACATAGGCGGCGGCGAGCCCGGAGTAGATGCGCGACACCGTCGAACAGCGGGCCCCGTCGACCTCCTGAAAAATGGCGCGATCGTGGCGGAGCACGGCGGTGCCACCGACGTGGAGCTCGGTCTCCTCGGCGCACATCTGCGCGACCGACGAGGGCGCATGCGGCGGCCGATGCACCGGCCGAGGACGATGACGCTCTCCCCGATAGTCGCGCACGCGGCCCGAGGGATAGGCACGTAGTCGGACGAGGACGCGCGTCGCCTTCGATTCGTCGGGCGAGACGATGCTGAAGCTCGCCGGCCAATCGGTGACGTCGGGGAGCGCGACGTCGTGCGACGCGAACCAAGTGCCGTCTTCGCGGAAGAGATCGGCGCGCAGACGCGAGGCGAGGCGCGGGGTCGGGAGATCGGTGTCGACGACGAGCGTGACCGTCGCGAACGGCGGCGGTGCTTTGGTCGCGCTGCACGACCACGACGACGAGCCTGCGACCAGGCCGACGAACGCGAGACTCGAGAGGTGGCGAAGGCGCCGGAGCATGGGAAGGAGGCCCTCCCTAGCACCTCTTTGTCCGAGATTCTCCGCGTCGAGAAACAATTGCTGACACTTCGTCAAATATCTCCTCGACAGGATCCTGGGGTGTGTTATCTGACAGTTCGTCAAACAACGCAGGAGCCGTCCATGTCCGCTTTCCCCGCGAAGAGCCAGTCCCGCGCCTCCATCCTCGCCGCCCTCGCCGATGCGCGCGCCAGCGACCTCACGGCCGATGGTCGCGCCTTCGCGTTCATCTACGACGCCGGGCAAGAGACGCGTGACCTCGCCCGCGAGGCGTACGCCGCCTGCATGTCGATCAACGGCCTCGACCCGACGGCGTATCCGAGCGCACGCACCCTCGAGCGCGCGCTCGTCTCGGCCTGTCTCGAGCTGATGCGTTCGCCCGAGGGCGCCGTCGGCACTGCCACTGCCGGCGGCACCGAGAGCGTCATGCTGGCGGTGAAGGCCGCGCGCGATCATGCCCGCAAGACGCGCCCCGAGGTGACCCGTCCGAAGATGCTCCTCCCGATCACCGCGCACGCCTGTTTTCACAAGGCCGCGCACTATCTCGGGGTCGAGGTGATCACCGTCGAGGTCGACGACACCTTCCGCGCCAAGCTGGGCGACGCGCGCGCGAAGATGACGAGCGACGTCATCCTCGTCGTCGGTTCGGCGCCGAGCTACGCGCACGGCGTCGTCGATCCGATCGAAGGCCTGGCGAGCCTGGCGAAGGAGCACGCCACGCTGATGCACGTCGACGCCTGCGTCGGTGGCTTGGTGCTGCCCTTCCTCCGCGACGCGCAGGTGAGCGGCGTCACCGTGCCGGCCTTCGACTTCACCGTCGACGGCGTCACCTCGATCTCGATGGATCTGCACAAATACGGCTTCGCGCCCAAGGGCAGCTCGATGCTCCTCATGCGCGACCGTGCGCTGCGCGAGGCGCACTACTTCGCATGCGCGACGTGGACCGGCTACACCATCGTCAACTCGACGACGCTCGGCTCGAAGTCCCTCGCCGCTGCGGGCGCGGCGCTCGCGGTGATGCAGCACCTCGGTCGTGAAGGCTACGTGCAGCTGGCAAAGACGATGTGGGAGGCGACGAGCACGCTCCTGCGCACCATCGAGAGCCGCCCCGAGCTGCGTCTCCTCGCGCGGCCGGACATGAACCTCTTCGCCTTCACCACCCGCGGGGGTGATCTGTTCGAGCTCGCCGATCGACTCACCGCCCGTGGTTGGCACGTGCAGCCGACGTATGGATTCGGGCCTTCCCCAGCGCACGTGCACCTGACCATCGATCCGAGCAACGCCCCGCACGCGCAAGCGTTCGCGAGCGATCTCGAGGCCTGTCTCGTCGACTTGCCCGAGGGCGTCGCGCCGCCCGCCGAGGTGCTGGCGATGCTCGAATCGGTCGCGTCGGCTCCCGCGGGCGCTGGTGTCGACGTGGGGTCACTCATCGCCTCGCTCGGCATCGTCGATGGGCAACTGCCTTCGCGCTCGGCGCCGCTCCATCGCATCCTCGACGCCGCGTCGCCCGCCCTTCGCGAGAAGCTCGTCGTCCTCTTCGTCGGAGGGCTCTTCGCGTGATCTCGCTGGCGCGCAACTTCGCTCGTGACTTGGCTCGCAGCTTCGGCCGTGGCGGTCGTCCTCTTCGCATCGGCTACGGGCGAATCTTCCACGAGGCGTGCGCTGCCTCGCCGATCGCGACGACCGAGGCTGATTTTCATCGCATGCATCACCTCGAGGGCGCGGCGCTCGCCGAGGCCGCAGGGCTTCGGGGCACCGAGCTGAAGAGCTTCTTCCCGCACGCCGAGCTCACCGGCTTCACGCAGGCGGCGCGCGTGGCGGGCGGCGTCGAGGCGGTGCCCCTCTCGTCGTCGATGGCGGTGCCGAGCGGGCCGCTGACGCGACAGTGCTTCGAGTGGCTCCTCGATCGGCTCCTCACCAACCTGCGCGAGGCTGGGCGTCTCGATGGCGTCTACCTCGCGTTGCATGGCTCGATGGAGGTGCACGACTTGGGTGAGGCCCCGGAAGCCGTCATCTTGCGACGCGTGCGTGAGGTCATCGGGCCAGAGGTGAAGCTCGCTGCCAGCTTCGACTTGCATGGCAACATGACGCCGGCGATCGTCGACGCGCTCGATGTGTTGGTGGCGTATCGAACCAATCCACACTGGGATTTGGCGCCCACCGGCTTTCGCGCAGGCACGCGGCTGATTCGTCTCTTGCGTGCGCACGTGCGACCGACCCACGCATGGCGCAAGCTCCCGCTGGTGCTCGGGGGCGGCACCACGATCAACTTCGTCGCGCCGATGCGCGGCGTCTTCACGCGCATGCGGGCGATGGAGAGAGACCCGCGCGTCCTGACGACGAGCCTCTTCATGGTGCATCCGTTCACCTCGTCGACCGAGCTCGGTTGGTCGGTGCACGTGACGACCGATGGCGATGAGGCGTTGGCTGCCCGCCTCGTCGACGAGCTCGCCGACCTCGCTTGGAAGGCCGCCAAGACGCCGATTCCCCAGCTCTTCGACATCGACTCGGCGATCAGGCGCGTCGAGACGAGTACGTGGCGCAAGCTCGGGCCGGTCACCCTCGTCGACACCGACGACATCGTCGGCGCCGGAGCCCCCGGAGGAAGCACGCAGATCTTGAAGGCGCTGATCGAGCGCCGATCGACCTTGACCGCGCTCGTTCCGATACACGATCCATCCTTGTTTTCTCGACTCGCCGACGTTCCGCTGGGCACCACGCTCGACGTCGTGGTCGCGGGCACGCCGGGCTACGATCAGCCGCCGGTGTCGCTCCGCGCGAGGGTCACCGCTCGCTCCGACAGTGAGCTGGGCGCGCGCGTGCTCCTCCGTGTCGGCAACCTCCACGTCGCGATCTCGAAGGATCCCCCGTTGCCGATTCACCCGCGCTATTGGAAGGAGCTCGGCGTCGTCGTCCGCAAAGCCGACTTGATGGTGCAGAAGAATTTCTTCCACTACCGCATCTTCCATGTCGCCGTGTCCTTCGAGCACGTGCCCGTCGCCTCGCGCGGCGCCACCAATCTGCAACGCGTGCGCGACCTCCCGACGCGCGTGCCTTCGCGTCCGCGCGTCGAGCTCGCGGATTGGCGCGAGGGCGATCGCATGCTGCGAGCCTGAAAGCTTCGGCAACCGAGCGGAGCGAGATTGACCGAAGCGGCCAAAGTTGCGCAGCAATCTTTGGCGAAACGAGAAAATCGTGGCCAGGCCCACCGAACACGCGAAAAAGCAGGAGCTCGCCCGTGCGGCCGTCGACGTCTTGCGCCGTGAGGGCATCGATCTTTCGATGGCCGCGCTCGCCGACGCGCTCGGAATCAAGCGACCGACGCTGCTCTATCACTTCCCGACCAAGGCCCACCTCGTCGAGTTGGCGCTGGTCGACTTGCTCATGGAGCAGGCCGAGCACGTCATCGCCAAGGTCGACAAGCACACCCATCCGCTCGATCGTCTCTATGCCCATCTTCGCGCGGTGCATGGGTTTCACGCGGGCCACGAAGAGCGTGTCGTCTTCCTCACGCAGGCCATCGCCGCCACCGCCGGCGCGCGGCTCCCGGAGATTCTCGCGGCCGGCGCGATGGTCTTCGAGGCCAATCGGCAGGACATGGTCGCGCGGCTGCGGCAGGGAATTCGTGACGGCATCGTCGCCGAGTGCAACCCCGAGGCGCTCTTTGCGTGCGTGCGTGCGCTGGTCGATGGTTTGCTGGTGCAGCGCGTGATGAACAAGGCGCCGCTGAAAGCGAGCCACGAGTTGGTGTGGGAGCATTGGCTGAAGCCGCTCAAGCTCCGAGAAGCTCCGTGATTGTGCCACGCTCGTAGAACGTGTTCTACTCGCGCCCGACAGGGGGCATCGATGGGCGCGACAAGGACAGTCTCATTTCGCCAAACACTGCTTCGCAACTTTGGCCCTCCGGTCGATCTCGCTGCGCTCGGCCGCCGGACGATCGTGGGCGCAGTGGGTTTGGTTTGCGGAGCGATCGTGGGTTGCGGCACGGGCGCCACCTCCACCGACGGCGTCCCCTCGCGCGTGGCCGACGCACAATCGCCGAACGACGTCTCGATCGACGTCGGTGGCGCTTCCGAGGTGTCGAGCACCGACGACGTCCTCGACAGCCCGTCATCGAGCGTCGACACCGCGCCGCCAGCGCCCACAGAGCCGGAATGTCACGCCGAGGGCCTCTCGCCGGGTGATCACGACTTCACGCTCGACCACGCCGGCAAGACGCGGCGCTATCGCGTGTATGTGCCGACCGGCCTCGGCCCGAAGGAGCTGCGGCCGCTGCTCATCGACATGCACCCGCTCGTCCTCGACGGTCCGAGCATGGAGCTGTTCTCCGAGATGAAGCCGGCAGCCGACAAACACCGCATGATCGTCGCCTACCCCTCGGGGCTCAGCGGCTCGTGGAACGCAGGCGTCTGCTGCGCGCCTTCGAACACCAACGGGGAGGACGACGTCGGCTTCATCCGCGAGATGGTGGCCGCCGTCGAGGCGAAGGTCTGCGTCGACCAGAAGCGCGTGTACGCCACGGGCCACTCCAACGGCGCGTTCCTCTCGCATCGACTGGCGTGCGAAGCCTCCGATCTGATCACGGCGATCGCGCCCGCCTCGGGGACGATTGGGATTGCTCTTCCCGATTGCAAGCCGACGCGGCCGGTGCCGGTGCTGCATTTCCACGGCACCGCCGATCCGCTCGTGCCCTATGGCGGCGGCAACGGCGCGTCGGTGGCCGACACCATCACATTTTGGGCGACCCACGACGGCTGCACCGATGCACCCGTGCAGACGTACAAGAAGGGCGCCGTGCACTGCGAGGCGCGGACGAAGTGCGCGGGCGGCTCCCAAGTCGAGCTGTGCACGGCCGACGGGGGAGGACACTGCTGGCCCGGCAGCGCGACGTGTCCAGTGGGTGCGCCGATCACCGACATCGACGGCGACGAGTACATGATGACGTTCTTCGAGCGCTTCCGACTGCCCTGACATCACCGCGGGCCGGCCCCTTGACGTGATGCCAAAGTGATATCACATTGCCATCACGTTCGACCCCCAAGGAGGTCTCCCATGGCACGTAAAGAAACCGATGCGTTCTCCACCTCGGGCTGGCTCGCGGTCTTCGCGGGGCTCGCCGGTCTGGTCGGCGCAATTTCGTTGGTCGCGCAGATCGATTCGCGCAGGGCGCCGAGCGAGGCGGGCGTCTACGTGCTCGCCGCCGGGGTCGTCTTCATCCTCTCGATCATCGTCTTCCGTGGCGTCTTCGTCGTCGGTCCCAACGAAGCGCGGGTGCTCACCTTCGTCGGCCGCTACGTCGGCACCGTGAAGGAGGCGGGCCTCCGCTTCGCCAATCCCTTCACCACCAAGGCCACGCTCTCGCTCCGCGTGCGCAACTTCGAGACCGCGAAAATCAAGGTCAACGACGTCGACGGCAACCCGATCGAGATCGCCGCGGTCATCTCCTGGCGCGTCACCGATACGTTCTGCGCGCTCTTCGACGTCGAGAATTTCTCCAGCTTCGTGCAAGTGCAGTCCGAGGCCGCGCTGCGAAACCTGGCGATGCATCACCCCTACGACAGCCACGACGAGGCCAAGATGAGCCTCCGCGGCCACTCCGAGGCGGTCGCCGACCAGCTGCGCATGGAGGTCAACACGCGCATCAAATCGGCTGGCGTCGAGGTGGTCGACGCCCGGGTCGCGCACCTCGCCTACGCCCCGGAAATCGCCCAGGCCATGCTCCAGCGTCAACAGGCCGGCGCGATCATCGCCGCTCGCACGCTCATCGTCGAAGGCGCAGTGTCGATGGTCGAGATGGCGCTCGCCCAACTCACCTCGCGCGGCATCGTCGAGCTCGACACCGAGCGCAAAGCGGCGATGGTGAGCAATCTCCTGGTCGTGCTGTGTGGAGAGCGCTCGACCCAGCCGATCATCAACGCCGGCACTCTCTACTAGTCACTCACCCGAGCAGGCGATGGCCGAGCGTAAGCCCTTTCTATTGCGCACCGATCCGGCGCTCCTCGAAGCGCTGCAGCGTTGGGCTGCGGACGACCTCCGCAGCCTCAACGCGCAGATCGAGTTCGTGCTGAGAGATGCGCTGGCGAGGGCGGGCCGGTTGCCGGGGAAGAAGAAGGGCAGTCGAGAAGCGTGAAGCAAAAATGGCAACGCGCAGCGGCGCGACGAGGCGCACGCTGCGTGTGCAACTTCAGTTCTAGGTCAGCTCAAAAGAACGGCTTGAGCGCGCGACGGAACTCGATGGCGACGTCGTACGGGATCTTGGTGTCGTCCTCGAGGACGCTCTGATCGGAGATCATGCGCTCGGCGTCGTACATCTTGGCGGCGAAGCGATCTTTCACCTTGAACGAGATGAAGGCCACCTGGAGCGTTCCGCCCTTGTTGCTGCCGCCGACGTGGATGTGGGTCGTGCTGCCCCAGCTCGGTGAGTAGTAGTACCAGTCCGAGGCGTAATGGACCCATCCCCCAGCGGTCAGTTCGTCCGTCGAAACGCTCGTTTTCATGCATGCTCCTTGGACGCGCCCCGTTGGGATAGACGAAGGTCGAAGCGGCGTCGCGAAGGTGAGTCGATGGGGTCCGGGGAAAGTTACCGATGGGTGCTGAATCACGACGCGGCGCGTGGAGCTGACGCCGCGTAACGCATTCGCCTCGCTGCCGACGTGCTCGCAGAATCCTCAGAATCCGGCGTTTCGCACGCAGTCGTAGGTGAGCTTGATCTCGGGGGTGAGGTCGACGACCTCGAAATCGCCGACCGCGATCTTGGTGAAGGAGCTGGCGCTGACGCCCAGCGTCGCCCACTTCGCCTTGCTCGTTCGATCGTCGGCGAAGGTGAGGGCGATGTTGCCGCCGTCCGAGAGGAGCATCCCGTACTTCTTCATCGCATGGATGAGCACCTTCTCGCTGGCGTTGTACGGCGTCTCGTCGAAGCTCGCGCGGAGGCGGAAACGGACGCCGTAGGGCGGCGCGTTGGCGTTGGTGCTGCTCGGCCCTCCGGCGTGACCGGCCGGATGGACGTAGACCTTGGCCTTCATGCGCGCGTTCGGGAGGATGAAGCGCAGCGCATGTTTGACCTCGCCCGCGGCGACCTCGTCAGCGGTGGGAAGCAGGCCGGCGATGGGGAAACCGGCGGCGTCGGCGGAGGTGCACTGCTCGCCGCGCTCGCTGTCGGGATACGATTTCGTGAGATCCCAGACGAAGGCGCCGAGCGCAGTGAAGCCGCCGCTCGTCGAGGTCGAGTTGTAAAGCTCATAGAGCTTCTTCTCGGTCTTCTCGACGACCAGCACGTGACAGTCGTCCGCGCTCGTGTCGCACGCATAGGTCGCGCTTCCTTCGGTGTTACCCCCCGTGGGGAGTGGCATGCGAATCGGCAGCGGATCGCAGTCCGGACCGCCGTAGCAATAGCCGCCCGAAGGCGCGGTGATCGATTGGCGCGGCGTCGTCGAGTCGGCGAAGAAGAGCGGAATCGAGAAATCGATCTTGAGGGCGCCTGCGCCCCAACCCCCGAGGGTCACGAGCGCACCGGTGATGGCGTCCGAACGCGCGTCCTTGGTGAGGCCCGAGACGTCCTTCGTCCACGGCTCCGGCTTCTCGAAGATGCCACCGATCGTCGGCGTCGGCGTGCCGGTGTCCGTCGGCGGCGTCGTGCCCGTGTCGGTGCCGGGCGGCGTCGTTCCCGTGTCGGTGCCGGGCGGCGACGTTCCCGTGTCGGTGCCGGGCGGCGCCGTTCCCGTGTCGGTGCCCGGGCTGCTCGAGTCGACGCCCGGCGAGGTCCCCGAATCCTTGGTCGTTCCGGCTTCGTCACCTGGCGCACCTTCGATCGAGCCGTCGGCGCTACTGCAGGCGGTGAGCGCGCCGAGGGCGGCGAGCGACGCGAAGGAGGCGAAGGAGGCGAAGGAGGCGAAGGAGGCGATGGAGACGAGCGCGAGCGAGGGGAGGGTGGGGAGAGGGCGGTGCATGCTCCTCTCCACTGCAAGCCCCTCGCCGTCATCCGGTGACGCTCGATAGGGCTGATTTCTCGGTGATTCGCCGCGGATTGGTCGGCGCGAAACGGCGACTGTTCCGTAACATCGTTCCGCAACCGACCGGGAATCGTCCGAGCCTCGTCGGGGTTGGAGGCGACATGAGGCCCTCTGCATCGACGTGGATTTTGCTCGGCAGCCTGCTCTTCGAGAGCTTCCTCAGCGCGTGCGTGCCCGCGTTGCCCCCCGCCCCGAGACCGAACCCGGGCGAGCTCGTCTTCGTGGGCGCGCACGGCGAGCGCTTCCACGATCGACTCGCAACGAAGCACTTCTTCCCCAGCGACGCCTGCGATCACGAGGGTATCCACCACTGCGCGGAGGACGCTGCGCTCAAGGCGAGTGGCGCCATCGACCTCGGCTGCGAGACGGCGAAGCTGCACGCACACGCCGTGAACATCGGAAAAGGAAGCCTATTTCTCGTCGAAGGGTGCGCGCAACGGGCGACCTATGCCGAGAGCTGGTCACCGCTCGCCGAGGAGGACGACGTGGTGACGCTGATCTTGATCGCGAAGACGAAGGGAGCCTGATCGGCGTCGACCGAGGAACAACCGCCGGCGGCCGATTGCTTCCCGGCCATGCTTCCCGTGCTCCCTACGCTCGTCGCCCTCTTCGCTCTCCGAGTGGCCAGCGCGCCCGCGCTGCCGTCGCCGTCGCCCCGTCCTTCACCCATCGCCGGCGATGACGCAGGGATGAGCTGCACCGGCAACTTGGTGCAACTCGGCGAGTCGCAGGCGTCGGTGCTGATGAAGTGCAACGCGCCGTGGATGAAGACGAGTCGCACCGAGAAGCGCAAGTGGAACGGGACGGTGGTCTACATCACCGTCGACGTGTGGACCTATTCACAGGGGAAAGGGTCGTTTCTGAGGGTGCTGACGTTTCGCGACGGGACGCTCACGGATATTTCGCTGGGGGCTTATGTGAGCTGAGGGGCAGTCCAGCGGACTAATCATCCACCGGCTCGAGCTCGAGCTTCAGCGCCTCCGCTGGCAACGGCGGTGGATGCTTCAGCACCACCTCGCGCAGGTGGCTCACCGGGTCTTCGATCATCACGACCTTGACCTTGAACGCCAGGTCTTTCCCCGCGAGCGGTGGCAGCAGGCGCACGGTGACGTGCTTGTCGTCGACGCCGGTGACCTTGAGGTTGATGACCGCGCCAGCTTGGTTGTGCGCTTCGAACATCGCGCCGAGCTCGACGGCGACGTCCTTGGGGAACTCGGCGCGCGGGATGTGACGCAGCGGTAGCGTCTCTTCCGGTGGGATGACCTCGGCGGCGGGAATCACGCCTTCGAGCGTTTGCCCAGCGGCGAGACCTTCGAGGCGCTTCTCCAATGCGGGGAGCAGCTTGTGCTCGCCGTGGACGTACTGCACGGGCCCCGTTTTGGCGGACGATTCGATGACGTCGCCGCCTTTCACGCGGAGCTCGAACTCGACGCGGACGATGCTGCCGGCGCTGATTTTCATGGGTCGATCGTACACCTCGCTCGGGCGACGAGCCATCCGCCAGTGCTCGTCAATCGGGCTCCGCCGCTCCGGCAGTGCAGCCGCTCGCCTTGCGCGCCTTGCCCCGTGCGTCGCTGCCCGGACATGCATTGCCGATGCCGATCGCGGGGCTCCCGGCGCCGGGCAATGCGACAGGGACCGCGCCCCCGTGATCGCCGAGCGCCCCGAGCAGTGGATCGGCGAAGGTGATGCCGGGGACGCAGAGCGCGTCGTCGCCTCCCCCGACGAGGTGCTTGCGCGGCCACTGCAGATCACCCGTGCCCGTCGCGTTCGCCTGACATTGCATGGGCGCGCCTGGATTCTTCGCGGTGTTGTCGACGAAGAGGCAATTGGCAATCTCCAACTTCGGATTGCCGAAGATCGCCGCAGCGAAATAAGGATCTCCACCCTCCGCCTTGTTGCCGACGAAGGTGCAATTGAGGAGCTTGCCGTCGCCGCCGAAGAGCGCGATTCCGGCGCCGAGCCCGGCAATGGCTTCATTGCCCGAGAACGTGACGTTGGTCGCCTGCAGCGTGGTGCCATCGGCCTGGATGCCGGCGCCATTGCCGACGTTGCCGGAGAAGGTCGAGGCGCTGATTTGCAAAAGCGAATTGTGGAAGTAGAGCGAGATGCCCGATTCGCCACGATTGCCCGAGAAAACGCAGCGATCGATGATCGTCGTCTGGCGCGCGGCGTCGGGCGTGCGGGCGAGGGCGCCGCCGAGCGCGTTCTTGCCGCAGGTGTTGCCGAGGAACTTCACGCCGCAGAAGGTGTGCGTGCCGTCCGAGCCACCGTCGATGCCGATCGCGCCGCCATTGCCGCCGGAACCGACTTGGTGCTGTCCCGTCTTGGCCACCACCGAGCACTTGCTGGCGTCATCGCTGTTGGCGCCGTTGCCGAGCGCGACGTTGCCATCGAAGGTCGAGTTGTAGACGTCGAGCTCGCTGTTGAGGGAGCCGATGGCGCCGCTGTTGCTGCCCTTGTTGTCTTTGAACGTGCTGCCGACGATCGTCGCCTTTTTGCAGCCGGCCAGATAAAGCGCGCCGCCGCCGACGTCTGGGCCGAGCTCGGCGGCTCGATTGGCGACGAAGGTCGAGTCGATGACCATGAGGACGCCATCGCGCATCTTCAGCGCGCCGCCTTCCCCATCGTACCAACCTTGCGAACATGGGGCGGGGGCCGGTGCGAAGGCGTCGGTGCCTTTGGCGTGGCCGCGCGTGATCGTCAGATGTTGCAGCGTGAGGACGTTGTCGTCTTTGCGATAATCAGGGTGATTCCACTCCAGCACACGAACCGCGTCGCCGCCGTCGAGCGTGATTTTGTTGCCACCGTCGATCGTCGTCGCTACGTCGGTGCGCAATTGCAGGGTCTTGGTGATCGCGATGGTGGCCGCGCCGCCGCAGTCGAAGGTGATGATTCCGCCTTTGGCGATCGCGGCGGTGAGCGCGGCCTCGGTGCAGCTCGCGGCGTTGCCGCTCCCGACGACCGTGGTTGGCTTGCTGGTGTCGACCGCGGCGACGGGCGCCGTGCAGGTCGCGCTCGGTGGCGTGATCGGACCGGTGTCGACATTGGCGTCGGTGCCGCTCGCGTCGGTGCCTGCTGCGTCCGTGCCTGTCGTGTCCGTGCCCGCGGCGTCGACGGAAGTGTTCGTGTCGACGGCGCCGTCGTCGCCAGGGACGTCGCCTCCATCGGAGCCTCCGCAGGCGACGAGGAAGACGGGTGCGATCGACGCGAGCGACCCAAAGAGGAGCAGGCCGCGTGAGGTCACGGGTGCGCCGCCAGCCAATCGAGCACTCCCTTGTACTTCGGCGAGCTCGCCAGCGAATCGGACGTCTTCTCCTTCAAACCCCAGCACGAGCCGCTATGCGTATATTGCATGTAGGGGCCTTTCATGCCGGCGGCTGCCTGCGCGTCGAGGTAAGACATGTAGAGGTCGTGCATCTGCGTGTCATGCTGCAACGTCGTGCAGCCCGCACCCGCCGAGTACGAATCGGCGCCGCCTTCATAGGAGATGAGCGGGAGGCCGCCGCCGGTGGCGCACTTCGCCGAGCTGGTGGTCCAACCGGCGGCCGTGGTGCTCGCGCTCTTCAGCGCCGAAATCGAGGCGCCGCTGAAATAGGGCGCGATCGCGTAGAAGTCGGGTTTGGTGCCCTTGGGGTTGATCTTGGTGTCGGCGAGCGCCTTCATGTGCGCGTCGCAGGGGCCGGTCCACGCCGCTTGTCCGGCCAGCACCTTGACGAGGCGCGGGCTGCCTTTGCCGAAGACCGACTCGAAGGCCTCGTAGGCGCGGACCGATGCATAAACGTAGTATGCACCCGCCGGATCGCTCCCCGCGAGGCCGAGGGAGCTGGCCTTTCCGGCGGCATATCCATGTTGCGGAAAGCCGCCGTTCCAGACTTCGTTGGAATACTCGACGTACACGCGCAGCGAGGGATCGAGGAGCTTTTGCACCAGCGTCGCCAGCTGCGTGATGTCGGCCTCGGACATCGCATGCGGGACGTTTACCCAGTAATCCTTCTTCGTGCGATTGCAGAGATCGATTTGCCACTCGAAGGCGACGGGCTCGTTCTGCGCCTGCGTCTTCAGCTTGCGCGTCGACCACACTGCTTGCGGATTGTCCTTCTCGTTGGTGAGATTCCAATCCATGAAACGCAGGACTTTGTAGGGGGCGAGATCGGTGAGGAGCGCGGGCTGCCACGGGTTGGTGGTGGTGGCGAAGTCGACGCCCTTGGTGAAGAAGTCGTCTTGCCCTTCCCAATCGATGTTCCAGAAATTGGCGCCGACGAAGAGCTTGCTGCCGGGCGCGGGGTTCGCGAGCGAGGTCGGTCCGGTGTCGGGCGTCGGACCCGTGTCGCTGCCACCGGTGGTGTCGGCGCCTGGTGCGTCGGTGGAAGTGGCGACGTCGCTGCTGGGGGCGTCGTCGCTCGGCTTGCCGTCGGTCTGCGGGCTCAGCGTGTCGACGCCGCCGGCCGTGTCGGAGAAGGCGATGCCTCCGTCGGTCTCGGGAGCACCATCGTCGGCGCCGCTGCACGCCGAGAGCCAGGCGAGCATGCCGTAGACGCCGAAGGAGACGACGAAATGGGAAATGGTTCGCGGGCGCATGGGTACCTCTCGACCTGTAGAGGCGCGGAGGTGGGTGAATCGGCTCACGCCACGTGCGTCGTCCTGAAATGGCTTTTTTGTCGCTCAACGAGCGATCGGTTGGAAGACGTTGCGACGGACGAGGTCTCCGGTGCCGAGCTGGCCGCGTTCGTTCTCGCCGGCGCAGAGCACCTGCTTGTCGGCACGCAACGCGCATGTGTGAAAGCGACCGGTGGCGACGCCGATCCAACGCGAGGCGTCGCCAGCCTTCGTCGGCGTGCCGCGATCGACGATGTCGCCGACGCCGAGCTGTCCTTCGGCGTTGCGACCCCAGGTCCACAGCGAACCGTCGCGTTGGATGCCGCCGCCATGAAACGTTTCGACCGCCAGCGCGAAGTATCCAGCTGGGCCTTCGACGCGACGTGGGACGTTCGAACCCGTCGGCGGTGGGAAGCCGAGATCGCCGAAATCGTTGCTTCCCCAACACCACAGCGAGTCGTCGTTGCGCAATCCGCAGGTCGCGTTTTGGCCGAGCACGATGCGCACCCAGTCGACGTCGGCGCCGAGGTGCGTGGGCGTGAAGACTTGCACCGGTGCCCCTGCGCCGAGTCCGCACTCGCCGCTTTCGTTGCGACCCCAACACCAGAGCGAGCCGTCGCTGCGGATGCCGCAGGTGTGACCGTCGGAGGCGGAGGCGCGCACCCAATCGGCGATGCCGCCGTTCACGCGCATGGGCGTCGTTTCGAAGGGAGTGCTGGCGCCGCGGCCCAGTTGGTTCTCGCTGTTTCTTCCCCAACAGCTGAGCGTGCCGTCGGAGAGCACGGCGCAGGAGTGATCGTAGCCGCAGGCGATCGACGTCGCGGGCAATCCGAGCGGGACGACGCGCGGCGTCGACGAGGACGCGAGCGCGTCGCCGAGCTGGCCTTGGCTGCCATCGCCCCAACAGTCGACGAAGCCGCTGCCGACCTCGAGGGCGCAGCCATGGACGCGTCCGCCGCACACTTCGGCGAAGAGGCGATCGGGGGCGACGCTGACTCCGGCGTTTCGATCTTTGGTGTCGCCGATCCCGAGCTGTCCTTTTTCGTTGGCGCCCCAACAGACGAGGTGACCGGCATCGAGCACGCACGCGTGGTCTTGTCCGGCGATGACCGCGGTGCCGGGGAGGGGGCCCGAGGTGGTGGGAACGTCGGAAATTCCAGTCGAATCGCGATCGGCGAGGGCGCCTGCTTCTTGGCCGAAGAGCACCGGCTCCTCGAAGCCGCAGGCCGACGATCCGAAGAGCGAGGACATCGCGAGTGCGCTGACGATGCGGCCGTTCATGAGCCACCCCAGCCGGCGGCGAGGGTGAGACGCGCGCCGACGAAGGCGCCAGAGAGGACGAGGTCGTGATCGCCTTCGACCGCTGCGCGCAACTTCGGGAGAGCGAGTCCACCGAGCGCTTCGAGGGCGAGGTGCGAGGCGCCGATGCGTACGCTCGGACCGAAGGCGAGAGAAAAATCGGCGAAGAAGCCGCGTGCCGTCGCGTCGCCGAAGCCGGGAGAGTCGGAGGTGCCGACGACGCGTGCGTAGGCGAGGGACGCGAGCGCGTGGCCCTCGAAGGCCACAGAGGCACGCCCCGACGAGCGATAGCCGAGCCCGAGGCCGAAGCCGAAGACGGTCGCATCGATGGCGCCGTGCGTGCGCGCCGCGTGTCCGGTGGCGAACGAGCTCGCGAGATCGAGACGAAGGTGATCGCCGAGGAAGAAGCCCGGTCGGACGAAGCCGCCGCCGAGGAAAATAGGCCCCGAACCAAGACTTCGAAGATCGGCGAGGCCTCCGACTGCGAGCTCGATGCCGCGTGCGCGACCACCGCTTCCGGCCTCGGCGTTGGCTCGTTCGAGCGCGCGATCGGTCAGCGCTGCGGGCGGCGGATCGCGCGGGGCAGGGCGCGCGTCGGGCGAGGGGTGAGTGAGGAGCTCGAGCCAGCTGGTGGTGAAGAGCTGCGCGGCGACGAGGGCGAGCACCCGTTCGCGATCGAGCTTCGGCGGCAAGGGCACCGTTCGCTCGACGCGCTTGTCGGTGATCGGATCGGAGATCACGACCGTTGCCATGCCCTTCGGCGCGTCGTTGCACGTGAACGTGACCCGCAGGCTACCGGCGCCTTCTTGCGCGGTCGCGACGTCGGCGAGCTCGACGCGGACGCGCCGATCGATCTCCTCGGCGTCGAGGCTGGGACACGCAGAGGTATCGATCGCGAACGGTCCGGCGAAGGCTAGGCCGGGGCTCGCGAGGACGACGACGGCGGTAGCCAGCGCAGAGACGTTCACGCGATCAGGGAGCTCCCTCGAGCAACGGCTTCATCCGAGCGGCATAAGCGCCGCTCGGATGAGCTGAAAGATAGCGTGATGCGGCGCTTTCTGCTGCTTTCTTCTGTCCGCCGGCCGACCAGGCGAGCGCCTCTTCGGCGAGCGCGTCTTCGGCGAGCGCGCCATGGGGAGCCGCCGCGCGACAACGGGCGAAGGCCTGCGCGGCGGCGGCGGCGTGTCCACGCTTGCGTTCGAGCCGACCGAGGGTGAACGCGGCCGAAGGGACGCGCGGATCGCTCGGGAACATGATCAACATCTGCTGGAGCGCGCCCGCCGCTTCGTCGCTATTGCCCTTGGCGCGCGCCTCGTCGGCCTTGGCGAGGAGCGTGGCCGCGGTGACCGGCGGCGTGATCGAGGTAGAGCCCGCATCGATGTTGGCGATCGAAGCCGGTTTTCCGCTCGGCGCCTCGAGCGCGGCGGTCTCGTCGTCGACGGGGACGATCAACGTCTCGCCCGGGCTCACCTCGCGGACGCGCTTGCCGTCATCGACGCCGACGAGGCCTTCGATGACGTGCACTTCGACGGTGTTCTTGTTGCGAACGACGACGAAGCGCGTGCCGAGCACCGAGACCACCACCTTGCCGGCGTGGATCAAGAACGGTCGTGAGGTGTCGTGCGTGACGTCGTAGCCGACCTTGCCGCCGAGCTGCGAGAGCTCGATGCGACCAGGGCTTTGCGTATCGACACGGACGCGTGCGTCGGCTTCGAGGGTAGCCACCGAACCGTCGACGAGCGTGAGGTGCGCGGCGTCGTCGTGCGGCGGCGCAGGGACCGCCACGTGCGAGGCGTCCAGGCGCGGCACACGAAGGACGAAGAAGAGGAGCACTGCCGCTGCGACGGCGATCACCCCAGAAAATAGGGCGATCGGTACGACACGCACGCGCCTCTTCGGCGGTCTCGCACGGCGGGCCTCGGTGATGCGCCCGAGCACGCGCTGCTCGCGGACGTCGTCCCACGGAGGTTCCATCGCCCGGCGCACGCGCTCGATCTGTTCACGATCCATGGGAACCTCCCCCAAGACTCGCCTCGGCTTCGGCGATGCGCCGCTTCACCGTCGCCAGCGAGACGTCGCAGGCCTTGGCGACGTCGGGCAGCGTTTCACCCTCGATGACATGCAGCACCCAGGGGATGCGCAGCTTCGGAGAGAGCTTGTCGAGCGCGTGGTAGAGGGCGCGCGCTTCCCCTTCGGCGGCGGGGCTCTCCACGCGTGGCGCGATCCACTCCATCGCCGCCGCGAGTCGTCGCATGAGGCGCCGCTTGCCGAGCCGCTTGTGCACGCGACGGATGGTGATGCGCACCAGCCAAGCTCGGAAGTCACCCGGCTCCCGCAGACCTTCGAGCGCGTGCGAAGCGTCGATGAAGGCCTCTTGCAAGATGTCGTCGAGCTCGTCGTCGCGACCGAGGATGCGATAGACGACGCCGGCGACGTAACGCGCGTGCCGCTTGTAGAGCGCCGCGAACGCCCGCTCGCTGCCGTCGATCGCTTGCGCGACGAGGGCGGCATCGTCCACGGGGACGGCGGCGATGGCAGGTCTCGGCATGGTCGACAGGGAGAGGCGCGATCGGCCTCGATCGGCTCACTCTCCCCGGAAATAGCGAGGAATGCACGAAAATCAGCGACAAAACGCGATTTCGACGATCGGTGAGCCGATCGGCGTAGGTCGGCTCCTCTGCACGTTCGGAGGAGGTCACGTGGGACGAACGGCGAGCACGGCACCTCAGGCGTTGGCGGTCATCTGCGCGCTCGGTCTCGGCGCGAGCTTCGCGGCGTTCGGCAGCGTCGGCTGCCGGGGCGTCGTCGGTGCTCCGCAGAAGAAGGACGACGGCAGCGGTGCGGGTGGCGGTGGAGGAGGAGGTGGTGGCGGCGGCATCGGCGATCCTCCGCCGAACGTCTTCCTCGCCGTGCCTGCCGCGCGGCTGACGACGACGCAATACAACAACACGCTGAGAGCGCTCTTTCCGGGGCTCTCGATCCCGACGCAGACATTGCCGCGCGCGGTCGTCGTCGGCGGCTTCGACAACAACGCGCGTGCGCAAGCGCCCTCGGCCGATCTGATCGAGCAGCTGGCCAATGGCGCCAACGCCGTCGCGACGCTCGCGGTCGCCGACCCGACGAAGATTCTACCCTGCAAGGTCTCGAGCGCCGCCGACGAAGAGCCCTGCGGCTTCTCCTTCGTCGATGCGTTCGGCGCCAAGGCCTATCGTCGTCCCCTCGAGACCGACGAGCGCGATCGTCTACGCACCTTTTTTTCGGCCTCCCGTGCGTCGTACGGCTTCGGCGTCGCGCTGCGGATGACGATCGAGACGGTGCTGCAGTCGCCGCAGTTTCTCTATCTCTACGAGCTCGGCGAGCTTCAGGCCGACGGACGCTATCAGCTGAGGCCCTTCGAGCTGGCGAGCCGCATGTCCTACTTTCTCTGGAACGCGCCGCCCGACGACGCGCTCCTCGCCTCCGCTGCGAGCGGCAAGCTCGGCGACTCGGCGGAGATCGAGAAGCAGGCGCGGAGGCTCCTCGCCGACCCTCGCGCCCACGAGGCGATTGCGGCCTTCCACGCGCAGTGGCTCCCGCTCGGCATCCTCGAGAGCGCGCAGAAAGACGTCAGCATCTTTGCCTATTGGGACAACGCGAAGACGCCCGGCGCGCTGCGAGCAGCGACCGCGCAGTACGTCGACTGGCTCTTCTGGGAGCAAGGGACGCTCACGGCGATGCTCACCGATACGCACGGCTTCGTCACCGACGCGACCGCGCCGATGTTCGGCGTCGCCCCACCTGGGAGCGCGTCGCCTAAGCTGACCAGCCTCGAGTCGACGCAGCGCGCAGGGCTACTCACCGACCCCGGCGTGATGGCGGCGCTCGCCCACCAGACCGACGACTCGCCGGTGTTGCGGGGCGTCTTCGTTCTTCGCAACGTGCTTTGCGCGCCTCCGCCGCCACCACCCCCAGGGGTCAATCAATCTCCGCCTTCGCACGGCGCGACGCCGCACACCACGCGCGATCGGTTCGCGAGCACCCACGAGCAAGGCACCTGCGCCGATTGCCACAAGCTCATCGACGGCGTCGGCTTCGGCTTCGAGCACTACGACGCGACCGGTGCCTTCCGCACGAAAGACTCTGGTTTTCCCGTCGATTCGACGGGTGAGCTGCTCGGCACCGACGTCGATGGGCCCTTCGATGGCGCGGTCGACTTGGGGAAGAAGCTGGCCTCGAGTCAGCAAGTGCAGACCTGCGTCAGCCGCGAGTGGCTGCGCTACTCGCTCGGGCTCGCCGGCAACGAGATCAGCGCCTCGATGGTCGCGCCGGTGTCGAAGACCTTCGGCGATCACGGGCTCGACGTCCGTGAGTTGCTCATCGCCGTCATCGAGAGCGAACCCTTCCGCCTGCGATTGAGGACGCCATGATCAAGGACTCTCGAACCCCTCTCAGCTCGCTCACCTCGATCACCTCGCGCCGATCGATGCTTCGTGCGCTCGGTCTCGGTGGTCTCGCCGCGGCGGTGCTCCCCTACACGCTCCGCGAGATGCGCTCGGCCGTGGCCGGTCCGTCGACGGCGCCGACGCGCGTGCTCTTCGTCTACGGCATGGGCTCGATGTGGGATTTCTACTCGCCGACGGGTCCTTCGGGAGGCGCCCCGAGCGAGACGAGCTGGGCCCTCGGCTCGCTCCACGGACCGCTGAAAGGCCATGAATCCAAGCTGATCGTGCTCGATGGGCTCGACATGGCGGTGCAGAACGTGAAGCAGGTCGACGCGCGCAACTCGCACGTCAAGGGCGGCACCCACGCGCTCACCGCCGCCAAACGTCAGAGCGACGCGCTCGCCGCCGGACCGTCGATCGATCAATGGATCGCGCAGAGCATCAACAAGCCGACGCCGCTCACCGCGGTGCCCTCGCTCGAGCTCTCGTCGGGGGCCGATGGCGGCGACTCCGAAGGCGGTCCGCACTATCTCTCGGCCGGCACACCCACTTCGCCCGAGCAGAACCCGAACGCGGCCTTCAAGCGCGTCTTCGCCAGCTTCGCCGCGCCCGACGATTCGGCGGCGAAGGCGGCGCTCGCGCAGAAGAAGAGCGTCCTCGACGCGGCGGCCGGCGAGTTCGACAAGGTGACGCCCAAGCTCGCGCTCGCCAAGGAAGATCGCGTCAAGCTCGAGGCCCACGCCGCCGCGATTCGCGATCTCGAGTCGCGGCTGGCGCTCCACGCTTCGAGCGCCTGCGTGCCGCCGGACGCCAAATACAAGATGGATTTGGCGGCCTGGAAGCTGCCCGGGCGAAACGCGCTGGCCGATTTCGATCTCGACGCGCGCCTGGTGACGGCTGCGTTCTCGTGCGACCTGACGCGCGTGGCGACCGTTCATCTTCCGACGCACTACGACCTCGAATCCACCGTCGGCTACAGCGGCGGCATGTTCGGTACCAGCGACTCGCACGACCTCACGCACAAGACGAACAACAAAGATGCGGCGCTGTGGGGCGACGCGGGCGCGATGGCGATGGTGAAGAAGATCCACGTCACCCAGTCGCAGATGTTCGCCAGCTTGCTCGATCACCTCGACGGCATCCCCGAGCCCGACGGCGGCACGCTCCTCGACAGCACCGTCGTCCTCTGGTGCGGACAAATCGCGGAAGGTGGCCACGCGCTCGAGCGACTGCCGTGGATGCTCGCCGGCGGGGGCAACGGCTACTTCAAGATGGGTCGCTATCTCGCCTACGACCGTCCTGGAGGCGTCGGGCTCGCGCACAACGATTTGTTCGTCTCCATCGCCAACGCGATGGGCATCTCCACCTCCACCTTCGGCGAGCCTTCGGTCTGCAAGGGACCTCTCCCGCGGCTCCGCGGTTGAGACCATGAGCCGTAAAAACAAGTCGATTGCGTTCGTGCTCGGCCTCGCGCTCGTCGCCTGTGCGAGTGAGTTCGACGGCGATCCGGGGAAGGGCGATGCCAAGGCGGGCACCGATGCCGCGCGTCTCGACGTCTCTTACGACGAGGTCGGCGACACCGGCGACACGAACCCCGACGGTGGCGTCGTCGGCGCGGACGCCAGCGGCGATGCGCCCATCGCCGACGTCGTCACCGTCGACACGGCACCCGAGACCGCGCCCCCGCCGTCGTGCACCGCTGCGCTCTGCGAAGACTTCGAATCGGCCACGCTCGACGCACGTTGGGCGGTCACCAACGACGGTGGAGGCGCCTTCGAGGTGCAGACGGCGATCGTCGCTCGCGGCAAGCGCGCCGCGCACTTCCACCTCGATCAGAGCGGCGACGCCATCTACTTGAAGCTCGCCGCCGTTCCCAAGGCGATTCAATCGCACCTCTTCGGCCGCATGTTCTTCTACGCCGCGCCCGACGTGCACCAAGGGCACAGTCGCTTCTTCAACGCCGGCCCGGTGAGCGGCCCGCACTTGGAAATTGGCAGCTACATCGACGGTTGGCAGGTCACCTCGTTCGACAGCAAAGGCGAATACCCCGCGGGGGGTGGCAAGGTGCCGACGACGAAGTTCGCCTGCGTGCAGTTCGAGCTCGATGGGGCGAGCAACGCGGTCAAGGTCACAGCGGTCGACGGCAAGACGAGCGACGGCACGACGACGAGCCAACCGCTCCCCGCAAAGGTGCCGACGTTCTCCGAGATTACGCTCGGCTTCTATCACGTCGCCGCGCTCGATCATCCGATGGACGTCTATTTCGACGAGCTGGTGCTCGACACCAAAGCGGTGGCCTGCCCATGACCCGCGCGCACGTTCGTATCTTGCTCGTGGGCATGCTCGCCGGTCTCGGCGGTCCGCTCGCGTCCTTCACATGCGAACGATCGGCCGTCGCTGCCGAGAAGCCGATCGTCGTCGTCGTCCTCGCCGAAGAGAAAGAGTCGAGAAAAATAGCCATTTTGCTCACCAAGGGCAGCCTCGATGGGGTGACGTTGCGCGAGGGTGGCGACGTCGTGAAGGCGCTGCATGCGGCCGGTCTCGAGGGGACGGTCCAGAAGGCGGCCGCCACCGAGAAGGGTCGCGCCGCGCTCTTCGAGAAGATGAAGACCGTCGGTGCCGCCTCGGGCGTCGATGCGATGGTGGTCATTCGCGTCGCCGTCGACAAGAAGGGACGCGACGTCACCTACGAGATCGTCGATTGCCACGGCGGCGTCTCGCCCTCGCACGTCGTCACCCGCGTCGGCCATGCGCCGAGCAAGAAGGACGACGTCGCGCTCCTCGCAGCCATCGATGGGCCGCTCCATGCCATCGCCGTCAGCTTGAAGGCGCCTCCGGTGGCGGCGGCGAGTTCCTCGAACGGTGCTCCGGAGGGAGATGCTGTCGCGGGCGCGAGCGAAGGCCCGGAGCCTCCCTCGGTCGACGATCTTCTCGGGACCCATGGCGACGGGAGTGACGTGGGGGATGTTGGCTCGGCCCCGAGCAAGAAGGGCCGCGTGCACGATGAAATCGTCGCCCTCGCGGTCGGCGCCGAGATGGCCTCGCGTCGCTTCGTCTACCAGAACCCCGGCACCACCAACCTCCGTCCGTACGATTTGCCGAGCGCCCCCGGGGTCACGATGGCGCTGGATTTGACGCCATTTTCACATACGCCCGTCAAGCTCCTGCAAGGGCTCGGCGTCTTCGCCGACTACCACATGACGGTGGCGACCACCTCGCAGGTCGAAGGCGGCTCCGACGTGAAGACGAAGTGGGCACGGCTCGATGCCGGCGCGCGCTGGCTCGTGGCGCTTGGCAAGAGCGGCGTAGCTCTTGGTCCGGTGGGCGCGTTCTCGCGTGACGACTTCCGACTCGAGGACGCGTCGTCGCCCGATCTTCCCTCGGTCACCTATCGATCGATTCGCCTCGGTGGACTCGTGCGCGCGACCCTCGCGTCGGTCGAGCTGCGGCTCGGCGCGGCATGGGTGCATCCTCTCTCGGCGACGCCGCTGACGACGCGATTCCGCCACAGCAGCGTCACCGGCGTCGAGCTCGAGGCCTCGGTCGCAGCGCCGCTCGGCTCGCACCTCGAGCTGTCCCTCGGCGTCGCCTTCACGCGCTTCTCTTGGACCTTCCGCAGCGAGCCCGGCGACGCCTACGTCGCGACCTCCGCGAGCGACGAGCTCGCGCGCGCAGTGCTGGCCCTCGCCTTCCGCCTCTGAGCCCGTCCTGAAGTCCGAAAGTCGAAGAGAGGAGCACCCGTCATGTCATTGCGAAAGACGCTCGTTCAGGCCGGAATTCCCGTCTCGATTGCGCTCAGCATCGCCATCTGCAGTTGGCCGGACGATGGACATGCGGCGCTCAAACGCGTCGGTGACTCGAAGGTCTTCTTCTTCGCCACCGGCACTCCGGCGATGAAGTTCACCGGCACCGGCAGCGACGTCACGATCGCCGACGACGGGAAGAACCTCACCATCACCGTCGGGCTCACCACCATCGACACCGGCATGGAGCTGCGCAACACCCACATGCGCGACAAGTATCTGCAGACCGCGAAGTGGCCGACCACCAAGCTGACGGTCGTCAAATCGGATCTCAAGCTCCCCGCCGAGGGCGCGAAGAGCAAATCGACCACCACCGGCACGCTCGATCTTCATGGCGTGCAGAAGAAGGTCAAGGTCGGATATGAGATCGAGAAGCGCGATGGGAACTACGTCGTTCGCGGCGCGCTCAACCTCGTCATGACCGACTACGGCGTCGAGACCCCTGGGTACGTCGGCGTCTCGGTCGATCCCGCCGTCGGCGTCGCGCTCACCTTCGTCGCCAAGGACTTGTGAGTCGAAGGATGCGTTCGTCGTCGCCCGTTCGCGCGTTCGTCGCCCTCGCGACCTTCGCCCTCGCGCTCGTCGTCACCTTGGCCTTCACGCGCACCGCGTCGGCGTATCCGTGGATGATTCGTCACGGCTACGGAGCCTGCACGACCTGTCACCTCGATCCTTCGGGGGCCGGCGTGCTCACTCCGTACGGCCGCGCGCAGGGCGATTTGCTCCTTCGCGATCACTACACGAAGAACGGCAAGGCCGGCCCCGAGGAGGCGAGCAAGACGGCCGGCTTCCTCTTCGGTCTCCTCGAGACTCCCGACTGGCTCCTCCCCGGTGGCAGCTATCGCGGCATGTATCTCTACTCGAAGCCGCCTTCGCCAGCGCCGGCGATCGCGCGCTACGTGCAGATGCAGGCCGATCTCAAAATCGGGCTTCAACCAGGCATATTTCGCGCCGGCGCGAGCCTCGGATACGCGCATGGCGGCGCCCTCTCGGCGTCGATCACCTCGCGTGACAAAGACAACCTCGTGTCGCGCGAGCACTGGATCGGCGTGGCCATCGGCGATGCGGTGATGATTCGCACGGGTCGTCTGGCGCTCCCTTTCGGCGTCCGCACCGTCGAGCACAACGCGTTCGTGCGCGCGTCGACCCGCACCGATCTCAACGACACGCAGCAGTACGGCCTCGCGCTCGCGTACTCCGACACCAAGAGCCGCGGCGAGCTGATGGCCATCGTCGGCAACTTCGCGCTCCACCCCGACGACTACCGCGAACGTGGCTATAGCGCGCTCTTCGAGTACTTCGTCGATCCTCACGTCGGCATCGGCCTCAGCAGCTTGCGCACCCAGGCGCTCCGCGACGTCACCACCCGCGTCGCCTATGCGAGGCAAGCGCATGGCCTCTTCGTCCGAGCCTCGCCGTGGGAACCCTTGGTGCTGATGGCAGAGGGCGATTGGCTCCTCCTCTCGCCCGACGGCGCCGCCACCGCCTCGGGCTACGCCGGCCTTTTACAAGCCGATTTCGAGGTGCGACAGGGCATGCACGTGATGGTCACGGGTGAGACGTTGCGACCGGCGCAGGCGGGCGCCGACCCATCGTTCGGGGCCTGGCTCAGCCTGACGTGGTTCTTCGCGCCCCACTTCGACGTCCGCACCGACTTCATTCATTCGCGCGTCGCCGCGGGCGGCGCCCACGCCAACGTCGAGAGCGTGCTCCTCCAACTCCACGCGTTCTTGTGATGAAGGCGATGAGATCACTGGCCCTCTTCGTCGCCGCGTTCGTCCTCGCGAGCTTCGCGTTGCTCGCAATCCCTTCTCGCGCGCGAGCGACGCCGAACTATCCCGACGTCGTCGCCGGCGCGCTCGGTCTCTCCTACACGCCGCCGTGCGCGCTCTGTCACGTCGGCGGTCGCACGGGCCTCGGCACCGTCAACACGCCCTTTGGCAAGTCGCTCCGTGCCCACGGCGGCGCCGCGCGCGACGATGGCTCGATCGAGGCCGCGCTCGCGGCGATGGAGAAGGACGGCACGAGCTCTCTCCACGATGGCGCCTCCGACGTCGCCAAGCTGAAAAAAGGGCAGGATCCGAACGGTGGGGATGCGTCCGCGCTCTCCGCCGAGCCTCCCGCGTACGGATGCGGTGGTCGCATCGCGGCGCGGCCGGGAGACGTCTCGGGCGTCGCTGCGACCTTGGTCGTCGTCGCGATCGCGAGCTTCGTTCGCGTGCGCCGACGTCCGCGCATCGTCCGACATCACGCGTGAGGTCGACGGTGAGGGGTGGGGAAGGTGGTGGGCGCTATCGGCCTGCCCGTCGACATGTGGGGTCCTCCTGGCCAGCTCCGTCTCCGTCGAGCTCCGTCTCCGTCGAGCTCGACTCCTTCTTCCGATCGGCTGCCGCGTCGTTTTTCCGCATGAAAACCCGTACTACCGGTGCAGCGGCGGCCAGATTGCGCGTGCGACGAGTCGTTCGACGGCAGCCGGCCGCCCGGCTGGAGCTGTCCGCTCTGACGCACGCTCGCGAATCTGGTGCATCATCGATCGATGAGCACGAACTCGATGCCGACCTGTTCGGCCTGTGACGGCTTCGTTCCTGGCGACGAGCTCCACTGTCCGAACTGCTCCGCGCTGGCGCCGCGTCGTCTTGGTCGTATCGGCCGCAAAGCCGGCGTCGCCCTCGCGGTGCTCGGTGGCAGCGCCTTCGCGATGACGTTGATGGCCTGTTACGGCCGCCCGCCCGGCGCCGACAAAGACAAGCCCCTCGCCGCGCCTTCGACTTCGAGCAGCACCTCGACCAGCGCGTCGTCTTCGAAGTAGCGCGGCCCGACGATGTCCGCCGAGTCGGAAAACCAAGGCCCCCGCCAGCTCGCCCTCGATTGGGTCGATGCCTTCATCGTCGTCGCTGTCGGCGTCGGTTGGTCGATAGTCCTCCACGTCATGGGTCTGCGATCCACCTTTGCGGTCGGGGCTGTCGCCGCCGTGGTCCTCGCTGCGATCGTCGGCCGTCGTAAATTCTTCGGCGCCCCAATTCGAGGCGTCCGTCACACGGCTTCGTTCCTCGGCACCCTCGCCGCGATGCTCATCGTCTTCGGCATGCTCGCCGGCGCTCTCGGCGTCTTCCTCCTCTTGCGCGACACGACCCTTCCGCCACCCGACCTCGACAAGCTCGAAGAGCAGAATCCGTTCGGGGATCCGGAGATCGAAGAGCGACGTCGCGACGAAGACGTGAAGCAGCGTCGTGTCGAGTTGGCAATTGCAGCGGGCGGGTTGTTGCTGATTGCGTGTGGTGGGAAGTTGGATGAGTGGTGGACGAAGAAGCGGGGGTGAGGCCCGCACGAGGCGCGCACGCAATGCGGGCCCTACTTCCCTCCATCCTCCATCGTCCACGCCTCCGCCGTCTCGTCCCACGTAAATCCCAAAAAACCCGGGTGAAAATGCACAATCACCGCGTCATCGACATGGGTCTTGTGCGCTCCATCCGTGAAGCAGAGCTCCATGCTCTCGAGCGGATCTTTCGCGGCGATCGTCGCGTGGGTGCAGCCGTCGCCGGGGCGAATGGCGATCACGCGGGTGCCGAGGTCGACGGTCGCTGACGTGTCGGCCCAAGCGTTGAGGAGCACGGAACCAGCGACGCCGAAGCCGACGAGATCGACGAAGGAGACGATCGCGGCGGCGAGATAGCGTCGATAGGCGCGTGAGTGGCCGCGGATGCGAACGGCAAGGAGGAAGCGCAGTGCGAACCACGCGCCGAGGCCGACGCCGGCGCCGATCAGCGGCAATTTCGCGGCGTGTGGCCAATAGCCGAAGCTGGTGCACACCATCGCGAGGAGCATCACCGGAACGAGCGCGCAGAAGACGACGACCGCGCTGGCGCCTCGACGCGAGGCTGGATCGATGATTTCGGTGGGCACCGCGGGGAGCGTGCGGAGGATGAGGAGCTGCGTCGCCACCTTGCGGAACCAGTCGGGCTCGAAGCACACCATGCCGAAGGGGCCTGCCGAGACGCCTCGCGCCGACAGTCGCACGCTCCCGCCCCAGAGCAGCTCGCGAATCGCCGCGCGATGTTCAGGACGCGCGAGGAGCGTGCGTACGACGCCCTCGGTGGCGTCGGTCTCGATGTAGACGAGGCGATCGAACTCGGGGTCGCCGACCTGGATTTCAGCGTTGATTCCGCGCTCTTTACCTCTCCGATCCGCGTCGCTCTCGGCGCGCAGGGTGACCTCGGGAAAAGGATGCGCGGCCATGTCGACGTCGACGCCGACCACCCGGAAGCTGTCGAGCGAGACGCCGACCTCGAACGAAGCGCCCTCGAGCTGCACGACGATGGAGTGGCTCTTGTCGTTCGGGACTTCGAACGCCGCCGCCAACGCATCGAGCTCGGAGTACGGCACGAGCACGAGGATAGCCGTCTCAAAAAAAAAGATCGTCGCCCTGTGACGGCGGCGGAGTGCGCCGGAAAAAGTTAGCCTCCGATCCCGCGCGATGTCGATTTCGGGGTCTCTCGAACGACTCTCTATCGGGCCGTCATTTCGGCGAGCCGATGCTCCTCTCGGAGAGTCCCGATGCCGCTCTGGTACACCCTCTCACGCGCACGCCTTCGTTTTCCGGCGCGCGTCGCGCATGTTCGACGTCGCACGGGGCTCGACGCGGCTGACTTTCGCGCGCAGGCGCGGGCGCGGGAGATCGGGACGCATAGGGAGGTGATGGAGTGGTTGGAGAGGGAGTATGGGCTCGAGGGGGAGGATGCGTGTGCGGTGGCGGATGCAGTGATCAATGCGGAACGCGTGAATGGCTCACGCTTCTCGCAACCGCGTGGCGCCTTGGGCCATCTCGCGTGCCCGCTCGTCACTTCACGCTGCTGAAGACGAACGGCACCACGATGGATGCGCTCCCGGTATCGGGCGGAGTGAACTTCATCGACCGGAACGCACCGGCCACGCACGACGCGAAGGGAGACGAGCCCGTATCATTCGACGCGACCGAGCTCGCGGTCACCTCTCCATTTTCGCCGACCTTGGCATTGACCTTGATTGCGCCCGCGAGCGACGGATCGAGTGCCAGCGCCTTCATGTAACAAGCCTTGAAGCGCCAACGGTTCCTCGCGACCACCGCAGGGCCGTCGCTGAGCCCGCCGCCGCCGAACGCGCCAATCGTCACGTTCGCGGTCGGCGGCTTGAAGACCCCCGGCGTCCCCGACGCCGGCACCACGTGCGATTGCGCCTTGAGCACGTACCCGAACGTGATCGCCGTCTTCGGCTTGCCCAACGTGACCTTCGCCAGCGCATCGGTCACACACTTCGTCAGCGTCGCGCTCGTGAGCGTGCCGCCCGACGTGCTCACGCTCTTCACCGCACCACCGACCTCGACCGCGAGGTCGAGCTCCACCGTCCCATCGATCGGCGCGCTCGCCGCCGCCGTCCCGAAACAAGGCTCGATTGCCGGAAAAACGAGGCAAATTGCCTTCGACGTCTCCGCCGTTTCTTCTTTCGGCGCGAGCCGCACGGTGTGCCCCGAGACGTTGACGACGGTGTGCGCCGGCACGAACGGAGCACCATTGGGATTGCCAATTCCGGTGATGCCACCGCCGGCACCCTCCGTTCCACCCACTCCACCGATACCTTCGCCCCCAGTGATGCCGCCGCCGTTTTGCTTCAATCCTCCCCAGTCGGCAGGCGGATTGCCGAGAATGCCGGGGCCACCGAGTTGTCCGCCTTGGGGCGGTTGATAGCCAGTGACGGCGTCGCTTCCGAGGAGCATGCCGTTGGAGCAGGTCATTCCGACGTCGTCGGGGGCCGTGCTCGCGGAGGCTGAAGGAGCGACCGCCATCGTCGCGATGGCTGCGACGGTGTCGGTGGTGCTTGGATTTGAGCTCGTGCTCGTGGTTGGTACCGCAACTTTCGCAGATACCGAATCGGCTGGTGCTGTGGCCGCTCCCGACGACGGGGGCGCTTTGCATCCGATCGCGAGGCCGAGGGCGGCGAGGATGGGGAAGGGGGCGATCGGGCGCGAAGGGGACATGGGGGATAGTGTCGGTGAAACGGCACGGTGATGTCGACTGGGAGTTCGCTGGCGGCGAGCCCGTGGCGTACTTGCGCGACGTGCTCCCGCGGATCGCGCGCTCCGACGGCCTCTCGCATCGAGATGCGCGCGCGCTGCTGCCCGCCGCCGGGAAATCGCTCGCGAACGGATCGGCGAGCTGCGCCATCAAGCGCATTCCGAACGTCCCCACGGGTACGTTTCGGCGAGCAGATACGTGCGAGGACGCGCAGGGCACCTGCGTGCCGTGGTCGAAGGCGGTCGGCGATCGGGGCTTCCTGGCGCGCCCTCGCGTCACGACGGGATGCGAAGCGATTCGTGAGCCTCGGCAAGGTCGGGAAGGTCCTCCCTCCCGATCTCGGGGCGCGCATGGGCGACGCGCTCGTATGGGTGGAGGGTGAGGGACCGCCCTGAGGTAGAGTAGGAGTGCGATGGGGGAGGTCTACGAAGAGTTCTTGCAGGAGCTCGCGGAGTTCCGGCGCAAGTACCAGGGGCGTCCCCAGGACGAGATGGTCAACCTGTGGTTGCTCTCGCTCGAGCGCGAGCAGATCGTCAACGTCGCCTATCGCGACACGCTCATGACGCAACGTCTCGCGTCGCTTCCCGTCTCGCGCGAGGTGAAGGCGATCATGCGTCACGCACTGCAGTGGGCGTGGCGCGACGAGGAGATGCACGCGATCTACGTCCGCGGCGTGCTGCTGCGCATGCGGCGTCCTCTCCTCGCGGCCCGGGCGTTCATGCAGCAGGTATCGGGCGGCGTCGCCGGATGGGTGAGCTCGGTGCGCCAGCACGTGCGCTGGCGTGATGCGCCGTTCTCGCGCCTCGCCGCCACGATGCTCGCCTACGCCGGGCGCGTGATGGGAAAGGTGTCGAGCGTCGTTGGCAAGAAGCTCGACTACCACTCGTTCCGCGAGTTCTGTCGCTTCAACGTCGACGCCGAGCGAACGGCGGCGCTCGCCTGGAGGCGGCTCGCCGAGGTCGCCGAGTCGATGGGCGAGGCGAAGGCAACCGTCGCCGAGTATCGCCGCATCGAGGAGGACGAGGAGGCCCACGCCCGCGTCTTCGAGGCCTTCGCCGACGCGCTCGACGACGACGATCGCTTCGCGCCCGGCTTCACCGTCGACCGACTCTCCGACCGCGTGGCCGAGGCCGGCGAGTTCTTCCTCGTGCGGGCGCACCGGCGCGACACCATCGTCGACAACCCCCTCGGCAGCGGCGGCTCGGTCTGGGTGGCGAGCGGCAAGACCGGCGACGACAAGCGCGCGGTCTTCCGGAAGCTCCTCGACGATGCCTGCCTGCCGGCGCGGATCGCGGCGCGCGCCAAGGCCGTCGGAAAAAAAGTTTCGGCGCTCGCCGTCGTGGTGAAGCCGGCGTTCATGCTGGGCTATCACCGCAACGATCGCTCGGGCCTCACCGACGCGGAGCTCCTCGACGAGCTGGCCGGCTACCTGCGCGCGCTCGGCGTGGGCGAAGTAGTAGTCATCGAGGGTCGCAACCTCTACGACTTCTACTACGAGCATCGCAGCGTCGCCGAGGTCGCTGCATATTTTGGTTATGAATCTCCGCGCTATCGCATCGTCGATGCGTCTGCCGAGCAGATTCCCCACGAATACGTCCGCGGCTGTGCGCAATACAGCGTGTCGTCCACGTGGAAGGACGCCGACTTCCGCATGAGCTTCGGCAAGCTGCGGAGCCATCCGATCGAGCAGGTGTATCTCACGCTCGCGAACCTCGAGGGCATCGGCGCGCGTTGCGACGAGTTCTTGTTCGCCGATCGGCAGGCCCACCGCGACGCCGCCTTGATGACCATGGCGAGCGCGTTCTTCCCTCACTTCGCGCTCCTCGATGCCTACGACTCCGCCGCCGACGGGCTCATCGGGGTGATGGGCTGCCCTCGGCCCAAGCGTCCGCTGCGCCTCTACGCTGGCGCCGACGCGATCGCCGTGGACTTCGTGGCCGCGCGACACGTCGGCGTGAAAGACGCGCGCGGCGCGGGCCTCGTCAGGACGGCGTGCGACTGGTTCGGCGATCCCACCGGGCTCATCCAGGTGCACGGCGTCGACGAGCCTATCGCGGGCTGGCGCGGGCCTTACCACAACGACGTCTCGACGTTCCTCAGCTTTCTCGCCCGCCCCGTCTACGAGTACGGCAGCGGACGCGGATCGTTGTTCGTGCCCGAGATGGACCGGCGCGCGTTTCCGTTCCGCGTGCCGGAGGGGACCGGGCTGCGGGCGGTGCGCTCGATGCTACGGCTGCTTCTCGGGCTGCGGGCGCCGCGCGGGGGCTCGTGAAGAAGCGCGTCGTCGTGATCGGCGCTGGCATGGGCGGGCTGACGGCGGCGATCAAGCTGGTGGCCGCGGGACTCTCCGTCACCGTGGTGGAGGCCTCGGCGCACGCGGGTGGTCTCGCGGCGAGCGTCGAGCACGAAGGCCTCCGCTTCGATGCTGGTCCCTACATCCTGCTCGACCTTCCGGGGCTGCAGTGGGCCTTCGGCGCCCTCGGCCTCGTCCTCGAGGAGCATGTCGAGCTCCTACCGATCGACGACGTCTACGAGGTCGCCGCCGACGGACGGCCACCGGTGCGTTTCTTCAAGAGCCTCGAGGCGACGGCCAGCGGATTCGAACGGAGCTTTCCTGGAAGCGGCAAACGCTATCTCTCCTACGTCGCGCGAGTCACGAAGGTAAACGATCGCTTGCGCCCGACGCTGACGGTGTCGCATCCGGGCGTGCTCGACCTCGTCAAGAACGGGGCACTATTGCAGGGGCCGTTCCTCCTTCGCTCGCTCGCGTCGGTGCTGCGCGCCACGCACTTGCCCGCCGAGATCGTCGACGCCATCGCCATCTGGACCCACGTCGCCGGCCAGACGCTCGACGAGGCGCCGAGCCCGCTGTCGTTCGTGCCGGCGCTCATCCACGGCATCGGCGCCTACTATCCGCGGGGTGGCATCGGCACCATCCCTCGGGTGCTCGCGGACCATGCGCGCTCGCTCGGCGTCGAGCTGCGCCTGTCCACCAAGGTGCGCGCGATCCGTCGCGAGGGGGCCCGCGTCACGTCCGTCGAGACAGAATCGGGTGCGACGATCGACGCCGATGCGATCGTCTCGAACGCGAGCGCGGTCGGTACCTACCTCGACCTCGTCGACGGCACACCCAGGGGCGCGGCGCGTGATCTGCGTGCGCTTCCGCTCCAGTCGCCTGGCGTGTGCGCGTACCTGTCGATCGCGTCGTCCTCGCCGCGTGGCGGGCCCTATCTGCACTTTCGCCTCGCCGAGCGGGGCGAGCTCACGCGCGTGCTCATCCGCCCGCACGTCCTCGACGACGGCGCCATCGTCGGCGCCCGCGCGCCGGCGCGCATCCTCGGTCCGATGCGCTACGCTGCGGCCGCAGCAGGTGAGCCGGCGCAGCGTGACTATCTCGAGCGCGTCACCGCCGAACCGTGGTGGCGCGCGCACGTCTACGACGCGCGGATGGTGGCCACGCGCACGCCGCAGACGTGGGGCGAGGCGCATCATCTCCACGCGCAGAGCATGAACCCGGTGATGACCGCGAAGTTCATGCGGCAAGGCCGAATCCCGCACCGGAGCCCGCATTTTCCCGGTCTCTATCTCGCGGGCAGCTCGACGCACCCGGGCCAGTGGGTGAGCTTCACCGCGATCTCGGGCATCCTCGCCGCGAACCTTCTTCGCGAGGACCTCGGATGCTGACCACCAGCATCGAGACGTTTCCTTCGGGAGCGCGGTTGCGGCTCGCCCGCCTGCACGAGGGCGCGATCGACGCACCGCGCCCGACGATCGTGCTGTTGCACGGCTACCCCGACAACCTGCAGATCTTCGGCGAGCTCGCGCCGCTGCTCGCCCGCACGCTCGACGTCGTCGTCCTCGACTGGCCGGGCATGGGCGAGAGCGACGCGTGGAAGGGAGGGGCGACGCCGTCGGCGATGGCCGAGCGACTCGCGGCCATCCTCGATCGACTGAGCGTCGCGCGTTGCTACGTGCTCGGCATCGACATGGGTGGCCAGCCCGCGCTCGTTTTCGCGTCGAGGTATCCTGCTCGCACGCGTGGCGTCATCGCGATGAACTCCCTCGTGATGGGCGACGAGAAGACGTCGTGGGAGATCGACCTACTGCGCAAGTTCGGCTTCAACCGACTGGTGCTGCGCAACCTGCCGACGGTCGTCTTCCGCCGCGCGGAGCGGTCGTTCTTTCCGGCGGGCGTCCGGCTCCCCGACGACGTGCGCGATGATCTGTGGGGCTCGTTCCGTCGCGACGAGGTGCGTGAGTTCATCGTGCGCATGTGCGCCGGCTATCAGGCGACGCTCTCGCGCTTGCCCATTCACTACGGGCGCATCAAGGTGCCGACGCTCGTGCTCTGGGGCGGGAACGATCGTCACTTTCCGCCGGTGCACGCCGAGCGGTTGCACAAGTCGGTCGCGGGCGCCGAGCTCACCATCGTCGCCGGCGGCGAGCACTGGATGATCTGGAATCGCGCCCCGGAGATCGCCGCGCGCATCGAGTCGTTCGTCGCCCTCACCGAAAGCAGGGTGAACAGCTGCGCGCCGATCTCGCCCGCGCCCGTGTCGACGAGCCTGCGCACGGCGACGGAGTAAAAGCCGCTGGGACAAGAGCTGTCGCCGGTGCGCACGTTGGTCAGGCGACAGCCGAGACCACCGCTGAGCGGGTCGTCGACCTGATAGACGCCGCCGAAGTCGTCGAGGTCGGCGCTCGGATGGGGGCACACGACGATGCGCGAGCGGATCTTTCCCGCCGCACGCGTGTCGGCTACGAATGCGGATCTCGCCGAGTAGTAGGTCGCGAAGATGTCCCAACGGGGCCGTTTGAGCCGGTTGCGTTTGAGCGCGTCGCCGATCGTTCTGACCGCCGCCATCGCAGCCACGCCACGCTCCAGCAAGGCCGCGCGAAGCTTCTTGGGCCCCCACGTCCCAAATGCCACCCTCTCCCTCCTTATGTCTTGGGCAACACCTCACATCGAAAAACTCAAAACCGGCGCCACGGTCCAATTCCGACCCCGAGGCAACTCGATGGTCCCGAAAATCCACTCCGGCGCCCTCTGCACCGTCGAACCCATCACCGACGTCGGCGTCCTCGCAGTGCACGACATCGTCCTCTGCAAGGTCGGCGGCGCGCAGTATCTCCACTTGATCAAAGCGATTCAGGGAGATCGATTTCAGATTGGAAACAATCGCGGGAGGATCAACGGCTGGATCACCGCGAGCGGGATTTTTGGGCGGTTGGTGAAGGTCGAGCCCTAGCCCGCGCCCGCGCCCGCGCCCGCGCGCTATCCTCCCGCCCCATGACGACCGACGCCCCCGCGCCTCCCTCCAAGTCGTCGTCCTCCACGACCACCACCGTCGTCATCATCGGCGTCATCACCCTCGCCGTCGTCGCGTTCTTCATCTGGCTCTTCCTCCGCTCCCCGCGCAACACCGTCCTCCCCGAAGACGCCGCCCGCGCCTGGGCCGAGAAACTCAAGCTGCCGATGCGAGGCGCCGCGTGCACGATGTTCGACTCGGACGACGATGGATACGTCTCCTGTGTCCTCGCGCTCGACGGGCCCGACAAGGTCTATTTTCAGGGCCTGCAATGCGGTGAGCTGAACTCGCGCAAGGGGGGAGGGTGCAAGCCGGACACGAAGAATCCGGAAGTGCACTTGGTGTTCGAGCTCATGAACACGCCTGCTGCACCGGGAGCGCCAGGCGCGTCGGGGGCGCCGACGGGGACGATTCCGCGCTGAGTTTCGAGCGGTAACTCGCTGCGGCCAAGATCGTCGGCGGCCCGGTGTCGGACCACGAGCATGATGCCGCGCGTGATCGGGGGAGCCTATCGTCTCGAAGACGTCGTCGTCTTGTCACCCGCCATCGCTCGCGGGCGCGATCTGCAACGCGACGCGCTCGTCGACGTGGAGATCGCGAGCCTCGCGTCTCGCACTGCCTGGAGTGGCGTCGATCGCTTGGAACGCACGGCACATGCGCTCGCGTCGGAGCCTCTCACGCCGTCGTTGCCGCGTGTGCATGGGCTCGTGCACGAGGAGAGCGGCCTTGCCTTCCTGGTTCGCGAGGCGATGCTCGGGGGCACGCTTGCGGAGCGCGCGGCCGAGGCGAAGTGCACCGAAGCGGCAACATCGGCGCTGCTTCGCGGCCTGCTCGAAGCCGTGGAGACGCTGCACGCGCTCGCGCCGCCGGTGTGTCATGGGTCGATTGCGCCCGAGCTGGTGTTCTTCCGCGCGCCGTCCGAGCTCGTGCCCGTGCTCGTCGGCTTCGACGCCGCGTACGACGATTTCGCCCCGCCGACGTGCCTCGACGATTTGCGCGCGCTCGCTGCGACCATCGTCGCGACGTCCCTGATTCCGAAGGCCTTGCGCGCCCTCCTCGACGATCTCGCGAACGGGCGCGTTCCCACGGCGACGATGGCGCTCGAACGGCTGAAGTCGATCGATCGTGCGAGCTCTCGTGGACGACGGGCCAGGCGAGCACGATTCGCGCTCGCCTCGTTTGCGCTCGCCCTCGCCCTCGCGATCGGATCGATGGCGCTCGTCGTCCACGGCCATCCGCGTGCTTCGATCGCCTTCAGCGCCGCGCCGGCCGAGCCCGCTGCCGATGGCGCTGGCTGCCTCCTGCAAAGCTCGCCGCCGGGGGCCGAGGTCTATGCGCTCGATGGGCGTACGCTCTCCGACGACGATCCGCCGCCCGAAGCGCGGCTCGGTACGACGCCGCTGCGGGTGTCGCGGCCGACTGGCGGTTCACGGGTGCTGCTCGTCATGGCAGCGGAGCATCGTCCGACGGTGATCTCCGTCCTCTCGGAATCGCGCGGGTCGGACGGGTCGGCGGAGGATTGCAGCCTGCTCCTTCCGTTGATCCCGCGCTGATCGGCGTTGTGTTCGGAGACCGAGGGGCAGATCCTCCTCGAACGTCACACGTCGAAGGGGAGCCATGTCCGACGCCAAGCAACCGGGAAGCGACGATCGCGGAGACGAGACGAGCCCGGAGCCGAATGCGGAGACGAGGCCGGAGCCGAAGCCAGAGCCGGAGCCGAAGGTCGAAGCAGCGCCGCCGCCTCCACCGCCGCCGCCGCCGCCACTCCAGCGACGCCGGTCGTTGCGATCGAGGCTCGCGCTTTTCATCTCTTCCGGGGCCGGGCTCGTGCTCGTCGTCGTCCTCGCCATCATCCTCTTCCGTAAGCCAGGCCAACCCTCGCATGTGCGGAGCATCGGAGCGCGCCTCGATCTCGCCGCCGGCGAAGTGACGGTGACGGAGGAGGGCGCTGCCGCGAAGGCGCTCTCGGGGACGCCGCTGGCGACCGGTGCGCATGTCGCGACGGGCAAGGGAGCTCGCGCCCTCGTACGCGCCGGCGACGGGTCGGCGATCTTCCTCCGCGCCGAGAGCGAGGTCGTGCTCGAGGCGCACGGTTTGACCCTGGAAAAAGGCGAGATCTGGCTCGACGCACCCAACGCCGAGGGCGACGCCGTCGAGGTGAAAGTGGGCGGACACATCGTCTCCGCCGAAGACGCCGGGCTGAGCATCAAGCGCACCGGCGACGACGCCACGGTCTACGTCGCGCGCGGCCTCGCGATCCTCTCGTCACCTGGCGGACGGGTGGAGATCCACGCCGGTGAGCAGGGCGCGGTGGCTGCGAAGGACGCGCCCAAGGTCAGCGCGGTCGCCTTCTGGCAAGACTGGACGGGCGGCATGGCCGACGCGCATCCCACGCACGGCGTCGGAGCGGGGTCGGGCCGCATCTACGGCGTCGATCCCTTCGCGGCGGCCGGCACCCCGGCGGTCAAGCTCGGGATCGCCAAGCAGACCGTGCACGTCGTCCTCCGCGACGGCGTCGCCGAGACCGAGGTCGATCAGACGTTCTCCAACCCGGGCAGCCAGAACATCGAGGGTTGGTACTGGTTCACCATCCCGCCCGAGGCAGCGGTGTCGAGCTTCGCCCTCGAGACGGACGGCGTCTTGGTCGAAGGCGAGGTGGTCGAGAAGCGCGAGGCTGCGGCGAAATACGCAGCGGCCGTCGCCTCGTCGGTGGATCCGGCGCTCCTCGAGTGGGTCGATGGTCGCAGCTATCGGGCGCGCATCTTCCCCATCCCCGCGAGCGGCACCAGGCGAGTCGTGCTGCGCTACACCGAGATCCTCCCCAACGTCGAAGGGAAGACTCGCTACGTCTACCCGATGCGCTCGAGCGATCCCGTTCGCTTCGACGAGTTCGCGCTCTCGGTCGATCTCGGCGCGCCGATCAAGGGACGGAAGGTCGCGACCTCGCTCGACGCGACGCTCGATGCGGCGGGTCAAGTCGTCTCCATGCGCCGGAGCGGTTACGTGCCGCGCGCCGACTTCCAGGTCGAGCTCACCGGCGGCGATGCACCGAAGGCCGTGCGCGCCTGGCGCTTCGAGCCGGGACCGAATCAAGCCGACTACCTGATGTTGCGTTGGGTGCCTGATCTCGATTTCGCGAAAATGCCCGCGCAAAAGGGCGAAGTCGTGGTGGTCGTCGACACCTCGGCCGGCGGTGACGAAGCTGCCAGGCAGCTCCGCGTCGCGGCTGCAGAGGGCGTCTTGCGTGCGCTCTCCGACGACGATCGGTTCGCGCTCGTCGCGCTCGACGTCACGCCGACCGTCGTCTATCCGGCGCAAGGGCTGGCGCCCGCGACGGCGAGCGACATCGCCCAGGCACTGGAAAAGCTCAGCGATCACGGCGTCGGTGGCGCGACCGATCTCGGCGCGATGTTCGAACCGGCGCTCGGTCGCGTGCATGGTCTCGAGCAGCCGGCGATCGTCTACGTCGGCGACGGCATCGCGACCTCGGGCGAAACGGGCTCCGATGCGCTGATGGAGCGCCTGCGCCGCTCACTCTCCGGCTCGCGCGCCCGTCTCTTCGCGATGGGCGTCGGGCCCGACGCTCGTCACGAGCTGCTCGGACAGCTCACGCGCGCGGGTGGCGGTCAGTACTTGCGCATCGACGAGGCCGATCAGACGACCGGACAGGCGCTGCGGCTGGCGGCCGCGATCAAGACGCCGACGATCACCGACCTCGAAATCGATCTCGGCGCCGGGCTCGATCAGCCCTTCCTCTCGGCGATGGGCAAGCTCCCGCGCGGCGAAGAGCTGATGCTCCTCGCGCGCACGCATCACGCGCTCCCGCCCACCGTGCGCATCAAGGGGCGCGCCGGCGGCGCCGCCTTCTCCACCGAATATCCGCTGGAAATCGAGAAGAGCGTGGTCTCCGGGCTGGTGCCGCGCCTGTGGGCAGCGGAGTACATGCGTCGTCTGGTCGGCAGCGGCAGCTCGCCCGAGGACAACCGCGCGAAGATCCTCGACCTCGGTCTCGAGTACGGCCTGATGACGCCGTACACGAGCATCCTCGCGCTCGAGAGCGAGGCGGCCTATGCGCGGATGGACATCAAGCGACGCACGAACCCGCTGCGCGGCGTGCGCTTGTCGTCGATCACCAGCGAGGCCGCGGAGAAAGAGGCCCTGGCGACGCTCTTCCCGACCAGCGGGGCCGTCGTCGGATGCGACAAGTCCTCCCCGACCTCGACCAAATCCGCGAACAGTGACGAGAAGAGTTACGAGAAGAGTGACGACAAGAGCGGTGGCACCGGCGCGAAGCACAAAGGCGCAGAAGGGTCGATGGGCGATCCCTCACCGATGGCGCCGACGCCGATGCCAGCCCCGGCGGCGAGCGCCGCGCCCGCGACCGACATGGACAAGAAGTCGAAAGACTCGTCCGACGATCTGTCCGAAGCGACGACGGAGGACAAGATCGCGCAGCAGGAGCCGGGCAACACGGCGACGGCGCCAACCGCCACCGCCACCACGATCTCGGGGCTGCCGAAGACGAACGAGGTGCCGCTCAAGGGTCTCGGCGGCGACGGGAAGAAGCCAGGTGTCATCGTCCCCAACGGCAAGCTCGCGATCATTCCGGGTCTGCCAGGGAGCACCACCTTCAAGGAACAACCGCCGCCGCCGAAACCGCCGAAGCCGCTCGGCCGTTGCAGCGACTCCGCCAGCCGCCCGCTCGCCGAGCGCATCGTGCTCTGGAAAAAGCGCATGAAACAGGCCACTTCGGCGCTCGAGCTGGTCGCGCAATACGAGACGGCGCGCAGCGCGTGCGAGCTCCCCGATTGGCGTGATCAGTCGGCCCTCCTCGATCTCCTCCAGCAAAAGGTGCAGACGGAGGACGCGGCGAAGACGCTCCTCGCCTACTTCGTCGGCAGCAAGGACGCGCAGCAGTTCGTCGCGCGCGCCATCTTGCGACGGACGGTCGATGTCCGTCTCGCGGCGGCCGTGTCCCGCGTCCTCTTCGGCGCCATCGACTGGGTCAAGGTCGATCGCGAGCTCCTCGATCTGGAGAAAATCGACGACAAGCTCGCGCATCTGCGGGCGGCGATGCTCGTCGCGCCCGGTGATCCCGAGGGCGACGTGCGCCTCGTGCGTCTCCTGGCGAAGAAGGGCGATCGCGTCGAGGCGCTCTCGTACGGACGTCGGCTCCGCGACCGCGGTTTGCTCACGCCCTCGCTCGCGCAATCGCTCGGCGACGTGCTCGTCGAGGCCGGCGAGAAGGACGAAGCGCTCCGCACCTACTCGGAGATCGTCGAGTTCGACGGCGCCAATCCGGTGTCACGACGGCTCCTCGGCGACGTGTTCCTGCGCCAGGGCTGGTACGACGCCGCCTATCGTCAGTACAAATCGCTCCTCGATCTCGAGGCCAAGAGCCCTACGTCGCGTCTGCGCCTCGCAGCAGCCGCCGCTGGAGCCGGGCGCGTCGACGAGGCGCTGCGCATCGAGCGCGAGGTCGCTGCGGGAGAGGGGAGCCCGGGTCCCGACGATCCGCGGCAGTGGGCGCGCCTCTGGTCGTCGTCGCGCCTCGGCGTCCTCCTCGGCGATCCAGCATTCACCGCCGACGCTGGCTCGATCGCACGCAAGCTCAAGGAGCTGCAGCTGTTCAGCGGCCCGGGCACGCTGTCGCTCCTCTCGTGGGACGACCTCGACGCGCGGCTCGTCATCGGAACCGCGCAGGACAGCGCCGATTCGCTCCTCGGCGAGCGCACCGATGCGGGTGAGACGGGCCTCTATGCGATGCTCTCGTCGAGCGAAGCGTGGACCAAGACGCAGTGGGCCGTCCGCTGGAAGGCCGAGCCGCCCGCGGGCCGAGCCGTCAAGTTCCGGCTCGTCACGCTCACATGGGACGGCAAGACCTTCAGCGTGAAGGTGACGACCGGCGAGCTCAAGAGCGGTGACAAACAAGCCGCGATCTGAGCGGCATCGTCGCCTTCTTCAGCATCGTCAGCCGCGTTCGGCCTTCGCGCGCATCTCGGCTTCGAGCTTCGCCTTCGCGCGGCGAGGCTCGTCGTAGAAGGCAACGATCTTCCATTCGCCGTCTTCCTTGGCGATACGCTCGACGATGAAGTGGGAAGACTCGCGCTGCTGGTTCTCCATCGAGGGTGACCAACGAAGCTCGAGGACGAACGGATGCACGGTGCGCTCCCACGTCTCCCAGGGCGTCGCTTCGCGGAGGATGGTGCGCACCTCCATCGCGTAGCCGGAGGGGAGGGTGCCGCGGAGGAAGAGCGCCAAATCTTCGAGCACGCGATCGCGATGCGGGCGCACCTTGGTCACGAGCGAGGCGAGCTCGTCGACCGCGTCGTCGATGGGATCGACCTGAAAAGAAGCCGATTTCGCGTTCTTCTTGGCGCGCTCGTGTCCGCGCACCAAGGCAGCCGCGAGTTGATCGAGAGGGGTCGCCATCGGTTCGACCTTCAGCCTTCGGCGTTGCGGAGGAACTCGGCGACCTCGGCGAAGCGCGCGTCGAGGAAGCCGCGGAGGTTGCCCTGCACCTGCATGGTGTCGAGCGCTTTCTTCATCGAACGGAGCCAACCGTCGCGCATCGCCGCGTTCACCGGCACCTTGCCGTGTCGCATGCGGAGGCGCGGGTGTCCGTGGCGCTCCATGTACGTCTGCGGACCGCCGAGCCAGCCGATGAGGAAGAGCGCGAAGCGATCGCGCGAGCCCCGATCGACACGGCCGTTCTCGTCGCACTGGTGGAGCGCGGTGAGGGCCGGCTCGTGATCGCTCATCGCGTCGTAGAAGTGCTCGACGAGCGCGCGCACTTTTTCTTCGCCGCCGATCAGCTCGTAGGGATTGTCGATTTGATTCTGCGCGCTCATGCCGTCTTCACCTGCGCGGCGAGCTGCAGCCCGAGCTCGACGACGGCCACCTCGCGCATGCGGAATTTCTGCACTTTGCCCGTCACCGTCATCGGAAACTCGTCCACCAGCTTCCAATAGCGCGGGATCTTGTAGGTGGCGATCTTGCCGGTGCAGAAGGCGGTGAGAATCGCGCCGTCGACCAAGGCGCCAGGGCGCGGGCGAATCCACGCCATCACCTCTTCACCGTATTTCTCGCTCGGCACGCCGATCACCTGCGCCTCGCTGACGCCGGGGTGACCGTGGAGAAATTCCTCGATTTCCCGGGGATACACGTTCTCGCCGCCGCGGATGATCATGTCCTTGATGCGGCCGACGATCTTGACGAAGCCCTCGTCGTCCATCGTCGCCAAGTCGCCGGTGTGCATCCAGCGCGCGCGATCGATTGCTCCGTAGGTTGCCGTTTCATTCTCCCAATAGCCGAGCATCACCGAGTATCCGCGCGTGCAGAGCTCGCCGGACTGACCGCGAGGCACGATGCCGCCGCTCTCGGGGTCGACGATTTTCACCTCCACGTGCGGGTGCACGCGCCCGACGGTGCCGACCTTCTTCTCCAGCGCGTCGGCGGGCGAAGTCTGGGTCGAGACCGGCGAGGTCTCGGTCATGCCGTAACAGATGGTGACGTCGCGCATGTTCATGCGGGAGACGACGTTGCGCATGACCTCGATCGGGCAGGGGGAGCCGGCCATGATGCCGGTGCGCAGCGAGGAGAGATCGAACTCGGAAAACCGAGGGTGATCGAGCTCGCCGATGAACATCGTCGGCACGCCGTAGAGCGCGGTGCACTTCTCGGCGGCGACGGTCTCGAGGACCGCCAGCGGGTCGTAGGCCTCGCCAGGAACGACCATCGTCGCGCCGTGCGAGGTGCAGGCGAGGTTGCCCATCACCATCCCGAAGCAGTGATAGAACGGCACCGGGATGCAGACGCGGTCGACCTCGCAAAGGCCCAGCGCCTCGCCGACGAAGTAGCCGTTGTTGAGCACGTTGTGGTGCGTCAGCGTCGCCCCCTTGGGAAATCCCGTCGTCCCCGAGGTGTATTGGATGTTGATCGGATCATCGAATTGGAGCTGCTTTTCCCGCTCTTCGAGCGTGTGCTCGGTGACGTGCTGGCCCGACTCGGCGAGCATCTTCCAGTCGTCGTCGAGCACCAGGGTCACGCGCAGCGCAGGCAGTCGATCACGCACCTCGGCGAGCATCGCGACATAGTCGTTCTGACGAAACGCCCGCGCGAGGAGGAGCACGCTCGCTCCCGATTGCCGCAGCGCGTACTCGAGCTCGGCGGTCTTGTACGCCGGGTTGACGTTGACGAGCACCGCGCCGATGCGCGCCGTCGCGTACTGGATGATCACCCACTCGAAGCGATTGGGCGACCAGATGGCCACACGATCGCCGCGATCGACGCCGAGCGCGAGGAGGCCCCGCGCCATCGCCGTCGTCGCGTCCCACAGCTCGCGATAGGTCGAGCGATGCGCCTCACGACCCGCTTGCGCACGCACCACCAACGCATCGCGATCGCCGAAGCGCGCGACGGTGCGACGAAGGTTCTCGCCGATGGTCTCGCCGAGGAGCGGCGTCTCGCACGGGCCTTGGGCGTACGACTGCGAGGTGGGCTGCGATGCGGTCATGAGGGTGGAATCTTCCGTGGAGACGGGACGTGCGTCCAGCGACCTGTCGACGAGAAATTTGCCGAAAATCTCCGCCTGAAAGCGTGCTCCGTGGACAATTGCACTGAGGCCACCGTCCACGTGCGTCGAAGCGAGATCCGGCTGACACTGTTGTCATGCGTAACCTCTCCTCCACGCTCTTGCTGGGATTGTGGGTGGCAGCGCAAGGGTGCGTCGGCACCATCGACGGTCCGCTCCCGGGCGACGAGAAGGACGACGGCGGCACCACGCATCCGACGGTGGACACGGGAACGGGCATCCCCGGCGACACCCGCGCGCCGCCGACGGACACCGACGGCACTCCGCCGACCGACAGCGGGACGCCGTCGCCGTCGGAAGACACCAGCTCGCCAACGGCGGACACCGGCCCGCAGCCCGACACGACGGTGGGGCCAGATACGACGCCGCCGCCCGACACCAAGCCGCCGACGGACACCAAGCCGCCGCCCGACACCACGCCGCCGCCCGACACTGGCGATCCGCTCGAGTCGGCGCGGCAGACGTGCGTCGACGAGATCAACCGATACCGCGCGACGCTCGGGCTCAAGGCCTATGCACGCGATCCGGCCGACGAGAAATGCGCCGACGGACAAGCCCAGGCCGACTCGGTCTCCGGCGTCGCCCACAGCGCCTTCGGCAAGTGCAGCGAGTTCGCGCAGAACGAGTGCCCCGGATGGCCCGGCCCGGCGGGGACGCTCATCGTCGGCTGTCTCAAAATGATGTGGGACGAGGGCCCGGGCGCCGATTTCCACGCCCATGGTCACTACATCAACATGTCGAGCACCAGCTACACCAAGGTCTCTTGCGGCTTCTTCCAGAAGACGGACGGCAGCGGGTGGGCAGTGCAAGATTTTCGCTGAGATCCCCTCGTAAACCAGCGCCAAATCAATAGTTCGCAATGCGCAGCGGCCTCAGCGGGTTCGCTGCTTCGATGCACCCCTTCGCTCGCCACTCGCTCGTCGCCGCGGCCTTTGCTCTGCTCACCACCGGTTGCTTCTTCGACGCCAGCGGAGGCGTCGCCGGAGGGACCAACCCGAGGCCCGTTCTCCACCTTCCGCACCACGATCAACGCATCAGCCTCCTCCTCAGCACGAACCTGGCGAGCGACTTCCTGGCGAAGGACGATTTCGTCGTCCACGACTTCACCAACACCGTCGTTCGCGGCTTCGTCGCCGGATTCGGAGACGCCTACGTCGTCGACGATCACGACGCCGAGCGCTATCTCGAGCTCACCGGCATCGAAGTGTGGTTCGCGCCCGTCAACTACGAGCACGTGAGTGGCAAGTACTACGCCGGACACTACACGTATTACGAAGTGCACATCCGCTACCACGCGCGGCTCCTCGACGGCGACCGGCAGGAGCTCGCGCGTTACGCCGGCGAGGCGAAATCGAAGGCGGTCGGGTACAACAGCGACGGCTCGCAGCTGCTGAAGAGCGCGATCGAGTCGATGTACGAGCAAATCGGCGACAAGCTGTTTTGGGCGAGCGAACAGTCGCAAACTGGCTAGCTCCGCGCCCCTCCCGATCCTTTTCGCTTTTCGTGCGTAGCTACGCGCGATGCTTCCTCGCTTGGCGCTGCTCTCGCTCCTTTGCGTCTCTTGCGCGTCCGCAGTTCGTCCCCTCCCTCCGCCGCCGCTGGCGCCCTCCGTGAAGCTCGCCGCCGTGACGCCGCCGCCCGCCGCGGGCCCGCCGCTCGTCACGCGGGCGATCGAGACTTTCCCGCACGATCGCGCCTTTGTCGTCCGTGCGCTCTTGCGCGCGTTTCAGCGGCCTGGATCCGGGCGTCTGCAGCTCGAGGCGCAATTGCCGGAAATGAACCTCGTACGCGCGTGTCGGTGGTCGACCGTGGTGGCCACACCGCCAGCCTGCGTCACCGCCCAACTCTCCGATGCCATTGCCGCTGCGGGTTCGACGACCCTCGTCCTCGACGGCGGCGGCCAAGAAGTGGAGGGCGAGCTCACGCTCCTTCGAGAAGCGATGTCGAAGGACACGGGCGCTCCCCCTCGTCGCGTCGGGGTGCTCGCTTGCAAAGACGCGACCCTCGAAAGCTTCTCCGGTCCCGATGAAGAGTGCTTCTTCGGTCTCGCCGATCACGGCGAGGAGGGGAACGTCGGGTATCGAGTCCTCTACGACGCGCGTCCGACGGACGATGGCGCGAGCTTCGAGGAGCCGAACGCCTCGATCATGCTCGACGGACTGCACGTGACCACGCGTCCCGACGTCGGTCGCGACTTCTCGCTCATCGAAATCGCAGACGACGTCGGCTGGCCCTTCTCCGACCACGTGGTCGTGGCTCCGACGTGGGCGCGCATCGATGGAACGCCCAGATTTCCGGCCGATTTGACGCAGGTGGTCGCTCGTCTGCGCACCGTCTTCGGCGCCTTCGTGGCGACGCGTCAGGCGGAGGTGAGCACCACCGTCGCCAAGGCACGTGCGTCGATCTTCATGCCGGGCATGGTCGAGAACGTGCCGCGGACGACGGTCGACGATCTCGTCGTCACCTGGCTCCCCGAGAGCGAGCACGTGCGCGTCGTCCTCCATCGTCGACTTCGCGGTGCGCGCCGCGTGCAAGTCGGCTGTGGTCCCCCGGGGCCGCAGGTCTGTTGGGATCGTTTCGAGTTCGGCGCCGACCTGAAGGCGACCTACGAGGTCGACGGCAAGGGCGCGATCACGTCCACCAAGCCCGAGCCCATCGTGCCCTACGCACAGGTCCCGATTCCGCGTCCGTGAGCCGCCGGGTTAGCCTGCGCGAACCATGCGCTCCGCTTTCGTCTCTGGCTCGCTCTTCTCGTTCTTCTCGATCTGCACGCTCACCTCGCTGGCAACGCTCGGCGGATGCACTCGTCGTCCAGAGTGGGCGAAGCCTCCGGAGGGCGGAATTTCAGGCGATTCCACGATCTCTGGCGCGCCGATGTCGGCCTCGCGTTTCTCCGCCGCGCCGGTCCTCGACGGCAAGCTCGACGACGCCGTCTGGGCAACGGCGAAGGCGACCGCGCCCTTCGTCAATCCGGGCAATGGTCAGACGCCGTCGAGCCATCCGGTTTCCGCGTTCGCGCGCCTCGGTTGGGACGACAAGAACCTCTACCTCGGCATCGTCGTCGACGACGAATCGCCCGCTGCCCCCTTCGGCCGCGACGACGTCGATCCGCACCTCTGGGAGATGTCGTCGGCGATCGAGCTCATGCTCCAACCCGGCGATCTCGGGGACAATCGCGAATATTTCGAGATGCAGATCGACACCGCCGGCGCCGTCTTCGACACCAAGTGGGACGACTACAACCAGCCCATCGTCGGCAACGATCCGGCGACGAAGAAATTCGGCCACATGGAGTGGTCCTGCAAAGCCGAGCGCGCCGTGTTCGTGCAACGCGGGAAATTCTACTCCATCGAAGCAGCCATTCCCTGGAGCGCGTTCACTTCATCGCGCGTCGCCGTGCCGCCGAAATCCGGCGACGTTTGGCGCGCCAATCTTTACAGCTTTCGCGACGGCCAGAAGCTGGCGCTGGCGTGGTCACCGATCAAAGGGGAGGGGAATTTTCACAAGAGCTCGCGATTCGGAAAGGTGAAGTTCGAGTAGAGGCATCTCGGGAGTCTTGTGGGCCCGCACGACGTGCGCGCGTTGCTGGAACGGTATGATCGTGGGGCGCTGGACCGGTAAACATCGAAGGGCGGCGGATTCCGGAGCAGGAACCGCGGGCTAAAGCCCACGGCATCGAGTCGCTTCAAGACCCGGCTTCGCCGGGCTCCACTCCAATCGCCCAATCTTCGCTCGCGGCGACAATCCGCGCTCTGAGCCCAATCAATGAAAGCTTGC
>JANYDK010000028.1 GCA_025363655.1 Deltaproteobacteria bacterium | reverse complement strand
CGGGCCGGTCGATCGAGGCGCTTCTTCGCCCAGGCATCGAGTGACCAGGCGAAGGCCGCGTGACGCGTCTCGTCGACGGCGATCTTCGTCATCGCCGCGCGGACGTGACGATCTTCGGCGGCGCTCGCCTGACGATGCGCGAGCAGCGCGGCGAACGTCTCGCGCACGCATCCCTCGATCGCGTTTTCAATCGCCAATGCTTCGAGCGAACGAGCCTGCCGCGGAGCGACGACCACCGCCTCGGGCATGACGCCGGCACGTCGAGAGAGCGCGCGCATCGTCCGCGCGTGTCGCTGTTCGTCGCGGGATGCACGCGAGGCCTGTCGCAAGAGCGAACGTGGCGCCCGCAGCGTACGGAGCTCGGCGCGGAGGCGACGGAACGCGATCACGGAGGCCGCTTCGAGGTGCGCACATTCGGCGAGCCAGGCCTGCGTCGGATCGCACCGCCGATGGCCGTGTGCACGCAGCCCCTCCGGCCTTCGACCCGAGCCGCTGCAGACGACGCCGTCGCATTCGATCGCCGGCACGACGCCGCCGTCGCTGGCCGCCACGTAGAGTCCGCGGCACGAGCTCGCGGAGACTGTGCACACCCGGGAGCACTGAGCGGGGGTCGGGCTCCAGCTCGCCGAGGTGCCGGCGTCTCCGGCGGGCGGCGCCGCGTCGGGATAGAGCGGCACCACCGAGACGCTGTCGCTGCAAGGATTTCCGCAGGGCGAGCCGCGCGCGGCGATCGCGGACGCGGCGAGGGCGATTCCGAAGAGCGACTTCAAGCGCGCGGCGTTCATGTCATGTTCTCCGAGGCTGCCATGTCATGTTGCCACTCATGGGCTGGTCGCGATCACGAGATCGCGCTCTTGCTCGACCGCGAACGAGGCGAGCGGATGCGGCGTCGCGCTCCACGTGTACGGATGGGCGGCGTCGGGGGACTTGCCTCGTCGCGTCACCGAGATGGTGACGTCGCAGGAGCCGCCAGCCACCTCCGGAAACCAATCGGCGGGCTGGAAGGTGAAGGTGCCGACGTCGGGATCGATCGCCCGCGAAATCGAACGGATGCACGTCCCCGAGGCCTGCAGGGTAACGACGGCCAACGTCGGATCGGCGGCCGCGTCCCACTTCACGTTGAGCGGCTTGCTTCGCGCGGCGCTGGTCGGGCCCATCAAAACGAACGGCTCCGGAAGGGTGATCGGCACCTCGACGCCGACGGCGCTGGCGCCGACTTCGCGGCGAAGGCCGAAGTTGACCGTGGCAGGCGAACCCAGGAACTGGGCGATCCATCCATGTCCGTCGAGCGAGACCATCGGCGCCTCGAAACCGCCGACGGAGGCGTAGAGGCGATCGGGCTCGGCGATTTCGGGATACGCCGTGGCGATGACCTGGCTGAACGCTCCGTTGCTCCGCACCGTCACCGTGAAGCCGAGCCGTTCGGTCGGCTGGTCGGTCGACTTCGGCACCTCTGCCGCCGAAGTGTGGCTGCAAGCGAGAGGAAGCAGCACGAGCGGGCGCGTCAGCAACGCGAACGCCGCCACGAGCCGTGTCATGTTCTGTCCCCGCGACTTGTCATGTTCATGGGCTGTCATGGCGCCGACTGGAAGGTGCTCGTCTCGGTCTTGATCGACGACGCGTAGATGGTGCCTCGTCCGGTGGCGTCGTGGGTGAGTGCGATCGTTCCGACGCAGGTCTCGCCCTCGTGACCCGTCGCCGCGCGCAGCTCACCGGCGTTGAGCGTGTACGTCCCGAGGTCGGCCGCGAGCTCGCGCCCGAGGCCGAAGAAGCAGGTGCCGGTGATCGTGAGCCTCGTGGCATAGCCGCCGGGACCGATCGGCCAGGTGAACGTGAGATCGGTTTTGCGCGAGACGTCGCCGGTGGGCGCGGTGAGAGGGAAAGGAGGCGGAACGACGAAGCTCCCGATCACCGATTGATCGTCGGTGCGGCTCCCCGCGCGGAGGAACGTGAAGAGCGCGACGCCGCCACTGGGGGGAAAGTCGCCGGCATATGCGACGCCGTAGGCGCCGCTGACGGCGATGAGCGTCTGCGTCGTGCCGGCGAGCGTGACGTCGACGCGATCGCCATCGACGAGCGTCACGTTGGCGCCCGGACCGCCGAGCGTCGCGACGAGGTGCGTGTGCGGCGATGGCGTAGCGACGTCGGTGGCAGCGACCGTGACCCGGATGTCGGCAGTGGCGATGTCACGCGAGTCGGTCGGCTTCTGCGAGGAGCAGCCGACGAGCGCGGACGTGGAGGGCGCAATGAGAAGGAGAATCAGCAGTGAAATACGGTGCTTCATCGCTGCCTCCGCCTCTTCAAAAGAAGCTCGCTCCGACGAATCCAGCGATTGCAATGTCATGATACGTGCGCACGGGAGCGCCGGCATCGGTGGAGGTCCAGTCGAGACGAAGACCGAATTCGAGCGCCTGCCATCCGGCGGCGGCCTCGAAGACGTGCTCGCGAACCTTCCACGTCGCGGTGCTCGTCGGCAGGTACATCCACGTCCCTTGCAAGCGCCACTCTCTCGTCAGCCAGTGACGCGCGCGGACCATCGTCTGCGCGAAGACGCGCAACTTGTCGACGAACCAAAGGCGATTGCCGGTGTCGAAGCCGCCGCCGAGCCCGACGACGAGCCCACCTGGCGCGGCGCCGCCCCACTTGATGACGCCGACGTCGACGAGCCCGCGCATCGAGAAGTAGAGATCGAGGTTCTCTCCGTTTTTCGCCGGAGCGCCGCCCAGCGCCGTGGGGCTGAAGGCGACGCGGAGGTCGAAGCCGAGGCGCTCGGTGGGGAAGCGGCTGAAGTCGAGATCGAAGACGGAGTCGATCATCTGGAAGCGCCCGCGGCTCCCGACGCCGACCAACTTGTCGCCGAAGCGCCCGCCGGCTGCGAAATCCATGCGGACGAACCCGAAGGCCTCACGCGCGTCGCGATCGAGCGGTTCGCCGGCCTTGGCCTCGCCGCTCACTGCGCCGATGACGCCGATGACGCAGCACACGACCGCGAAGAAGAGGCTCGGCGGGAGAACGCGACGCATCGACGAAGTGCGGCGCTAGCGAGGGACGTGCCACCGTCGCCGGACGCATCCGGAGAATAGGAAGAACAATGCCGCCGTCCATGCAGCGAAGCTGTTTGGCGAGGAAGACGAGGCGCCCGAACCGAACCCGCAACCGCCCGCGTTCATGACATCCGCGTCACCCGCGTCACGTGCGGGACCGGCGTCCTCACCGACGTCGCCACTGCCGTCCTTCGACGCGTCGTTGCCGGGGCTCGCATCCACCTGCGCGCCGGCGTCGTTCGACGTATCGGTGCCGGTGTCGCCGGTGTCGCCAGTGTCGACCGAGGCGTCGGCACCGGCGTCGCTCGACTTGGCCGCGCAGTCGGGAAACGAGCTCTTGGCGATCGCGTTCTTCACCGCGAGCGTGGTCGAGAACTCGTCGAGGCTCCCCGTCACGCGCCCATCGGCGAGGTTGGCGCCGGCGACGGTGGCGAAGACCTCGCGATCGAACGCCGCGAGGTAGAGCCAATCGGCGCTGCGCATGTCCTTCAAGATCGGACCGGTGCCGTCGACGTAGGAGTAGAACTGATTCTTGCCCGGTCCGAGCGACAGCAAGTCGAGGACGGTGTGCGCGAACGGCCGGATCCGCGCTTCGTCGAGCCCGTAGCGGCAACTCGCGTAGGCGTTCCACACGCCGATGAGATCGTAGGCCGCGTGAATGCCCTCGTTGTACTCGATGTTCTTCGGATAGAGCCCGGGCCCATAGCTCCACACGTAGGCGGCGCCCTCGAGGTGCACCTCCGAGAGAAACCACTCGACCGACGCCTTCACGATCGCGTCGTAGAGCGCGACCTTGTCCGGCCGATCGCCGAGCAGCTCGTGCGCTTCGGCGAGCCGCTGGAAGCCATTGTCGAACATCATCTGTCGATTCCACGCGGTGACGTTCTCGTCCATCGCGACCCACGCGCTCGAGGTCGGCGGCGTCAGTCGATGCGACTTCGGGTCGATGAAATTCGGGAGCACATAGGTGTCGAGGGTCTTGTCGGCCTCGGCCACGTAGGTGCGCGCACGCTCGAGATACGTCGCGCCGCGGTGATGTGGATCCCCATCGGGGACGGTCTTCCCCCAAATCGCCGGCGTCTCGAGGATGAGCCGCGCGCAGTAGGCGATGTGACCGAGCGCGTCGCCATTCTCCGAGCCCGCATACCCGACGTTGAACGTCCCCGCGGCCTTCGTCACCCACACCAGCTCGCGTTTCCCCGTCCACATCACTTGCCCAGTCTTCGGATCGTTGCGCGCATCGAGGATCGGTTCGACGAAGTCGATCATCCGGTCGAGGATCGTGACATGCCCGGTGAGCTCGAACATGACACCGAGCGCTTCGACGTTGCGCCCATTGCAACAGTCCGCCATCCAATTCCCCGACCCCGCGGGCCGCCCGGTGGGATCCTCGGTCGCCATCGCGGCCTCGAACGACGCCACCTCCGCAGCAGTCACCGAGCCCGTCAACGAATCGAGCTTCGGCCGCGCCACCGCGGAGCCTGTGAGCACGAGCCCGACGACGACCGTTGCCATGGACAGCATATGCCGCATCACTGCTGCGTCATCGCAAGGCGCATACCGAGCAAAAATGGCCGAAAATGAACGCCGTGGCGAACCCGAGTGGGGCCTCCATTCCCCACGATGGCGTAATGCTCGCGTCCGCTCGTGGATTCCTGACAATCGGCTGTCACCCACCTCCCTTGACGACGCCCTCCTCCCGCACGACCGCTGCCTCCTGCATGAGCGCGCATACCGACTCCGCCAAACCGGCCAAGACCACGGCGCGCACGCGTCCCGCAGCGACCTTCGACGATCGCGCCATTCGTCCCGCTGCCGAGCCCGATTTCGTGGAAATTCTCGGTGCGCGCGAGCACAACCTGAAGGTCGATCGGCTCGACGTTCCCAAGCGCAAGCTCGTCGTCTTCACCGGAGTGTCCGGCTCGGGCAAGTCGAGCCTCGCGTTCGACACGCTCTACGCCGAAGGTCAGCGTCGCTACGTCGAGACGTTGTCGGCGTATGCGCGCCAGTTCCTCGGGCAGCTCGAGCGGCCGCACGTCGAGCACCTGCGCGGGCTCTCGCCGACGATCGCCATCGAGCAGAAGAGCGGCGCCGGCAATCCGCGATCGACCGTCGGCACCATCACCGAGATCTACGACTACCTGCGCGTGCTCTACGCGCGCGCGGGCGAGCAGCGCTGCCCCACGTGCAGCAAGCCGGTGAAGGCGAGGAGCGCGGGGGAGATCGTCCACGAGGTGATGCGGTTGCCGAAGGGGACGAAGGTGACGTTGCTCGCGCCGCTCGTCGTCCATCGCAAGGGAGAGTTTCGCGAGATCTTCGCCGACCTCGCCACGCGCGGCTTCGTCCGCGTCCTCGTCGACGGCGCCGTGCACAAGCTCGAGACGCCGCCGAAGCTCGACAAGAAGCTCAAACATGACATCGACCTGATCGTCGATCGTGTCACGATCAGCGACGCCGATCGCACGCGCATCGCCGAGGCCGTCGAGCTGGCGCTCAAGGAAGGAAAGGGCGAGCTGCGGCTGCAACCCGAGTCCGGCGACAAGCGCGAGCCCATCTCCTTCAGCGCCTCACGCGCCTGTCATGGTCACAGCTTCCCCGAGCTCTCGCCGCAGAGCTTCTCCTTCAACTCGCCGCTCGGCATGTGCGCCGCGTGCAACGGCCTCGGTACGCGCCTCGCGATCGATCCGTCGCTCGTCGTCCCCGACACCAACCTCTCGCTCCGCGACGGCGCCATCGCTCCCTGGGCGACCTCGATGGAGAAGGGTCAGGGCTGGACGTTCCGCATCGCCTCCGCCGTCGCCAAGGCGTGCAAGGTCGATCTCGACACGCCGTGGAAGAAGCTGCCGAAGGCCAAGCGCGACCAAGTGCTCTTCGGTCTCGGGGGCCAGCGCGTCACCGTCACCTGGGGAAAAGCAGGCGAAACGTCGAGCCACGGCACCTGGGACATGAAGTTCGAAGGGGTCATCCCTTCGCTCATGCGGCGCTTCCAGGCGAGCAACTCGGAGCAGGCGCGCGAGTCCTATCGCAAGTTCATGACCGAGCAGCCGTGCACCGACTGCGGCGGCAAACGCCTTCGCAAAGAGACGCTCCACGTCTTTCTCGGCACGCTCTCCATCGCCGACGTCACCCAGCTGACGGTCCGCGACTGCGCCGACTTGGTCGAGAAGCTGCCGCTCTCTTCCTCGCAGGCGCAGATCGCCGCCGGCGCGCTCCGCGAGATTCGCGCGCGGCTCGGCTTTCTCCTCAACGTCGGGCTCGACTACCTCACGCTCGACCGCTCCGGTCCCACGCTCTCGGGCGGTGAGGCGCAGCGCATTCGTCTCGCCAGCCAGCTCGGGAGCGAGCTCAGCGGTGTCATGTACGTGCTCGACGAGCCGAGCATCGGGCTCCACCCACGTGACAACGCGCGCCTCATCGGCACCCTTCGTCGCCTGCGTGATTTGGGCAACACGGTCTTGGTGGTGGAGCACGACGAGGAGACCATCCGCGCCGCCGATCACGTCGTCGACTTCGGTCCCGGCGCCGGTCACCTCGGTGGGCACGTGCTCTTCTCGGGCACGCCGGCCGAGCTGATGGCCGATCGCGAGAGCGTCACCGGCGGCTACCTCTCGGGTCGTTTGCAAATCGAAACACCGAAAACTCGTCGGAAAAAGAAGGGTGAAATCGTCGTCAAAGGCGCGCGAGAGCACAACCTCCGCGGCGTCGACGTCTCCTTCCCGCTCGGCGTCCTCACCGCGGTCACCGGCGTCAGCGGCGCCGGCAAGAGCTCGCTCGTCAACGGCATCTTGCTCCCGGCCCTCGCGCGCGCTCTGCACGACAGCACCGGCGCGGTCGGTGCGCACGACGACATCGAAGGCCTCGACGCCATCGACAAGGCCATCGCCATCAACCAACAGCCGATTGGCCGCACGCCGCGGAGCAACCCCGGCACGTACACCAAGGCGTTCGATCACATTCGCGACTTCTTCGCGCTCTTGCCGGAGGCACGTGCGCGCGGCTGGGGCCCCGGCCGTTTCTCGTTCAACGTCAAGGGCGGCCGCTGCGAGTCGTGTCATGGCGACGGCGTGGTCAAGGTCGAGATGCACTTCCTCGCCGACGTCTGGGTCCCCTGTGAGGTCTGCGGCGGCAAGCGCTACGACGTGCAGACGTTGACGGTGAAGTACAAGGGCAAGAGCATCACCGACATCCTCGACACCAGCGTCGACGAGTGCCGCGAGCTCTTCACGACGCATCCGGTGCTCTCGCGCATCCTCCAGACGCTCGTCGACGTCGGCCTCGGCTACATGAAGCTCGGGCAGACGGCGACGACGCTCTCGGGCGGCGAAGCGCAGCGCGTGAAGCTCGCGCGCGAGCTCGGAAAGGCGCAGACCGGCCGCACGCTCTACGTGCTCGACGAACCGACGACGGGGCTGCATTTCGAGGACATTCGTAAGCTCCTCGTCGTCCTCCAGCGGCTCGTCGACAACGGGAACACGGTCGTCGTCATCGAGCACAACATGGACGTCGTGAAGTGCGCCGACTGGATCATCGACCTCGGCCCCGAAGGTGGAAAGCGCGGCGGAGCGATCATCGCCGAAGGGACGCCCGAGGCGGTGGCGAAGAACCCGAAGAGCTTCACCGGCGACGCGTTGCGTTCACTCGGTGCAGGTCACGCGGGCCACGCCTGACCTGCCGTGACGTGTCGTGTCGTGTCGTGATGCTCAAGGCGTGAACATCGCCCCGTCGGGCAGCTCGTCCTCCGTGCCGCCCGGGATGCCGCCGTTGCCGCCGAAGATGATCGCGCTCGTGCCGGTCCAGACGGCCGTCGCGCGCATGCGTGGGCCGAGCGGCGAGCCGCCGGTGAGCGCGGTCCACTTGCCGGTCGGTCGATCGTACATCGCGCCATCGGCGTGGTTCGCGGTGCCCCCGAAGCCACCCCAAAAGAACACGCGATCGCCGCCTGCCCACGCCGACGGACGCGTACGGCCAGGATCGGCGACGATGGTCGACGCCGGTTGCGCGAAGGGGAGCCAACCGGTGCCGCTCCACGTCGCGCCGTCGGTGAAGCCGAGCGGGGCGGAGAACGAGCCACCACCGAAGAACGTCACCAGCGGCGCCGCTGGAGTGCCGACGACGAGCGAGAAACCGTCGGCGCGATTGGCGATCGGCAACGCCCCGAGCGACTTCCACGTACCGCCCGGTCCGGCGGTGAGATCGGCGGGATCGTACGCAGCGACGTCGGTGCAGTACGCACCGCAGAGGCCGCCATAGACGATCATCCGTTTGCCATCCCACGCCGCGGTGGCCTCCGAGCGGCCTTTGAAACCGATTGTTTTGGCGTCGGTGATCGGCGTCCACGAATCGGTGTCGAGCGAGTAGCGCGCGCCGTCGGAGTGATCGACCGACGACGAGTCGGTGCCCCCGAAGACGATGAATTCACGCCTTTCGGGCGCGTAGACGGAGGTGAAGTCATCGCGGCCGACCGGTGGCGTTCCTCCCATGGTCTTCCACCCGTCGGTCTTCGGATCGTAGCGCGCGCCGTCGTTGAGGAAGCCCTCGCCGCCCCACACCAGCGCCTCGCTGCCCGTCCAATGCATGGCGCAATAGCGACGTCCGACGATGCTCGGGGTACTCGTCGCCTTCCAAGCGTCGGCCTTCGGATCGTAGCGCGCGCCGCTGTTGGTGTAGCCAGCGATGCTCTTGAGCGCGCCCCCGAAGACGATCATCTCGGTGCCGGTCCAGACCGCGAAGTGATCGTTGCGCCCATCGGAGGCGTTGGCGATCTTCTTCCAGCCACTCGGTGGAGTCGTATCGCTCGCGTCGCCCGTCTCGGCTGCGTCGACTCCACCCTCGAGCGCGCTGTCGGTGGAGCTGTCGGGGCCGCTGTCCGAGACGTCGGCGAAGACGTCGCCGGCCGCGTCGAGGCCGCCGTCACCGAACGGATTCTTCGAGAGCACGCTCTCGTCGCAGGCCGTCGGCGTCGTGCAGAGGGCGGAATCGTCGATGATCGCCAAGACGCAGCGACCCGCGACGCACGTCGTCGTCGTGTCGCAAAGGATGCCTTCGCAAGCCACGTCCAAGCCGATGGGAAGATAGAGCTCCGAGTGCTCGACGAAGTGCATCGCCCGCCGAGCGACGATGCAGTCCTTCTTGTGTTCCGGCTTGCTGCAGTTTCCCGGGTCGACGTTGATGCCGGTGAGGACCTCGATCGCGACCTCGGCGCCCTTGTCGCCGCTCGGAAGGACCACCAGCGAACCGATGCGCCACGTCGTGGCGTCGACCTTGTGGCATGTCGACGTCACGGCGACGTTGCGGTCGGCGAGCTTGCTGTCGAGGCTACCGACGGAGATGACGGTGTTCGCCTGCGTCCCCGGCTGATCGCACGGAACGTCGGTGGTGACCTCGACGGTGATCTGCGTCGGCGTGCGGCAACCGAGGCCGATCGCCGACGCCGACACCACCATCAGCACTCCCAGCGTCCGAAGCGTGACGAACGCGCTCCGAGCTTCCCCCCCTGAAGACATCTCTCAGTCGCCGGTGACGACGTCGCGCCGGCTGGCACGACGCCTCCGCACGAACACCAAGCCCACCAACGCCGAGAGCGCCAGGATCCCCGTCTCGGGCGTGCTGTCCGTTCCGACCGAGGCGCGGCAAGAGCAACCGCCGCCCTGGAGCGTGCCGCCGTCGTCGGAGGCGTCGCCACCCGTGTCAGCGCTCGCGTCGACGGTGGCGTCGGTGCCGCTGGCATCGGCGCCGGCATCGAGACCGCTGTCGGTCGCGCCGTCCGGACCCGCGTCGGGCGCGATCGGCTTGTCGTCGGCGGGATCGTTCGGATCACGCTCGCCGGTGTCGACCTTGCCGTCCTTGTTCGTGTCCTCGGCGCCATCGGCGACGCCGCCGTAGTCGGTGTCCGGGTTGAGCCCGCCCGTCGTCGTCGACGGATCGGCGTCGGCGGTGCAGTTGCCCTTCGTCGCATCGGTCGCCGGATCGCCGCAGCCCTTGCCGTCTTCGGTGCCGTCTTTGATGCCGTCGCCGTCGCTGTCGACGTCGAGCACGTTCTTCTTCCCGTCGCCGTCGGTGTCGTCGGAGGGGTTGTGCTCGAGCCCGTCGAGGAGCCCGTCGTCATCGCTGTCGGCGTCCTTCGGATTGCTTCCGAGGGTAGCTTCCAGAGCATCCGAGAGCCCGTCCTTGTCGGTGTCGACCACGGAGGCGTCGTCGCTGCCGTGTCCCTTCGTCGGATCGGTCTCGCCGGTGTCCTGCTTGCCGTCGAGGTTCGGGTCCTCCGAGCCGTCACTCATCCCGCCGCCGTCGGTGTCCTTGAGGAGCGGGTTGGTGGTGGTCTTGGTGTCGAGGTCCGGACGGCAGTGCTTCTTGCCGATGTCGGTCGACGGATCGGCGCAGGCATTGCCCACTTCGGTGCCGTCGAAGAGCCCGTCGTCGTCGCTGTCCGGATCGAGCACGTCGATGAGCCCATCGCCGTCGCGATCGTCACCGGGGTTCGCTTCTTTGCCGTCGAGGACGCCGTCGTCGTCGGTGTCGGCGTCAGCCGGATTCGAATGGAGCGTCTTTTCCAGGGCATCCGAGAGCCCGTCCTTGTCGGTGTCGACGACCGAGCCGTCGTCGGCGCCGTGTCCCTTGGTCGGATCGGTCTCGCCTGCGTCGACGACGCCGTTGCGATTCGAATCTTCCGATCCGTCGCTGGCGCCGCCGCCGTCGGTGTCCTTGAGGAGCGAGCTCGTCCGCGTGGTGCCGGTGTCGGCGTCGGGGATGCAGTGGTGCTTCTTGGTGTCGGTCGCCGGGTTCTTGCAGTCGTAGCCCTGCTCGGTGCCGTCGTAGAGCGCGTCGTTGTCGCTGTCGACGTCGAGCACGTCGTTGAGCCCGTCGCCGTCGCCGTCGTCCGAGGGGTTGGCCTCGGCGCCGTCGGTCACGCCGTCGTCGTCGGTGTCGGCGTCGTTCGGATCACTTCCGAGCGTCTTTTCCAGTGCATCCGAGAGACCATCCTTGTCGGTGTCGACGACCGTGCTGTCGTCGGCGCCGTGTCCAGTCGTCGGATCGGTCTCGCCGGTGTCGAGCTTGCCGTTGAGATTGGCGTCCTCCGAACCGTCGCTGACGCCACCGCCGTCGGTGTCCTTCTTCAGCGGATCGGTCTTCGTCGCAGTGTCGGCGTCGGCGACGCAGCGGTGCTTCTTCGGATCGGTCGCCGGGTTGCTGCAGTCGAGCCCTTCTTCGGTGCCGTCGAAGAGCCCGTCGTTGTCGCTGTCGGGGTCGAGGACGTTGATCAGCCCGTCGCCGTCGGTGTCCTTGTCGAAGTCGATTTCCTTGCCGTCGATGACGCCGTCGTCATCGCTGTCGGCGTCGAACGGATCGCTTCCGAGCGCTTTTTCAACCGCATCGGTGAGCCCGTCGCCGTCGGAGTCGCCGCCGCCCGCGTCTCCGCTGTCACCGGTCGCGGTGTCGCTGCCCGAATCGGTGATCGTCCCAGTGTCGGTTCCGGTGTCGGTGCCCGTGCCACCGTCCGATCCAGAGTCGGTGCCGGTATCGGTGCCAGCGTCGGGGACGACGGTGCTGCAGGTGCCGATCGCCGCCGTCGTCGAGCTGCACACCTGCCCGCTCGGACAAGCGTTGCCGCCCGTGCCGCGACAACCCGGACCGCACGTCTTGGCCGCGCCGCAGACGGTGCCGGAAGTGGCGCCACCGCAGTCCGAGTCGACCTTGCAGACGACGCAAGCGCCCGGCGTGCCGCCGCTGGTGTCGCACTTCTTGCCGACCGCCGAAGCGCAGTCGGCATCGGCGAAGCAACCGACGACGCAGGCGTGTGAGGTCGTGTTGCAGGTCGGCGTCGCCGCCGGGCACTCCGAGTTGGTGTTGCAACCGCAGGTCGCCGTCGCCACGACACACGACGGCGTGACGCCACCGCACACGGTCTTGTTGGTGGCCGAGCACTGCTTGCACTGACCGGTGAACGTGCCGGTCGTGTTGCACGCCGGAGTGCCGCCGCCGCATTCGCCGTCGCCGGTGCATCCGCGGCAGGCCTTGGTCGTCGTATCGCAAATCGGCGCCGCCGCAGAGCAATCGGTGTTGCTGGCGCACTGCACGCAGGTGAACGCGGCGACGTTGCACTTCAGCTTCGGCGCCGTCGTGCAATGGCTGTCGAGGAGGCACTCACGCGTGGTGCTCGTCGTGTTGCTGAGCACCGACTTGGGCGTGATGCTGACCTTGTAGGCGAGCTTCGCCTGATCGGTGTAGGTGCCGTTGGCGGGGATGTTGACGGTGAACGTCACCGACGCCGACGCGCCCGGCTTGATGTTGCCGAGGTTCCAAGTGACGGTTCCCGCGGCGAAGGTGCCGCCGCCGGTCGCCGAGGCGAAGGTCGTCCCGGCGGGGATCGCGTCGGTGAGCACCGCGCTGTCGGCCACCGCGGTGCCGGTGTTGGTGTACGTGAGCGTGATGGTGAGCGTGGTGGTCGCGCCGCTGATGATTGTCGGCGCCGCGGCCGTGACCGCGATTTTCGGCTGTCCGGTCGCCTGCGAGCAGTCGCTCTCGAAGAGGCTCTGCATGTAGAGGCGGACGCCGTTGGTCGCCGCGTTGGTCGAGATCGGCAGATCGGTCGGGTACTGGTGTCCGGCGAGATAGCTGACCTTGCCCTTGGTCGCGTCGCCGTCGATGTATCCGGTCATCCACGCGATGCGCGCGTTCGTCGCCGCCGTGCTCAGGTTGATCAACGTGACGTCGGTCGCGCGGAGGGTCGAGGCGCCGTTGAGGCCGATCGAATCCATCATGCCGTTCACGGCGGTGAACGTGCCGTCGAACTGCGAGAAGGTGCTGTCGGGGACGCGGCTGGTGTTCGGGTTCGGCTGGGTGCCGTCATCGACGATGCCCGCGGTCGTGAGGAAGTGGCCGTTGGTGTCGTTCTCGAACGAGTGTGCAGCCTCGCACTCCATCAGTGCGTGCGTGCTCGGTCCGGCGTTGAGCCAAGCGCGCACCTCGCGAACGGCCTCGGAGTTCACCGTCGCCGCGCCCGTCGGATAGTGCATCGACGTCAGCTGGCACCAATTGGGCGTACCGTCGGCGCGCAGAAGAGCGCCGTCCGCGGTGCCGCCCGTCGCCGCACCCGCGACCTGCGCCGGCGAGATGACGTCGGGATACGTCGGGTACGTCGCCGCGGCAGCCGCCGGCCATGCCTTGCCCGTCGAGTCGGGAATGCCCGCCGCGTTGAGGTAGGTGAAGGCGATGAGCTCGTTGCCGTCGAGGAACACCGCGATGCGCGGAGCGGCGACGAGATCGCGACGAACGTCGGCGGAGAACGTCGCGCTCGCCGAGTGGACCACCGTCGTGTTCGCCGCTTGCCACGCGGTGACGATCGGAGCCGCCAGCGCGCGGTCGGCGGAGTCGACGATGAAGGCGCCCGCGCGATAATTCTGCGCCAAAACCAGCGGCAAACCGGTGGCGAAGTCGTTCACGTTGGCGCTGAAGTCGACGTCGCCGACGGCCTTGCCGGTCTTGATCGCCCAGTGCACCGGGATGTTGTTGCTCAGCAGCTTGTAGACGAGACCGAACGCCTTCAGCGTTCCGAGGTCTTGGTGAACGACGTCGAGCGGGATGATCAGCGACGTCGCCGCGAAGCTCGTCACCAACTCCTGCTTGACCACCCCGATGGGCGGCTTCTCGCGCTCCTGCGCGTCGGAGCTACAGCCGATGAGGCCGGCTCCTCCGGTGACGAGTGCGAGAGCGGAAGCGATCGAAGCACGCGAGGCAAACCAAGACATTCCCCAAGCGTCGCACTCGTTCACCACTTCGCGCAACGTTGCTCTTGCTCGGACTTCGCCGCACATCGTCGCTCTGGACTCGAGTGCCATGGACGTCGCATGGTCTAGTCGAGTTCCGCCGAACGGATCTTTCCTCTGGACCACGTGCCGCTACGTTCTTTCCCATGCCGCTCCCACCTCCCTCGCCGCTGCCTCTCGTGACCCTCGAGGGTCACTTCGTCCGCCTCGAACCGCTTGCGCTGACGCACGTGCCGGCTCTCCTCGGCGCCGCCAACGGCCCGCGTGACACCTACGGACTCACCAACGTTCCGTCCGACGAAGCCTCGATGCGCGCCTACGTCGAAGAAGCGATGACGCGTCACACCGCTGGAGACGCGCTTGCGTTCGCCACCATCGACTTACGCGGCGCCGTGAGCGCGCCCCGCGTCGTCGGATCGACTCGCTTCGGCAACGCAGAACGATGGTCCTGGCCCTTCGGTCACGTCGCCGAACGCCCCGTCGGCATCGACGCCGTCGAAATCGGCTGGACCTGGCTCACCGCCTCGGCGCAGCGCACCGCCATCAACAGCGAGGCCAAGCTCCTCATGCTCGGCCACGCCTTCGAGCAGTGGCAGATCGAGCGGATGACGCTCAAGACCGACGCGCGCAACATGCGTTCTCGCAACGCTATCGAGCGCATCGGCGGAAAGCTCGACGGCATCCTCCGCGCGCACATGCCGTCCTACACCGGCGTCCGCGGCGACATTCGTCACACCGCCTTCTTCTCGATTCTCCGCGCCGAGTGGCCCGCGGCGAAGGCGCGGCTCCAGGCGTTCGTCGCGGTACGATAGGACGCATGTCCGAACGTGACGCGCAGATCGCGCCGACCGCGCACTACACCGCGTACGTCTGGTCACGTCTCAAACTCCCCTACGCCGAGCACTTCGCGACGACCCGCGGACGCCTCATCTTCTGGTCCGCACGACTCGCGGGCGAATGGGTCGCTTCCGTCGTCCCTCGCCTCCCGTCGATGACGCAGTACCTCGAGCTCCGCCATCGGACGATCGAGCGGGCCCTGCTCGCACATGCTCCCGACGTCATCGTCGAAATCGGCGCCGGCCTCTCGCGTCGTGGCGTCACCTGGGCCTCCGACGAGGGCGTCCGCTACGTCGAGATCGATCTCCCCGCGATGATCGCCGCCAAGCGCGCGGCCATCGACGCCCTGCCCCCGCCGATTCGAAAGCGACTCGGCGATCGTCTCCAGCTCGTCAGCTGCGACATTCTCGCCGACGACTTCGCCCACCAACTCGCCAAGCACCTCGCCGGCGCGCGTCGTCCAGCGATCGTCGCCGAGGGCGTGATGGGATATTTCCCCGAGGACGAACGCCTCCGCATCGCGCGCTCGATCCACTCTGCCTTCGCGGCAGAAAGCTCTCGCACGTCGATCTTCCTATGCGATCTTCGCGCGCGGGAAGGCGGCCTCGGCGTCGCGCTGGCGGCGAAGCTCCTCAAGGGAGGCATCCGGGTCCTCACACGCGGCCGCGGCGCGCGCGAAGATTTCGCCAACGCCGCCGCCATCGAGTCGTTCTTCTCCGCCGCGGGCTATCGCACGTCCGCTCCGGTCGCGCCGCAGCTTCCGCACCTCGCGCACCTACGCGCGCCGATGAAGGTCTGGCAGGCGACGCTGTAGTAAGAAGGCCCGATGCGCCTCTTCACTGCCGGCCCTCTCCTCGTCCGTGCCCTCGGCGGCGACGACGATCAAGGCGGGGGCGATGGTCCCGCCTTCGTCCTCTGTCATGGCTTCACCGCGCCCGGGGACGAGCTCGTCCATTGCGCCGAACGACTCCGGACGAGCGCCCCACGCGGCACGCGCTTCTTCCTCCCCGAAGGCCCGCTCGCCGTCGAAACGCAGCCCGGCAACGTCGGCCGCGCCTTCTGGGATCTCGACGTCCTCGCGATGAAGCGTGCCATCCACCGCGGCACCCGCATCCGCATGATCGACGAGACGCCGCCCGGCATGACCGAAGCCCGCGACGCCCTCGCTCAATGCATAGCAAATCTATCGATTGATCCCGCGCGCACCCTCCTCGGCGGCTTTTCGCAGGGCGCGATGGTGTCGACCGAGCTCGTCCTCTTCGGCGCCCACCGCTACGCCGGCCTCGCGCTCCTCAGCGGGACCATGCTCTCCCCCGAACGTTGGGGCCCCGCCATCGAAGAGCGCGGCGCCTCCCTCCACGTCCTCATGACCCACGGCGAGGCCGACACCATCATTCCGATCGGCGCCGCGAACGCGTTGCACGAGCGACTCCGCGCAGCCGGGGCGACGGTGGAGATGACCACCTACGAGGGTGGGCACGTGATTGGGGAGAGTGCGTACGAGCGGCTCGGGGAGTGGGTGAAGACGCGGCTACGGTGATTCGGCGAGGGCCGAGCGCGCACCCACGCAACTGACGAGAGACTCCTGCCGACATGGGCCAGGAGCTCCAGAATGCCCATTTTCAAGTCTCTGCCGGCGCAAGCGCTCGGCCTCGCGTTCCTCGTCGCCTCCGCCCCGGTCTTCGCGCAGAAAAACACGCAAGATCCGGTGTACCGGCAAGCACTCAAGCTCGAGGTGGCCGGCAACTATGCTGCGGCGCTCTCGATCTACGAAAGCATTCCCGTCGGCAAGCGACTGCCGGCGACGCGGATGCACATCGCAGGATGCAAGGCACGCCTCGGGCGCTTTCTCGCCGCAGAAGCCGAGCTCGTCGGGTTGCTCGGCGATCCGACGCTCGATTCGGCCGAGCGCGAGACGGCTCAAGGCGACCTCGACCTCCTCCGTGAAAAAACGCCAAAGCTGACGATCACGGCGACGCCGAGCGCAGAGGGCGCCAAGGTGACGCTCGACGGGCAGGAGATCACGCTCCCGGCGACACGTGCGCTCGATGCCGGTCTGCATACCGTCATCGCCACGAAGGGACTGAAAGAGGTCTATCACCGCGGCCTGACCCTCGAGGAGGGCAGCAAGGTCGTGCTCGAGGTGGACGATCCGAACGCCGCCCCGACGCCTGCGCAGGCGGCGAAGTCTGCCACGGCCGTACCGACGATGGTCGTCTCCAAGAGCAGCTCGACCGCGCCCACGCTCTCGAGCTCTTGGAGCGCACAGAAGAAGGTCGCGGTCCTCCTTGGCGCCGTCGGGGTCGCTGGTCTCGGAGCCGGCACATATCTGTGGTTGCACGCCAGCGCCCAGAATGGCGACGCGCACGACGCGCACGACAAAGATCTCGAAGCGACCTCGAACCGCACCTTGAATCTCAGCCGTGCCTTCTTGGGCGTCGGACTCGTCGGGGTGGGAGTCGGAAGCTTCCTCTTCATCGACAGCTTGGCGTCAGCGCCTAGCGAGGGGAAGCCGAGCGCATTCAACTTCAGGCCGTCCATCGACGCGCACGGCGCCAGCCTCTCGATGGGAGGTGCGTGGTGAAAGCCCGACTCGGTCTCGTCCTGCTCGGGCTGCAGCTCGCCATGGGCTGCTCGGTTTTTCGTGGCTTCGACCCCATCGACGACGATTCGGTGGATGCCGACACCAGCTCCTCCGCCGATTCATCGTACGAATCGGGCGACGACGGCCGCGACACGGCGATCGATGCGCCAGACGCGTCAGATGCGTCAGATGCGTCCGACACCTCGCCCGTGCCCGATACGCGCGACGCTTCGGCTGTCGATGGCACGAGGGACGTCTTCACCGACGTGTCCGACCCGACCGACACCATCGACGCGACCCCGGCCTGCGCCCCAGGTGTCTTCACCTGTGGCGGTGCGTTCGGAAACGAGCTCCGCAAGTGCAGGCCCGACGGCTCGGGTACCGACCTGGTTGCCACGTGCGCCAGCGCGGCCATGTGCGACGCGAGTGGTGGCCACTGTCTCGTGTGCACCGCTGGTGCCCATCAATGCGTCGGGACGTCGGGAAATCAGCTGCAGAAATGTCGCGCCGATGGTACCGCTTGGGACACGTCGGCGACGTGCTCGAGCGCTGCAGCGTGCGATGCGACGGCTGGTCGATGTCTCTCCTGCACGGCCGGCACCTACGCGTGTGCCGGCGCCGCGGGCAACGAGCTGCAGCGCTGCAAGACCGACGGCACCGCGTTCGACGCCGTTACGACCTGCGCGAGCGCGGCTCTCTGCAGCGCGTCGGGAGGGAAGTGTCTGGCGTGCTCTCCTGGCGCGTATCAGTGCACGGGCGCGAGCGGCAGCCAGCGGAGCCTGCCAACGAAATTGAGACAGCGGTTGCGTGAGATTACTGTGCTGCGGCTGGCTCCTCTTCGACGTTCTCGGCGCGGCTCTTGGGCTTGTT
>JANYDK010000024.1 GCA_025363655.1 Deltaproteobacteria bacterium | reverse complement strand
GATCATGAACGCGCTCGCCGGGCAGTTCGACATCCTCGCCGGTCGCTCGCAGACGCTCCTCTCGCTCGTCGGCATCACCATCAGCCTCACCAGCATGGGCGGCGTGAACATCGCGCGGGCCGGGAAACTCGCGGCGATTCTCCTCCTCGCCGGCCTCGTGCTCGTCATCTCCTCGGCGGGTATGGCCATCCTCGGCATCCTCCGCATTCGGTGGACGACGCAGATGGCGCCCTCGTCGCTCGAGAGCGCGATCTTGACCGTGCTCGCGCGTCGCGATCAAAAGACGAAGCTCTACCTCCTCGCGCTCATCGCCCTCGTCCTCGGGCTCACGCTCTACGTCGCGAGCGTGGCGATCATGCTCTACGGGAACGTGCCGAAGTAGCTCGACTCGCGCGCTCTCGCTCTCGCCGTCAGCCGCACTCAGTCGCTCGGAACTTCTTCGACGTCGGCGCCGAGGTCGCGGAGGACGCGGGCGAAACCAGGGAAGCTGGTGGCCACGCAGTCGACGTCGCGGATGCGGCTCGGACCATCGGCGCGGAGCCCGAGGAGCACCGACGACATCGCGATGCGATGATCACCCTCCGAGGTGACGTCCGCCGCCTTGAGCTTTCCCTGCGGTTTTCCAGTGATTTCCATGCCGTCGGGGAGCTCGCTGGCCTCGACGCCGAACGAGCGGAGGATGCTCGCCATCGTCGCCAGGCGATCGCTCTCCTTCACGCGGAGCTCGGCAGCGTCGCGGATCACCGTCTTGCCCTTGGCGCGTGCGGCGGCGACGCAGAGCACCGGAATTTCGTCGATCGCGCGTGGCACCAGCTCGCCGCCGATCGAGGTCGCGTGGAGGCCAGCGCCGCTCTCGTCGACCGCGGTGCCCGTCTCGAGCGTCGCCACCGGCTCGCCACCACGTTCGCCCTTGGGAACGATTTGCGCGCCGCCCATCATCGCGCGCAAGACGTCGAGCGCGCCGGTGCGAGTCGGGTTGACGCCGACGTCGACGACGCGGACCACGCTCCCCGGCACCAGGTTGGCGGCGACGACGAGGAACGCAGCCGCGCTGATGTCTCCGGGGATCGCCAGCTCGAAGGCCTCGATTTTCCCGTCCCACCCGGCTGGATCGAGCTGGACGATGGAGCCCATCGCGCGCAGCGGGACCCCCACGCGCAGCAGCATTCGCTCGGTGTGATCGCGCGAGAGGGTCGGCTCTTCGACGATGGTCGGGCCGTGCGCGTAGAGCCCCGAGAGGAGCAGCGCCGACTTCACCTGCGCGCTCGCGACCGCCAGCTTCTCCGACGACGGCCCGAGCGCTTCGCCGTCGAGGAGCGGCGCGATCACGATCGGCGCGGTCTCGTCGTCTTTGGTCGGGTGTTTGCGGCCTTTGCAGAGCGCTCCACGACGACGGAGCGGCTCGAGCACGCGACGCATCGGGCGCCTGGTGAGGGAGGCGTCGCCGATGAGCGAGGTGCCGAAGTGCTGCGCGCAGAGAAGACCCGAGAGGAGGCGCATCGTCGTGCCGCTGTTGCCGCAATCGAGGGCGCGCGCGTCGTGCGGTTGTTCGAGCCCGAAGAGCCCTTTGCCGTGCACCCGCAAGGTGCCGCCTTTCGCTGACGTCGGGTCGTCGCCGCGCTCGACGACCTCGTGCATCACGCCCATCGCCGCGAAGGCTTCCAGCGTCGAGACGTTGTCTTCGCCGAACGAGAAGCGCGTCAGCGTGCTCGTCCCCTCGGCGAGCGCCGCGAGGATCACCGCGCGGTGGCCGATGCTCTTGTCCGAAGGTACGCGCACGACACCACGGAGCGCACCATCACGAGGGCGAACGAGGAAGTCCATGACCTCCTCACCTCACTCGCGAATGCACGGCGCGGCAATGCGGCGGCGAAAGATGCGCCAGCAATCTTTGGCGGAAACGAGGAGCTCAGATGGAAGTGCCGCCGCCGCCGTTGGGGGCAGGGGCGGGGAGACCTGCGGGCATGCTGCCGCCGGCCCAATCGGTGAGCAGGTGGATGACGTTGCGCAGGCTCTTCTCGTCGATGACGGTGGCGAACTGCGCGTCCTTGCCCGAAGGCGTGACGGTGAGGTTGCGCACCAGCGGATCGATGCCGATGACCTTGAGCACGGCCATGATCGAGAAGCTCTTGGCGATGTTGCCGAGGCCTTGCGCCGCGCTCGCCGCCTTCGCGTCGTCGGGATAGGTGAGCGAGCCGCTGATGCCCATCGAGCCGTCGGGGTTGAAGCGACCGCGCGCGCGCACGTATTGCACGCCTTGAATCCAGGGGATGTAGCTGGTGACCGTCTTGCCGAAGCTCTGCTTCGTGACGTCGCTGGCGACGAGCGCGGGATAGCCCGGCTGCGTCACCCAGTCGCTCATCCAGGGCGCGATTTCCCGCTTGATGGTGCCGGCCTGGATGCGATCGAGCGCACGGCGCATCGCGGCTTCGGTGCCCGCGAGCGCGGTGTGGTCGGTGAGCATCGTGAAGCCCTGGTTCGCCACCGTGTAGAGCTTGCGACCGGCATACGTGCTGACGACGACGATGCCATAGGGCGTGTTGATGCCCTTGCCCGCGGCGGCTTCGAGCTTGTCGGGATGGAAGACGCCGGTGAGCACGCCGAGCATGTCGCCGCCGGTGAACGAGTACATGCCGATGTAGGCGTGATCGAGGTCACGCTTGATTTGGAAGTCGATTTGTTGGGCGAAGGGGACGAGCTTCTCGCCGAGCGCCACGAGATCGCCGCCCGCGGTCGAGTTGGAGATTTGCTTGGCGTCGAGGCTCGCGACCATCACCGCCCCGAAGGGCATGAGCGCGAAGGCATCGGCGTCGATGCTCACCGGCTGCGGTGGCGGCGGCGCATTCACGACCTTGGCCGTCGGGTTCGTGCAGCCGAGACCCGAGCCGGCGAACGCGGCGATGAAGCCGAGGCCCACGACGGTCAGCGCACGTTTCCAACGAGTGGTGCTCATTCTGCCTCTATATCATCCCATCGGTCGGGCATGCGGGGGCTTTGGCCCCCATGGGGGCCCGCCGTGGGTTTACGAGATGCGGTGCTCTTAGGACTTCGACGGGTACGATCCGAGAATCTTCAGCTGTCGGACCGAGCGTTTGATTTCGTCGAAGGCCGTAACCAACGGCCGGTCGGTGACATGCCCGGCGACCTCCACGAAAAAGCGGTACGTCCGCGATCCGTCCTGCTCGCCATGGGCTCGCGGTCTTGACTGGATGCGTCGAAGGTTGAGGTCGCGGTCGGCGAGCGGTTTGAGGACGCGGAAGAGGGCCCCCGGCGCGTCGTCGAGGGTGATGACGAACGAAGTCGAGTCGTGTCCGGTGCGGGAGGTCGGGCGGGCAGAGGTGATGCCGCAGCGCACGTGCTCGCCGTGCAAATCGCCGACGTTGCCCCTTGCGATGACGAGCTCGTGTCCCTCGCCGAGGGTGCCTCCGCCGAGGGCAGCCGCTTTCGGATCGGCGGCGGCCATCTGCGCGGCGATCTCGGCGGTGGCCGTCTCGACGACTTCGGCGCGCGGGAGGTTGGTCGCGAGGAAGCGCGCGGCGGCGGTGCGTCCTTCGGCGGAGGTGAAGACGCGTTCGACGTCACCGATTTGTCCGCTCTTGTTGAGGAGGTGCACGCGCACGTCGGACTCGATTTCGCCGACGATTTTCACGTTGGCCTCGGCGAGCGCGTCGAGAGCCGGCTGGAGGAGACCTTCGATCGACGACTCGAGGACGACGACGCCGACGTCGGCATGCTCACGTTCGACGAGCTCGAGCGTGGCCCGCGGACCTTCGCAGGGGAGGAACACAGCGGAGACGCCGAAGCGCTTGCGAGCCGCCTCGTGCGCGAGCGAGCCGGGAGGCCCTTCGTAGGAGACCCGCAGCGGCGCCTCGAGCGTGAAGCAGGCGCTGGCGATCTCGCGGAAGACGTGGGCGAGCGCGCGCTTCGGGAACTCGCCGGCGCCCTTCTGATCGATGCGTTCGAGGAGATCGCGCTCACGCTTCGGCGCATAGCCGGCCTCGTCGCCGAGGAGCGCAGGCATTTTCTTCGAGAGTGCCGCGCGCTCGGCGAGGGCGGCGAGGATGCCGTCGTCGAGCTTCTCGATCGCCTTGCGTGCTTCCTCGAGCTCTCGCTGCTGGTCGCCCATGCCTTCATGGTAGCGCAGCTCGCGCCTCGTGCGACCAGGCGGTTGTCGCCAGGGCTTGCCGGACTAATCGTCGCGCCGTCGCTTGGCGCGCTTGGGGGGCGTCTTCGCGAGCGGAACGCCGGCGGGCGGAGCGGGCGAGGTGGTGGGCGCGAAGAAGAGGCGGCCGACGCGCGTCATCTGCACCTCGGCGGCGCGGCTGCGTTCACGCGCGAGATCGATGCAGCGCTGCTGCGAGCGGAGCGGTTCACGCTCGGGCGCCCGCGGTACGCGCTCGTAGGTGCCCCCTTCACGGAGGAACCAGCCTTTGACGTTGTCGCCGAGGGCGGTCATCAGCACCTCGTCGTGAATGCGCTGACGCAACACGTCGTCGAGGATCGGGAACATCAGCTCGATGCGTCGGTGGAAGTTGCGGGGCATCCAGTCGGCGGAGCTGACGTAAATTTCGCGCTTACCGTCGTTGGCGACCTCGAGGACACGCGCATGTTCGAGGAAGCGATCGACGATCGCGCGGACGCGGATGTTCTCGCTGATGCCCTTCACGCCGGGGCGGAGACAGCAGATGCCGCGGACGATGAGATCGATTTTCACACCCGCCTGCGAGGCGCGGTAGAGCGCCTTGATGACGTCGGTGTCGACGACGGCGTTGAGCTTGGCGATGATTTGCGCGGGCTTGCCTTCACGCGCATGACGAGCCTCGCGCTCGATGAGACCGAGGACGGCTTCGTGGAGGCCGAGTGGCGCGCAAATGACTGCGTTCCAACGCTTCGGCGCGCTGTAGCCGGTGAGCAGATTGAAGATGCTGCCAGCGTCCTCGCCGAGCTCGGGGCGCGCCGTCAGAAGTGACAAATCGGTGTACGTGCGCGCGGTCGAGGGGTTGTAGTTGCCCGTCGAGAGGTGCACGTAGCGGACGAGTCGCCCGCCCTCGCGACGAACCACCAAGCAGGCCTTGGCGTGCGTCTTCAGGCCGATGACGCCGTAGACGACGTGCACGCCCGACGCTTCGAGCCGCTGCGCCCAGAGGATGTTCGACTCCTCGTCGAAGCGCGCCTTCAGCTCGACGATTGCCGTCACCTGCTTGCCCTGTTCGGCGGCACGGGCGAGCGCGCGGACGATCGGGGAGTCGCCGCTCGTGCGGTAGAGCGTCTGCTTGATGGCGAGGACCTGCGGATCGTCGGCCGCACGCTGGACGAACTCGACCACCGTGTCGAACGAGTCGTACGGCTGGTGAAGGAGGATGTCGCGCTCCTTGAGCAGGCCGAAGAACTCGTCGTTGTCGACGAGCTCCTTCATCAGTGGATGAGTTTGCGGCTGGAAGGGCTCGTCACGCAGCTCACGCAGCTCGGTCGAGGGCACGAGCTGGAAGAGATCGGACAGCTGCAGCGGGTGCGGGACGAGGTAGACGTCTTGCTCGGGATCGAGCTTCAGCGCCTTCGCGAGGTAGCTGACGATGCGCGGCGCCGTCGACTCCTGGATGTTGATCCGCACCGCGTTGCCGCGATCGCGTCGTCGAAGCTCCTGCTGGATGGTCTGGTGAGGTCTTCTGCCTCTTCTTCGTCGAGCGCGAGGTCCCAATTGCGCGTCACGCGGAAGGGCCAGCACCCCTCGATGCGCTGCATCGGGAAGATGGTCGACGCGTTGAGCGAGATGATGTCCTCGAGCAGTACGTACCACCGTTGCCCCGGCGGCGACGAGAGCTGGACGAGGCGCGGGATGCCCATCGGCACCTGGACGACGCCGAGCCCGGGCGCATCTTCGTCGCGTGGATCGCGCTGGAAGGCGACGGCGAGGTTGAGCGTGTTGTTGCGAAGGTGTGGGAACGGGTGCCCCGGATCGATCGCCAGCGGCGTCAGGATCGGGAAGACGTCGCGGAGAAATCGCCCTTCGATTTCCCTTCGCTGCTCTTCGCTGAGCTCTCCGGCCTCGAGGATGCGCACGCCGACCTGCGCGAGGGCGGGGAAGATTTCGCCGCGCAACGTGCCGTAGAGGCCGCGCACGAGCTCGTGGACCTTCTGCGCGATCGCCGTCAGCTGCTCGTGCACCGACATGCCGTCGGCGGGGAGATCTTCGACGTCGCCCGAGAGCTGCTGCTTCAGGCCGGCGACGCGCACCATGAAGAACTCGTCGAGGTTCGAGGCGACGATGGCGACGAACTTGAGCCGCTCGACCATCGGCACTGTCGGCGAGCGAGCCTCTTCGAGGACGCGCATGTTGAACGCGAGCCACGAGAGCTCACGGTTGAGGAACAGCTTCGGATCGTCGAGCGACGCGGCGGTCTCGCGTGAGACCGGGCCGGTGGCGATGGCGGCGCTCGACGTCGGCATGCTCGGAGGGAGCGCCGGAGCGGCAGCCGGATTGGCGATCGTCGCCGGCGCAGGGCCTGCCGGAGAGCGGACGGATTCGGGGCCGCGCTCGCCGACGGGAACGGTGACCGCAGTGGGAAGCGGCGTCGGCGACGAGGTCGGCGGAGCCTTGGGGGTGGCGCCGTGCTCGCCTTGAATGTTGGTGGCGCTCAGGCTGCTGCTGCTCGTGCCGGTGCTGCTGGTGGTGCTGCTGCCGGTGCTCGTGTCATCCACGTCCGCCTCCGAACGCGCGCGCGCGCGGCTTTCCTAGGGGTTTTCCCGGTGATCCCGGCGATTTCGGAGAGGGCGTGGGCTTGCCGACCGGCCTCGGACCTCGCCCCTCGGGAGGAACGAGCGCCGCGGCGTGGTTGCCGATCAAGTCGCTGCGCCCCGCTTTCCGCAGCGCCTCGCGCACGAGCGCATGCTGCTCGACGTCCCAGTAGAACATCAAGGCTTTGTGTAGTTTCTTCTCCCGCAAATCGCGCACCGTCTTCACCTCGGTCATCGTCAGCGGATCGATGCCGGTGACGTGCATGCACGTCGCCATCGACATCGGCGTCGGGATGAAGTCCTGCACTTGCCGCGGCCGCATGCTGCGCGCCTTGAGATAGAGCGCGAGCGAGACCATGTCGTCGAGTGTCGAGCCCGGGTGACCAGAGATGAAGTAGGGGACGAGGTACTGTTCTTTGCCTGCCTCTTCGCTGGCGCACTGGAAGCGCTCGGCGAAGCGCTCGTAGGCGACGATCGGCGGCTTCTTCATCTTCATCAGCACGTCGTCGCGGTTGTGCTCGGGCGCGACCGAGAGCTGCCCGCCGGTGTGGTGTCGCGCCAGCTCGTCGATGAATTTCCCGCCGCCCTTGCCTTGATCGGCGAGGTCGTAGCGGACGCCCGAAGCGATGAAGACCTTCTTCACGCCCGGGGCTTCTCGAACGCGTCGAAGGAGCGAGACGAGCGGCCCGTGATCGGTCACCAGGTTCTCGCAGATGCCCGGATGGACGCACGAGAGCTTGCGGCAAGCGCGCTCGATGTCGTCGCTCTTGCAGGTCATCTTGTACATGTTGGCGGTGGGACCGCCGAGATCGGAGAGCACGCCCTTGAAGCCGATGGCCTCGCTCATTCGCTGCATTTCCCGCACTTCGCGGAGAATCGAGCCTTCGCTGCGCGACTGGATGGCGCGGCCTTCGTGCTCGGTGATGCTGCAGAAGGTGCATCCTCCGAAGCAGCCGCGCATCGTGACGACGCTGTGCCTGATGGTGTCGAAGGCGGGGATGCGCGCCTCTCCGTACGACCAGTGCGGTAGCCGCGCGTACGGACGATCGTAGAGCGCGTCCATCTCGGCTTCGGCGAGCGGAAACGCAGGAGGGTTGTAGACGACGGCTTCGTGCCCGTACGGCTGCAGGAGGCGACGCGCGTTGCCGGGGTTGGTCTCGTACTGGAAGGCGCGCGACATCTCGGCGAAGCGCTTGCGGGCCTCTGCGCTGGTGGCGACGCCCTTCACCTCGTCGTACGACGGCAAGACCACCACTTTGCCGTCCGTCACGAAGCGCGAAGGCTCGGCCGCGACCTGCTCCCAGGTGCCCTTGCGCGCGACGTACGCGGTGCCGCGGATCTCACGAAGGTCGGTGATTTTCTCGCCGTTCTTCAGCCGCTCGGCGACCTCGACGACCGGGCGCTCGCCCATGCCGAAGATGAGGAGGTCGGCCTTGGCGTCGAGGAGGATCGAGCGACGGACCGAGTCTTCCCAGTGATCCCAATGGGCGATGCGACGAAGCGAGGCCTCGATGCCGCCGAGGACGATCGGCACGCCGGGAAACGCCTGCCGCGCGAGGTTCGAATAGACCATCGTCGCCCGGTTGGGACGACAGCCAGGCTTGCCCTCGGGGCTGTATTGATCTTCGCTGCGGAGCTTCTTCTGCGCCGTCAGCCGGTTGAGCATCGAGTCGATGTTGCCGGCGGTGACCCCGACGAAGAGACGCGGCGCGCCCATCACCTTGAGGTCGACGGTGTCCTGCCAACGCGGCTGCGACACGATGCCGACGCGGAAGCCCTTGGCCTCGAGCGCGCGTCCGATGATCGCGGCGCCGAAGGAAGGATGGTCGACGTAGGCGTCGCCGTTGACGAGCAAGACGTCGAGCTCGCGCCAACCGCGCGCGTCCATCTCGTCACGGCTCGTGGGCAGGAACGCGCGCAGATCGGGCGCACGGGCGCCGCGGCGGAGCTGGACGAGAGTGGACATCGGAGGAACCTCGGCGGAGCTGAAGCAGCCCGAGGATCGACCATTCTAGCGCATTTTCGAGCTGATGACGCGTCGCCACGCGAATGTCACGAAGGCCTCTCGAGCTTCGAGGGTCAGCCCGCGGTGTGAAAGCCGTACGGCGCGGTCACGGTAGTCGTCGCGTTGCCGGCGTCGGCGGGGAATTTCAAGCTCGTGAACGCGCCCTTCATGCACGTGACGAGCGGCTCGCTCGGGAGCGTGCTCGAGGTGGTGACGCCCTGTACGTCACCGTTCGCAGCGATCACGAGCTTGAACGAGACGACGCCGCTCAACGTCGGATCGGCGGTCAGCCCCTTCTGGTAGCAAGCGCGCAGACGAGGTTGCGCCTTGGCGACGATCGGCTGCACCGCGGCCTTGTCGAGCGGGCCGGCGACCGTCAGCGCCGCCGGCGTCACCTGCGGCTTCGGAACGGGCTTTGGCGTGGTGCCGATGCCCTCCTGGAGCGGATCGTCGATCATCTTCACCGGCGCCATTCCGCCTGCCATCTGCATCTGCGAGACTTGGTTGAGCTGGTTCAGCATCGTCGGCGAGACGTGCGGGACGACGTGCACCGACGCGCTGCACGGCGCGGCGACCGCCACCTCGGAGCCCGAGGCCGACGGTGACGGATCAGGGCTCGCCGCGAGAGACCCACTCGGCGCTGCGCTGACGGTCGCGCTCACGCTCGCGATCGTGCTCGCGCTCTGCGAAGGCGCCGCAGTGTTCACCGGGTCGGCCGATGCGGAAGTCGTCGGACTGGGCGGGCGCTTGTCACATCCCGCGAGGACGAGCATCAGCGCCGCGACCGTCGGCAGCAAGGTCGGAACGCGATTCGTGGGCGCGAGACGCCGCGGGTGGGTGGCGAGCGAGAAGGGCAGGGGCGACGGGGCGTGCTTCTTCCGCATTCACCCATCTTCCCGGCGATCGCGCGGACGAGCAAGAGCGCTGGTTCGAGGAGGTCGTCCGACGTACGTCGCGGTGTGCGGCGGCAGCGAGCGCAAGATCGCCGGCCGTTGGCGCGCGCCTTCGACGGCGGTGGCGACGAAGCAGTTCTGGTTCATGAAGATGGTGACCGCCGGGACCTCGTCGATGGTGAAGCCCATGTCGAGGAGGAGCGCCGAGACTCCGGTGCCGAGGTTGGGCCCGAGGTTGCGCTCGCTCCGTGTCAGCATCGAGAAGCGCTCTTGCAGACGCCAGAACGGTCGCGTGTGCCAGCCTCGCTTCACGACCTCTTCTCGCACCGCATCGAGCCGCTCGTCGCGATCGCGAAACGGCACGCCATAGCCGATCAGTCGCTTTTTCCGGGCCAACAGCGCCATCATCTCTTCGGCGACGAAGGTCTCGTCGTCGAGTCGCTCGCCGATGGCGGTGCGGAGCTCGACGAGGGTCTCGGCGGCGGAGCGGGTGGTCCAGGGACCGATGAGCTCGCCCTCGAGGCAGAGCTGAGCACCGGCGAACGACGCGAGGGTGCCGCCGTAGGAGGCGAGGAGCCGGCAGAGCTTGAGCGGCCAGATGCGCGGGTCGGCGGCGCTCATGATGACGGAGAGATCGTCGAGCATGCGGCGGTCTTCTTCGGAGACCCTTCGACCGCACACCGCCATCGCCATCACGCCGGCGTAGTTCTCTTGGCCGCGGAGATCGGCGAGGGCGCCGTAGCCGAAGTAGCGGTGATCGTCGTATCCGGCACGAGCGACGCGCGTCGTCACCACCGGGAGACCGGCGAATGGGTCGCGCTCGTCTTTCGGCGTCGTCATCGATCCTCTTCGTAGCGGAAGGGCGGGAGGCCGAGGGGGTACTCGCGGAAGCCAGCGGGCTTGGCGGCGAGCGCTTCGGCCGTCGTCGTCGTCAGGCGCGCGAGGGTGAGGGCGACCTCGAGCTGCTCCGCGCGCCGGATGCCGCACGCATGAAGCACCGCGAGGAGACCGGCAACGCGACCGACGTCGGCTTCGAGCCCGGGCACCGTCAGCGACGCCTTCGCAATCACCAGTCGCAACCTCGCCGTCGAGGCGCGATCGTCGTCGCCGATCGCCTGCGCTTCTTCCGGCAAGGGGCCGCGCGCGCCGCCCTCGAGAAATGTGAGGAAGGAGGCGTGTGCTTCGAGGGTGTGACGCGCGAGCTCACCGAGCCCGATCGCCGCGGTGGCGACGATGGAGCTCGTTTTTCCGGCACAAGTGCGCGCGAGGACCGCGGCGTGGGTGGGCGCTTCGGTGACTGCGAGCGGCGCCAGAAATGTGAGGGCAACGTCGAAGGCCGCACCTTCAGCCGCGCTCGGGAGCTCGCCGACGAGCGAGAGCAAGACGACGTCGACGAAGCGATGATGCCTCGCCAGATCGCTCTCGACATCGTAGCCGTGCACCCTCGGCGACGGGCCCGGCGTGACCACCCGCGCGAGGAGCTGCGTCGGCCACGGCACCTCGTCGAACGGCCCCGTGTACTCGTCTTTCATTCGATGAACCCGGCGAGTGAGCGCGCCCGTTCTCCGAGCGGGGGACAAACCGTGGCGTCGACGCGCACCTCGATCAGCGCCGGTCCGTGCCCACGGAGCGCCTCGCGGACGGCGCCTTGGATTTGTCCTGGCCCATCGACGACGGAGGAGTGGAGGCCCATCGCCCGCGCGATCGCCGCGACCTCGAGCGGACGCTTGTATTTCGCCGCCGCCATCGGCGTGCCCTTGCTGAGGATCTGGCTGCAGTGCCAGGTGATGCCGTGCATGTTGTTGTTTTCGACGATCCAAATCACTGGCACGTCGTGCTCCGCGGCGGTCAGGAGGTCGAGCCCGTTCATCGTGAAGCAGCCGTCGCCGACGAGCGCGAAGACCGGCCGCGTCGGTGAAGCGAGCGCAGCGCCGATGGGCGCGACCGTGCCGTGCCCCATCGAGCCGAAGCCGAGGTTGATGATGAACTGCTGGGTGCTGCGCATGCAGAGGTGATGGATGTTGAAGAGCATGTGCCCGCCGATGTCGGAGAAGACGATGGCGTCGTCGGGCAGCACCTCTTCGAGATCGGCGCGCCAACGCTGCGGCTTCACCGGCACCGACGTCGAGGTGCGCTCGGCGGCGCCTTCGTAGCGCGTGTGCGAGCGATCCATCGGCGGCGCTTCGCCCCACGTCGAGTTGGGAATGCTCCCTTCGCGGATGAGTCGATGCATGTGGTAGACGAGCTCGACGAGGATGCTCTGCGCGTCGCCCACCAGCGGCACGTCGACCGGGTAATTGCGGCCGATTCGGTCGGCGTCGATGTCGAGCTGGATCAGCGCCTTGCTCGGGCGCAGGTGCGGATTCCAGTTCATCGTGCTCGTCTCGTTGAGCGAGGCGCCGACCGTGAGGAGCACGTCGACGTCGCCGCCCATGATCGTCAGGCGTGCGTCGCGATGGCCGGCCACGCCGAGCACGCCGAGCGAGAGCGCGTCGTCTTCCGGGAAGACGCCCTTGCCCCGCGGGGTGGTGGCGACGCGCGCGCAGAGCAGCTCGGCGAGCGTCCGCAGGTGCTCCTCGGCGCCGGCGCCGCGCACGCCCGAGCCGGCGAGGATCACCGGGCGTCGCGCCTCGAGGAGCACCGCGGCCGCGCGCTGCACCGCCAATCGGTCGAAGGTGCGCGTGTCCGGGCGATACGTCTTCGGGTTGAACCACTGCTCGCTCAGCGGCTTCTCCCAGATGTCGACGGGGACGTTGAGGTGTACCGGCCCTGGCCGACCCGTGAGCGCCGCACGAAGCGCACGTCGCATGTGCTGGGCAAAGCTCCCCGGCGAGGTCACCATCGCCGAGTACTTGGTGATGGGGCGAAACATCGCCACGATGTCGATGTCCTCGCGCGGCGTCTCTTGCGCGGCTCCCTTGCCGAGCGCGTGCGAGGCCGCTTGTCCAGTGATGACGAGCAGCGGCACGCCGTCGGCGAACGCGCAGGCGACGCCGGTGAGCAGGTTGGTCGCGCCAGGGCCCGAGGTGCCCGCGCAGACGCTCAGCCGGCGGCCGATTCGCGCATAGCCGTCGGCCATGAAGGCCGCGCCTTCCTCGTGTTTGCTGACGACGAGGCCGATGTCCGCGTCCTTCTCGATGGCCTCGAAGAAGGGATGGAGGAGCCCCCCGGGGATGCCGAAGACGACGCTGACACCCTCGGATTTCAGGTATTGGAGGAAGACGTCGATGACGCGCGGGATCCGCTCGGTCTTCGACTCGGGCGCGTCCATCGGCGGAGGCACGAAGCTGATCGCGGTGCTCATGAGGCCTTGCTCCTCCGTATGGTGACGACGCGATCGAGGACGTCTTTGTACTTCTCGAGGTGGCGCTCGGAGTCGTTCGGCGGCGGCCGGCTCTTCGAGCGCACGGCGATGGGAAAGTGCACCCAGAAGGTGGTCCCCGAGTCGGTCTTCGACATGACCTCGAGGCGACCGCCGACCTGACCGAGCAGTTGGACGACGACGGAGAGACCGACGCCGTAGCTGTTCTTCGCGCGTGACCCGCGCTCGCTTCCCTCGGGGGTGAACGCGCGGTCGATTTGCTCGGGCGAGATGCCACGGCCGGTGTCGGAGACCTTGAGCGTCAGGTACTCGGTGGTGCCGTCGACCTCGACGACGATGCTGCCGCGCTCGGTGTATTTGGCGGCGTTGGTGAGGAGATTGTCGACGACGCGATCGAAGAGGAGCGGATCGGTCTCGATCGCCTCGGGCGCCTCGCGGGTCTTGAAGACGCTGGCGCGGATGTCTTTGCCCTGGACGAGCGCGCGGAGTCGGCGCCTCAGTCGATCGCTCAGCGGCGCGACCTCGAGGCGCTGGGGCGCGAGCTGGGCGAGGGTCGCCTGCTGCGTCGCCATCGTCATCAGGTCTTCGAGCAGACGGCGCATCTGATCGATGGCCCGGTCGAAGTCCGAGAGGACCGCGCCGCCCTCCGGCCCGAGCTCGTCGACGTACTGACGGAGGTACTCGGTGCTCGCCGCCATGATCGTCAGCGGGTTCCGCAGATCGTGAGAAAATCCTAGAATTTTCGTGTCGCGAAGGGCTTGGAGGCGTTGCAGTCGATCGGCCACGCTCTGCAGCATCGCGCTCCGCTCGGCGGCGTCTTCCTCGAGCATGCGCGTCCAGTCGCGTTGGCGTTGGTGGAGCGCGAGGATCTCGTGACGGGCCTCGGCCTCTTCGCGCGCGACCGTGCGTAGCGCCTCGTTGGCCTCTTCGCGGACGACGAGGTTGGCCTTCGCCGTGCGGCTCATCTCGATGATGTATCCGATGGCCGCACCGAGCAGCGGCATCGCGATCACCCCGAGCTCGCGCCCGTGACCGGTGAACGACATCGCCATCGCGATGCCGACGCCCCCCGCGAGCCCGAGCGCGGTCGGCAAGAAGCGTTTGCGATCGAACCAACGAAGCTTGTAACCGCAGTACGAGTCGCCGCGGGCGATGCACGCTTCTTCGTCGATGTACGCGGCAGGAAGATTCCACAGCGTCGGGAGCGCGCCGATCTGCGCCTGGCGCATGAGGCACTGCAGCCGACCTTCTTTGAGGCCGGCGCGATAGCGCACGTGGAGGTGGTTGCGATCGGCGGAGACGATCTCGTTCTCGCCATAGTTCGAGACCATGCGGAACGTCTTCATCGCCTGCTGATAGACACTGGCGGGCGACGTCGCCCAGAGCACGAAACGAATGGCGCCGTAGCCTTCGGCGAGCCGATGCGCGCACGCCAACTTGAAGGCTTCGTCGTCGGGGCAATACGAGCGCGCGGTCTCGAGGACCTTCTCGACCTGCGTCAGCGGCACCCACAAGGTTCGACCATCGAGCTGCTCGGGCGAGAGCGAGCCCGCGGTGGCCGTCGTCGTCAGCGCGGCGATGCCGTGATGCTCACGCAGGTAGCTCGCGAGCGGCTGGAGGATGCGCGCGTTGAGCTGCGACGACGTAGAGACGGATTCGGTCAAGAGACGCCCCGTGGAAGCACTCGTTTCGCCAAAGATTGCTTGGCAACTTTGGCCGTCTCACCGCGGAAACAGGTTTCAGAGCATGGTTTGGATGCCGCTTGTGGTCGAGTCGGCGATGTCGATAGATTCGAAAAAAACGTATCGAAAAAGCAGGCCCAGCACGAGCGCGAGATGCGCGACTTCCGACATCGGCGCACATGACCAGCGGAGCATCACATTTCCTCGACTCGTGCGGCGCCTTGTTCGGTGGTCGAGATGGGCGCCGTTCCTCGAGTCGCGCATCGGTCAGCTCCTTCTTCGTCGTCGCCCTCGCCCTCGCGGCGGCCATGGCGGCCATGTGCTCCTGTTCGTCGTCGAGCGCGTCGAGCGGTAACCGCGCAGACGTCGATGCGGTGAGCGCATCGGCCGTCGCGGTCTCCGTCGCCGGGACGCGCGTCGTCTGGCTCGAAGATGGGCGCGACGAGGGTTTTTCGGCTGACTTTGCGGAATCGTTGAAACGTAAGATCTTTGCAGACGGAGTCACCTCCACGACGCCGCTCCTCGCTTCGACCGACGACGTCTTCGCCGGCGCTCGTCGGTTCAGCGCTTCGAGCGCGAAGGTGCCTTCGGGCTCCGACGGGACGACCTTCACGCGCGACGGCCTGCCTCCCTACGCCGCGGCGCTCTCGGCCGACGCCCTCTTCTTCGTCGAGGTCGGCACCACGCGTCTCGTCCGCTGGGATCGTGCGACCACGGCGCGCACCGAGCTCGCCACGGTGACGCCGGTGTGTGCGCGTTGCCTCACGGTCGACCGCACGCGCGTCTTCGTCGGCCTCGCCGATGGCGTGCACGGCTTCGACGCGACGACCGGGGCCTGGCTCGGGATGATCCCGACCGGCGGCCTCACGCTCGTGGCGGTCTCGGCGAGCGGTGGGCACGTCGCCTTCGGCGGCTCCGGCGTCGGTGCCGGTGTGTATGTCGCCTCCAGCGACGGCGACGACGTGCTTCGAGTGAGCGACGTCGCACCCGACGACGTACAGCTGTCGCCGGGCTGGGTCACGTTCGCGTCCCGCGGTCACGGTCTCGTGCGAATGGCCATTTCGGGCACGGAGGGCTCGGGCGGCTCGAGTCGCGAGGTCGTCGAAGCGAGCGATGTCGTGCAGTTCGCGGTGTCCGAGTCGGTGATCGCCTGGATGGTCGATACCGGCCCTCGTCACCGCCTCTTCGCGCGCCTGCTCTGACTACTTGGTGCCGAAGATCACCTTGCACTTGTCGATCGCCGCGGGGTCGATCGGCACCTCCGGCACCGCAGGCCTGTCCGTGCGCGGCGTGCCGGCGAAGTCGAAGGCCTCCCACGGCACCTCGGCGTTGGCATCGCGCCCGCTCATCGCCGGCAGGGTGAACCGCGCCTCGATGAAGCGCGTGATCGACGTGTGATCGTAGGTGTGATGGGCGATCACGCCCTTCTTCGCCCACGGCGAGATGACGACGAAGGGTACGCGAACTCCATAACGATCGTATCCACCTTCGACGGGGGCGGGCATTCCCTCGGGCGGGAAGTCGCCAGGCGGGCAGGCATTGGGCGGCGGGACATGGTCGAAGAAGCCACCGTGCTCGTCATAGGTGATGAACATCGCCGACGATGCCCAGAGGGGCGATTCGACGAGCGCCTTGGTCGCGCGCGCGAGGAAGGCCTGACCGACCTGCATCACCGCGTTCGGGTGCTCGTCGTCCTGGTGCGCGTCGAAGGCGCTGCCGTCGCCGTTGGTGCCGTCGAGGAAGGCCACCTGCGGGAGCGTGCCGTTCTTCGCGTCCTCGTAGAACTGCTCGATGGGGACGAAGTGAGCGTCCTTGTAACGAATGAACTGGGCGACGAACATGGCGAACGGCGGTGACGCCGTGACGTAGAACTTCCACGTCACGCGCCGCATCTGCAGCATGTCGAAGAGCGTCAGCGCCGAGCCGGTGTTGGGCGGCTTGTTGCTCGTGCGACCAAACGACGTCCCCGCGTAGAGGTACATCCGGTTGGTCCACGTCGAGGTGAGGACGCTGCAGTGATAGTGATCGCCGACGACGAACTGATCGGCGGCCCAATACATGAACGGCAGCTCCGCCGGGCCGTAATACGCCATCGCGCGGTTGCCACTCACCGTGTCGGCAGTCCCACCGGGCGGGATCGGATCGCCGGCGTCGTTGGCCTTGACGAAACCGTCCATTTTGCCGCCGTTCCACTCGGTGTGCGCGGCGCTCCAACTGTGCGCGGTGTCGAGGATGCAAAGTTGCTTGTCGAGGTACGGCGCGATCGGCTTGCCGTCCTTGTCGGGATTGGTGAAGTCGGCCGGCGCCACCTCCGCGTCGGCGTGCCCGGCCTCACGCAGCTTCGAGAAGTAGTGATCGAAGCTGCGATTCTCCTGCATGACGACGACGACGTGCTCGATGGGGATCGACTTGCCCATCGGGTGCGAGGCGCCCTGCGTCTCGGCGGGAAGCGAGCCGGCGGAGAAGCCACAGGAGGCGCGCTTGGTCCTGGCATCGTCGTCGGTCGGCGGCGTCACCGCGCGATCCCAATCGGGCGGCGAAGGGGGGCCAGCGTCTTCCTCTTCGACGCCAGTGTCGGGATCGACGAACGAATCGGAGCCTCCGTCGACGGGCACGGCGCCTGTGTTCGACTTCGAGGAACAGCCGGCGACGAAGAGCAGGCACGCGAGACACGCGAGACGACGACTCCGCATGCGCGCATCTTGCCATGCAGCCGCCAGGGAGCGCGAGTGGCGAAGAAACGCTGATTTTCTAGATGTCTTCGCGATCGTCCTGCCACGCCAGCGCTGCGATCTTCCAGCGGCCCTCGGTGGTGCGAACGAGCTGCATCGTCTTGGTGCCGATGCCGCGATAGGGTGCGCCGTCGAGCGTCCCCGACTTTTCGTAGCGACACCAACGTTGGGCGATGGCGCCGCAGATGTCGGTGCGCGCCTCGGTCTCACGCTCGGAGAACTCGCGGAGGCGCGTCTCGAGGAGCGCGGCGCGTGGGGTGATGAATTCGCGCACCGAAGCGCTCTTCAATCCTTCGGGCTCGAGCGTGGCCCAGCTGACGACGGCATCGCGGAGAAAAATGGACGGCAACGCAGCCACGTGCGCGATCGCGCCCCCACGGTTGTCGAACGCCGAGAAGAGACGCCGCGCGACGTCGTCGATCTGGGCGAGGTCTCCGTCGACGCCGCTCTCGGCACCGGCCCAGGAAAAGACGGCGCTCTGTCGCGTCTCGCCGTCGAGGACGACGGTCTTCTCGTGACGCATGCCGATGCTCTCGAGGACCCGAATCGACGCTGCATTGGTCGGACCGGTGATCGCGAGGACGCGCGGCTCGCGGAGGACGTCGCGCGCATAGGCGAGGCACGCCGCAGCACCTTCGCGTGCGTATCCTCGTCCGCGCGCGATGGGGGCGAGGGCGTAGCCGACGTCGAGCGTCGGCAGCGAGGCGCGATGGACGAGCCCACACATTCCGAGGAGCACGCCGTCGCTGCGCCCTTCCATCGCCCAGAAGCCGAAGCCGAAGTCGACGCAGCCGCCGACGAGACGAGTCTCGATCCACGCGCGCGCGTCTTCCTCGGTGCGGAGGCCGCGATCGCCGATGTGCTCGAGCCAGCCCGGATCGTTCACCAGCGCGAGGACGAAGGCGGCGTCGTCGGCCGAAAACCAACGAAGGAGCAGACGCTCGGTGCGAAGGACGTGCATCGCGGCCTCGCTCCTCACCGCGCGATGTCTGAAGCGCGAATCATCTCCATGGCAGCCTCGCCGAGCGCTGTTCCGCAGTCTTCCTGGAGGAAGTGTCCGCCTCCTGCGATGGTGACGTGGTTTCGCCCGCGCGCGCCGGGGATGCGTTCGCGCATCGGGACGTCGGCGCCTTTGGTGATCGGATCCTTGTCGCTGAACGCCGTGAAAAAAGGCTTCTCCCATCGTTCGAGCGCGGCCCACGCGCGGCGGTTCGCGGCCGTCGCTGGATCGTTCGGCGAAGACGGCACCAGCATCGGGAACTGCCTCGCACCGGCCTTGTAGGTCTCGTCGGGATACGGCGCGTCGTAGGCCGCGACGACGTCATCGCTCAGCTCGCGCGCGCACCCTCCCTGGATGATGCGCCCGGTGGGAAACTCCGGGAGGTTCTGCGAGAGCTGCTGCCAGGTGAAGAACGCCTCCGGCATCTTCTGATCGCCCGTCGGCAATCCGGTGTTGGCGGCGATCACGCGGGAAAAGCGGCTCGAAAGCCCCTCGTTCTCGGTCACCAAGCGCAAGCCGATGAGGCCGCCCCAGTCCTGACAGAGCAACGTCGCCTCACGCAGATCGACGGCCTCGACGAACGCCGCCATCCAATCGACGTGGCGTTGATAGGTGTAGTCCTCGCGCCTGGTCGGCTTGTCGGAGCGGCCGAAGCCGACGAGATCGGGCGCGATCACGCGATGGCCCGCGGCGAGCACGACCGCCATCACCTTGCGATAGAGGAACGACCACGAAGGCTCGCCGTGGAGCATGAGCACCACGGGGGCGTCACGCGGACCTTCGTCGACGTAACCGACGCGGAGGTGGCTGGCCCCGTCTCCCCCGAGAGCTGGCACCTCGACGTAACGCGGCGTGAAGGCAAACTCGGGGAGGCTTGCGAAGCGCGCGTCGGGAGTACGGAGGACGTCCATTCCGGGGAGGAGACCACGATGCTCGCGCAGTGTCAGTCGTCCGGTGCACCGCACGCGAGCCATTCGAGGATCGCCCGCCGTTGCGCCGTCTGCAGCGGCTCGTCGCTCGGCATCAGACAACCGAACACCTGCGTCAGCACCGAGCCGCGAACGGCATGAATTTTCGCGTAGGAGCTCAAATCGGTGCGCGCGATCTTCGAGCCCGTGTAATGGCAGCCGACGCAGCGATCGGTGAAAATGGCGCCGACCTGACCGCTGTAGCTGGGAGGCTTGGCGGGGCAGTCGGGGAGCGTGCGATCGCAGGTCGTGGCGGTGTCGAGGTTGGCGTCGCCGAGGGGCGCGTCGGGCGTCGCCGGCGAGCATGCGACGCCGGCCAGACTGACACCGAAGAGTGCGACGAGGGCTGCGCCGCGACGAGGCATCGCGCTCACCATACTCGCCGAACGCCGCCCTCGCATCCGTTCACGGCACCGTCACGTGGAAGGCGATGTGTCCGTGCGGCGAGTCTTCCTCGGTGTCGGAGCAGCTCTCGAAGAAGTGGAGGCGCACCGTCCACGCTCCCGTCTTGTCGAAGACGAGCTTGCCCGAATACGTGCCCCCCGCGCTCTCGGCGAGGGTCAGCCCGGTGTTCGGTCCCGCGTGCGTCGAGGCGTTGTCGCAAGTGCCGGTGGTGGTGCTGGTGAAAGTCTCGATGTCGGTCGCGGCGCCGACGGCCGGCTTGCCGTCGCTCTTCGTCGTCACGACGACGGTGAGCGGCACGCCGCCAGAGCCCTGGCAAATCGTGCCCAGCGTCCACTTCACGTGGTACTTGCAGTCGTCGTCGTCGGCTTCGCCACCGAACACGGTGTCGCCGTAGGGGCACAATTCCGCGGCGTCTCCGCCAACGTCGGCAACAGCATCCGAGCTCGCGTCGGCACCGACGTCTGCCGGTCCGGCGTCATCATCGGTCGGGTGACAGCTGGCAGCGCTGGTCACCTGCGTGGTCGTCCCGCAATGGGAGTCCTTCGCGCCTTCGGTGAGCTTGCCGGGCACGCTGCAGGTCGAGGGAGCGTCGCTCACGGCGTCGGCCGGGCCCGAGTCGGTCGGGGTCGTGTCACTGCTCGAAGACGAGCAGCCGAAGCCGACGAGGCCCACGAGTGATGCGGAGGCCAAGAGCAACGTCGAGCAAGCGTGCGAAAGAAGAAGGCGAAAACGCATTCGATTTCTCTAGCACCAGTCTAGCGCCACGCGCCTGCGACACGTTGTCGCGACCGGCACGATCGACTCGAGACGCGCCCCGCGGTCGAGACGCTCAGCACTCGACGATGTTGACGGCCAAGCCGCCGCGCGCCGTTTCCTTGTACTTGGTCAACATGTCCTCGCCGGTGCGGCGCATCGTCGCGATCACTTTGTCGAGCGAGACGTGGTGTTTTCCATCGCCCGAGAGCGCGATGCGCGCGGCGTTGATCGCCTTCACCGCGCCCATCGCGTTGCGTTCGATGCACGGCACCTGGACGAGCCCGCCGATCGGATCGCAGGTCAGGCCGAGGTTGTGCTCCATCCCGATTTCCGCGGCGTTCTCCACTTGCTGGGGCGTGCCGCCCATCACCTCGGCGAGGCCTGCCGCGGCCATCGAGCAAGCGACGCCGACCTCTCCCTGACAACCGACCTCGGCGCCGGAAATGGACGCGTTGATCTTGTAGAGCATGCCGATGGCGCCCGCCGTGAGGAGGAAGCGGACGACGCCGTCGTCGTCGGCGCCAGGGCAATAGCGCACGAAGTAGTGCATGACCGCAGGGACGATGCCGGCGGCGCCGTTGGTCGGAGCGGTGACGACGCGTCCACCCGCTGCGTTCTCTTCATTCACCGCCAGCGCGAAGAGGTTGACCCAGTCCATCGCCACCAACGGATCGACCCCGCCGCGCGGATCGCTCTTCAATTTGCGGTACATGTTGGCCGCCCGCCGTCGCACCTTGAGCCCGCCCGGGAGGATGCCCTCGCGCTCGCAGCCGCGCCGCACGCACGCCTCCATCACGTTCCAGATGCGGAGGAGCCCAGTCCGCACCTCGGCCTCGCTGCGCAGACGCATCTCGTTCTGCAGCATCATCGTGCTGATCGAGAGGCCTTTGGTCTCGGCGAGGCGCATCATCTCGGCGCCCGTGCTGAAGGGGTGCGGCGCCTTCGCGGTCTTCGTCGCCACCTCGCTGTCGATGGGCGGCGCATCGACCGACACCTCGTCGCCGACCACGAAGCCGCCGCCGACCGAGTAGTAGACCCGTTCGTCGAGCGTCACGCCCGCCTGATCGCGCGCGGTGAAGCGCATGCCATTGGGGTGCTTGGGCAACGACTGTCGCTTGTGGAGCACGATGTGATCGCCGACCTGGAAGGCCACCTCGTGGGTTCCGAGGAGGCGGAGCTTGCCCGTCGATTTCACCGCCTCGACCCGCGCCTCGACCGTGTCGACGTCGACGGCTTCCGGCTTCTCGCCTTGGAGACCGAGGAGCACCGCGACGTCGCTGCCGTGGCCTTTGCCGGTGGCGCCGAGCGACCCGAAGAGCTGCACGGTGACGGACGCGACGCGCGCGAGGTTGCCATCGCTCTCGAGCCGGCGCGCAAAGCGCTCGGAGGCCCTCATCGGCCCCACGGTGTACGAGCTCGAAGGACCGATGCCGATGGAGAACATGTCGAAGACGGAGAGGAGCACGACGTCATGCTAGCGCGCGCCCGCCTCCGTCGCCGTCACTCTCGGTCCGTCTCGGTTAAAGCGTCCCTGTCGCCTTTTTCAAGAGCACGCCGGCGACTCGGACGTCGGCGCGCGCGTTCAGCTCGTTCAGGCGAGCCCTCGTGACGTCGCTCTCGGCGTCGACGAGGAGGGCGCTCGTCGTCAGTCCGCTCTGAAATTGCTGTGATCGCACGCGATAGGCGCTCTCGGCCGCGGTTCGCTCCGCCGCGGCCGCGAAGACGGCAGCTTCGGCCTCGCGCAGACGTGTGTACGCGTTGGTCACGTCGAGCGAGAGGGCGTCCTCGAGCTGCAGCTTCGTCGCCTTCAGGACCGACACGTTGGCGCTCGCCACTTTCTTCTGGTCGCTCGCGATCAGCGCGTCGGTCGGCGACCAGCTCAACTGCAGCGACACGTCCCAGGTCGTGCGCCACTCGTCGACGGTGGGCACGAAGCGCGAATTGGGCTTGGCGTAGAAGAGGTTGCCGATGGCATCGAGACGCGGGTACATCCCCGCTCCGGCGATCGTCACGTTCTGCTCGGAGGCCGCAATTTGCGTCTCGATCGCGCGGAGCTCGGGCCTTTGGGCGAACGCCTTCGCGGTCAGCGACAGCGGATCGACCATCGTCTTCGGCACCTCCGCCTCGAGGTCTTCGCCGACCTCGATCGCCGCCGTCGGTAGCAAATGGAGCTGCACGCGGAGGTTCGTCTCGAGGACCGTCACCAGGTTCTCGGCGCGGATGCGGGCGAGCTCGGCCCCGGCGAGCTGAGCGAGGATGCGATCGACGTCGGCGGTGGTCGCATCCTTCTGCGCGAGCTTGGCCTGCAGCTCCGCGAGGTGACTCTTCGCTTGCAAGACCGCCGCGTCGGCGATGACCACGCCGCCACGTGCGCGCAGGAGGTTGTAGAACGTGATCCGCGCGTCGGCGGCGGTTTGGGCCTCGTCGACCTTCTTCGACCACGTCAGCGCCTCGGCGTTGGCGATCGCCGCCTCGTGCGCGTGATAGATGCGGAGTGCATAGTCGCTCAAGGGAATGAGCAGCGACGCCTGCGCGACGTAGTTGTCGAGCACCACCGGGAAGCTGAACGAGGTCGGACCGAGCGAGAGGATCGGCGCGTCGATCTTCGAGAGTCGAGTGTAGCGGGCCGTCCCGGTGAGCTTCGGAAGGTACGCGTCCCAGGCGGCGTCGACCTGCGCAGCAGCAGCCGCGAGCTTGGCATCGTCGACGAGCGACGTCTTCGAGGTCGCGAGCGCAGAAGCTGCAGCCTTGTCGGCGGTGAGCCCCCCGACCTTGGTCGGAAGCTTGGTGAACTCGACGACCTCCGAAACGGTCTTCGGCGCGAGGGTCGCGGTGGTCGCTGTCGTCGTCGCGGTCGGGGCGTCGTCGGCTGCCGCATGGGAAGTGACTGCGGTGATCGACGAGAGTGACGGGACGACGAACGCGATGGGTAGGAGACGTCGGGCGGAGTGCAGACGATGGGACATGGCCGTCCTAGCTATGTCGACATAGCTGAAGGTGAGGTGTTAATGCGCGCCTTCGACGACGACGTTCGGGTCGGGGCGTTTGAGGAGGAAGACGAGGACGATCGCTGCCGCGAAGACGCCCGCGGTGAGGGCGAAGGCGTGGTTGAACATCCGCACGAGGCCCTGCAAATCGAGGCGCATCTGCAGCAGTTGATAGGCGGCGTGGAGCGGGTCGGTCGTGCGCTGTCCCACCGACTGTTGGAGGGCGCCGAGCTGTTCGACGGCCGGCTGGTGGTAGACGTCGATTTTCTCGGCGAGCGCGGCGCCTTGAATTTTGGTGCCGTTGGCGATCTGCATGCCCATCCAGGCGGTGCCGATCGAGCCGCCGAGCTCGCGCGTGAGGTTGAAGAGACCGGTGGCGTTGCCGCGCCGCTCGGCGGGGACGTCGGAGAGCGCGAGCACGCTCAGCGGGATGAAGAGGAGGCTCATGCCGATGCCCTGGACGACGCGAGGTGCGGCGAGGTTCCAGAAGCCCGCCTCGGCGGTGAACGACGTCGTCATGAAGAGGCTGACGGTGGTGACGATGACGCCGATCGCGAGGAGGAAGCGGCCGTCGAAGCGCGGGGCGAAGCGACCGACCAGCGGCATCATGATGATCTGCGCGACGCCAGCGACGAGGAACACCTTGCCGATGTCGAGCGCCGTGTAGCGCATCACCGTCCCGCAATAGAGCGAGAAGAGATACGAAGCGCCGAAGAGCGCCATGCCGAGGAGGAAATTGACGCCCGTGGCTGCGGTGTACGCGCGGTTGGCGAAGACGCGCAGATCGACGATCGGATGTTCGGTCTCAAGCTCGTGGGTGACGAACGTCACCAGCGAGATCACCGCCACCGCGGCCAGCACCGTGATTTCCACGCTGTGAAACCAGTCGTTGCGGTTGCCTTCCTCGAGCACGTACTGCAGCGAGCCCATGCCGGCAGCGAGGAGGGCGATGCCGGTGACGTCGATGGGCGACTCGGTCTTCACCCAGCCGGGCTCGTCGACGTGCTTCCAGACGAGCGTCGCGACGAGGAGGCCGACCGGCACGTTGATGAGGAAGATCCAGTGCCAGCTGACGTACTCGATGAGATAGCCGCCGAGCGTCGGCCCGAGGAGCGGACCGGTGACCGCGCCGAGCCCGAAGAGCGCGCCGGCCATCGTGTGCTCTTTCCGCGGATAGCGCGCGAAGAGGATCGATTGTGCGGTCGGAATGATCGCCCCGCCGCCCATTCCTTGGAGGATGCGGAAGGCGACGAGCGAAGGGAGGTTCCAGGCGAGGCCACAGAGCGCGCTCGCGGCGGTGAAGATGAGCACCGAGGCGGTGAAGTAGCGCTTGTAGCCGAAGCGCTTTTGCAGCCATCCGGTCATCGGGATGATGACGACGTTGGCCATCATGTAGCCGGTCGAGACCCAAGCGATCTGATCGAGCGGCGTGCCGAAGCTGGCGCGGATGTCGGTGAGCGCGACGTTGACGATCGAGATGTCGATCACTGCCATCAGCGCCGCGCCCATCACCGCGAGGGTGATCCACAGCTTCGATCCCGTGATTTTTTCAGCTTCGGCGGCCATCTTGGTTACTCGGTCACTCGGTTACTCGGTGACGACGGTGACGAAGGCGCTCATGCCGGGGCGGAGCGGGAGGTTGGTCGCCTTCTCGAGGCGGATGAGCACCGGGACGCGCTGGACCACTTTCGTGAAGTTGCCCGTCGCGTTGTCGGGCGGAAGAAGGGCGAAACGGGCGCCGGTCGCGCCGGAGAAGCTCTCGATGTGGGCCTCGAGCTTCTGCCCGCCGTAGGTGTCGAGCTCGACGACGGCCTTCTGACCGACCTTCATCTCGGCGAGCTGGTCTTCTTTGAAGTTGGCGACGATCCAGACGTCGTCCTCGGGCACGATCGCGAGGAGGGGGCGCGACGGATCGACCATCTGTCCCGGCTCCACCGTCCGTCGCGAGACGATGCCGCGCGTCGGCGCGACGATCGTCGTCCACGCGAGATCGAGCGTGGCGAGCTTCTCGTTCGCCTCCGTTTGATCGACCTTCGCTTGCGCGAGATCGACCGCAGCTTTCGAGAGTGCGAGCTGCTCCGGTCCGGTCTGCGCGGCGTCGAGCTTTCCCTTCGCGACCTCGATGCCGCCGGCCGACGTCGAGGTCCCGGCGAGGGCAACGGTGAGCCGTGCCTTGGCCGAGTCGAGGGCAGCTCGTGCTTGATCGAAGGCGGACTGTCGGGAGTCGAGCTCGGAGTTGGTGGCTGCGCCCTTGGCGACGAGCGCTTGCACGCGTTCGAGCTCGGTGCGGGCGAGGGTGAGACGCGACTCGGCGCTGGCGACGTCACTCCTCGCCTGGGTCACCGATGCCCCCGAAGAAACGAGCGTGCCTTTGGCCTGCGCCATCGCGCCTTGGGCTTGTTTCACCGAGGCTTCGACGTTCTTTTCGGTCAGCGCGAGTTGTGCTTTGGCCGACGCGAGTTGTGCGCGGGCGGCAGCAGCGTCGGCCTTGGCGATGCCGAGCTTGGCCTTCGGTTGATCGTCTTCGAGGACGACGAGGACGTCGCCGGCTTCGACGTGTTGGTTGTCGGTGATCTTCACGGTGGCGACGCGGCCGTTCACTCGCGAGGCGACGTTGAAGACCCTGCCCTCGACCTGCGCATCCTCGGTGGTCTGCTTGCCGAGACCGCGGGCGTAGACCGTGCCCCCGAGGGTCGCCGCGATCGCGAGGAGGCCGGCGAAGACGTACTTGGCGCGACCGCCTTTCTTCGACGGCGGCGCGGCGCTCTCCGGGCTCAGCGCTGCTCGCACCGGGCTCGCGTGTACGCCGCTCTCGTCGGCTTCCTCGGCGTGCGTGTCGATGGGCGCCGGGCGGGTGAGGGAAGAGTTGGACATGCCGCCTGCCAGAGCACGCCGTGTGCCGTCATCGCGTCGCCTCTGACGAAGCAGATTTCGGCTTCCTTCGCTGATGGTTCGTCGTCACTGTCGGACTTCCGACAGGAGCGCTTGTCGACCCTTCGACAGTCGATGGGCCAACACGTGTCGAAGAACGAAATTTCGCGACCAATCACCGACCTTCGGCATCGCCGACGCGCTGGCACGGTGCTCGCTCTACCGTCGGCGGTATCTTGGGGGTGCGCGATGCCGACGAAACCGACGACACGACCAACTGTGCCGACCGCTCGCACGAGCCGCTACCAGGCGCTTCGTCGTGCGCAACGCCTCGACGTCGCTGCGTGGTTTCTCCGTCGTCGTCCCGCACTGACCTTCGTCATCGCCTCGATCAACGTCGGCCTCTTGCTCGCCGCGCACTACTCCTGGCAACGCATCGGACTCATCTTCGGCGCCTATCTCACGTACATCGTCTATCAGCTCGGCGATTGGCTCTGGCATCGGCGCCGGCCGATCGACGATCGCACGCTCTTCCGCGCCGGCCTCGTCACCCTCACGTTCATGGGCATCAACATCGGGGCCACCGGTGGGCTCTCGAGCCCGCTCGCGATCTCGATTCTCCCGGTCACCGTCGGCACCTTCGTCGCCTATGGGCGCGGTCGTGAGAGCTTGCTCGCCGCCCTCTACGCGGTGGCGGTCTCGCTCGGGCTCGCGCTGCTGCCGGTGAACGTAGTCGGCCTTCGGCCCGAGTATCCGTACGACGTCGCGCTCACGCTCGCCTCGACGCTCTTCGGAATCTTCGTCCTCCTCAGCTCGATGGGCCGTCTCTCTGACGCCATGGGCACGATCGAGGACAAGCTCGATCGCATGCGCGAAGACGTCATCGTCGGCGCCGAGCAGCGCGGACAGGCGCTGGAGTCGATTGGCGCCAAGGTCGCGCACGAGCTGAAGAACCCGCTCGCGGCGATCAAGGGACTGACGCAGCTCCTCGATCGCAGCCTCGCGCCCGAGGATGCGCGCGCGCGCGAACGGATCGCCGTCGTCACCTCCGAGATCACGCGGATGGAGACCATCCTCCGCGACTACCTCTCGTTCGAGCGTCCGCTGACCGACCTCCGCCGCGAGCTCGTCGACGTCGCGCGGTTGGTCGACGACGTCTTCGCCGTGCTCGAGGCGCGCGCGGCGTCGGCCGGGGTCGGCTTGCGTCGTCTCGGCAGCGCCTCGGTGATGGCCGATCCGCGGCGCTTGAAAGAGGCGCTCCTCAACATCTTGGCCAACGCCGTCGAAGCGAGCGGCGAGCGCGCACCCGGGTCGCAGCCTTCGGTGGACGTCGAGATCGACGACGCTGCAGACGTGGTGGTCGTGCGCGTCCGTGATCACGGTCGTGGCATCGGCAAGGACGAGCTTGCGCGCCTCGGCACGCCCTTCTTCACCACGCGCGAAGGTGGCACGGGGCTCGGCGTCTGCCTCGCGCGCTCGGTCGTCACCCAACACGGCGGCGAGCTCACCTACGACAGCGTGGTCGGTGCGGGCACGACCGCGACCCTGACGCTACCGACCGCGGCTTGATCGACGCCAAAGCGCCAAATTCCAAAAAGACCTACGTTCTCCGCCATTAGAAAATCACGGTGGTGATGAATCGCCGATGGTTTGCAGGGGCCATGACTTCCTGCTTTTGGAATTTCATCGAAACGAATCTTCCGTCCGGGCCGGCTCCTCGAGGGCGACCAAGTCCTTCACACATATAGTTCACTACGTGCCAAGGGCACTCCGTGGACGTGGAACGGCCTCCGAAGACTCCGGCCGTCCACGTTCACTCCGTACCAAGGGCACTCGTGGACGTGGAACGGCCTCCGAAGACTCCG
>JANYDK010000023.1 GCA_025363655.1 Deltaproteobacteria bacterium | reverse complement strand
CCGGGCAGTCTCGTTTCGCCAAAGATTGCTTCGCAACTTTGGCCGTCCGGTCGATCTCGCTCCGCTCGGTCGCCGGACTATCGCCCCTTGGGAAACGGCGAGCCGTAGAGATCTTCGCGCGACGTCATGCATTGCTCGGTGCCTGCAGGAAAGTCGCGACACATGAACGGCCGGTGCGGGTAGATGCCGCACTTGAGCTCCCGGAGGTGGACGCACGGCTTGGCGCCGTTCATCGATTCAACCGGCGGCGCGAGCGGCAAGTAGCGCTTGCCGCGAACGGTGCGAATCGAGCGGCCGATCGCCGCGCCGCCCGCGCGAAGGCGAGCGACGTCGGCGCGATCGAGGAGCACCTTGTTGTCGACGCAGCACGCAGCGCACTTCACGCAGTCGAACTTCGAGTTGGCCGAGGAGCCACGAAAGTCGGCGTCGCGCGCGATCCACTCGCCGACACGCTCGCGCCAATCGGCGGTGACCGTCGCCTTGATGAGCCCGGAGACGTCGCCCTCGACCTGCTCCTCCCAGGTCTCCGATTCGATCGCGCGGAGCGCCCAGTCGACGAAGAGAGGGACGTCTTCTCCCGCCGGCCCTGCGTCGCCGAGCAAGTACCAGCGCCGGTCTTTCACCACCGAAATGCCCCCCGCTCGGGCGTGTTTCGCGGCGCGGGTCAGCTCACGGGGGGCAAAGGCACGCCAGAGGGGGCGACGAACGGTGCTGGCCATGGAGGCCCTTGTCCTCGATGCCGCAGGTTTTGCCAAGTCGAAAGCCGCCCCGACCTTCGGAGCTTTCACGCGCGAGAGCGAAATTGCAGAAGTGAAGGCACGACCCCGCACAAGCTTGGCTAACTAGCTGATTTATGGTCAGAAACGGTTGGTACGACGGCTGCAAAGACTTATGGCGCACCGCGGACGAGGCCTGCCCCCCCCCCTGGGCCCTCCGCGGTGCATTTTTTTTGTCTTCGCCCTGGTGACGTCTGGCCAGCTAACGTGCTCGTCGCACCCTGAGGACGCCGTAGGCCGGTCCCGCGTGCGACGGAGCATGCGAGTCGATGGAGCGAAACGCCCCCAACATCCCCGCGCCGCGTGACGACGATCCCGAAGAGGTCGCCGACAAGCTCTCGATCGCCGCCGCGATGTGGGCGCGCGGAGAGACGGGCGATGCTCTTCAATGGCTGCGACGCGCTGCTGAGAGCGCCAGCGATGCCGAGGCCGATCTCCGCGCCCTCGAGCTCGCCAAAGCGGCCGCCGAGTTGGCGAACGCGCCGACCTCCGCGGCCATCTCTGGCGCTGGCTCGAACAAGCCGGAAGCCAAGGCTCCGATGGCCTCGACTTCGCCGAGCGGCACCCGTCCGGCGACGAGCGCGCCGGCGCCGATGCCTCAACGTCCGCCGACACGGCCGCCCACCGCCAAGCCTTCGATGCGACCAGGCGCGAAGTTGGCGCCGCTTCCGCCGCTACGCCCGCTCGGCTCGGCGACCGCAGCCGCGCCGCCCCCGACGACACGTAGCTCGGCGGCGCCGAAGAAGTCCTCGCCGCCGGGGACTTTCGGAGGCGCTGCGCCGATGGCTCCGGCTGCGACCGGCGCCTCCTCCGGCTCGACGTCGACCTCCTCGAGCTCATCGAGCTCGTCGAATTTCGCGGCCGTGCATGCAGGCGCGACGCCGCCGTCCGCACGTACGCGCGCCGCGCAGCCGGTGGAGATTCCTCCGGGGATGACCGGGGCGCCGGCCGAGCTGACGCCTCCGCAGCCGAGTGTGCACGAGGAGCCCGACAACGAGGTGACGTCGATCCTCCCGATCGCCGCCGCCGACTTCCTCGCGCGCAACATGGACGTGCCGGAAGACGAGGGCGAGAGCGATCTCTTGCAGACGATGCGTCGCGACGCCGCCGAAGCCTCACCAGCTATGCCGATCGTTCCCGCCGGTGCCGAGGCGAGGGCGGAGGTCGAGCTCCCCCTGGCGGTCGGCGTGCGCGTGCGCGTCTTCGTCGGCGAAGCCGGCGCTTGGGTCGTCCCCGATCACGCGGCGCTCGAAGGCGGCATCGCGGCGATCCTCGTGCCGGCATCCCCGGGCGACGACATGCGCACGCTCTTCACGCGCAGCTAGCACGCGCGAAGATTCAGGGAACCGAGACCACGGTCAGGCGAAAGGCGCCGGCTTTGGCGCGAGGTCCGTCGACGACGATCCGGTGCATGCCTGCGCTCGCCGTCACTTCGAGCGCGTGATCGGCCTGTGACACGCAGGTGCCGGGGGTCTCGCCGTCCAGGAATCGGAGGACGACGGCGGCTCCATCGTCGGCGAACGCGCGAATGCGAAGGCGTGTCGGGACCTCGAGATCGACACGATAGACGACCTCGCCCCCATCAGCGTCGCCGCACGATCCGTACGATGTCGCGACCCCAGCGAAGGGCTTGGTGTCGCCCTCGTCGGCGAACGGAAGCGCGTCGACGAAGTATGGCCGCTGCCAGGTCCCTTCGCCTTCGAGGCGCGGCGGAGGCGGTTCGGCAGGCTCACCCTCGAGCACGAAGCGACGCATGCGATCGAGCGCCGCGAGGGTCAGCAGGTTGCGTTGGTTCATCCCGTGGTGGAGGCCTTCTTCCGTCAGCCAACAGCCGTGCACGCCCTTGGTGGTGAGCACGTCGAGATGAATGCCGTCGGGCGTCAGGCCATGCGCAGGGACGGGAGAGAGCGTGCCGTAGAGATCGACCAGCGGTACCTTCCGCGACTGCGCCACCGCGCGGATGATCGCGTTCATCTCCGGCACCAGCTGCGTCGTCAGCTCGCTGTCGCCGCGCGGCGGAATCGTCGAGACGATCGGCACCACCCCCTCCGCGAGCAGCGCGTCGATGTTGTGCACCAGGTAGCGCTCGAACTCGGCCGGCGGCGTCTGGCGCGTGTCGTTGGTGCCGAGCATCAGCACCGCCCACGCCGGTCGCATCGCGTCGATCTCGGCGCGCAGCGGGGGACCGAGCGTCTGCACGGCGTGCCATCCGACCTTCGCCGCCTCCGACTCGCGCGACCAACCGTGGAAGAACGCCATCGACGGCTCGAGCTCGGCGAAGGGTCCGAGATCGACGTCCTTGCCGGCGAAGCAGGCGAGAAAGCTCGGGCTGACGCTGTGGGAGTCGCCGACCTTGGCGAAGACGTTGCGACGATGCGGCGAGCGCGCGAGCACGGCGGCGATGCGATCGATCACCGACTTGGTCATCGGCGAGTGCAGCGGACCGACGAGATAGCGCGTCTTCGGGTCGCCCGAATCATCTTGCACCGCAAGTGCAACATTCGGTGGCGAGACGGGCGGAGGGACGATCGACGCGGCAGGCTCACGCGGCTTGGCGGTGGCCACCTCGGCGAGCGCGCGATCCCCGGCACGCGACGGCGCTGGTGAGCAAGCTCCCGCCCACGCCGCGAAGGCCCACACCGGAAGCCATGCCAGAGGAGATCGCCGAGCCCGTGAGACCTTCCGCCGCGTCGATTGCGTCAATCGCATCGATTGCGTCAATCGCATCGATCGCGTCGATCGCGTCGCGAGCGTCTCGAGTGACGCGGAAGTCGTAGCCGGCGTGATCGTCGGCGCGGTCGGCGTCAGCTCGGCGAGAAAAACCGAGGGCGCAGGTGTCCGCAACCGCACGTTGGCGGGCAGATTTCGGACGGGCGTGCGCAGGTTGCACGGCAGCCGAGGGGACACCTCACGCATCCCCGCGCCTTACCGGAACTGATCACCATCGGGATAGTTTCCGGCAGGCGCGAACGGCGAGCGCGCTCGCTAGGAGCTCAGCGCTTGTCCATCGGGACGAACGAACGGAGGTCCTTGCCGGTGTAGATCTGCCGCGGGCGCGCGATCTTCTGTTCGCTGTCGAGGAGCATCTCTTCCCACTGCGCCAGCCAACCGACCGTGCGGGGGATGGCGAAGAGCACCGGGAACATGTCGACCGGGAAGCCCATCGCTTGGTAGATGAGGCCGGAATAGAAGTCGACGTTGGGGTAGAGCTTGCGGGAGACGAAGTACTCGTCCTGCAAGGCGATACGCTCGAGCTCGAGGGCGATGTCGAGGAGCGGGTTCTTGCCAGTGACCTCGAAGACCTCGTCCGCGAGCTTCTTGATGACCTTCGCGCGCGGGTCGTAGTTCTTGTAGACGCGGTGGCCGAAGCCCATCAGCCGGCTGCCGCTACCGCCCTTCACCTCTTTGATGAAGGCAGGCACGTTGGCGACGTTGCCGATTTGGTGAAGCATGCGCAGCACCGCCTCGTTGGCGCCGCCGTGGAGCGGGCCGTAGAGGGCCGCCGCCGCCGCCGCCACCGCCGAGTATGGATCGACCTGCGAGCTACCGACGCCACGCATCGCGCTCGCCGAGCAGTTCTGCTCGTGATCGGCGTGGAGGATGAAGAGGATGTCGAGCGCGCGCTCGAGGATCGGATTGACCTTGTACGAGAGCTCGGCCATGCGCTTCATCATCGAGAGGAAGTTGCCGGCGTAGGCGAGGTCGTTGTCGGGGTAGATGTAGCGGAGCCCGACGCTGTGCCGGTAGCTCCATGCTGCGATGGTCGGCATCTTCGCCAAGAGCCGGACGATTTGCAGGTGACGCGTCGGCTGGTCGAAGATGTTCTTCGCCTCCGGATAGAACGTCGAGAGCGCGCCGACGGTGGCGATGAGCATGCCCATCGGGTGCGCGTCGTAGCGGAAGCCGTCCATCAGCTCTTTCACGTTCTCGTGGACGAACGTGTGGAGCGTGACGCTGCGGGTGAACTCGTCGAGCTGCGTCTGCGTCGGGAGCTCGCCCGAGAGGAGCAGGTACGCGACCTCGAGGTACGTCGACTTCTCGGCCAGCTCGGCTATGTCGTAGCCGCGATAGCGAAGGATGCCCTTGTCGCCGTCGATGTACGTGATCGCCGACCGACACGCCGCGGTGTTCATGAACGCCGGGTCGTAGGTCATGAGGCCGAAGTCGTCGGCATCGACGCGAATTTTCCGTAAGTCGGTGCTGCGTATCGTCCCGTCGGCGATCGGCACCTCGTAGGACTTGCCGGTGCGATTGTCGGTGATGCTGAGCGACTGCTTCTTGCCTTCGGTTTCGGTGCTCACGGAGTACCTCACGGAGCGCGGCGTACGCGGGCGCTCGTTTTTTCGTTATGCCGCAGTCGAGTCACGACCTCGGCAGCGCCGCGGGTTCTGACCTTGGCGTCGTCGGCAGGCAATGCACTTCTCTCTCGAACTACCCGCGCACCATTCCAGCGAGGGAACGAGAGGACAGCCGGCGATGATTGCATGCCCTCTCGCAGACGCGAGCGCTTTTCGCGATCAGTGGTGCACAAATGTAGGACACGCGAGATCACAGGGTGTTTGCCGCTCGACCACCGTTCAGGTGCTATCGTTCATCCGGATCGCGCACACCGGGAGAACACCCGGAGAACACGAGCCGAGCGAGCCCAACCGAGAAACAGACTCACAGCGAAGAAAGAAGGAGAAAGGGGTCCCGAGCGATGTCGCAGGTGCTGGTGTTGACGCCGGGGATGGAGCCTCACCGGATCGTGTCGTGGCAAAAGGCCATCAACATGCTCTTTCTCGGCAAGGTCGAGGTCGTCGAAGAGACCGATGAGGTGCTCTATCGCTCGATGACGCTGACCATTCGCATGCCCTCGGTGGTCCGACTCCTTCGCTTCTTTCGCGGAATCAAGCGGGCGGTGAAGTTCTCGCGCATCAACGTGATGACGCGCGACAAGTTCACCTGCCAGTACTGCGCCGTGAAGAAGAAGATGCGCGAGCTGAACTACGACCACGTGGTGCCGCGCCATCTCGGCGGGCGGACCAACTGGGAGAACATCGTCACGTCGTGCTACCCGTGCAACGCGAAGAAACGCAACCGCACGCCCGATCAAGCGGGGATGACGCTCCTCTCGACGCCGGTGAAGCCGAAGACGCTGCCGATCACCGTGCACCTCAACTTCGGGACCAACGTGCCGGAAGCTTGGGCGAGCTACGTCTATTGGAACGTCGCGTTGGAAGAGGACGGGCCACCCGAATGAGCGAAGGGCTGACCATCGATCGCACGCGCTTCCTCTTCTTCGTCGGTGCGATCGCCGCTGGATGCAGCCCCCGAAACGAGGCGACGAGCCCGCCGGGGGGAGCGCTCGCGAGCACGAGCGCGAGCCCAACGACCACGAGCATGGGCGCGAGCACGACGAGCACTACCGGCACGAGCGCCATCGGCACGCCGGCGACGAGCACACCTCCGACGACGACGAACTGGCCGAAGCCAACCGGTGACGGCTACGGGCCACCGAAAGAAGGGAGTTGGCCGACGCCGACCGCCGAAGGCTATTGGCCTGGTGGGGGTGGTCCGGTCGGTGAAGGTGGAGGCGCGTGGGCGCCGCCGCCGAAGAAGAAGCCGAGCCCGACGCCGATTTGCGGCATCGACGAGAACGTCGGCAAGCCGGGCAGCTGCACGACGTTGAAGATCGACAAGAGCTGCTCCCCCTTCCCTTTCATCAACGGCGCGTGCAGCGACGCGGTGCGATTCTACAAGCCGAAGATCGCCGAACGCGCGGTCACCTGCATCCGCTCGAAGTCGCCGCTGCAGCTCTGCGATGCGCTCCATGTCTATGACTGCAAGGACGACGCGCTGCACACGGCATGTCCTGATCCAGGCGCCGATCCGTATTGCGGCGTGATCACGCAATCGTGCAAAGGGGTCTCCCCGGTCGAGTGTCGAACCTACCTCTCGGGGATGAACGCGCTCGGGCGGAACGAGATGGTGAAGTGCATGCAGCAGAACTGCGGCTTCGGTCTCTACTCCTGCTCGGAAGGCCTCTAGCGCCGTTCGAGTACGCGATTTCCAGCTCGTGCGTCAGTCACGCTTTCGCGCGAGCAAATAGATGCCGTAGACGATGAGCAGGCCGCAGATGCCGTAACCGACCGGCTTCGGAAGCACGGCGAACTCTGCTCCCTTCTGCGACACCATGTAGAGGCCGCCGAGGCCGATGAGGATGTTGAAGATGCCGGTCGCTTTGCCGCCCATCCTGCGAGCCTAACGCAAAAACACGAAGGCCCCGTACGCCGGAGCGCACGAGGCCTCGCGTTCGTCTCACGAAGAGACGACGTCGCTTCCTAGTCCTTGTCGAGCTTGCCGACGAGGCTGAGGGTGAAGAACGCGCCCATGTACTTGAAGTGCGGGCGAATCTTCATGTCGACCTTGTACCAACCCGCGTTGCCTTCGACCTCGGTGACGATGATCTGGGCTTTGCGGAGCGGACGACGACCACGAATGGCCGGCGTGACGTTGTCCTGGTCGGCAACGTACTGGCCGATCCAGTCGTTGAGCTCCTTCTCGAGATCGCCGCGCTCTTTCCAGGTACCGATTTGCTCACGCTGAAGGACCTTCAGGTAGTGAGCGATGCGGCACGAGATGAACATGTACGGGAGCTGCGTCCCGAGACGGTAGTTCATCTCCGCTTCGCGACCCTCGGCCGACTGGCCGAAGTACTTCGGCTTCTGCACGCTGTTCGCGCTGAAGAAGCAGGCGTTGTCGCTGTCCTTGCGGAAACAGAGAGCGATCATGCCTTCTTCGGAGAGCTCGAACTCGCGGCGCTCGCTGATGAGCACCTCGGTCGGGATCTTCGTCTGCACTTCGCCCATCGCCTGGTACTGGTGCAGCGGGAGGTTCTCGACGGTGCCACCGGCCTGCGGGCCGATGATGTTCGGGCACCAACGGAACTTCGCGAAGCTGTCGGCGATGCGCGTTGCCATCGCGTAGGCCGAGTTGCCCCAGCAATACGCGTCGTGCTTGCCGATGACGTCCTCTTCATAGGTGAAGGACTTGATCGGCGTGGTCATCGGCCCGTACGGCAGACGGAGGAGGAAGCGCGGCATCGTCAGACCGACGTATCGCGCGTCTTCCGTCTCGCGGAACGACTGCCACTTCGTGTACTGCGGGCTCTCGAAGATGGACTTGATGTCCTTGAGGTTCGGGAGCTTGGTCCAGTCCTTCTCGCCGAAGAACTCGGGAGCGACTGCCGCGAAGAACGGCGCGTGGGCCATGGTGGAGACGGACGCGATGCTCTGGAGCAGCGCGATGTCGCCGGGGCCGGGACCGAACGAGTAGTTGCCGAAGATGCAGCCGATCGGCTTGCCGCCGAACGTGCCGTATTCCGCGGTGTACGCGATGCGGTACATGCCGCTCTTGGTGACCTCGGGAGCGTCCTCGAAGTCGGCCTGGAGGTCTTCCTTCGAGACGTTCAGCACCTCGCACTTGACGTTCTCGCGGAAGTCGGTGCGGTCGACGGTGAACTTGAGACCACGCCACGCGGACTCGAGCTTCTGGAACTTCGCGTCGTGGAGAATCTGGTCGAGCTGCTTGGAGATCTTGTGATCGATCTCGGCGATGAGGGCGTCGGCGAACGCCTTGTCGACCTTCTCCGAAGCGTGCGCGGGAGCGAGGAGCTCCGCGAGGAACGCCTGCACGCCGCGTCGCGTGACGTCGTAACCTTCGTCGCCCGACGTGAGCTTCGTCTCGCCGAGAATCTCGTCGAGAAGCGAACCTTCGGTCGTAGTTGCTGCGGCTGCGCCGCCTGCTGCTTGCTCTTCCGACATGGTCACCCCTGCTCCTTATTGATGCCGAGCTCCTTCATCAGCTTCTCGCGGTTCGTCGAGTCCGCCAGCAGCGCCTGGATCTTCTTGCGGAAGGTCGGGACGTTGCCGAGCGGGCCCTTGAGAGCCGTGAGCGCCTGACGAAGCTCGAGAAGCTTCTTCAGTTCCGGAACCTGCTCTGCGACGGCCTCCGGACCGAAGTCCGAGAGCTTGCGGAACTTGAGCTTCACCGCGAGTGACGCGTCCTTCTCGCCGGAGAGGACGTCGGGGACGCTGAGATCGACGCTCAGATTGTGCTCGGCGAGGACTTGATTGAAGTTGTCCTTGTCGATGTTGATCGGCTTGCGTTCCTCGAGGGGACGAGGGTCTGCACGACCCGTGTAATCGCCCATGAAGAGCATCTTGAGGGGAAGCTCGACTTCCTCCTTCGCGTTGCCCGTCGACGGTTTGTACGTGATGTTCACGCGCTCCTGGGGAGCGACCGATCCTTCTTTGCCCATGAATCCATCCCCTTTTCAGTTCCGCGGTTTGCGAGGAAAGGACCGCCAGTATCGCTCACTAGCGGTTGCAGTAAAGCACCATCGATCGTTCCGTTGACGGCTCGGGGCCGACGCAGGACGTGCAGAATCCGACCACGGACGTGGATGAACCAGCCGCGAGAGCGGCGGCGCGGGCACGAAGCCTGCGTAGCCGCCACCCGCTGCGCGTCCAGACAGTGGTGCCGAGGTGAGAGCCGGGGCTCAGCCCGGAGTCGGCTGCCCCGACAGCTTGATCGCCGCAGCAGGATCGAGCCGGCAGAGGCGATCGAACAGCGTCGCCTCCTTGGCCATCGCCTCGGGCGTGAGGATGTCCTCCGGGTGACGCGCTGCACGAATCGCCGTCAGGAGGGAGGTGTAGACCGGCACGCAGAGCGCCGGCTCCCAGGTCTCGAGGTGATGATGCTCGGCCTCGAAGAAGAGGGCTTCGAGCATCGGCTTGGCGATCGCCGGACGTCCGACGTCGAGCGCCATCTGGCCGACCGCGGTACGCGAACGGAATCGAACGCGCGAATCCTTGCCGCGGGCGGCGAGCTGCGTCGCCATCGTCAGGCCCTCGGCGATTTTCCCGCCGAAGACCATCGCCTTCGCTTCCTCGAAGCGGCCCTTCAGCTCGGCCTCTTCGGCAGCCGTGGCGGCATCGGCCTTCGACGAGCTTCCTGCACCTTGGCGTTCGGCCTCGGTTTGGTACCACTCCTTCGTCAGCGGATCGAAGATCGGCAGGCCGTCGGCGTAGAGCAGCTCGACGAGGCCGGGGCACGAGGAGACGAAGCCGACGACCGCGCGACCAAGCGCATTCCGAGCCGGCCGAAACTCGCCGCCGAGCTTCTCGAGCGCCATCGCCGCGCGGCGGTGGAGATCGAACCACATCGGATAGTTGGGGATTTCGGTCTCCAGCGCCTCGAGCAAATCGGCCCAGCTCGACGACTCGGCGAGCGCGTCGAAGTTGGCGATGGGATCGGGCGGCGGCGACGCCATCTGCGTGACGTTGCCTTCGTTGTAGGGCGTCGTCGCGAACGGCAGCCACAGCCCGACGCGTAGCAGCTTGTACGCCCACGCCTGCTTCGGATCTTCCCGACGGAGCACGTGACCGATGCTGACGAGGGACGTCGAATGGAATGCCAACGCCGGCTCGACGTCGCCGATGCCGCTGATCGCCGGAGCCGCGCCAGCGTCGCTCGTAGTCGCCGTCGTCTCTTCCGGGTAGTAGACCTCGGCGACGGTCGCGGTGTTCGTCGTCTCCTGTACGACGACGGTGCTCGGATCGGGCGGCGGCGGATCGTCGGGCGGGATTTGCCGCACCTTGTCGCGCATCAATCCGCGGAGCTTGCCGAGGCCGGTGTAGAGCTCGCCGAGCTTCTCGGAGAGCACACCGTCGATCTCGTTCAACATGTCGTCGGAGACCTTGACGGCCTCACCGTTGCGCTTGTTGACGTCGACCTTCTCGAGCACCGCGGTGTTCTGGTCGATGAACCACGTGATCATGTTGGCGCGCGCGCGCCCGCGCTTCACGTCGGGATACATCTGATCCCAGTACTGGGTGCAGAGCCCGCGCAGCGTCACCAGGCCTTCGGCGAAGCCAGCGAAGTTGTTCGCTTGCACGTGCGCGACGGTCAACCAGATGGCGATGCGGAAGTCCTTCGCCTTGTTCTTCAACAGCGCCGCGCTGCCCGTGACGACCGAGCCCCAATTGGGCTTGTCTTCGACGGAGCTGAGCTTGTCGATCTCTTTCTTGATCGCCTCGAACTCGGGCTCGAACGTCGGATCGGGACCCGCCGGATTGTCGCCGGGGATCGCTGCGGTGAGAGGGGCGGTCTTCTCTTGAAGGGTTTCGAGCAGGGACATGGCGGGAGGGCGGATGGTAACTGAATCGGAAAATTGGGAAGGGAAGAACGAGCGCGGGTCTGCGCGCGGACGCGAAGCGGACGCGGGTGTGTGCGCAGGCGCGGGCGCGGGTGTGTGCGCGGGTCAGTGCGCGAGCGCGGCGAGGAATTCGGCGACGGGGCGGTCGTGGCGCTGGAGCATTTCGGCGACGGGCGGTGGGAGCTTGGGGAGGATCTTGGCCTCGTCGAAGCGCGCATTGCCCATCAGGTCGCAAACATAATCACTCGATGGATCGGGCTCCCAGAGCTCGATGAGCGAGCTCGGAGGAGTGTCGCCGAGTTGGAGGAGCATCGAGCCGGTGAAGCCGTCGAAGTGGAGGAAGAACGAAGGAACGGTCGTGTTCCAGCGCGCGATGCGGCGAACGACGTCAATCCAGAAGGCCGCCGCCGCGACGCCACCACCGCCGAGCGGGAGGCGAAGCGAGAGCGGAGTGTCGAGCGTCTCTTGTCCGCGAAAGGTCGCGAGGCACTCGCGAATCGTGTGAATGGCGTGGATGGGCGCGCGCGCGGCCTCGCTGCCGTAGACGGTGCTCCAGGCAGTCCAGGTCGGCGTGATCGACGACCACTGTTGATATTCGCTGCTGCGCGAGCCCGCCGAGTCGAGGCGCGGCGGGCCGATGCGATCGACGGCACGCTCGAAGTCCGAGAGCGAGCCGACGTTGTCGACGTTGAAGAGTGTCGAGGTCGCTTCCTCGAAATAGTCACCGAGGACGAGCGGCAAGAGATGCGGACCCGGCGCCACCGTCTGCTCGAGGATCGACGCGCCGATGACCACCGGGAAGCGACGACCGACGGCGTCTTGGCTCGGCTTGAAGACACCCGAGAGGAGGTTCTGCTGACGAGCCTTCTTCGGAGAACGAAAGACGAACGCGTGGATCGCGCCGCCGGAGTAGATGGCGGGCCAGCGGTCTTTCCGCTTGTTCTCGCCGTAGGCCATCGCCTCCTGAATCCAGCCCTCGAACGTCGCCGTCGGTTCCTCGTGGGCGCGCATGCGCACGAAGTCGCCCATGCGCGGGACCTTGCCGAAACCGCTGACGCCACCGAAAGTCATGTCCTTCGGCCGCCTTACTTGCCGGCCATCGTCAGGCGCGGGCAGGTGAAGCCGCGGAAGACGTTCTTCGAGGTCCAAGTGTCGAGGGGGTTGTCCTTCTTCAGCGGGCGGATGTTGAGTCGCACCGAAGCCGATTGCGACTTGAGCTGCCACTCGGCGATGAGCGACGGCTGCTCGCCACCCTTGGGGGGCGCCTGCTTGATCTCGGACGCTGCGTCGATGAGACGGAAGAAGCCGAAGTCACCCGCGCGGGCGATCTCTTCGTCGAGGCCACCGAAGCCACGGACGCGCAGCTTGGCGCCGTGCGTCTCCGGCTTCTCCGCCGGCCACTGCATCTTCACCCACTCTTCGGGCTCGTTCTTGTACTCGTGGCCGACGCCGTCGACCTCGAACGAGACGTGCGAGACGTTCTCGCTCACCGAGTGCAAGTTCACCTCGAACATCACTGTCGGCTGCTTCGCCGACACCTTCGGATCGAAGAAGGTCGCCTTGGTGATGTCGTTGCTCTGCTTCAGGCACTTGAGGAACTGCGGGCTGAAGTCCATCTGGTTCTTGAAGCGCTTGGTCGGGATGAAGACTCCCCCCTGCTCTTCCAATTGGCCCTTCAGGTTCGTCTCGTAGAAGCCCCAGACGAGGCCGTCCTTCGGCTTGAAGAAGTTGGAGAAGTCGTCGAGCTTCACGTCGATCGTCGACTCGGGAGAGAACGGGTAGAGCTTGTCGATCGTCTTCGAGTACGTCGACCAGACGTTGACCTCCCAGAGCGCGCTCCCGGCCCCGCCGGAGTCGTGGAGCACGGCGCCCCACGCGAGCGTGATCGGGTTCATGATCAGCGGCGAGAGAATCGGACGGGTGAAGCCGTCCTGATCGGCGAGGAGTGCGCTCGCGGAGCGGAACGCGGTCTCGAACTCCGCTTGCATCGCCTTCGGATCGGGCTGCGCCTTGCTGTCCTTGAGATCGCTGAGGACGGCGCCGATCTTGGCGAGGAGATCTTGGTACTGCTTGAGGTTCGTCGGCGGGCCCTGCTCGCCCTCTTTCGGCGTCACTCCGGAGACGCCGAACTTCGTGATCGGCTTGAAATCACGCTCGACCGGCGAGATCGGGCGACCCTTCGGCTTGTTGGTGACGCTGACGCCCGAGTCGATGCCGGTGCCTTGGAGGGCGGAGCCCGTCTTCTGGCTGATCTTCTGGTTGAGTTTGGCGGCCGCGCCGGTCTCGAACTGATCGGGACCATCCTCCGCTTCGCCGACGTCGAGCGTCACGTTCTCGTCGAGGATGCGGATGAGGCGCTGATACGGCCACTCGGACTCGGAGAGGGCCTGCAGCTCGTCGAGCGCGCGCTCGGCGTTGTCGGGCTTCTCGACCTCGAGATCCATGAGGAAGTCGCGCCAGGCCTTCTTGTAGTTCTCGAAGTACTGGTTGCGCAGGTCGATGATCTGCTTGAAGACGTCGACCTTGGCGGTGAGGTCTTCGTTGAGGACCCACACCTCGGAGTTGAGCTGCGACTGCTGCGACTGGAGCGCCTGACGGACCGTGTTCCAGCCCTTCTTGGTGTAGGCGCCGTCGACCTTCACGCCCTTCTTCGACGACACATAGGGAGCGATCGATCCGTAGAAGATCATCTCCTTGGTGATGGCCGGGTTCTCGGCGCTGGCGATGCCCGTGAGCGCCGCGTAGTTGCGCTGCAGCTGCGGGACCTGGAGGAGGATGCCGCGCGTCTTGGTGACGAGCGAGTCATCGGCCTTCCACGGCTTGAGATCGCCGCTCTTGAGGTAGCGGAGGTACTCGTTGACGTGCGGACGAAGCGCGTCCTCGGCCTCTTTGTCGCCCTCTTTCTTCAGCGCGCCGGCCCAAGCCTTGGTGAGGTTGATGCTGGCGTAGCAGTCGGGATCACCACCGCCCTGCGCCGGGGAGCAGTCCTTGTCCTGATCGGCTTTCGTCAGGTCGAGGTAGTCGGGGAGCCGCTTCTTCGGCTCGGTCATGATGATGTAGAGCTTGAGATCGTTGTACGCGAGGCCGTACTGCTGCGCTTCGCGGACCGAGGTCGGATCGATCTTCTGCAGACGCTCTTCGATGAGGGGCTTCGTGCGATCGCGCAGACCCTTGTCGAGGATGGAGAGATAGAGATTGCGGAGCGGCTCGTAGAGCGAGTCGCCGGTGTACATGCCCCAACGCATCCCGATGGGCGCGCCGTTCTGGCGCCAGTCCTCGAGCTTGATGAGGCGGTTCTTGATGCCGACCAGCTTGTCGGTCTTGTCGGGGACCGCGCCGCCGTCGTCCCACTTGACCTTCGTCGCTTTGCTCGCGATGTCGGAGGTGGAGTCGACGAGGTCCTTGTTGCGGACGTAGGTGCAGGACGAGGGGATGATGAGCATCACCGCGATGACCACCGCCGCAGCGGCGTAGAGCACGCGACGGAGACGCTGCCGACGTGACTCGCGAGCGGTGCGCGCGGCGACGTTCTGATCGGGGAAACAGACCTTCTTGAAGAGGTCGGTGACGAAGTAGCTCTTGCTCTCCTTCGGCGCTTCGGTCGCCTCGGCGGCCTGCGGACGAAGGCCGAACGCGCGGGCCATCGACCCGAGGACGCGGTCCATCGGGCGACCTTCCTGGGTGCCCGAGGTGAAGTAGACGCCACGGAAAATCGGCGTCTCCTGGAACGTGTTCTTCTGGAAGAGCGCGCCGATGAACTCGGCGAGGTTGCTCCGCAGAGACTGGAATTCCAGGGGGAATTGGAAGATCTTGGTGCGCGCCTCGGCGACGCGCTCGCTCTGCAGACGCTTGACGCCGCGCGAGTGGAGCGTCTCGACGAGGATGTCGAACTCACGCTCGAAGGCCCGCGCCGGCTCGAAGCCCGGGTTGCTGCCGGCGTCGAGCGGAAAGGTGGCGCCGAAGGTCTGACCACGTTCGCTCTTGCGGAGGTCGCCGAAGAACTCGACGAAGCCGGCGATGAGGTCGCTCTTGGTGAAGGTGACGTAGACCGGCACCACCATCTCGAGGCGGGTCATCACCTCGTCGATGCGGGCGCGGAGCTTCTTCGAATAGGTGTCGATTTGCTCTTCGGTGGCCTGCGCGAGGTCGGCGACCGAGACGGCGACGATGACGCCGTTGATCGGCTTCTTCACGCGGAAGCGGCGGAGCATGCCGAGGAAGGCGATCCACTCTTCGTGGTCGTCCTGCTCGGTCGCGTAACGACCGGCGGTGTCGAGGATGATCGCCTCGTTGGTGAACCACCAGTCGCAGTTGCGGGTGCCGCCGACGCCGCGGACGCCGCCGCCGCGCGGATCGAGGAAGGGGAACTCGAGGCCGGAGTGTTTGAGTGCGGTGGTCTTGCCGGCGCCGGGCGGGCCGATGATGACGTACCAGGGGAGCGCATAGAGCGCCGCCGCACCGGTGACGTTGCCGAGCTTGCTCGCCTTGAGAGAGGCGATGCCCTTCTGGATTTGCTCCTGGAGCTCGATGATCTCGGCGCGACGATCAGGACGGGTGTTGGCCGCCTGCTGCGCCGCTTGGCGCATGATTTCGCGTTCGAGCGCCTTGGCTGCGCGCACCGCCCTCCACCTGCGGAGCAGGAGGATGGTGACGAGGAACAAGACGACGCCGACGGAGGCGACGATTTTGATCCAGAGGACCAGGCTGAGGAAGTAACCCCCGACCCAGATCGCAGTGAGCAGTACCGCCGCTAAGATCCAGACCCACATCGTCGTGTTCTCCAGGAGAATCGCGGCCTAGGGGCGCCGCTCGGGGAAACGCGGACGCCTACGAAGCGCGCCGCTCGTCGAATGCTTACTTGGTCGAACCCTGCGTGGTCTTGGCCTTGTTCATGGTGCCGACGGCGTCGCTGGCCGCCGAGGAGATCATGAATTTGAGACCGACGAAGGCGAGCACCGCCAACGCCAGACAGACGAGCCCGAGCGTGATCAGCGGAGCGTCGCGCCTGTTGAGGTTGCGCCCCGAGTCCTGCGGATCGCCGTGGGGCGCGATGCGATCGGACGGCGGGAGGAGACGCGTGAGGACGGCGCCGGCACGCTCGGTGACGGCAGCGAGCCCTGCTTCGTCGCCGCGCACCGCGTACATGCCTTGGAAGCCGAGCGTGAGGCAGAGGTAGTAGATTTCGAGGACGTGCGCCCGCGAGGGGTTGTTCTGCAGCGTGTTGAGACGCGTGAAGAAGCCTTCGCCGGCCGTGTTCTCGTTGTAATAGACGAGCTGTAGAGGGCGCCCCATCCACTGATTCCGACCCGGCCACGGCGAGCGGAAGATTTGTTCGTCGATGAAGGCGACGAGCGCGTACTTGGCGTCGGCGACATCGGGATCGGGGACGTTCGCTTCACGGGCCTTGCCCGCCATCTGCTCGAACAGCGTGTCGATGCGACGCTGGAGGATGTCCGGAGAAGGGAGATCGCGCGCCGTGCTGAGCTGCGTCGCCAGCGTGAGCACGTCACTGCAGACCCAATACATCTTGTCGAGCATGGCGTTCCTTGGCGCGATTCGGGTGAGAGCTGGCTACGACTGCGGACAGATCACTCGAGGTTCGCGGGGTCGACGGCGTAGAGCGTGAGAGTGAGGGCGTTGGGGTCGACGGGCTGGTACAGAGCGATCGTACCCGTACCGGCGATGTCCCCCCAAAAATCCGGGGTTCGAATGACCTTGAAGAAGGTCACCCCCGGCTTGATCGGGAGGGCGCCAGGGGGCCGGAATTCCAGCTCGATCTTCGCTCCGTTGACGGCGGAGTTGAGGATCTGGCCGATTTGCCCCCAGGAGGCGATTTTCAGGAGCTTCGGGAGACGATCGCGCACTTGGGGCTCGGGGACCGAGCCGGCGGCGGCGAGGTAGAACTCGTAGCGGAGGACCTTCGGGTCTTCCATCTTGCCGAGGTACATGCCGTCCTCGCGCTTCTGCAGCGGGATCTGCACGTAGCGCTCGAGGATGACGGCGTTGAGCAGGTTCATCACCAGCTCGAACATCGGCCCGAAGACGTCGCCGAGTGTCAGGTAGTTGAACTTCGGGATCGCCGTCGGATCGCCGTCGACGGCGAACGTGCAGAGCGTGCCGATGAGCTGCGCGAGCGTCAGATACGCGTGCTCCGGATGCATCGTCCCGAGGTCGACGATGTGGCTGATCTGCGGGATGAAGGTGTTGAGCGCGTTGAGGAGCCAGAACTTGGCCGCGTCGCTCGCGGCGAAGTCGATCGCCGCCGCCGTGCGCATGCGACGCCCTTCGGCGAGGCTTCGCTGACGCGCGGTCATCGCGCCGAGGAGGCGACGGAAACCGGCGATGAGGAACGGCGAGGCGCGCACCTGCAAGACCGGCGGAACGTGCGTCTCCTTGAAGACCACCGCCCCCGTCGAGGCGCGTACGAGCTCGCCGACGCGAATGGCGTCGAACGAATCACGTCGCTCGTCGCCGAAGAGGATGCGGAGGTTGTTGCGCGCCCAACTGATTTGCGACTCTTGCGTCGCCGAGTTGATGTCGAGCGCCGAGCTGGTGGTGCGCACCCAACGCGTCAGCGCGCCGGGCTTGCCTTCGAGCTCGGTGTTCGCCTGATTGTCCGTCTCGTTGGCGATCGCGACATGGATCTCGAAGTTGCGCATCTGTGCGGTGAACGCCGCTTCGATCGCGCGAATCGGGACCGCGTCGTCGAGCCCCTCCCCGACGCTGATCGGCGTGCCGTCCGGGAGGATGGCCTTCAGGCGATTGATCTTCACTTGACCGGCGCTGAGCGCTCGCTCGTCGATCTCGACGTCGGTGATGCCCCACTCGAACGCCATCGCCGCCGAGAGGCGCTCTTGCAGGAGCTCCTCGTGGTAGCGATCTTGTTGTTGGAAGTGGTGCTGGGTGACGAAGAGGCCTTCGGTCCAGACGAGCTTGCGTGCCATTTACTTCGACCCTGCCGGCGAGGCCGAAGACGCGCCCGTGAGATGGACGGTCTGCACGCGACCCCCGTCGGGGTATTCGTCGAGGTGATCGTCGCCGACGTCGACGCGGTTCTGATCGATCCAGACCGAGTACTTCGGGTTGAGCACCGGCGCGCCCCCGCCGTCGGGGCACTTGCCGTCGGGACAGCTCGCCGGATCGACCGCGAGACCGCAGGCCCCCTTCCCCGGCTCGGGCGGCAGCTCGAACACGGTGTACCAGCTGCGACCCTTGGGGTTGCGGAAGAGCGCGACCGCGACGACGTTGAGCGCGTCTTTGGCGCGCTCGAACTTCACGTCGGTGCGGCTGTCGGGGAAGATGGAGAGTTCGTCGACCTTGACGATGTCCTCTTTCAAGATCTCCTTGTCCTGCTTCCACACCTGCTCGAAGGACGCATTCTCCAAGCGAATGCTGCTCTTCAGCTGATAGATGCGGAGCTGCACCGGACGCGTCTCACCTGCCTCGGTGGGATTGATGATCGGCGAGGCCATCACGGTGAGCCCGACGATTTGCAGCTCGCACTGCTTCGGCTGGATCACCGCGATCTCGCGTTGCCCGCAACTCGCGAGCAACGCTGGCACGGCGAACACCGGTAGACAGGCAAGCCCAACGACGCCGAGCGCTCGCCCGAAGGCCTTCGACATGCTCATGACTTCCCCTTCGATTCGCGCATCTCGGCGTTTTCCTGTTGGTGAATCGTGAAACGACTTCAGCCCCCGACGACGCAGATGATTTCGCCATCTTTGTCGAGGCTGAGACGGAGCTTGTCGATTGGCTCGCCCTTGGCCATGGCGCCGAGGATCTCGTTGGAGATCAGCGGCATCACCTTGCCTCGGAGGATGTGATCGACGTTGCGCGCGCCGGACTCGACCTCGCGACAACGATCGGCAATCGCGGTGAGGACGGGATCGTCGACTGCGATGTCGACGTTCTGCGACTGCTTGGCGCGCTTGACGACGGCGCCGAGCTTCATCTTGACGATCCCGAAGAGGGCCTCGGGGCCGATCGGGATGTAGGGGACGAGCGTCATGCGGGCGAGAAGCGCGGGCTTGAAGTGCGCGCTGACGACCGGCTTGACGAGCGCGGTGATGTCCTCGAGCGGCGGGATGTCGCCACCGGGAGGCGCGGCGTTGGTGATGAGGTCGGTCGCCAGGTTCGACGTCATGATGACGACGGTGTTCTTGAAGTCGATGATTCGACCTTCACCGTCGGAGAGCATGCCCTTGTCGAACACCTGGTAGAACAAGTTCATCACGTCTTTGTCGGCCTTCTCGCACTCGTCGAGGAGGACGACCGAATACGGACGCTGACGAACCGCCTCGGTGAGCATGCCGCCCTCGCCGAAGCCGACGTAGCCCGGCGGCGAGCCGATGAGGCGCGACGTCGTGTGGCGCTCTTGGAACTCGCTCATGTTGATGGTGACGATGAAGCGTTCGCCACCGAAGAGGAGATCCGCGAGCGCGAGCGCGGTCTCGGTCTTACCGACGCCGGACGGCCCGACGAGCATGAAGACGCCGAGCGGCGCGGTGGTCGGCTTGATGCCCGAACGTGCGGCGCGGAGCTCCTTGGCGATGATCGCGAGGGCGCCGTCTTGGCCGCGGACGCGCGCACGGAGGTTGTCCTCCATGTTGAGGATCGCCTTGACGTCGTCGGCGACCATCTTGCCGACCGGGATGCCGGTCCAGTCGCCGACGATCGAAGCGACGAGTGCCTCGTCGACGTCGGCCGAGACCAGCCGCAGCTCCGGCTTGATCGACTTCAGCCTGTTGATTTCGGCGCGGAGCTCTTCACCCTTCGCCGCGTCGCCCGCCGCCGTCAGCTTGCGCAGCTCGTCGATCTTGACGACGATCGCCATCTGCTCGGTGTGACGCGCGGTCGCCTCGGTGAGGCGCTCTTCGAGCTTGGTTTTGCGCTCTTTCAGCTTGACGTTGTTTTCTTCGTCGAGCGGGAGGCCGGCCTTGTAGTCGCGATCCATCGCCGTGAGCTCACGCTCGATGCCGGCAAGCTCGGCCCTCGCGTCTTCGATGACGCCCGGCATCGCCGCGCGCTGCACCTTCACGCGAGCCGCGCTGGTGTCGAGGAGGTCGACCGCCTTGTCGGGGAGGAGACGTCCCGAGATGTACTTGCTCGAGAGCGTGACGGCTGCGCGGACGGCTTCGTCCTGGATGATGATGCCGTGCGACTCTTCGAATTTGTTGGCGATGCCGCGGATCATCAGCGTCGCGACTTCGATCGACGGTTCGTCGACCTTGACCGGCTGGAAGCGACGCTCGAGGGCAGCGTCCTTCTCGAAGTACTTCTTGAACTCGCTCCAGGTGGTGGCCGCGATGGTGCGCAGCTCGCCGCGGGCCAGCGCGGGCTTGAGCAAGTTGGCGGCGTCGCCGCTTCCCTGCGCGCCGCCAGCGCCGATGATGGTGTGCGCTTCGTCGATGAAGAGGACGATCGGGCGCGGTGACGACTTCACCTCGGCGATGACGCCCTTGAGGCGATTCTCGAACTCGCCCTTCACGCCGGCACCTGCTTGGAGCGCGCCGAGATCGAGCGTGAGGATGGAGACGTTCTTCAGCTGCTCGGGGACGGTGCCCTCGGCGATGCGAACCGCGAGACCTTCGACGAGGGCCGTCTTACCGACGCCCGCTTCACCGACGATGATCGGGTTGTTCTTGCGGCGACGAACGAGGATGTCGACGACCTGACGAATCTCGGCTTCGCGTCCGAAGACCGGATCGATTTCGCCCAATTTTGCGCGGGCGGTGAGGTCGGTGGTGAACTTGGCGAGCGGGCCGTCGGGCTTGCCGAGCGCGGTCGCCGCGCCCTTGCCGTCTTTGCCGGGAGCAGCAGCAGCGCCACCGGCGGCAGCGGCCGGACCCGACGAGGCTGCCTCTTTGGTGTGCGCCGCGAGGGTCGTGAGGTTGCTCTTCAGATCTTCCTTGGGGAAGCGATCGAGGAGCGGGAGCTCACCGGGAAGGTACTTGCTCGGCGACTGTACGAGACGCACGAGGAGTGCGCCCGAACGCACGTTGGCGTCGGACCACTCGGTCGAGGCGAAGATCCAGGCGTCCTGCACCCACTCGAAGAGGAGCGTCGAGAAGACCGGCTTGCCCGCGTTCCCCGAGCGCAGGTCGCTGAGATAGCGCTGCAGCTGGCCCTTCGCGTGACCGGCGTCGATCTTGTAGTGCTCGAGCGCAGCGACGACGTCGCTCTCGAGATCGTCCATCAAGGCGAGGAGCACGTGCTCGACCGTCACCTCGAAGTGACGGCTACCGATGCAGGAGCTCGCGGCCGCTTCGAGCGCGCGAGTACAAGTGGCGTTGAGCTTGCGGAGCAGCGAGCGCGGTTCGGCGACGAGCATCTATAGTCTTCTCCCCTCATTCCGGTGACTGGAAGGTCGGCACCCTCACGGCGACGACGCCAGGCACGATACACGGGGCCGATTACTTTTTGGCGCCTTCTTCGGTGCCTTCGACGAGCTTGGCTTTCTTCCGCGATCCGCCTTTCGCGTCTTTGCCGTTGCGGAGTCCGGGGGCGGTGCTGTCGGCGCCGTTCTCCTTGCCCCAGTCGAACTCGGGCTGGCCGGCCTGATCGGGCGAGCTCTCCATGTCGAAGAGGAGGTGCGGCAGCATGACCCGGGCGCGCGCCAGACCCCCCGCGGGGATGTGGACGACGGTGGCCGCGTCGGGGACGTAGTCGCGGAGGAACTCGGGGTTGAGCTCGCGGAGCTTGGCGACGCTGGTGCCCGAAGCTTGGGCGACGAGCGCGAGCGGCACGCCGGCCGGCACGTCGAGATCGCTGGTGACGACCGGCATCTCGAGCTTGAGCGTGTCGTAGCCGAAGCGATCGAGGTTCTTGAGGACCAGCGCGAACGCTAGGATTTGCGGGACGTAGCGGACGGTCTCCTTCGGGAGCGCGCCCTCGATCTGAGAGAGGTTCCAGAAATCGGAGGCTTCGAAGGCCTGCTGCTTCTTGTAGAGCGCGCGGGCTCCGAGGTCGTACGCGGCGAGCACGTTTTCCCAGGCGCCGAGCTTGCCGTAGAGGCTCGCCAGGTGATCGACCGCCGCCTCGCTCGACTTCGCGACGCTGCGCCGCTCGTCGTAGTCCTTCTCGACGATGAGGCCGAACTCCTTGGCCGTCGCCGGCATCAGCTGCCAGAGCCCGACGGCGCCGGCCTTCGATTTGGCGGTCGGCGAGAACCCGCTCTCGACGAAGACGAGCGCGGCGAGGTCCATCGGGAGCTTCCGCGAGCCGAGCGCCTTGTCGACTTCTGCCCGGTATTTCCCGCTCCGACGCAGCCAGGTGCGGAAGATGCGACGACCTTCGTTGGAGGCGGTCCAGTAGTGGACGTATTTCTCGATGCGCGGATACGAGTTGAAAGGGATGTCGAGCTTACGGAGCCCGCTCATCCACGCCGGTTCGTAGTTGTAGTCTTCGGGCTCGGGGGTCACGAGCGGAGCCGTCGGAAGCTTGCAGGCCTCGGAGCTCTGGACGACGCCGTCGGCTTTCGTGTCGCAGAGCTTGTCGGCCATCGCGAGCGGGGTCTCGCAGCCGCCATCCTTACATGCGACCTCGACCGCGGCTTCGCTCGGCCCGTTCATCCCTGCGGCTTCGGCCGTGGAGAAGAGCCTCGGCGGCGTGGCCCCGGCGATGAAGGCGCTGGCGAAGATGCATCCCGTCGCCACCAGCTGTCTTGCAAGGTTGTGCATCGGCTTTTCCGTTGGTCCGCTCTGGTCGTCGGTACGTTCGCCCGCCGAAGGTCGGGAAGGCCCCTTCGACTGCTCGCTGGAAAGTGCCTTCCGGCACGATCCGCTCGCTCTCGGCGCAGGATCCCACACACGCCCCCTCGACCTCAACAAATCCACCGGCGCGCAGACCGACCCTTGTGGCGGAGGCCCCCTCGGGCGGCAAGAGCGCGCTTCGTCCGGCTGAGTCGCCGCCGACGAGACTGCGTCCGAGTCTATCGCGGCGCGTCGAAACCGCATGCATCACCACTTCCTTAAATGGGCCCCGTCAAATGGGTCTCCCATGATGGGCGACCGGCCACCCTCCGGAACGCGCCAGAGCACGCAGACGGATTCGCGAGGTGTGGTAGCGTGAGGGACGTGGCACTCGGTCTGCGGCTACGCGTGACGAACACGCAAGACAAGAACATGTTGGAGCGGACATTCGACCGCTTTCCGGTTCGTATTGGCCGAAATCCGCTCAACGACTTTCAAATCGATTCGCCCTTCGTCTCTCAGTTCCACGCCGTGCTCGAGCTGCAGGGCAACAGCCTGATGCTCCGCGATCTCGGCAGCAAGAACGGGACGATGATCCGCGGAAGCGGCAAGGTGACGGCGCACCAACTCATCGACCTCAATCCGGTCAATTTCGAGTTCGCGATCTCGTCGCTCTTCTTCCAGGCGTTCCCCGCCGAGGTCGACACGCAAGCAGCGTCGGTCGCGCGCAAGAAGGGTGGCCTCTTCCTCGAAGGCTCGATGCCGGCGTCGATGATGATCGGCGGCACCGCGATGCCGCCGATGGTGGGGAGCAGTCCCGCGGTCGGCGATACGATGGGCAAGCTCAAGCCGATGTACGACGCGTATCGCGCGGCTTGGGGGAAGTTCTACCAAGACCTCTGTGTGCACGCCGGCACGCTCGATCCCGCCTCGCGCGCGTCGCTCCTCGAGCAACTCAACCTCACCTCGCCCGCCGTCGGCTTCGAGCCGGACTTCCAACGCCTGGCGCAGGTGTTCAAGGCGAACCTTCCGCCGACCGTCGGTTCAGGTGCCGCCAAGCAAGATGAAATGTTGGCGCTGCAGGCAGTGAAAGAGCTCGCGCAGCAGTACGCGCCGAACCGCTCGATCGAAGGCAGCGAGTCGATCGTCCAGTTCGTCAGCAAGGTGCAAGACACGCTGGACGTCTTCCTCAAGTGCTTCATCCCGCTCCGTGACGGGTACAAGCAGTTCGAGTCGAAGATGGAGATCAAGCGGATGACGGCGGTGAAGTCCGACGGGAAGAAGACCGTCGAGACCGCCAAAGATCCGAAAGAGCTCGGTCAGCTCCTCCTCGATCCGATGGATCCATCGAACGACGGACCGCGCTCGATCGAAGGCATCTTCGCCGACTTGATGATCCACCAAGTGGCGATGCTCGACGGCGTCATGCGCGGCGTGAAGTCGCTGCTCCGCGAGCTCTCCCCGCGCGAGATCGAGAACCTCGCCGAGAAGAAGAAGGTGGCCGGCAGCTTCTTCGGCAAGAACTACGAGTCCCTCTGGAAGGTGTACGGCGAGCGACACAGCGATCTCGCCGACGAAGACAAGGAGGCGTTCGGCCTCATCTTCGGTCCGCAGTTCGTACAGGCCTACACCCAGCTCTCCGATCACGGCGGCGGCGGTGGAGGCGGTGGAGGTGAGCGGGTGACGGGACAGCAGCGCACCGCTTCCTTCCCCACCAACCAGTCGGCGCTCCCACCCGCCAACGTCACCCCGCCGCTCGGGGTGCAAATGCCCCCCAAGATCGTCGCGCCGCCCAAGGGCAATCCCGACGCTCCCAACCCCTTCGAGTGGCCACCGCCGCCCGCTGGGGGACGTCGCGGCGGCTGACTCGTCGAATTACATCGATGCATTATGTAAATAGCCGGGTATTTGAAAGCCGATCGTCGATAGGCTTCCGAGCGCCGGGGTGAATGAGGTAGATACGCCTGCCGTTTGGTTGGCCCTTTGCTCATGCCGCGGCGATGCTCGCGCGAGGCTCGCGTCGAATCACGCGGAAGTCGCCTGCTCGAAGTCGACGCACTAGGCATCACCGAGAGCAAGAGAAGTCAGCCGTCCTTTGCCGAAGGCCCGTCCCGAGGATGAATTCATGACGTCCCGAAGCCTTTCATTTCGCACTCTGGCCGCTCGCGCCACCGGGCTCACGCTCGCCGCCTCGATCTTCCTTTCCGTCGCAACGCCGAGAGAGGCGTCCGCACAAGTCGGCGCTGCGCCGGTGCGACAAAAAGACTGGAAGAACGTCACCGGCGCCGCGGTGCTCATTGGTGGAGCGACCCAGCTCCTGATGCCTCGCATCGCCTATACCGACTCGGAGGTGACGGTAGGCTGGAAGGCCCGCTGGCACATCTCGGTGCTCGCGCCGGTGATGACCATCACCACCCTGGCGTTGGTGAACGAGTACCAGCTCAAGTACTCGGTCAAGGGCTACCGGCCGAACTGCAACGAGAACAACCAAGACCTCGTCGAAGGATGCACCGACTACGGCGCCCCCTCGACGCACACGTTCGCGGCGTTCGCCGCCCTCGGCCACGGTGCCGGCGTGTTCCTCATCGACACCACCAAGTGGAGCGATGGGCGGGTGAACGTCTTCTCGGTCATCGGAAACCTCGGCGTGCCGCTGCTCACCAGCATCCTCACCTACGCTGGCCGCGGCGTCGGCAACTGGGAGAAACCCGGTCAGAACCTGGTCGGCGCGACCCTCGGTCTCGGCACCGGCTTCCTCCTCGGCATGACCTACGCGCTCCTCCAGCGCCCCGAGTGCGGATACACCGGCGGGCTCATCTGCTGGTGACCGGTCGCCGGCCATCTCTGGCCAGGTGAGGCATGAAACGCGGGGCGCCGGCGAGAGTCGGCGCTTCGTCGTTTTGTGATATCCAAGGTGCGTGAGCGACAAGAAATCCGGCGGGATCGCAGGCTTCGGCATCGGGTTCGGTAAGCAGGGCGACGCCTCGCCGCCGCAGCAGAACGAAGATCGCGCACCCTTCCGGGTCCTCGTCGTCGCCGAGCTGACGGCGAAGAAGGAAGCGTCGACGGCAGCGTCTCCTCCCGAAGAGGCGCTCTCTTGCGACAAGCTCTCGCTCGATCGACTGATGTCGCAGCTCGCGCCGTCGTTCGTCATCGAGGTGCCCGATCCGCTCGTCGCCGAAGAGGCGCCGCTGCGCATCGACCTCCGCTTCGCCGAATCGAAGGCGATGCGCCCCGACGCGCTCGTCGAGCAAGTGCCGGTGCTGCGCGCGCTCTTGTCGGCGAGGAACGTCGTCCAGCAAGTGGCCGAAAGGCGCATGACCGCCGAAGCCGCGCGAACGCAGCTGACGCGCATTCTCCCGCGCGCGTCCTGGGCCGAGCAGCTCACGCGCGAGGTCGGTGACGCACGCGCCGCCGCCCCCTCGCCTGCTGCTGCAGTCGCCAAACCTGACGCCGGTGGCTCCGCGCTCGACTCGCTCCTGTCGCAGGTCGAGATGCCGAGGGCCGAAGCGGTGCCGGTGCCGATGCCGCCGCCCGACACCACGCCCCATCAAGCGACCGATCTCATCGCCGCCGTCGCCCGCAGCGCGCGCGGTGAGACCCGCCCTGCCCCTGTCGTCGGCAAGGCTCCCGAGAAGGTCGAACGCGCCTTCCAGCGCATCCTCCACGACGTGCTTCAGCACCCGCAGGTGCGTCGTCTCGAAGAGTCGTGGCGTGGGCTCAAGCTCTTCGTCGATCGCGCCGATCACCGCGCCGGCGTCGAAATCGACGTGCTCAGCGCCGAAGCGGACGACGTCGAGGCGGCGCTCCTGCGCATGGCCGAGCGACGCGGGAACGAATCCGAGCGCGCGCCAGTCGACCTCATCGTCGTCGATCACACCGTGAGCCCGAACGCCGCCGAGCTCGATCGACTGGCGCGATGGGCCGCGGTCGCAGCTGCGATGCGAGCACCGCTCCTCGTCAACGGCACGCCGGCGATGGTCGGCGAGCCCGATCTCCCGTCGATGATCACGAGCAAGCGCCGCCTCACCGACGTCGACGAACCGCGCGCGGTGCTCACGCGTGCTCTCTCGACACGCGATGAATCACGCTGGATCGCCATCGTCCTCAACCGCTTCGTCGCCCGTCTCCCCTACACCGCGCAGTCCTCGCGCGTGCGCGACATCACCATCGAAGAGTCGGCCAACGATCGCGGCGCCATCGTCTTCGCGGGCGGCGTCTGGATCGTCGCTGCCCTCGCCGCCGCCAGCTACGTCCGCGTCGGTTGGCCCTGCATGCTCGCGGGTGGCCGCAACGGCATCGTCGACAACCTTCCGGTCTACGAGATGCAGGAGAAGGGCGGGCACTTCGCGCTCCCCCTCGAGAGCCTTGCCAACACCGAAGCACAAGGCGAAGCGGCGCGCGCTGGCCTCACGCTCCTCTCTTGCGCGGCCAATCGCGACGATGCGGTGCTCTCGCGCGCGCCGGTCCTCTACCGTGGCAAGTCGCACCCCGCCGGTGAACCCGTCGCCGAAGGGACGCTGGCCGATCAGCTCTTCATCGGCCGCGTCGCCAACGCCATCGAACAACTCGCCGCGGCCATTCCTGCTGGCACGGACTCCGGCGCTGCCAGCGAGGTCGCGCGCCTCGCGCTCGCCGAGCTCTTCGCCGTCGCCAGCGCGCCGCGCGCACCCGAGGTCTCGGCACGCGTCGACGCGAAGAAGAACCTCCTCGAGGTGACCATCCGCCCTCACGGCTTCGTCGACGTCGGCCTCGAGGAGTTCACCCTCGGCGCACCGCTCGGAACCTGAGAGAACAAAACGCAATCTGCCGACGCGGGCCTTGCGGCGGCGTCGGCAGATTCGTTCGAACCGGCGAGCCTACTTCTTCTTCTTCGGGCTCGGCGCGTAGATCTTCGGCCAGAGCGCAGGCTCGTTCGGCACCATCGTGCCGTCGTCGGTGAGGGTGAAGAGGCGCATCAGCTCGGCCTTGCGGAGCTCGCGGCCTTTCTCGTCGCGGACCTGGATTTTTTCGAAGATTTTGATTTGCCCAGGCTTGAACTCGGGCGCGCTCGTCAGCTTGTATTCGAGGCGACCCTTCTGGCCGGGCTCGAAGTTCTGCGCGTACGCGCGACGCTCGAGCGGGATGTCGGCGATCGGCATGAGCATGCCGTGGCGCGGGAGGAAGACCTGCAAGCGCGACTCGCACGGAGTGTTCGGCGGCGCGACGACGCAGCCTTCGTCGGTGGCAGTGACGATGACCTCGGGCCCCATGCGCTCGAGCTGCAGACGCATGCGCTCGCTGCGACCTTTGAGGACGCCGACGCCGTACGTCTCGGCGAAGTTCTCCATCGTGCGCGCGAGGGCGATCGGTCCGCCCATGTCGCCGTCGGGATAGCGATGCGAGCGCAGCCAGACCACCTTGAGGCGGTCGCCGCCGGCGCCGTACATGATGTCGCCCTCTTTGACCTTGATCGGCCAACCGCGGACCGGGTCGCCGGCCTTCAGCTGCCAGTCGCTGAGGAGCGGACGGCCCGTGCAATCGACGGAGTCCTTCGGCAGCTCCATCTTCTGGTCGTCGAACGCCGGGAAGACGAGCTTCCAATACTGATCTTCGCGCAGCTGGCGAATGAACGCGTTCCCGTCCTTCTTCGGCGGGAGGTACATGATGCACGCGGGGATCGGCGCGACGCGACGCACCTTGTCTTCCGTCATCGGTCGTGGCGTCGCTTCGGCGCAGCCTTGGAGCGCCGGAAGCACGCCGAGCGCGCTGATGCCGAGAAGGCCGAACAGACGAGAAAAGCGGGGGGAACGCGGCCTGCGCATGGGGATGGACATAAGGTAGTCGGGGCCGAGGGATTTACCCAACTTTCTCGCCCAGGTCGTGTCAAAATCCGTTCATGGCTGGACACACGCTGCTGACGCGCATTCGAAACCCCGAATACGCGATCGCTCGTCGGAACATCTCGGATTCCGAGACCCGCGACAGCGTGATGCAGCACCTCCGCCGGATGTGCACGACCCGCCGGGGAACGATGATCACCGCGCCAGACTTCGGCGTCGTCGACGTCAGCGAGCTCATTCACAACTTTCCCGACGCCATCGCCCTGATGGCCCGGACGATGCGCCAGAGCATCCTCAACTACGAGCCGCGCCTGACCAACGTCGTCATCCGCCACATCCCTGGCGACGGCAGCGACCTCACCCTGCGCTTCGAAATCAGCGCCCAGCTCATCAGCGGCGACCACAAGTCGCCCGTCAAATTCGAGACGAGCGTCGATCCCGCGCGAAAAGTCCACGTGCGCTAGTTCGAAAACGAGACTGCCACCGCTCGCGTTGGCTGGTGTAGCCTCGGGCTCCCCGTGTTCAGCAAGTACTACCAAGACGAGCTGGCTTACCTTCGGGAGTTGGGCCGCGAGTTCGCGCAGGCGTATCCCGCCCTCGCTCCGATGCTCTCCGATCGCGGCGGCGACCCGGACGTCGAGCGCCTGCTCGAAGGTGTCGCCTTCCTCACCGGTCGCATTCGGCAAAAGCTCGACGACGAGCTCCCGGAGGCGATTCACTCGCTCACCGAGCTGCTCTTCCCGCAGCTGACGCGCCCGTTGCCGAGCGCGGCGATCCTCGAGATCACGCCGCTCCCCAACGTCCTCCGCGAGACGTACGTGGTGAAGCCGGGCGCCGAGTTCGGGAGCATCGACGTCGACGGCACGAGCTGCCGCTTCCGTTCGACGGTGCCGTGCGAGCTCGTGCCCTGGCAAATCGAAGATCTGCGCGTCGAGACGCTCGCGGGCGGCCGCTACCAGCTGCGCGTCGAGATGCGCGTGCCGATGGCGCTGCCGATCAGCGACGTCGCTCCGCAGAAGGCGCGCTTCCACCTCCACGGCGAGCCGCGCAACGCCTACGAAATGCTCCTCTGGTTGCACACGCACACCGAGGACGTGGTGCTCATCGAGTCGAAGCCGACGGGCGGCACCGAGCGCGAAATCTCGCTCGGGCGGCGCGCGCTGCAAGCCGTCGGGTTCGAAGAGGACGAGAACCTCCTCCCCTACCCGCGCACGGCATTCCCCGGCTTCCGACTTCTGCAGGAGTACTACACGCTGCCGTCGAAGTTCCTCTTCGTCGACGTCGAAGGCGTGCGTCGCCTCGCCGAGCTCGATCCAGGAATTTCGCGCTTCGCCATCGGCTTCCGCTTCGACTCGCCCTTGCCGATCGGCTCGCGCCTGCCGAAGGACGCGCTCAAGCTCCATTGCGTGCCGGTGGTGAACATCTTCGAGACCACCTCGGAGCCGATTCGCCTCAACCCGCAGCGCGAAGAGTTCTACGTGCGACCGGCCGGCCTCGCACCCTCGCAAGGCGAGGTCTACGCGATCACCAACGTCGAGGCGATCTCGCGCGGCACCAGCAAGCGCTTCCACATCCCGTCATTCTACGATTTTTCGCACGTCGGACCGCAGGGCGTGGCGCAGTTCTTCTACACGACGCACATCCGCCCGAGCGTGGTCAACGATGGCGCCGACATCTCCATCTCCTTCGGCACGCCCGAGGACGCGGGTGTCCTCCCCGAGGCCGACGTCGTCTCCATCGATCTCCTGGCGACCAACCGCAACCTCGCGGCAGCGCTTCGTGCGGGTGAGATCTCGGTGCCGACGCCGAGCTCGCCGGCCATCGCCACGTTCAAGAATCTCTCCGCGGTCACCCCGCACGTCCCGCCGCCGCTCGGCCGCGAGCTGCAGTGGCGCGTCATCGCTCACGCGGCGATGGGCGTGCGCTCGCTCACCGAGGTCGAGGTGCTCCGCGCCGCGCTCGACGTCTACAACCAGCACGCGCTCGTCGACCGCCAAGCGCAACGCGCCAACGAGCTACGCCTCGCAGCCATCAAAGAGGTGCGCGTCAAGCCGGCCGATCAGGTCTACCGCGGAGCACCGGTGCGCGGCGTGGCCATCGAAATCGATCTCGACGAGAAGGGCTTCGTCGGCGACGGCGAGCTCTACCTCTTCGGCTCGGTGCTCGATCACCTCTTCGCGCAGTACGTGTCGCTGAACTCGTTCTCGAAGGTGACCGTCAACGGCATCAACAGCAAACTGAAATTCCAATGGCCGGCCCGGAGCGGAAGCCTAACGCTAATTTAAGCCAGCTGCTCGCCGACGAAGGGAATCGTTTCGACTTCTTTCGCGTCGTGCAGTTGTTGCAGCGCCTTGCCGGGAGCGGTGCGGCCGGCGTCGGCGAGCTCGGCCCGCTCAACGCCGAAGCGGTGCGGTTCATCCACGACACGCGGATGATTTTCCACGCCAGCGACGTCATCTCCGTCGAGCCGCGCGTGGTCAAACCAGGCCACGTCTTCGCCCGCGTGATGACGTCGTTCCTCGGCCTCTTCGGCTCGGCGTCACCGCTCGCCAACTTCGTCAGCGAAGACGTCATCCGCGCCGAGAACGACGGCGACGATCACTCGCTCCGCGACTTCTACGACATCTTCCATCACCGAATCCTCAGCCTCTACTACCGCGCCTGGAAGAAGTACCGCTTCTCCGCCGGCTTCCGCAGCGACGCCAACGATCCGTTCACGCGCCGCGCGCTCTCCTTCGTCGGCGTCGACATCGCCGGCGCCATTCCTCGGCACGGCCTCCCGCCCGGCGACTTGTTGCCGCTCGCCCCGCTCCTCTCCGGAACGCGCACGCGGCCCTCGCGAACACTGCAAATCGTGCTCGAGCGCTTGCTCCCGGGCGTCGACGTCAAAATCGAGATGTTCGTCGCGCGCCGCGTTCGCCTCGATGAGTCGCAGCGCGTGATGCTCGGCAAGCAGAACACCGAGCTCGGCCAGAACTACACCATCGGCCGCAGCGTCGTCGATCGCAGCGGCTCCTTCCGCATCGTCGTCGGCCCCGTCGGCTACGACGTCTTCGAAGCCTTCGCGCCAGGCGGGCGCCACAACACGCGTCTCCGCCAAATCGTCGACCAGTTCAGCGGCGGCGTCCTCGAGTCCGAGCTCGAGCTCAAGCTGTCCGAGACCGAGTCGCCGCGCTTCCAACTCAACAGCCGGCGCGGCAGCCAACTCGGCATCACCACCCAGCTCGTCACCAGCCGCCGCAAGCCGATGCGCTACCGAATGGTCCTCAGCGAAGACAGCGCCAAGCAGAAGCCCGAAGCCCTGCCCGACGACTTCGACGACAGCGAGCCGGCTCTCGTCGACTGACTCGCAGGACGAAATTCACCCGTGTCTCCGGGACTCGGAGGCGCCGCAAAAAACGTGAAGTATCGCTGAGTTGACCCTCAGCTATGTCGACATAGCTGGTGAGCGAATTACAGGACTTCGATCGACGCGATCACGCGATAGAGCTCGTCGGTGATCGGCTTGAGCGTTTCGCCCTGGTGAACCACCTGGACGAGGACGATGCGTTTTTCGCTGCGAAGGATGTATTCGCGACTGACGCTGACGAAGGGGGCCTTCGCGGCCGCGACGCCGCGCTTGATGACGTACTCGCGACCCTGCGTGTTCCACGTCGCCATCGGGATGCGCTGGCCGACCATGTTGGCGCCAGAGTCCTTCACGTCACCCTCGTAGCGCGCCATGATGTCACGCCAGAGATCATCGGGACGATCGGGCCGCTCGTAGATGGCGAAGAGGTAGCCATTCGGCGAGGCGTATTCGATGTAACGCTGTCCGGGCGCGTTGCTGGCGTCGCGAATCACCCAGTTCTTCGGGCGCGACACGTGCACCTTCTCGTTGAGGAGCGCGACGCCGATGTACTCGGGGTTCGGCTTTTGCTCCGCGAGGTCCCACGGCTTCCACGGCTTCTCGAACGAGCTGACGTCGAGATTGCCGTTGAACATGTACGCGTAGAACGTGCGGTTCTGGAACGCGACGGGATCGGGTCCGCCGCCGCATCCCGTGCCGGCGAGGGCAAGGGCGAAGGGCGCGAGCGCACCGACGAGGGTGAGGGCCGACGGGAGGTTCCACCTCGGAGAGCGAAGCATGGGGCGAGTCTAGTGAGACGCGGGCCGGAGTGGCAAACATCCTTCGTGTCATCGGCCTCGGGCGCGGGCTGGGGTGGGTTTGGCGAGAAAGTCGGCCGCCCCGGCGCGGATGGGATAGAAATCCCGGACAGGATGACTTCGCCGCGCTCCCTCCCCCTCGGTTCCGTCGGCCTCGCCCTCACCGCTCTCTGCGCGGCGCTCGGCCTCTCTGCCACGGCGTGCTCGACGCCGATGATGCACTACTCGCATGGCGACGGCGCCGCGCAGATGGAAGGCCAGGGCACGAGCATGTCCGGCTACCTCGCGCCTGGCGAGATGCGCTTCAAACGCTCGGTCTGCAAAGACTCCGACATCCACGTCGACTACCGCACGCTCGACGAGAATGCCCTTGCCGACTTCCTCAAGACGCAAGGCTTCGAGACGACCGCAGAGCGCGCGCGAAACGACCTCGTCTACATCGACATCATCAAGGGCGAGGGCATCACCGAGAAGGTCCGCCTCCGCGTCGCCATCCTGAAGACGCCGGCCGACGCGGGCCGTGAGCTTCACGAAGCGGTGTTGCAGCACGGCGAAGGCTCGTGGGGCGTGCATCGCGCCAACCTCGCGATCCTCGCGCCGATCGCCGCCACTTCGGACGCGGTCAACTTCGCAGTGAAGACCAAGCTCGCGTGCTGGGGCGTCTTCGTGATGGCCGGCCGCGACGACTCGTTCGTCGTCCCCGGCGGCTACATCGAGCTCTGATTCGCGCAGCGCACCGCGAAGCGCCGACGAGGTTGAGTGGTACGAGAAGTCGCACCGCTGATCTGGCGCAAAGGTCTCCGTTCTCAGCCGTGGTCAGCTCGCTTTGCGCGCTGGCTGGAGCGCGATACGATCTCCCTCGCAGGCGGCAAGCGCAGGCGCGACGGTGGTAACGGCGTGGCGTCGAGGACGACAACTCGACTAGACGCACCAACACCTCTCGTCTCACGTGTCACGTGGAGAGAAGGAGCCCGAAGATGAACGGCTGGGAGTACACGATCAACACTGGTAACCCCGATCTCGACCGCCAACAGGTCGAGGCCTACCGCCAGTCGGCGACGGCGAGCGGAATGCAACTCCAGGTGCAGCAGCTCCCCACGGGTGGCTACCACGTCCGGATGAGCCAAGCGGGCGCCGCGCCCCACCAGCAATACCAGCAGCAGCAGGCCCAGCCGCAACAGCCGCAACAGCAGCAATACCAGCAGCAGGCCCAGGCGCAGCAGCAGTACCAGCAGCAACAGGCGCAGCAGTACCAGCAGCAGGCTGCTCAGTACCAGCAGCCGCAAGGCACCGGACAGCCCTACGCGCAGGCGCAGCAGGCCTGGCAGCAGCAGCAGGCGCAGGCCTCGCAGCCGCCGGCGCAGCCGCAAGCTTGGCAGCAGCAACAGCAGATGGCGTTCGCCGGTGCAGGCGCCGGCGCGGCGGCGAGTGCGGCCAGCGATGCGAAGGCACCTGCCCTCTCCACCGAACGTCTCAAATACATTCGCAAGGTCTACCTCCTCCTCAGCGGCGCGGTGTTCACGGCGATCCTCGCCGGCTTCCTCTGCGTCACCGTCGGCGGCACCACGCCGTTCACCGTAGAAGGCCACAAGGGGCTGAAAATCCAGGTTCCGGCGGTCGTCGCCGCGATGCTGGAGAACCCGATGCTGATGTACGCCTCCTTCGGCGTGCTCTTCGCAATGACCTTCGTGGCGAGTTGGACGAGCAAGGTCAAGGGCCTCAACCTCGTCATGCTCTTCCTCGTCTCGGCGCTGATGGGCCTCGAGCTTGCGCCGATGGTCTTCGTCGCGCAGGTGTTCGGCGGGCTCGGCGACACGCTCAGCGCGAACCCGGTACGCGACGCCGGCGCCCTCACCGGCGCAGTCTTCATCGGCTGCACCGCCTACGTGTCGATCACCAAGAAGGACTTCTCCTTCATGCGAGCCTTCCTCGTGATGGGCTCGTTCGTCGTCTTCGTCGCGTGCCTTCTCACGTTCGTCTTCCAGACCGAAATCTTCTCGCTCGCCGTCGCATCGGTCGGCGCGCTCCTCGCGGTCGGCTGGATCCTCTACCAAACGAGCTGGATCTTCCGGAAGAGCCGCATGGACGATGCCGTCGGTGACGCGCTCGTCTTCCTCGTGCAGATACGTAACCTCTTCATGTTCCTGCTCCGCATTCTCATGTCACGGCGCTGATCGCGTCAGGCGCTGTGCACCTCGCGGCGTGCCTCTCCGGAGCGCACGCCGCGCCCGTTTTTGTGTCCATTTCGCAACTGGGGAACTGCCGCCGTCGACGAGAACTTTTCGCGTGCTGCGGCGTCTTTAGAAGCATGAAACTCCCCCCTGCCCTACTCGAAGCCCTGCGCCTCGGTGGAGGCGTCGCCGTCGCTCTCACGGTCGGCTGTCGCACCACGCCTCACGTTCAGCCAGCTCCCGAAGGACCCGTCGCCGCGACCAGCCAGACGGCATCGGCGCCCGTCGCCCTCGCCGTCGAAGCCCCTCCGGTCCCTTCGACGCTGGTGAGCGAGCCATTGTCCTCGCCCGTGCCGGCCGAACCGGAAACGGTCGAAGCGATGGTCGCGAAGCCTGGCGGCGCCAACGTCGAAATCGCCATTCCGCCGGCGCCGACGGCGAAGCCTGCGCCGATCGCCAAGAAGCCTGTAGCGAAGCCACTCCCGCGCGACGAGAAGCCGTGGCAGTGCCTCGCGTGCGGAATGGGTTGAGCACGAGCACGCGCCAAGTCGCGTGCATCGTGGGACTATGGGCAGCCGATGGTCCCGCGCATCGGCCTTTCGTTGATGGTCGAGGACGACTTTCGCGAGGCGACCCTCCCTCTCTTTGCTGACGGGCTCGTCGATGCTCTCGAATGGAGCTTCGACTCCCCGACGGACTGGCTCGAGGACGAGCCCCGGCCCTTGCCCGATTGGGTCGAAGCTCTGCTCGCCCACTACGGCGCCCAGGGACGGCTCTACGCCCACGGCGTTCATCACTCACTGCTCTCTGCGCACGATGATGGCTTGTTGCGACGACGACGCCTCGTAAAATTACGCTCCGAATGCGCGCGTCACCGTCATCGTCATCTCACCGAGCACTTCGGGTTCATGACCACGCCCTCCTTCGCCCGCTCGGCCCCGCTGCCAGTGCCGATGAGCAAGACCGCGATCGACATCGGACGGGAACGTCTCGTCGAGCTGGCGGAGGCGAGCGGCGTACCGATCGGCGTCGAGAACCTCGCCTTCGCCTTCTGCCGTCGCGACGTCGACGAACAAGGTGCGTTTCTCGAGGCGCTCCTCGAACCCTTCGGCAAGGACGGGTTCCTCCTGCTCGATCTGCACAATCTTTGGTGCCAGCTCGCGAACTTCGACGACGGGCTCCGCGCACCCGACGAAATTCTATCGACGTATCCGCTCCATCGCGTCCGAGAGGTGCACCTCTCGGGCGGTTCGTGGTCATCGCCAGATGGCCGGCTGTTTCGTCGCGACACCCACGACGGGCCGGTTCCCGACGAGGTGTTCGAGCTCCTCGCCCGCGTTCTCCCGCGCTGCCCCGAGCTCGAGGCAGTGATCGTCGAACGGCTCGGAGACACACTCAGCGAGGAGACCGAACGTGAAGGCCTGCGGCGAGACTTCGAGCGCGCTCGTCTGGTGGTCGCCGGAGGATCGCCACGATGACGCGAAAGCTTCTCGCGACCTACCAGGAAGCGCTACTTCACGCACTCTCGTCGGGAGCTGCGTCGGACGCTGCTTCTCGAGGAGACATTGCCCCTCTCCGTGCAAAGCTCCGCGAGCTCATGCCTGCGGAGCTCCGATCGTTCATCGATGCGATCGACGCTCGGTCGCTGATCGTCGCCGCCGAGCTCGTCGGCCGGTGGAGTGAAGGACAAAAAGGCGATGCGCCGAGTGGCGATGAAGCCGCTCGGCGCACACGCGCAATCGAAGACTGAACGACCCGAAGGTCTTAGTTGCGGGCTTCCCAGTCGTCGCCGGAAGTGATGCCGCCGTCGTTCCAGGTCCACTCGATCTTCTGGTACGTGAGGGCGATCTCCTCGTACTCGGTGAACTTGACGAGGTCGGGGTGACGGATGTTCGCCTGACGGAAGTCGTACGAGGCGATGTTCGCGTTGGTCAGCTTGACCGTGTAGTGCTGCACCTCGGAGCCGACGCCCGAGGCGGCCTTGAGCTGCGGCGTCCAGAACTTGAACGTCGCCGTGGTGATGTTCTCGTTCGTGCAGAGGATGTTGTAGAGGATCGGGGTGGCCTTATCGAGCTCCTTGGTGAAGACCCAGGGCTTGTGCATGCGCGGCCCGGTGGGCAGGCCGCTCTGGGGGTCACGGGGGCTGACGATCGAGTGCGAGACCGCGATCACGGCGATCGAGTCCTCCCGACCCTTCTGGGTG
>JANYDK010000003.1 GCA_025363655.1 Deltaproteobacteria bacterium | reverse complement strand
TCGCGCTCCGCGTCGACGACTGCGGCACGGTGCACGACGCGCACCCGCTTCCTTCCGCGGTCGGTCCGTTGCTTCCACCGTCCTCGGCCGGCGTGCTGTCGGCGCCGCTCGTTCCGGTGTCCGCGCCAGTCGAGCCGGTGTCGGCCGTGCTGCCGGAGTCGGTCTTCGTGCCGGTGTCGGCACCCGTGGCCGTGTCGCCGCCGCTGGTCCCCGTGTCGGCCGCAGCCCCGGTGTCGGCTGCCGTCCCGGTGTCCGTAGCAGTTCCCGTGTCCGTTCCGGTGTCGCTCTTCGCGGCATCCGCGTCCGAGCCGCTCGCGTCGCTGCCCGCGTCCGTACCCGTGTCGGCGACGACATCTGCAGTGGAATCGCCCGTGTCGGCGGTGGCGCCGCCGTCGCCCGTGTCACTCGTGCCCGCGTCGCCGGTGTCCGCTCCGAGCACGTCAGCGGTATCGAGTACGAGCGCGTCGGCGGTGTCCGCGCCAGCATCAGCAGTCGTACAAAGGTTGGCCGGCGTCGCGCTGTTGCGAAGCGGAATGATGCCCGTGAGGCCGACCTCGAAGTCGGCTGTGTTGTCGTCGGTGTCCATACAGCCAGCCGTTTTTCGCAAGATCGACGTCAAAGCGCTCGGGGCGATCGCTACGCCCGACCCCTCGAAATCGGTTGCGGTGCTTCCATAGCCGACCATGTCGATGATGCTCGCGGCGGCCGCAGCGTCAGCGAAAGCATTGCATCGAGCTCCGGTGCCGCCGCAGCCGAGCGCCGTTCCTCCATTGACGAGCGCGACCTTCCCAGCCGTTGCCGAGAGGTTCAAGCTTCCGACGGTGTCTTCCGTCGGAGCTCCGCCGCCTCCAGCGTCGGTCGTCGACATCCGGATGAGGTAGTAGCGCCCTGCCGGCACGACGACGTTTGGGAGGAGGAAGACGTTGGTTGCGACCGCGCCGAAATTGCCCGTCGCGCTGCCGTACTGCAAGGAGAGCCCGTTGAGGCTGACGTCGCTGCCTCCGCGATTGAACAGCTCGACGTAGTCGTTGGCCAACGTGGCCGTGCCAGAACCTCCACCGCCATACACCTGGCTAATCACCAGCCCCGTCGAAGGCAGCGCTTGCTGCTGTTTCCCCAGCTCCTCGCTCGGCTCCTTGTTCGACGAGCACGCCGAAAATCCGGCGAGGGAGACCACGGCGACAAAAGCGATGGAGGAGCGAAGATGCGTGCGCATCCTCCTCTTTTATCAGCCTTCCGCGTCCTCGTCGCCCTCGTGCTACACGGGGGCGATGCAAGTTCTGACGGCAGGCTCTCTCCGGGTTCGCGCCGTGGGTGGCACCGACGGCAACGCAGGCGGCGATGGGCCGGCGATCATCCTCTCGCACGGCTTCGGCGCGCCCGGTGACGATCTGGTCTCGCTCGCTCGCGTCGTCGATGCGGGCCGTGGCGTGCGTTGGTTCTTTCCGGAGGCGCCGCATGCGTTGGACGTCGGCATGGGACAGCAAGGTCGGGCGTGGTGGCATATCGACATGATGCGTTTCCAGCGCGAGATGATGGCCGGACGTCGCGCCAACATCGTCGACGAGACGCCCGATGGGCTCGTCGAGGCGCGCGCGGCACTCGATGGATGCATCGACGCGCTGGTGGCAGAGCATCGTCTCGATCCGGCGCGCACCATCCTCGGCGGCTTCTCACAAGGCGCGATGCTCTCGACCGAGCTCGTCCTCTTTCGCGAAAAGACCTCTTTCGCCGGGCTCGCGGTGCTCTCGGGCTCGCTTCTCTCGTCGTCGCGTTGGAGCCCGGCGATCGCCGAGCGTGGTGCGTCGCTGCACGTGATGCAGTCGCACGGCGAGGCCGATCCGATACTCGCCTTCGAAGGGGCGATGGCGCTGCGCAATCTGCTCGTCGCCGCCGGCGCAGACGTCGACTTCGTCAAGTTTCGCGGCCAGCACGAGATTCCTTCGGTGACGCTCGAGCACCTCGCAGCCTTTGCACGCGCGCGTCTCGCCTGAGACGATCTACTCGGCTGCAGCGTCGACGACGGCGGGGACCGTTTCGCCGAGACCGACCGAGACGAGGGCGCGTTCGATCTCCGCACGCGCCGTCACCAGCCCTTCGCGCTTTTCGTCGATGCCGAGCCCGTCGGCGATGTCGTCGGCGAGGAGCTTGGCGTCGTCGATCGATTTGCGAAGCTTCTTCAGTCGGCCGATGGTCGCGCTGTCGGCGCAACCGACGATGCCTGGGGTGGCCGTGGCCGAGTGCGCCACGAGCGCGGTGAGGACCTCGCGCATGTGTGCGACGGCATCGAACGCGGCCTGACGCTGGTCGAGCGCAGCGAGCTCGCGCGTCGCTTTTTCACGGATGGCTTCACGAACGAACGCGGGGACTTCCTGCTTGGGCATGTCCCGAGCGATAGCGGAAGACGCCATACTGTGCAAGTGTTCAGATGCGCCCATTCTCAGCCTCGGTTTTCCGGGCTGAGCCGCCGTGATCGCCGTGCGACACTCATGCATCCATCGTGGTGCGTCTAGCCGTGGTTCCCACCCCTTCGCCGAGCGAGCCTCCCTCGTCCGGCACTTCGGTGCGGCCGGGTGGTTTCGCCGACGATGCCTCGCTCGTCGAAGCGCTCGTTCGTGGCGATCCAGAAGCGCCCAACGTCCTCTTCGAGCGCCACGCGGTCCACGTTCGTCGTGTCCTCGCCCGTGTCCTCGGTGCCGACGACGAGCTCTCCGATTTGCTCCACGACGTCTTCGTCCGCGCGCTCGACGGCATCGCCCAACTCGACGATCCGTCGACGCTCAAAGCGTGGCTGACGTCGATCGCGGTGTTCACGGCGCGCGGATGCATCCGTCGACGTGCGCGACGGCGTTGGCTCTGGTTCTTCGCCGAGGTGCCCGAGGTCGAGGCGGTGCCAGCGAGCCACGAGGCGAGCGAGGCGCTGCTGAAGACGTACGCCATCCTCGAGAAGCTCCCGGTCGACGAGCGCATCGCCTTCGCGCTTCGTTACGTCGACGGCATGGAGCTGACGCAGGTGGCTGCTGCCTGTCGCATCTCACTCGCCACCGTCAAACGTCGCATCTCCCGCGCCGAGGCTCTCTTCCTCGTCCGCGCCAAGAAGGAGCCTTCCCTCGCGGATTGGCTCGCGGAGGGGCGATGGAGCGGAAAATGACGCCTCCGACGCGACTCCCGGCGACGCCGCTCGATCGCCTCGGCGCGCGTGTCGCGGAGGCGCAAGATCGATCGCTGAGCCTCGCGGAAGGCGCCGATCTCGCGCGCGCTCGTGCCCGTCTCCTCGCGCATGAGTTGCCGGTGCGTCGCCGCCGGGTGCCGTTGGCGCTCGCGCTCGTTGCGACGTTGGTGGCTGCCGTCATTGGCTTCGTCGTACTGCGCAAGGCGCCTGCGTTGACGTTCGCCGTCGGCGGCGCTCCCGGCAACGTCGGCGCGTTCGTCGCCGCGTCGGTCGATGCGCCCTTGGCAATTCGCTTCTCCGACGGCTCGTCGATGGTCCTCACGCCCTCGAGCCAAGGGCGCGTCCTCGAGGTCGACGCCCACGGCGCGAAGGTCGTCCTCGAGCGAGGCAAAGCCGACGTGTCCGTCGTGCACCGCGATTACGCGCGCTGGGACGTCATCGCCGGTCCTTTCGATGTCCACGTCACCGGGACACAGTTCGCATTGTCGTGGAGCCCGACCGACGAAGAGCTCGTGGTGACCATGCAGGAGGGCTCGGTGCTGGTCTCCGGCGGTCTCGCGCAGACGGGACGCGCCGTCGTCGCCGGAGAGACGCTCCGTGTGTGGAGCAAGTCGGGTCGTCTCGAGCTCGCGCGCACGAGCGATCTGTCGACGAGCACGAGCGCTCCGCCACCTGCGCCGACCATCGCAGGACCGCCCGCTCCATCGCCGGTGCTGCCACCTGTTCTCGCCGTCGCCGTCGGTTCCGTCGACGACACGGTCGCGAAGCCGAAGCTCGTCGCGCCGCTCGATACCGCGAATACCGCGAAACCGACCGCCTCGGAGGAAGACTGGCGACTCCTCGCTGCGAGCGCCAAGTATCCCGCCGCCCTCGCTGCCGCCGAGAAAGAAGGCTTCAGTGGGCTCTGCGATCTCGGCAGCGCGAGCGACGTGCTCATGCTCGGCGACATCGCCCGTTTCGCGGGATCGGGGGTTCGTGCGCGGGAAGCATACCTCGCCGTTCGACGGCGCTTTCCAGGCGTTTCCGCGGCGTCGTCGGCAGCCTTCGCGCTCGGTCGGCTCTCGTTCGATCAGAGCAAGGCCTACGCGGAGGCAGCGACCTGGTTCGACACCTGTCTGCGCGAGGCGCCGGCGGGCAGCTATGCACGCGAGGCGCTCGGGCGACTGATGGAGGCACGTCAGCGATCCGGCGACGCCGAGGGCGCGAAGGCTGCTGCCCAGCGATACCTCGGGCTCTACCCCGAAGGCCCGCACGCCGCGCTCGCACGCAGCCTCACGAGTTGAGCGTGGGATGAGCGTCTCGCGCGCGAAACGAACGTTCGTCGCCGTCTCGTTGGTCGGCGCGATGCTCGGTACTCCGCTCGGTGTCTTCGTCCTCGCCGACGTCGCTCACCTTTCGATTCCCCACGCGCGCGCGGCCGGCGCGGGAATTCCCGTCGTCGTCGTCGTCTTCGAGGACGAGACGAATCCCGTCGCTCGCCGACTTCGTGCCGAGCTCGGCGGCGCGACGTTCGACGTGCACATGGCAAAAATTGCGTTCGGCGTCGCACCACGTGCGCCTCTCGGCGGTATCGCCAGCGTCGCTGCCGTGACCGAGTTGCGTGGCTGTCTCCGCGTCGCGCACGACGACGCGAGCGTCGAGATCTGGACGACGGATCCGAGCGGGGTGCTCCAACTCGCAGAAGTCGTCGAAGGCAAAGGCGACGAGCTGGCCGTGCGTGCTGCCGAGGTGCTTCGTGCGCGCCTCATGCCGGCGCCCTCCTCGTCGGCCTCATCGACCGGCAACGACTTGGCACCAGTCTCCAGTGTCGCTGCGAGCATATCGAGCGCTTCCCCGAGCAGTGCGCCGACTCCGAACGCGAGCGCGACGAGTCCTTCACCCTCGACCCATGCGTCGAGGACGCGCGCGACCGAAGCGAAGCCGAGCTCCGTCGGTCTCGAGGTCGGTCCTGCGATGGTCTACTCGCCAGGCGGTGTGGGCGCCGTCTTCGACGTCACCGCGGGTGTGCGTTGGGCGCCGACGCGAGACTATGCGCTGCGCCTCTTCGCGCTCTTGCCCCTCACGCGTTCACGAGTCGAGACGGAGGGCGGAAGCATCGACATTTCGTTCATGCTCATCGGCATCGGCATCGCGACCACGCTCTTCGAGCGCAGCCACATCGCCGCCACGATCGGCGGGGGAGTCGGGCTTTCGATCACGCACATGGCGGGAGCGTCGCGCGCGCCGCTCACCGGTCGCAGCCTCGACGTCTTCGGCGTCGTGCCTTATTTGCGATTCGCGCTTCCGTTGCGTCTGCAGCGTGCGCTCGCGCTCGAGCCCGCATTCACCGCGGGAATCGTCGCACCGCGTGCGGCCGCCGAGGTCGTCGAGCGCGAGGTGGTGACGTTCGGTCGGCCATTGCTCGTCTCCGAAATCGTGCTCACGCTGGAGTGGCCGTGATCTGCCGCTTCACCTCGATCGCCAGCCGCCGCACGTTGGCGCTGTTGGCGCTCGTGCTGCTCGTGACGTTCTCGCAACTCGGCTGCGGCACGCACCGCGCCGACGTCATCGTCGACGAATCGAGCGATGTCGGTGCCAGCGATTCCTCCTCCGCCGACACGGTGCTCGCCGATGCCGACGTCGGGGGCCTTCCCATTCCCTCGATCACCATCCGTGAGCCTCACGACGTCGAAGCCTGTGTCGGCGACGACGCGACGCGCCCCGCCGAAATCGAAGTCAATTTGACCAACTGGCGCGCTGCGGCCGAAGGTACGTGCGCTGGCGTCACCCATTGCGGACCGGTCTACGTCACCGTCGGCGGCGACGATTGCAACCAGGCCGGACTCCCTTACGACACCGTCATCACCAGCGGCCCTCCCAACCACGCGCTCATGCTGCTCGTACGCTGCAAATCGGGCGTCGTCGGCACCAAGACGGTGCGCGTCGAGCTCCACGACGACGATGGCAGCGTGCACGCACCGCTCACCTTCGACGCTCGCAGTGTGCAGTTCAAGATCTGCAGCAAATGAGCGGCACTCGGGTCGATCGCCTCAACCGCCTGTTCGCTTGAGCCCCTCGAGAGCAGCGGTCATCGAGGGATCGCTGAGGAGAATTTCTTCGTAAATCCCGTGCGCGGTGGTCGTCTTTCCCTCCCGCTCGAGGATCTGGGCGAGGAGGAGGCGTGCCGCCTTTCCGCCGCCGGCCTTGCGCGCGTCGCTCTCTGCAGTCTGGTAATCACCGCTCTGGTACGCCTGCAGCGCATTTGCATAAGTACCCGATGCTTCGCTGGCGGGGGCTGCAGCAGTCACCACGGCCGTCGGTTTGGGTGACGTGAGCGGCTTCGTCGGCATGGTCGGCGGCGTTGCGGTGACGGTCGACGACATCACTGCAGCGATTGGTGCGCTGTCGCTCGACGTGCTCGGTGCAGTGGGTGGGACGACGATCGAGGGCGAACGATGGGCATTGGCACCGGCGACCGTGTCGTGAGCCATTCCCGTGGTGAGGACGCTGACCAGCACCGTCGCAGCGACACAGAGGCCGACGGCGAGCGCGCCACCGAGGAAGAGCACCGCCCCGCGACGCTGCGGCGGACGGTAGACGATGGTCGCGTCGTCTGGTGGAAGGGCTGCCCGATGGGCGTCGACCACTCGTTCGGTCACGTCCTTTGCTTGGGTTCTCGGGGGCGTGTGACTCGCCTTCGCCGCATCGCCTTCGCCGGAGACCCTGGTGATGCCCTCGGCCATGAGGCTCGTGGCGGGGGAGACGGGCGTATCCGAGTTGCACCAATCGTCGACGTCGTGCAGCGCCCGCACCATCTCGGTGGGAAGCGGGGCCACGGGAGTGGTGGCCTCGACGCGCGCGCAACGCTCCGTCGTCGCCACGCCGACGACCAACGAAGCAGCCGGCACCGAGCGCGTCGTCGGCTCTGCTTCGCGCGGCGTCGGATTCGCCGCTCGATTCGGCGTGCGCACGGTCGGCCGCGAGAAGGCCGTGTCGATCTCGGTGCGTTCGTTCGTGCTGACGGGCGCGCGTGAGACGAGGCGTGGCGTGGAGCCGGGAGGGCGAAGCCGAAGAAAGCGACGGAGCTGCTCGGCGACGTCGACGCCCTTGCGAAATCGGCGATCGAGGTCCTTCGCGAGGAGACCTCGTACGATCGTCTCCAGCTCGTGCGGGACTGCGCGGCCCAATCGCTCGGCGAGTGTCGGCGGAGTCTCGCGCGCGTGGGCGCGGATGACGTCGATCGGCTCACCCTCGAACACCTTGCTCGCGGTGATGAGCTCGAAGAGCACGCACCCGAGCGCATAGAGATCGGTCTGCGCGGAGACGGGACGCGCCATCGCCTGCTCGCGTGCCATGTAGTGCGGCGTACCGACGACGAAGCCGCCGGCAGTGTGCGTGCCGGTGAGCCCGCTCTCTTGCATCGCCTTGGCGACGCCGAAATCGACCAGCTTCACGCGGCCCTCGCCCGAGAGCATCACGTTTTCGGGCTTGATGTCGCGATGGACGATGCCGCCCTCGTGCGCAACGTGCAGCCCGTCGGCGGCCTCGGCGGCGATCGTGCACGCTTCGTCGATGCCGAAGGCGCGGCGCCGGTGGTTCATCGTTTGTCGGAGGCTGCGACCGGCGACGTGATCCATGACGAAATAGGCGCGCCCGTCGTCGCTCTTGCCGAAGTCGTGCACCGCGACGATCGTCGGACAATCACGGAGCTTGGCGAGGATGCGTGCTTCCTGCCGGAGCCGCACGATGAGCTCGGAGCGAGCGCTGTGCTTGGCCTGGATCAGCTTGACGGCGACGCGGTGCTCGAGCTCGACGTGCTCGGCGAGATAGACCTCTGCGTGACCGCCAGTCCCGAGGAGGGAGACGAGGCGCCATTGAGTGCCGGGGAGCTGGTGAGGGAGGGGGTACATGAACGTCGTCCTCCTGTCGGCACGAGGGCTCGTCCGGTTGCTTGCCGAACTCGCCGTCGCCGCTTCCGTCCGGTCGGCCTATGCTCGGCCGGCCTTGCGCATCGTCCACGCCGCCGATCTCCACATCGACTCGCCGTTGCGGGGGCTCTCGCGATACGAGGGCGCCCCGGTCGCTCGGGCTCGATCGGCGACCCGAGAGGCGTTCACGCGCGTGATCGACACTTGTCTCGAGCACGACGCGCGTTTTCTCGTGCTCGCGGGCGACGTCTTCGACGGTGATTGGAAGGACGCGCACACCGGCCTCTTCTTCCTCGCGCAACTGGCGAGGCTGACGCCCATCGGATGTCGCGTGCTCCTCCTGCGCGGCAACCACGACTTCGAGCTCACGCGCGCGCTCGCTTGGCCGAGCCACGTCCACGAGTTCTCCGCTCCCGACGGCAAGGGTCGTGGCATGCATCGGAGCTTCGTCTTCCCCGACGAGAACGTGGTCTTTCACGGCGTCAGCTACCCGACCCGCGAGGTGAAGGAGAGCCTCTTGCCGCACTACCCGCCGAAGGTCGCGGGGATGCTCAACGTCGGCGTCTTGCACACGAGCGCGACGGGGGCGCGTGGCGCCTCCGAGCACCTCACCTACGCGCCCTGCAGTCCCGCCGACCTCGTCGGCCACGGCTACGAGTATTGGGCGCTCGGTCACGTGCACACGCACCAAGTGCTGAGCCGCGAGCCCTGGGTCGTCTACCCCGGCAACACGCAAGGTCGCAGCGTTCGCGAGACGGGGCCGAAGGGGTGCGTCGTCATCGACGTCGAAGGCACGTCGATCGCGCGCGTCGAGCACGTCGAGACCGACGTCATGCGTTGGTACGACGAGCGGCTCGTGCTCACGGCCGACGACGGCCTGGACGATCTCTTCGCCCGCGTGCGTGAGCGGCTCGAATCGATCGACGCCTCGTCGGGCGATCGGCTCTGCGCCGTGCGCTTGACCCTCGAAGGGGCCTGCTCGGCGCACGAGGCGGTGATCGAGGCGCCCGAGCGCATCGTCGACCAACTGCGCGCCGAGGCGCGGCAAGTGTCCGAGCGCGTCTGGCTCGAGAAGGTCGAGCTCGCGACTTCACCCGTCGTGCCGCTCGAGACCCTTCGGCGAGCGCCAGGTCTCATCGGCGATCTCTTGCGTCACGTCGAGGTGCTCCGAACCGAAGAAGCCGAGAGCGATCTTCTGACGCTCGGGAGAGCGTTGGATCCGCTGGCGAAAAAGGCGAAAAGAGAGCTCGAAGAGCTGCGCATCGATCTCGGTGACCGTGACGTGCTGCTTCGCGCGCTCGCCGATGCGGAAGCCATCCTCGCCCATCGGCTCACGGCCGGAGAGCCTTCGGAGGGCTGAGGTCTCGTGCGCCTGCTCCGCCTCACGCTGGTTCGTTTTCGGCACTTCGTCGACGCGAGCCTCTCGCTCGCTCCGGCCCCTGGCGCGAAGTCGCGACTCGTGGTCGTCCATGGCGACAACGAGGCCGGCAAGAGCTCGATCCTCGAGGCCATCCGATGCCTCCTCTTCGGCTTTCCTCATCAAGCGAAGGAGCTCTTGCCGATCGATCGTTCATTCGAGATGAGCGAGCTCGCCGTCGGCGGTGAAATCGAGCTGCTCAAGATCGAACAACCGGTGCGCGTCGGCCTCTTGCGCAAGAAAACGCAGAAAGCGTCGCTCACGGCGCGGATGTTGGAGAGTGGCGACGACGTCGGCGAAGACTGGCTCCAGCAGCGTCTCTCCCATCCCCATCGGCAACTCTTCGAGAGCGTGTTCGCCTTTTCGCTCGATGCTCTCGCGCGGGGTAGCGCCGAGCTGTCGCGGGACGAGGTGCGAGGCGCCATCTACGGCGCTGGGCTTTCGGCGTCGGTGCGGCCGCAACGGCTGCTCGCCGACCTCGCTCGCGAGCGAGATGCTCTCTTCACCGAGCGCGCGCAGAAGCCGAGGATCAACGCGACCCTCCGGCGCATCGAGGAGCTCGAGAAGGCCGGGAGGAGCGCGACGATCACCGCCGACGAGCTGCGTCGGCTGCGCGAGGACCAGGCGGCGAAGAAGGCTGTTGCGGATGCGACGGGCGAGCGCGTAGCGCAACTTCGCACCGCGGCATCGCGAGCCCGGGCGCGCGTCGACGGTCTTGGTCCCCTCCTCGCGATGCGCGCGGCCGAGCGTGAGCTCGAGTTGCTCCCCGTCGCCGCGAAGCAGCTGTCGGCCGAGACCGTCACCAGCTTCGCGGCGATGACGATCGCGGCCGAGCGCGCGACGCATGAGCTCGGCGTGCAAGAGAAGGATGTCGGCGACCTCGAGGCCGAGGCGGTGGCCCTCGGTACCTCGACGATCGGAGAAGACGCGGAAATCATCGAAGATTTGCATCGTCGCCTCCCCAGCTTCCGCGACGCCACGAGCGCGCGTCATCGGGTGCGTGGCGAGCTCGAGACCGTGGTGCGCGACGCCGAGGTGCGGCTCGACGTCCTCGCGCCAGCCTGGAGTGCGGAGCGATTGCGTCACGCTGCGCTCGATTCGACGAAGCGATTCACCGTCGAAGAAGCCTCGCGTCGGAGCGAGGACCTCGCCGGCGAACGTCATCGTCTCCTCGGATCGTTGCGCGACGTCGACGCGCATCTCTCGAGCCTCGAAGCTCGCATGAGATCACTCCCGGCGCCGCTCACCGCGGCCGAGCTCGGCGGTCTCGACGAGTGGCTCGCGGGGTGTTCGCTCGCGCTCGCCGACGAGAAGCGCATCGCTTCCTTCGAGGTCGCGATCTCGGAGGCGACGCGGCAAGTGAACGCACACCTTCGTCGCCTCGAGGCGACGCTGGGATCGGCCGATCCAGCGGCGATTCGTCCGCCTCCGCGCGAGGAGGTGCAGGCGATCGCTTCGGCCTACGCGATCCTCGATCGACGTGCAGAGGTCCTCGCCGCGAGCGTCACTGCGCGCGAGGCCGATCGCGACCGACTGGCAGCCGATCGGGCGACCCTCGCCGCAGAGGGTGTCGCACCCACCGAGCCAGAGCTGCGTACTGCGCGGGCACGACGCGACGAGGGCATTCGACTGCTCGCGGCCCAAGCGGCGGGCGAGTCCGATGCAGCAGCGATGACCGCCTTCGATCGGGGAGCGCCTTTCGGTCGAGCCGTCGTCGACGCAGTGAACGTGGCCGATGCGGTCGTCGACGACATGCGCCGCCGCGCCAACGCGGTCGAACGGCGCATCGCGATCGAGGGGCGCGCGGCCGAGCTCGAGGCGAACCTCGCGACCCTCGCACGCGAGCGAGGCCAACTCCTCGACGAACGAGCCCGACTCGACGAGCGATGGATCGGCAGTTGGTCCAGCTGTGGCATCCGGCCGCTCGCCCCCTCGGTGATGGAGGCTTGGCTGCGCGATCGCGACGCATTTCTCGATGCACGCGCGCGCCTCGACGAGTCGCGAGCGACGCGGGACGAGCACTTCGCCCGGCAAGAATCATTCATCGCCCGAGGGCGAACGCTGCTCCAAATCGCAACTGGGTCGATCACCGCGCTGCGCGAGCTCGCGCAACGTCGCGTCGAGGCCGAGCACGCGCGCGCGAGTGACGTGAGCGCCATCGCCGCCGCCCGCGAGCGCGACGAGGTCCAGAGCTCGGCCACGCGCGCGGCCCTCGAACGAACACGAATCGAGAGCGTCGAGCTCACCGCCCGCCTCGACGCCCTCGCCGACGAGCTGGCACCGACGACCAAGGGTTCGCCAGCGGCGCTCCGAGCAGTCGTCCTCGGTTTGGTCGAGCTGCGACAACGCTTCTTGCCGGAAGAGCAACGGCTGACCGCGCAAGCCGCGACGATCGACCATGAACTGAGCCGATTTCGTGAGGAGGTGCTCCGGGTCCTGCCTCTGGCGACGACCGACGATGCCGTCGTCACGCAGCTCGAGCGACGCGCCGGCGAGGTCCGGGCGGCACGCGAACTCAAACGGCGAATCGACGAGTTGGCGCGGTCGCTCACCTCGGCGCGCAGCCGTCGCGAACGGGTCTCGACCTCGCTCGCCGAGCTCGAGGCGACGCGCGCCGGGCTCCGCAACGAGGTCTCGGCGGCGAGCGATGACGAGTTCCGTCGTCTTGCCGAGCTCTCCACACGTGCGCACGCGCTGCAGCGCATCGTCGAAGAGCGTTCGCGCGAGCTCCGCCTCGTCGCAGGCACCGACCTCGACGCGCTCGTCCTCGAGCTCGAAGGTTGCGACGAGTCGTCCTTGCGCGAGGCCCTCGCGGCCGCCGAGCGAGAGCTCTCGATGGTGGAGGTCGAGCGTCGCCGTCGGGACGAGGAGGTGGGCAGCGCAGTGACCGCGCTCGCCCGCGTCGATGATGGGGCCGACGCAGCCGACGCGCGCGCCGCGGCAGAAGCAGAAAGAGCTCAGCTCCGCGCCGACGTCGAACGCTACGCCGCGATCGTCGTCGCCGAGTCGCTCCTCGATGCTGCGATCAAGCGTTTCGAGCGGGAAAATCAGCCTCTCATGCTGGCCGAGGCTGGCGCCTTGCTCCGGACGATGACGCTCGGTCGTTGGGCGCACGTGCGCTACGGGCTCGACGCCGTCCTCACGGTGGCGACGGAGGACGAGCGGAGGGTCGTGCACCCCGAGCAACTGAGCACCGGCACCCGCGAACAGCTCTTTCTCGCGTTGAGGCTCGCCTACGTTCGTCAGTACCAGCGGACAGCCGAGGCGCTCCCGGTCGTGCTCGACGACGTCTTGGTCAATTTCGACGAGCCGCGCACGTTGGCGACGCTCGCCGCGCTCACCGAATACGCGGAAAAAACCCAGGTCCTCGTCTTCACCTGCCATCGTCACGTCGTCGAGCTCGCCGAGCGCGCGGGAGCGACCATCGTTCGAGTGCCGACGTCTCGGTGATGCCTTCGCCGAGTCACCGAGTCGCCAAGTCGGTCAGTGGCTCAGTACCGATGCTGGCGGTCGATCGCCGTTCGCGGCGGCTCTCCGCGTTCGACGCGCTCGATGTTCTCGATCGCGAGCGCGAGGATGCGTGGCACGAGGTCGGGCATCCATCCCGCTTGATGTGGAGTGATCACCAGGTTCGGCGTGGTCCAAAGCGTGCTCGAGCTCGGGAGCGGTTCGACCGCGAAGACGTCGAGCGCGCCACCTCGCAATCGGCCGCTGCGAAGGGCCTCCTCGAGCGCCATCTCGTCGACGATGCCGCCACGAGAGAGCACCAAGAGCACCGCGTGCGCCCGCAGCCGCGCGAGCATCGCTCGATCGATCGATCCGCGCGTTCGTGACGTCAACGGGAGGAGCACCACCGCATAGTCTGCGACCTCGAGGGCGCGCGCCGCGTCGTCCGGACCGAGCGTCTCGTCGATGTCGGCACACGGCTCCGGATGCATCCTCGTTCCTACGACGCGCATGCCGAGCGCACGCGCGGCCTTGGCGAGCCCGCGCCCAATCTCGCCGACGCCGAGGATGGAGAGCGTCTTTCCCGTCACCGAACCCGTGGGAAACGGCTCGAATTGTCGCTTCATCTGCTGCGCCGCGAGTCGCGGCAGCTCGCGTTCGAAAGAGAGCATCAGCGCGAGCGCGTGGTCGCGAATCTCGGCGACGTGGAGTCCGCGTGCGTTCGCGACCTGCACCTCGCGCGGGAGACCATCGGCCGGCCAGAGCGAATCGACGCCGGAGCCGAGCATCTGCACGAGCCGGAGCGAGCCTGCGCTCGACCAGTCGATCGCCGGGACGGCACCGCAGAAGAGCACGTCGATCTCGCCGAGACGAAGGCCGAGCTCCTCCTGCGCGAGGACGATCACGGCTCGTCCTGTCGCCTCCAGCACCGAGGCCATCGCCACCGCGTCGACGTCGTCGGGCAGACAGACGTGGATCGTCTCGCAACGGCCCGCGCGGCGTATCATGGTCCGACAATGTATCAGCTGGCGCCCTTGCCTCGGCGCGCTCACCTCGGCCTGCGTCTCGGTCCGTTCGTTCGTGGACGCGCCTTCGCTTCGGTCGCACAGGTGACCGACGATGGGCCGGCAGGGCGGGCAGGCCTCCGCGCGGGCGATCTGATTCTTGCCGCCGACGCAGTCTCCCTCACCGAGCCGCACCTCCTCGGCGCCGCCGTGCGTGCCTGCGGCTGCGATCGGCCGCTCCTCCTCTCGGTGCGTCGCGCCGACGAAACGCTCGCGCTCGAGGTCCAGCTCGAGCCCCTTCCGCGCGAGAGCCACGCCGGTATCGACGTGGACCATGGCGAGTGCCCATGGTCTTCAGCCGACGGGACTACGCATCGACTTCGCACCATCGTCACGAAAATCCAGGGTGAATCGCGCGCGCTCGCTCCAGCGATTCTCTATCTGCAAGGCATCGGGTGTGAGTCGTGCGAGTCACCGCTCGACCCTCGCCATGGCCCGAGCTTGCTCACGGCCGAGCTCGCGCGCTGCGGCTTCGTCGTCCAGCGCTACGAACGGAGCGGCGTCGGCGACAGCGAAGGGCCTCCAGCGGCGTCGCTCGATTTCTTCGCCGAGGTTGCCCAAGCGCGAGCTGCCCTCGCTGCCCTTCGCGCACGAACGGACGTCGATCCACGTCGCATCCATCTCTACGGCCACAGCCTCGGCGGCATGGTAGCTCCGCTCCTTGCCGGGCCGGACGACGGAGTCGCCGGCGTCATCGCCTTCGGGACCAGCGGCTTCCGATGGCGTGACTGCGTCCTCGCGACGACTCGACGACAGCGACGACTCGGTGGGCTCGACGGCGACGCGCTCGACGAGCAGATGCGCGCGTGGTCGACGTTCGGCGACGCCATCTACGGAGAAGGTCTCACGCCCGCGGAAGCTTTCGCGCGCGCCCCCGAGCTTCGACGTCTCGAATCGGCGCAGAACCGGGGCGACTCCATGTTCGGTCGTCACGTGTCCTTTCTTCAGCAGCTCGACCGCGTCGACCTCGCCGCCCTCTGGCGCTCGGTCGGCGTGCCGGTGCTCGTTCTCCATGGCGAATACGACTGGATTTGCTCGGCCGAAGAGGGGCGCGTCATCGTCGCGGCGGTAGAAGATGGAGGCGGCCGCGCTTCGTTCGCGGAGCTCCCGCGCGTCGGTCACGACCTGCGGGCGCACGAGAGCTTGATCACCAGCTTCAAGACACCACAGGCCGGCGTCACTGACGGGCATCTCGCGTCGGTGGTGGCGGCCTGGATCGCAGCCAATCAGACCGACGTGCCTTCGCACGCGGGATCGGGGAAAACGCAGCCGTAAGGCATGTTGGGCGGCCGATCCCATTTCTTCACGGTGGCGGTCGGCAGCGCCGTCACCGAAGCAGACGCCTTCGGCTTGCCAGCAAGGGCGCCCGAATCGACGCCTGCATCGGCGATGATCGCACTCGCAGAAGCACCCGGGGCGGCGCTCGCCGAGGAGGATGCAGACGGGGCAGCGCTGGCAGTCACCGAGGTCGAAGCGGTCGCGCTCGGGGCAGCGCTGGTAGTGGCCATCGTGGTCGTCGTCGGCGCACTGCTCGTCGACGTCGCCGGCGCGCCACTCCCTGGAGGAGTCTCGCATCCGAGTGCGGCCACGCCGGTAGAGAGCGCGAAGAGCGCCGCGCGCGAGAGACCAGGAGGCGCGATGAAGCTCGATTCTTCGAGCAATCGTTCACAGTCGCAGAACGGGCAACGCGCTTCGCCGAGACGCACGTGTCTCCGGCACGCCGAGCAGGTGACGTAGCGGGACATCAGACGATCTCCCCCGTGCACGCTTCATCGGGAAATACGCAGCCGTAGGGCATGTTCGGCGGCCGATCGAAGCACTGCGGCGGACCTTTGGGACAGTTGGGATCGACCGTGCCGGTTGCAGTGGTCGTAGTCGTCGCGGTGGCTGTCGTGGTGGTCGCAGTGCCCGCGTCGGCGGCGTTGCCACCAGAGGGCACGGATGGTCCGCGCGGTGACTCGCAGGACAGCGCCGCCACGCTCGTTGCGATGGCGTAGAGGAGCGCGCGCGACGAGCCCTTGGCTGCGTGCATCGGCGATTGCGTCGCTTCGGTCGCCACGGTCGCCTCGTTCGCCACGGTCGCCACGTTGGCACCGCAGAAGGGACAGCTCGCATCGCCCGTGCGGACATGACGACGACAGGCTTCGCAGAGCGTGAACGCCGACATCAGACGAGGTCTCCGCCGCAAGCCGTATCAGGGAACACGCATCCGTAAGGTGGACAGCACGGCGTGTCGGGCGGCGCGTCGGAGACGGTGTCCGGCGTGTCTGCACCGGCGTCGGCGACGCTGCCATCGCCGCTCGCATCGCCGCGTGAGTCGGTCGCCGCACCGGTGTCGCTGGCGGCAGTGTCCGTGGCGGCATCACCGGCTGCGTCCGTGGAAGAGGTCTCGGACGATGAACCGCCGCACGCGGCGACGCCCGTGGCGATGGCTGCATAGCGCGCGTACATGCGAGCCCGCGAGAGGCCACGCGTCGCGAGTGAGCGGTCTCCGCCTCCCGGCTCGCCGGACGTGATGCTCGCGGAACAGAACGGACACGTCGTGGCCCCGAGACGCACATGGCGGCGGCATGTCGAGCAGAGAACGAGCGAGCTCATGTCGAGACCTCCCAGCCGAAGACCGAGCTCGATAGTAGGCCGTTGCAGTCGGCCCCACAAATCGCCGGAGCGCTCATTTTTCGGCCTTCGCGGGCAGATCTTCGACCACCAGGTCCCATCTGGCGCAGTCGAAGGACAGTCCAGGAGCTTCCTCCACACGCACGACGCGCTCGCGCTTGCCGCGCGCCTGCATCTCCAGCGCGCGATGGTGACAGTACGGGTTGTTGCCGGGCCGGTCGAAGAGTGAGGTCGCCATCCAGGTGCAACCACCCTTGCAGTCGTCGCCGTAGTAGCACTCGGCGCAGTATCCCCAGAGCTCGTCGCGCGTGCGATCACGCATGTGACGCAGCGGCTGACTGCGTTCCCAGATTCGTTCCAGCGTATTCGCGCGAACGTTGCCGCCGACCCATTTCGCGGTCGGCAGCGATGGACAACCCTTGATGTCGCCGTTGGCCTCGATGCCGAGCCCCGAACGCCCCGCGCTGCACGAATCGCCGTGCCGATCGTGACAATAGCTACGAAGCAGATGCTCGTAGGGGCCGTAATAGCCGACGTTGTTGCCTGCCATCATCTTGATGCGACCGCGGTCGCATCGCTCCTTGAGCGCGGCGAGGCGCGGGAAGAGCTCGAGCAGATCGTAGGGCTGAAGAATGACGGCGGGCTCGTCGGCAGCGCGACCGGCGGGGACCGTCAGCTGCACCTGCCAACCGTGCGCGCCGACCTCGAAGAGGACGTCGGCGACGGCCTCGAGCTCGCCGAGGTTGAGGCGATTGACCTGCGTGTTGAGCGCCACCGGCAGCCCCGCCGCGCGACAATTGCGCAGCGCGGTCAGCGCTGCTGCGTGTGAGCCATCGAGCGCACGCAGGCGATCGTGCGTCTCCTCCAGTCCGTCGATGGACACCGCGATGCTCTGCACGCCGGCGCGTCGAGCCTCGGCCGCGACCTCCGGCGTCATGCCTCGCCCACCCGTGACCATCGTGCTCTGCATCCCGCAGCGGCGGATTTCGGCGACCACTTCGGTCCAACCCGGGTGCAGATAGACCTCGCCTCCAATCAGGGCGACTTCGCGCACGCCGAGCGCCGCCATCTGTCGCACGAGATCTCGGGCCTCGCTCGTCGTCAGCTCGTCGTCGCGCGCCACGCCAGCCCGCGACCCGCAGTGACGGCACGCGAGATCGCAAGCCAACGTCAGCTCCCAGACGGCATAAATCGGGCGCATCGTGCGATCGACCGCGCGTGATTCGTCGGCAAGCGGCAGCTGCACCCGCGATGCGACTGGGCGCGCGGCCAAGGGGAGCGAACGGCGCGGCCGCGGCGCATCGAGGATCGCGCGTCGCTCGTCTGGCGAGAGCGGGCCAGTGTTCGAGGAATCGGACATCTGCGAGAGGCTAGGTGTTCGTCGTCATGACGACAAACGCTCTCGTCACTGCGGTGATTTCGCCGACCTCCTCCATCGGCCTACTCGAGTGCGCCGCTTCAACTCGTCTTCCGCAGCGCCTCGGCGATTCGCGCGAGCAGCGCACGAAGCGCTTCGACCTCTGCTGCCGTGGTCGCCCGTTCGGCGGCACCGACCGTGCGCCGCGCCTCGGCGATTCGCGCGAGCACCACGCTACCCTCCAACGTCTCGCGTAGTCGTCGTACCCGCGCGACCAACGTCGGCACGGTCAGACGCTCGTCCTGCGTGCGTCCGACGGCCCGGAGCACGTGCGCGACGTAGCGTCGAATCGCCGCGTGCGTGAGGTCGAACCTGGCGACATGCCGCGCGCCTTCGCGGAAGCGCCGATCGGTCCGAAGGGGGAGGAGGAGCTCCTTCCTGCCCACCGTCAGCGTCCGCCAATTCTGGTCATCCAGTCGCTCGTCGAGCGCGGCGATACGCAGAGCGACTTCGGAGGTCTTGCGGAGAACGTCAGGGAAGGGAGAGTCGGTTCGCAACATGCCCGGCCTCGACGAGCGGGGGACGGCGGTTGCGTGTGCGCTGGCTGGCCAGCTCTCAGAACATGGCGATGAAGAGCTTCGTCAGGAAGAAGTCGGCGATGAGGATGGTGATCGAAATTGCCACCACCGTCGACGTCGTCGAGCGTCCGACGCCCTCGGTGCCGCCCGTCGTCTTGAGCCCGAAGTAGCAGCCGATGATCGAGATGATGAACCCGAAGACCGGCGTCTTGCCGATGCCGGCCCAGAGGTCTTTGAGGGTCACGGTCTCGAGCGCGGAGCGGAAGAAGAAGAGCATCGAGATGCTGAACTGCGTGCTCACCACCACCATGGCGCCGATGAAGCCGAGAGCGAGGGCGAAGAACGAGAGCACAGGCATCACCAAGATGGTGGCGACGACGCGCGGGAGGACGAGCTTCTTCGCCGGATCGGCGCCGAGCGCGCGAATCGCGTCGATTTGCTCGGTCACGTTCATCGCGCCGACCTCGGCGGCCATGCCGGCGCCGACGCGACCGCCGACGATGATCGCGGTGAGCGTGGGCGCGAGCTCGCGGGCGAAGGAGAGGCCGATGACGCGGCCGACGTACTCCATGCCCCCGAATTTCTGCAGGCCGAAGGCGAATTGGATGGCCATGACCATGCCGATGAAGACGGCGGTGATGCTGGCGATGCCCATCGAGGCGACGCCGACGGTCTCCATCTGGTAGACGATGGCGCGCCATTCGAGCGGCGCCTTGAAGAGCGCACGTGCGGTGCGCGCCGAGAGGATGGCGATGCCGCCGAGGTCGTCGATGAAGTTCGACCAACGCCTCACCTGACGCTCGAAGAAGCCGAGCTCGGGGGGGCGATTGGCCGCCATCATGCGCGCCGAGGGCATGATGCTCGGCCGATCGGCCATCATCGACGAAGGCGGTGGCAAAGACTCGCGTCCCATCGACGGCGGAGGCGGAGGCACTTCTTCCGCCACTTCAGCCTCCGACCGTGTGGAAGCCGGCGACGAAGGTGGTGAAGCCCGGTGCGCCGGCCTCGTACTTCGCCGGCTTGGCGACGTAGACGAGATCGTAGACGCAGCCGTCCTTCTTCATCACGTAGGCGTCGAGGGTCACCTGCACGCCGTCGAGCTTGGCGTCGACGACGGTGTGCAACGACTCGCGACCATCGAGCGGAAGGACCTTTTCTTCGCGGAAAGCGCGCTCGGTGTAACCGATGAGCAGATGCTTGGTCAGCGCCGAGAGCGGCACGTCGTCGGCGTCTTTGCCGCACTGCACGTGGACCTCGACTGCGCCACCGCTCGCGTGATCGACGAACGCGAGGAGCGGGCCGTCGAGGTGCAGACGTTCCCACGACGAGGGGATGGGGCCGAGTTGGAAGCCGCCGCGTTCGGCGTGGTAGACCTGCCCGTCGAAACCCTCTTTGCCGCCGCAACCGCCGCCGGTCAGTGCGAAGAGCGCGAAGAGCGCAAAGGCGCCGAGCTGCTTGCAGGCCTGCACGGGCGCCACACTAGCACTCTTGCCGTGCGGAGTCGGCGCCCTGTCTCGTCTGCGTCACCAGGCGAGCGAAAGGCGGCGCACGCGGCCGTCGTCCTTTTCCAGGCCATCCTCACAAAGATAAAGTGCGTTGCCGGCGAAGGCGGGCGAAGTCTCCTGCGTCGGCGCGCCCGCGTAGGCCCAGACGAGCCGGGCGGGGAGCGGCGCGGCGGCAGTCATGGTCGTCGCCAGCATCGTGATGCCGTTGCGTTCGGAGAGGGCGAGCCCGAGGCGACAGGTCGTGGACGGGACTCCCGCCACCGGAGCGCAGTCGACGGCGACGCCGCTGACGACGCCGCTCGGAACACCTTCACCAAAGGGCACGAGCGTGGCTCCTTGAAGCGTGGCGCCGCTCGAATCGATGCGCGCGACGTACGCGCCCCAATCGGGTTTTCCGATGAGCTCCATCAGAGAAGTCGATTGCGGATCGTCCTCCATCCAAGCGATGACCGCGGTGCCGTCGGTGCGCGTCGCCACGCTCGGAGTGTGCGAGTGCAACTTGGTCTTGGCGATCGGCCGCTCGGGCACCAGCGTCTTGTCGACGTCCTTGCCGCTGAACACCGTGAAGTAGACGTCGCCGAATCCGGTGTTGAGATCGTCGCGGGCGTCGCTCCACGCGGCGAGGATGCGGGGACCGCCGCTGCCGGTGCCGTTGTAGGCGAGCGCGAGGTCGGAGACGTCGCCGCCGATGCCGCCGCCGATCTTCACCTCGGTGCCGACCTTGGCGCCGCCCTTGTCGAGCTTCACGGCGTAGACGGCCATCGTGTCTTTGCGTCCGTCGACCCAGCCGACGACGTAACCGCCGTCGGGGAGCGCGACGAGCGCGACGTCGGAGGCGCTGCCCTCGGCGTGGGTGATGCGCGATGATTTGCCTGTTTTCTTGCCGTTTCCGTCGAGGCGGGCGACGTAGACCTCTTCGTCGCCCTCGGCGCGCGACACGTAGGCGACGACGGCGCCGTCCTTCTCGTTCGCTCCGGCGGCGACGGCGATGTCTCCCTTGCTCAGCGCGCGCTCGCTCATCACGGTGACGGGCCCGAGAGGCTCCCCGGCGCCGTCGAGGAGACGAACGGCGACCTTCGCACCACCATCCCCCTTCTTCGACTTCGCCTTCTTCTTCGCTTTCTTCTTTTTGCCCTTGTCGTCTTTGCCGTCGCTCTTGTCGTTCTTCTCTTCGACCACCGGCGTCGCCGCTTCGACGTCGTCGTCGGATGCGTCGGTGATCCAGGCGGCGAGGGTCGCGACGCTTCCCTTCATCGTCGTGCGGACGACGCGGAGGCCGGCGAACGAAGACTCGTGTCCGACGGCGGTCGCGTTCTCGAGGCGCGGCGGCGTCGCCGGCGGTTCGGCGAGCTCGACGTAGACCCAGCGCGCGTTGGTGACGGGCGGAGGATCGTGACCGACGTGCGCCATCGCGACGGTGGCAGGATCGCCCGGTCCATCGACGAGCGCTTCGCACGTCTTGGCGTTGCACGAGAGATCGAAGGCGTGGAGCGCCGGACCGCCGGTCAGATCGCCGACGTCGAGGAGATCGGCGGTCACCGGCACCAACGTCGGACCGGCGAAGCGGAGGAGCCACGGGCGGATGCCATTGCAGCTCGGAGCCGCGTTGGTCATCAAATCGAGGCAGGCCTCGCCGTAGGTGAGCACCGCAATTTCATCGCTACCGTTCACGGTCGCTACTTCGGGAGCTTGCTCTTCGTAGGGGAAAAAGAAGGCGCGCGCCTTTCCGGCAGGCTCGCCGGTCTCGCCGAGGCGGACCATCTCGAAGCGACGTCGCGGTTCGTTGAGCGAGCGCGGGTGGAAGACTTCCCAGACCAGCACGGGCCCGGTGCTCGTCGACACCAACGCGGTCATCGATTGATCGCCGCGTGGAGGCGCCGCGCGCACCGGTGAGCCCTTCGGCTTCGGCTTGCCAAAGGCGACGTCGATCGCTTGCGCATAGACGTGGCGATCGATGTCGCGCCCGTCTTCCCAAGCGGCCAGCAACTTTCCAGGACCGCGGGCGATGACGCGGACGTCGGGAAGGGCGGTCTCGTTGGGCGTCAGGTTGACGAAGTCGGAGACCGTCACGCCCTTTGCGCCGGCGCCGAGGATGGCGATTTTCACCGAGCGGAGCACTTCGTCGGCCGGTGCGCCGGTGGCGGTCTTGAGGTTGCGTTCGACGACGCCGACGCACGCGGTGCCGTCTCCGAGTGGGCTCACCTGCCACGCGGCGAGACGCTCACCGACGATCGTCGGTGCAGTGCCGATGGCGCGCCCGGAGCCGTCGATGGGGAGCGCGAACAGGGTCCCGACGGGGATGGTGGTGCCCTTGGCCGTCGACTGCTCACCGAACGTCAGGAGCGCGGCCGGACTGCCACCCATCGGCACCAGCGTGACCGCCAAGAGGTCTTCGCCACCTCGCGCCACGATGTTGGGAGTGCCGAGGACGGCGCCATCGGCCGCGAGCGCGACGGTCAGCACCTGATGACCAGCGTCGGTGGCGCGGGTCCACGCGAGGAGGAAGCCCCCCTCGATCGGCTGGATGTCCCAGCTCGTCCGATCTTCGGGCGCTTCGGCGACCTCGTGCTGCGCATCGGGGCGCGGCGTGCCCGAGGCGTCGAGCGCTTGGGCGATCCAACGACGTCCCGACGACGAACGTTGCGCGCTGACGACGATGGTGCCCTTCGGACCACGAACCACGCGGGGCCCGAACGTGCCGGCGCCGAAGGCTCCGAGCGAGGTCGATGGCACGAGCGGAGGGCGCGGCGGCCCTGCCTTGCCGGACGTCGATGCGCTCGCCTTCGGAAGCGATTTCGTCGACCCCACCGTGACCGTCGGCACCGACGGACCGCAAGCGACCACGAGGGCCGGCGCGGCGACGATGGCGGCGACGATCAGGTTCTTCATACGCATTCGATGGGTCACGTACACCAGCCTCGTGCCGAGGGCACCCGAGCGAGCAACGCTTCACGCCCGTGCGCTGTTTCGACTGACAAAAAGACACACGGCGCATCGGGGGGGTTCCCGACGCGCCGTCGTGTGAGTTCGCCTTCGCCGTTGCCAGCGAGGGCGTCGTGATCAGGAGCCGGCCTTGGCCTCGCCCTTGGCCGAGGCTTCCGCCTTGACCGAGAACGAAACGCGGGCGTCGACCTTGATGCCAGTGGTCGCCTCGACGGCGCACTTCACTTCGCTGAGCATCTTGATGTCGCTGCCGACGGCGCCCATGACCTTGGAGCCCTGCTCGCCAACGGCCTTGATCTTCTCGACCAGGCCCTTGTAGCTGACGACGATCCCGAGGAGCTTCGGGAAGTGGACCGTGATGGCGGCCGTCGTGACGTCGAGCTTGGCCTTGACCTTCGCCTCGGCCTTGCAGTCGAGCTTGAAGTCGACCTTGACGTCGGCGTGAGCCGCGCCGGTCGCGCCGCCCGAGCTCGACGAGCCCGAATCGCTCGAGGCCTTGGCGTCGCCCGCGGCGGAGCCCGAGGCGCCGGCGTCGAGGTCAGCCTTGAACGCGACGGTGCACTGGCCTTCGGCCTTGAGCTCCGAGACGTTGGCGCTGATCTTGGCGAGGACACCCTCTTCGCCCGAGGCCGGGTCGACCTGGAGCTCGCCGCCGATGGCCTTGATCTCGGCCGACCAGTCGGCTTCGAGGCTGTCGACTGCCTTCTTGAGGTCCATCGCCGCCGAGAGGAACGCCTTCGCGTCACCCGACGCTTCGGCGACGACTTCACCCTTGGCAAACTTGCACTCCATGCCGGGGAGGCCACCGCAGCCAACAGCAGCAGTGCCGAGGCCGAGCACGAGGATCGAAGCGAACGCGTTCTTCGTCATCTGAGTCTCCTGTCGATCCGCGCGCCCTAGGGCCGCGGGAAGTCAAACTTCGTATGGAATCTTCTCGTAGCGCCAGCCACTCTTGCTCGCGCCCGAGTGGAACCCATCCCCCCCGAAACTTCGGAAGCGCCGGGGTCGGGTGTTTACGCCCATTAAGGTCGCTTGGTCAAGAGCCGATGACGTCGAGACCGCCGCTCTGCACCCCCAAGGAGGCGCAGTTCTCGCGCGAAGGCCAGGGCGCACCCCGCGAATTTACCTTGTTTCTTGGGCGCTTTCGCTCGACCCTTCACCTCCTTCGCCATTGGACTCCACGTTGCCCAAACCTTCCGAACCGCTCCCGCCTGCTCACCGTCCGGCCCTCGACTGGTCCGCGACCGCTCCGTTCCCCTTCACCCGGGAGAGCGCCATCCGGCTCGACGCCGACGGTCGCTTTGTCCACGAGGGTGTTCGCGTCGACCATCCGAAGCTCGCCCACGCGATGCACACGTGGATCTCGCGCCACCCGAACGACGGCCGGTACGTGCTCGAGAACGGGTGGGACTGGTGCTACCTTACAGTCGACGACACGCCGTTCGTCGTCCGCGCGGCGCGGGTCTCGGTCGACGGGATCGAGCTCACGCTCTCCGACGATTCACTCGAAAAAATAGCCCCAGAATCACTCGCGGTCGACGCGGCCGGCGAGGTCCGCTGCGAGGTGAAGGCGGGCGCGAAGGGCGGACCTTACCCGGCGCGCTTCGATCAGCATGCGCTCGTCTCGCTGGGCGAGATTCTCGAGGAGCGAAACGGTCAGCTCTACGTGCGCCTCGGCGATGGCCGAGAGGTGATGCTCGGTCGTCGCTGAAGGTCGCGCAGTCGCGCGGCGTGTGCGCGAAGAGGACTCAGTGTCCTTCGGCAGGCTCCACGAGCTCGACGAGGACGCCGCCCGTCGCCTTCGGGTGGACGAACGCGACCTTGTGCCCGCGGGCACCGTTGCGCGGCGTCTCGTCGATGAGCGGCACGCCGAGGCTCTTCAAGAGCGCCAGCGCCGACTCGATGCCTTCGACCTCGATGGCGATGTGATGGAGGCCGGGCCCGCGCTTCTCGAGAAACTTCGCGAGGCCGTCGTTGCCACGGGGCGAGATGAGCTCGATGTTCGAGTCGCCGATCGGGAGGAGCACGGCCTCGGTCTTCTGCGACGTCACCACTTCGCGTCCGACGCCCTCGAGCCCGAACACCGCGCGGTACTTGGCGACCGCTTCGTCGATGTCGTTCACGGCGACGGCCACATGGTCGATTTTCCGGATCTTGATCATCGCATTGCCTCTTTGTGCTTCTCTACTCGAGTACTCGAGATCGCGGGCTCAGACGGGACGTTTGCGGACGAGGACGGTGCGGGTGATTTCCACGCACTTCTCCTTCACCTTGGCAGCCGGGTCTTTCTTGTCCAGCTCGGCGCCGAACAAGTCTTTTCCTTCGGCGAGCAGCTTGTGCCCCGGCACGTTCTTGGTGCCGACGACGCGGAAGGTGACGATGCCGGTGAGGGCGTCGTGGTCTTTCTTGTCTGTGACCTTGCTGGTGGCGTAGAGCGTGTCCCCGCCGACGACTCCGCCCGGGTGCGCGCCGGCGTCGAGGCCGAGGTCCCAGAGCGCGTTGCCGGTGGTGTCGCGTGAAGCGAGCGTGGTGACCCAGCTGAGGACGAGGCCGCCGTAGACCACGCGCGTCTTGGCGAACGAATTCTCCTTGCAGTAGACCTCGTCGAAGTGGAGCGGGTGCGAGTTGCGCACGAGCGCGGTGAGCTGCATGTGCTCGCTCTCGCCGACCGTCTTTCCGACGTCGGTGGCGATGACGTCGCCGACCGCGAAGTCCTCGTAGAAGCCGGCAAAACCGCCCTTGCGCGTCGGGAGCGTGATGCGTTCACGGAGCTCTGCGGGGAGCCTTGGCACGTCGCCGAGGACGCGCTCCTGACCCGTCCACGGCGCCTCCGGTCGTCCTTCGATCTTGCCGGCACGGACGAGGGCCTTGCGCTCGAAGGTGCACACCGGCACGCCAGCGTCGGTCTCGAGGACCGTGCGCACGTGGACGACGCCGCGATCGCCCGACGAGGCAGGCTTGCTGTCGATCACCGTCGACGAGGCGCGAACGGTGTCGCCCGCGTAGCACGCGTTGGGGAAGCGAACGTCGATGTACGCGAGGTGGGCGATCGCTTGCTCGCTCACGTCGTGAACGCTGAACGAGAGCCCGAGGTTGAGGAGCAGGAGCGGATGCACCGGCCGATCGCGGAAGCCGAGCGCGCCCGCGAACGCTGCGCTGGCATACGTCGGCGTCGCGTCGAGGAACGAGGCCTGGAAGAGGGCGATCGTCCCCGCGTCGATGGTCACGTCCCAGGGGTGCTCGTACGTCTCGCCCTTGGAGAAGTCCGAGAGCAATCGGCCGTAGCGGGGCGAGCGAGGCGAGGGAGGCGAGGGAGAATGCGACGTCGAGGACATGACGACGTCGATAGCTGCGCGCCGCGGAGGTGTCGATGCGACGCGTCAGGAGTGCATTTTCGTGATGAATCTACATAATTATAGAATGCATTACTCGGCGGCGTCGCGTGGAACTCGGGGCAGGGTTCGTTGTCGCTCTCGACATGGCCTACCGCGAGCTCCGTACCGCTCTCCCGTGTCACCAGCATCCGCTCGAGGAGGCCAGCCTCGCGTGTGGATCCTGCGGCGTGAACCTTTGCGATGCCTGTCGCATCTCGATTGCCTCTCGGGTCGTCTGTCGGGCATGTGCGAGTACCGCGACCCGCACATCCTGGCGGCGACGGTTGGCGACGCTGACTGCCGCGACCGCCCTCTCGCTCGTCCTCGTCGCAGCTGCGCTGGTCTCCACCGCGCGCATGTCGCTCGTCACGGGTGATCCGGAGATCGCCGCGTCGCTGCGCGGGCCCGTCTCCCACGAAGGTCCGCTCGCGATCACGCACGTCGCAGCGTGCGTCGAGAACGGCGACGGTGCGTTCGCGAAATGCAATCTTGGTGCGATGCAGGTCGTCGAATGCTGTCCCGCCGACCTCGAAGGTCAGTGCGGCCCCGACGTCGTCGCTTGCTCGAGTTGGGGCGCGCAGCTGCTCGAGTAGAAATCGCCTGCAAATGGTGACGAATCAGCGAGGCACGTCGACTTCGCCCGCCCAGTAGGCAGCGCTGCCGACGGCGGTCGTCGTCAAGGTCGTCAGCGTGCCGCCGGAGACGCGGAAGGTGACGACGTTGGACGAGTCTTGGTTGGCGACCAGCGCGATCGAGCCGCCGCGTGCGAGGCTGAAATGGCGGGGCGTCTTTCCCCCCGTCGGCGTGTGCGAGGCGAGCGTGAGCTTGCCGGTGGTGGCGTCGACCGAGAAGGCGACGATGCTGTCGTGACCGCGGTTGCTCCCATAGACGAACGTGCCCGACGGAGCGACGTGCACTTCGGCGCCGGTGTTCTTCTTCGGATCGAAGCCGGCGGGCAGCGTGCTCACCGTTTGCATCGACGTGAACGTGCCTTTCACGGCGTCGTACGAGAGCGCGCTGATCGTGCTGTCGAGCTCGTCGATGAGGTACGCCCACTTGCCGCTCGGGTGGAAATCGAGGTGACGCGGGCCTGCCTTGGCAGCGGTGGCGAGTGACTTCGGGGTGTTGGCGGTCAGCTTTCCGCTGCCGACGTCGAAGAGATATTGCGCCACCACGTCGGAACCCTTCGCGGGCACGAAGACGAACTTGCCGCTCGCATCGAAGACGACTTGATGCGCGTTGGTGCCGGGCGATTGCCGATCGCTCGAGGCGCCGAGCATGCCGCCCTTACCGATCGGAAAGACGTCGACCGCACCCGCGTTGTAGTCGGCGGTGAGTAGCCAAGCGCCCGTGGGATCGAACGCGAGGTGCGTCGGGCCGCTGGCGGTGCCGACGACGTTGATCGCGGTGAGCGCTCCGGTGCCAGGCGCAAGCGAGAAGGCGCCCACTTTGTCGGAGCCTTCGAGGACCGCGAAGACGCGCAAGTGTGCGGCGTCGAACGCGAGAAACGACGGGAAATTCCCGGCTGCGAAGGGAGTGCCGTGGGCCGTGAGGGTGCCGCTCGTGGCGTCGAGATCGAATCGCGCGACGTTGCCGTTGGCGAGCCCGACGTAGACGATCGGGGTCGTCGAAGGAGGCGCGACATCGGCATCGGCATCGACCTCGACGCGCGAGTCGGAGCCGACCTCGGGGAGGTTGCCGTCGACGCCGACCTCGGCCACGTCGGTGGGCGGTGCGTTGGTATCGACGACGATGCCATCGCTCGTCGCATCGCTCCCGACCTCGTCACCCGGCGTCGCGTCGTCACCCGACGATCCGCAACCCGTCGTCGCGGCGACGAGCGTCAAGATGATCGCGAACCGAGCTCTGTCATTCCCAGACATTGAAAATCCATGTCCCCGCGCTGCGTGACCAGTGGACGACCTTGGCGAGACCGAGCTTCAGCACGGCCGCGCGCAAGCCTTCGAGGAGCTCTGCTTCGCGGAAGCGAAAGCCCGAAGGATAGTGGACCACGAATGCCGGCCGCATGCCGGAGAGGGCGAACGCGTATCCCTTGCGACCGTTCTTCGTGATCGAATCGAGGCCATTTTCGACCTCCTTCCGGTTGAACCAGGTCGGAGCCGCGCCCCGAAAGCTCGCATGAAAGGCCTCGCCGATTGCCGCACGCACCTCGTCGTGGCGCGCGTGCGGCGGCGCGTCGTCCACGTCGTCGAGCCCGTAGATCACGCGCACGTCGTCGAAGCGGATCGGCATCAGTCGAATCTCCGGGATCATCCCCTTCGGAGATTGCATCATCATGAACGACGGCCCGTCCTCCGGCTCGCTCAGCGGCGGTGGCTGCGCGAAGTCGAACGAGCGCTCCCACCAGTCGTCTTCTTCGACGTAGACCTCGGGCGCGTCGGGATCGCGGACGGCGTGGAAGAGGTGCTTCTTCTTTCCGTCTGGGAGCTCGAAGCGTCCGAAGACGAGCTCGCGGAGCTTGGTGTCTTCGCCGGCCAGCACGTCGAGGAGCGCGCGCACGACCTCGGCGGGTGCCTTCGACGCCGAGACCACCACCTGCACCGTCTGCCCGTTCTGCGTGATTGCGACTTGCTGCTTCGGATCTTTGGTGGCGATGACGGCCGCTGCGCGCTGCAGCGCTCCATCGAACCATTGCCCTTCGGCCGGCGTGAAGAGCCCGGGGAAGGTGGCGAAGAAAACGAGCCCTTCACCCTTCTTCAAGGCTCGTAGCGTCTTGCTCGACGGGTCGCGAGGCATCAGCAACAGGGGCTGTTTTCCCGCGTCTTTGACGTGCAAACGATGCAGCGCATACCCCGCGGGGTAAGAGCCAGGTTCGCGCGCGGCGACTCCCTCGCAGGCATCCAATTTCATCTGTTCTTCGAGGATCGTCCGCGCGTCGGCGTCGCCGATCGCTTCGGCGGCGATGACGCGAAACGGCGGCACCGGGTCGACGAGGAACGAGCGAAGGGTGCGCGTGTCTCGAGCGGCGACCGCGGCGTCGAAGGCCGCGGCGCGTGCCTGTCCATCGGGGAGGAGCGGGGCGCCCGCGTCGACGAGGAGCGCCAAAACCCCGCGGTTCCATGCCGCTTCGAGCTCGCCGCGTGCCTCGTCACCTTCCCAAGGCGCCTCGGCGCCTTCCATCGCATAGAGACGGGCTGCACCGAGCTCGCCGCGCATCGCCGCGCCGAGCGCGAGTCCTCGCAGTCGCTCGCGCATCTGCGTGCCGGCGTCGGACATCGTCATCGCCGCGAGCCGCGCGAAGTCACGCGTGCTCGAAGGACGCAGATCGCTCGGCTTCGGCGCGTAGGGCTCCGGTGCGACGTTCCCGTGTGCCTTCCCGTGTGCCTTCCCGTGTGCCGCAAGCGCGACGTCGAGATCTTGGCAATGCGCGTCGGGACAGCCGTAGGAGCGAAGATAGTCACGAAGACCGCGCGCGCGGGCGAACGTGCCGCGCTTGCAGAGGATCTCCCCGAGCGTCCCGAGCACGAACGGGTTCACCGGATCGAACGTGAGCGCGCGACCGAGCCAGCGCTCGGCGGCTTCGAGATCACCGAGCTCGCCGAGCGTATAGCCGATGTTGCCGATCACCTGCGCCGCGAGCACCGGGCTCCACGTCGGCGTCACCGAGAGCGCGTGCAGGCGGAGCTCGAGGGAGCGTTCGTGCTCGCCGAGTTCTCCGTAGACGTGGGCGATGATTCCATCGTGAACGATCGGCGAAGGGAACGATTCGACCATCGCCAGCAGCGACTCGGCGGCCGTACGTCGTTGGGCTTTCGACCCCTTCTTCGCCTTCTTCTGCAGGGCGACGAACTTGTCGTTGTCGAGCGTCGCCCACCGCAGACAAATCGGTCCGTCGGCGGGGACGTCACCTTGGAGGAAGGCTGCGTAGGCAGCCTCGAGATCGGGACGCATGGCCGCTGAGGCTAGCGTGCTTTTCGTGGCGGAGGCCGCAACGTGACGACGATCAACTCTCGAGCAACCGCCTTGCCACGACGTGCGCTTGGATCTCGTTGGCGCCCTCGAAGATGGAGAGGACGCGCGCGTCGACGAGCACGCGGCTGATCACGTACTCCTCGGCATAGCCATTTCCACCGTGGATTTGCACGCCGGCATCGGCAGCCTCCCACGCAGCCTTGGTCGCGAGGAGCTTGGCCATGCCGGCCTCGAGGTCGCAGCGCTTGCCCTCGTCTTTGCGTCGCGCGGCGAAGTGCGTGAGCTGACGCGCCGCCTGCGTGCGGACGATCATCCGACCGAGCTTGCGACCGACGCGCGGAAACTCGGCGATCGGTTTGCCGAACTGAATGCGATCTTCCGCGTAGCGAAACGAGAGATCGATGGCCGACTGGGCGACGCCGACGCCACGTGCGGCGGTCTGCACGCGCGCGCTCTCGAACGTCGCCATCAGCTGCTTGAAGCCTCTTCCTTCGGCCCCGCCGAGGAGCGAATCTTGCGGAGCTTCGAGCCCGTCGAAGGAGAGCTCGAACTCTTTCATTCCGCGATAACCGAGCACTTTGATCTCGGTGCCGGTGAGGCCCTTGTCGGGCCACAGCGCCTCGCCGTGGACGTCGTCGGCGCACGACGTCTTCTCGACGAGGAACATCGAACAGCCGCCGTAGCCGGGGTCGTTCGGGTTGCTGCGGGCGAGGACGGTCATCAAGTTGGCGCGCGTGGCGTGCGTGATCCACGTCTTGGCACCGAAGAAGCGGAAGCCGGTTCCGCCTTTCTCGGCGCGGGTGGTGATGCGCGCGAGGTCGCTGCCGTTGTTCGGTTCGGTGAAGACCGCGGTCGGCATCACCTCGCCGCTGGCGATCTTCGGGAGCCAGCGCGCCTTCTGTTCGTCGGTGCCGCCGCCGGCGATGAGCTCGGCCGCGATCTCCGCGCGCGTCCCGAGCGATCCGACGCCGATGTACCCGCGCGAGAGCTCTTCGGTGACGACGCACATCGCCACCTTGGAGAGGCCGAGCCCGCCGTGCTCTTCCGGGATGGTGAGCCCGAAGACGCCGAGCTCGGACATCTTCCGGAGGAGGGCGAGGGGAATGAGCACGTCCTGCTGGTGTACCTTCTGCGCGATCGGCTCGACCTCGGCGACGACGAACTTGCGGAACTCGGTCTGCACGGCGGTCAGCGTCTCGTCGAGCCCGTGCGCACCGCCGCGCGCGTCGGCCGAACGCCCCCGCGCTTCTTTGGCGATTTGCAGGTAGACGTCGCCGCTCGCGTGACGATCGACGAAGGCGACGACCTCGGGCGCGCCGACGCTGTGCTTCGGATCGACGCCGAGCTCGGCGATGCCGATGCTCTCCAGCGCGCCGAGCTCGACGCCACTGCGCAATCCGCGGGCGAGCTCACATACGTATACTGACGCTATGGATTTCTCGTACGCGCCGCCGACGCGTTCGCTCCACTCGAGGAGGTGGCGCGCCGCCTCGAGCTCCGTCGCGACGTAGGCGAGCGCGTGCGCGGCGAGCTGATGACGATCGAGCGCCTCGGCGTCGATTTTCTCGCCGGTCTTCACGAGCGAGAGGACGTGCTTCTTCGCGTCGGAGTAGAGTCGTTCGACGGCGGCGAGGATGCGCGCGACGGTGACGTCTTGGGCGGGAATTCCTGCGATGTTCGCGGTGCTCATGGTTGACCCCGTCATAGGACGGCATCGGCGGTGCACGAAGCGAGAACGACCGAAAAATGACGACGAAAGCGCGTTACGGGAAGGACGGAAGCATTTTGTCGCGGGCTCGCTTTCGGGAGTCGGCATTCTGCGCTTTCGCGCTGGCGGTGAGCGGTTGCGAGAGTGTGCCAGCACGCGTCGAGAACGTGCCCTGTGGCTATCGGGTCGTTGCTGGGCCGAACTACGCATACGCGATTCCGGCGACCTGGAACGTGAAGCAGGACGAGAAGTCGTCGACGACCGAGTCGCCTTACGTCGGCGTGATGTTGGAAGTGGAGCCGAGTCGAGACGATCTCGCCACCTTGCGAACGCGATATGTCGAACAGTCCAAACGTGGGCACTCCTACGTCGACAGTGCCGACCGCACCGTGTCCGACGGCGCGGCGTTCCTCATCGAGACGCGATACATCGTGGACAGTGGCACCGAGATCCACCGCTTGTCGCTCGTCACCGCTGCTGGCGGGAAGGTATTCAACTTCGTCTGCGGCGCCCACGAAAGGGAGTGGACCTGGATCGAGCCGATCTGCCGCGCAGTCATCGACTCCTTCGCGGTGACGCGATGAGGAGGTGTTTCTCGGGCTGGCTCGTCGCGGCGGTCTTCGCCCTCGGGTGCCACTCGACGAGCTCACCGCCCTCTGCCCCCGATCGTGGGTGCGCTTTGAAGCTCGAGGTCAAGCTCGTCCTCGCGCGACTCGGCATGCGTCGGGGTCTCGTGCTGAAGCACGAGGTCGACGTCAAGCTGGTCAGCGCCGAGGAGTTTCGTGCGCTCGTCGTCGCCTCGGCGCTGCCCGCCTCCAAGGTGTTGGCGGAGCAGGCGCTCACCGCCATGTTTCGGCTCCGCGACGTCACCGACGAGGCACCGCGTCCGAGCGTGAGCGCCGACATCCAGACATTCGGCACCGGCCTCTACGAAGAGGAGACGAGGACGCTCTATCTTCGCGATCTTCGGCCCGGCGACGACTTCCAGCAGCTGCGCATTCGCCTGGCTCACGAGCTCGAGCACGCGCTCCAGCACGACGCTTTCGGCGATGTCGACACCTCGAAGATGTCGTGGGACGAGGCCAGTGCGTCGGTCGCGATCACGGAAGGCGACGCCCGGTTGGCCGAGTGGCTCGTCTACCCGGAACAGCCCTACGTCGTGCTCCCGGCGATGCTCAGGCGCGAATCGGAGCGAGCCTTCTCCATCGTCGATCCGCTCAAAGGTCGATACGCGGCCGGTCAGCTCTTTCTCGGACGCATCTTCGCCAGCGGAGGCCCACGGGCGGTCGACGCCGTATTTCATGACCGGCCAGCGTCGACCGAGCAGCTGCTCCATCTCGAGAAATACGCGTCTGGCGATGCACCGACGCCGGTGCGTGTGCCGCCCGTCGCCGGAGCCAAGGGACTGCTGCACATGCGTGTCGGTGAGCTCGGCGTGCGATGGCTACTTGCCCCGTGCCTGCCTTCTTGGGAAGCGAGCAAAGCCGCGAAGGGGTGGGGCGGCGACGATCTCGTGATCGCCGAGCGTCCGGACAAGACCCTCGCGATGCGCTGGGTCACGACCTGGGACACGGAAAGCAAAGCCAAGCAATTCGAGTCCGCACTCGAAGCGCAGCGGTCATGCTGGCAGAAGCAACTCAGTACCGGCGGTTGGAAGGTACCGGAGGCGATGGAGATCTCGCGCGCAGGCGAGACCGTCGTTTTGCGTGCTGGCGACGACCTGCCGATCGACGCGCTCTTCGCTTCGGTGGGAGAGGATCCCGGGGAGACACGGCGTGAGGTCGTCTACACCACGGCGGAGGTCGTCGACCAATGGAAGCGCGAAGTGGGCATCTATCGATTCACCTCACGTGCGGTGAGCGTCGCGATCGATCGTCCGAACGCGATCCCCGTCCTTGTTTCTGGCAGCTCGCTCTATCTCGACCGGCCCGGGCCTGGCCCTCGCCTGTCAGCCTCGGTCCACATCTCGACGCGCTACGATCCTGGCTTGGTGCTCGGGAGTTGGACGGCCCAATGGGCGGAAATCCATGACGACCTCCAAGTGATTCGGCGCGACGTCGCGCTCCTTTCGTCGAAAGGTCAGGAGGCCGTCCTTCGATCTCCTGCCGGCGCGCTCTACGCTCGCGCATTCGTGCTCGAAATTCCCGGCGGCGCCGTCCTCGTCGAGGCGATTGCGCATACGGCCGAGGACGCGAAGCGACTCGAGGACTGGACCGCGACGATCCAATGCGATTCCTCGCCGAACGCGGCTGAGGCCGACCCGGGGAAAAATCCTCTATGAGGTATGCTTCGAAGACATGCCGTCGCCAACTCCGGTGGTCATCGTCAACGGTCTCGGCGCACCGCGCATCGCTGCCGTCGCCTACGGTCGTGCGCTCGAGCGACATGGTTTTCGCACCTACGCCGCGCCGCAGCGTCTCCTTGGCTACGGCGATGTTCGTGCGGCTGCGCGCCTCGTCGCCCACGAAATCGAGGAGATCCTCGCGAAGACAGGCGCGCGTCGCGTGCACCTCGTCGGCATGAGCCTCGGCGGGTTGATTGGGCTCTACTACGTGAAGTGCGGAGGCGGCGCGCACACGGTCGATCGCTTCGTCTCGGTCGGAGGTCCGCTCAATGGCAATGCGCTCGCGCGGTTCGTCTCTGCGGTGCCGATCGGTGCGCACGCGCTCGCGCAGACATCGCCCGACAACGACTTGATGCGAGAGCTCCGCGCGGCGCCCGCGCCGAAAGACGTGCGCATGTTCTCGGTCGGCACGCATGGCGATCTCCTCACGCCGCGCGCTTCGTGGGACGCCGAAGGACTCGAGCCGGTCGAGAGCCCGTACGGCGTCTTTCCGATCGGGCATTGGATGCTCTTCCTCGATCCGCGCAACCACGGCGTCGTCGCCGATTGCCTCACGCGATGATGCGAAGCGAGACAGTGAGATAATCAGATTATGGACATCGGTACACGCCCGCGCACGTTGCCGATCGCGCCCTCGGCAGGGCCGTCGCGACGCCACTTGCCGATCGCGGGACCGTCGCGCGACGTCGATCGTCATTACCGTCCGGTCTACTGCGTGTGGGAAATCACGCTCCAGTGCGACCTCTCCTGTCGACACTGCGGCTCGCGCGCCGGTCGTGCGCGTCCCGACGAGCTCACCACCGCGCAGGCGCTCGACTTGGTCGAACAGATGGCTGACCTCGGCGTGCTCGAGGTCACCGTCATCGGCGGCGAGGCGTACCTGCGCGACGACTGGACGCAAATCGTGGCGGCGATTCGTCGTCGCGGCATGCAGTGCTCGATGACCACCGGTGGTCGCGCGCTCACCCGCGAGCGCGCGAGGCAGGCGAAGGACGCGGGGCTCGAGAGCGTGTCGGTCTCGATCGACGGGCTCGAGGCGACGCACGACGCACTTCGTGGCGTCAAAGGCTCGTTCACCGCGGCGATGAACGCGATCGAGCATTTGCACGAGGTCGGCATTCCCGTCTCCAGCAATTGCCAAATCGGTCGCGCCAATTTTCGCGAGATCGAGCGCGTCTTTTCGCTCGTCGCTGGCTCGGGAATCCGCGCTTGGCAGGTGCAGCTCACCGTCGCCATGGGCCGCGCTGCCGACGAGCCGCACCTCCTGCTCGAGCCCTTCCAGATGATCGAGGTGATGCCGATGCTCGCGCGCATCGCGCGTCAGGCGAAGGAGCTCGACGTCGTCTTCTGGCCGGCGGCGAACATCGGTTACTTCGGCCCCGACGAGGCGCTGCTCCGTGGTGGGCTCCCTCGCGGCAGTCACACCTCGTGCGGCGCCGGACGCTCGGTGCTCGGCATCGAGGCCAACGGCGACATCAAAGGATGCCCGTCACTGCCGACGAGCGACTACGTCGGCGGCAACGTCCGCGACGCATCGTTGCAAACCATCTGGGAACAATCGACGCCGCTCCGCTTCACGCGCGATCGCACGAAGGACGATCTCTCTGGCTTCTGTCGCGACTGCTACTACGCCGAAGGTTGCATGGGCGGATGCAGTTGGACGACGCACGTGGTGATGGGTAAGCCCGGCAACAATCCCTTCTGTCATCACCGCGCGCTCGAGCTCTTGCAGCAAGGCAAACGCGAGCGCCTGGTGCGCGACGTGGCCCCGATGGGCGCGCCCTTCGACTTCGGCGCCTTCACCGTCGTTTGCGAGGATTGGCCGCAAAACGAGCTCGATCGTGCGCGCGAGGTGGCGAAGACGGGAGAGGGCTGGCTAGAGCCGTGAGGTAGCTCGTCGTCATCGCACCTGCGAACCACGCGTCGCATTTTCGGATACGCTCTGTTCATGAGCGCCGTCTTCGTCCCGTGCGCAATGTGTCGACGTCACGTCCGTGCGGGCGACGCCTGCCCCTACTGCGCCACCGTCGCGACCTCGAACGTCGTCGTCCCGGGTCGCGGCAGTCGAAGCGCGTTTCTCCTCGCCACGGCCCTCGTCGCAGCCAGCGCCGAAGTCGGTTGCCGAGACGACAAGAGTGACAAGGTCACCATCGACGAGCCGCGGAGGCCGAAAGATCCGGCGTTCGAGTCGGCGCAGACGAGCGATCCAAAACCACCGGCGCCGACGCCTTCCCCGACCCCTTCGGCCAGCAACTCCGATCTCGCGATCGGCATCGGCACCGTGCCGCCTTCGCCGACCGGTATCGGCATCGGCGCGGCGTATGGAGGTCCTCCTCCAGCAGCGTATGGAGGACCGCCTCCGACGAGCTTCACCGGCATCGCGCCTCCCGCGCCGGCCGCGTACGGAATCGCGCCGCCGACCGTGACGATGAAGGGGCCGACCGCTGAAGCCAGCGTCGGCGCCGCGACGGTCAGCGGCATGGTCACCAACGCCGACTCGGTCATCGCGCGCAATCGGTGGCGCTTCAAAGCTTGTTACGGCAAGGCGCTGATGTCCGACCCGACCGCCGAAGGAAAGGTCACGCTCAGGCTCACCGTCGACGACAGCGGCGCGGTGACCAAGACGCAAGTGGTGTCGACCACGTTGTCGTCGGCGCTCGCCAGCTGCGTCGCGGCGGCCCCGAATGGTTTCCTCTTCGAAACCAAAGGCGGCTCGTCGACCGTCACGTTCACGGTGGTTCTGTCACCGAAGAAGTGAGCGTCCGAGAGCCGCCGAACGATCTCGCTCCGCGCGGTCGTCGTCTCACACGGCGGCCACCGTCTCTTTCCAGTTGGTGAGCCCGAGACGTGGCGTGCCGACGAGGCAAGAGACCGTGCCGCGCAGTTGATTCTTCATCATCTTGTCGTGCGCGAGCGGGATCTCGTCGTAGGTGAAGGTCTCGGTCAGCACCGGCTTGATTTGACCGCGGTGGATGAGGTGGTTCGCGCGCTGGCACTGCTCGGCGTTGGCGAAGTGCGAGCCGATGATCGTCTTCTGGCGCATCCACAGGTGACGCACGTCGAACGTGAGATCGAAGCCCGTCGTCGCGCCGCAGATGACGATGCGTCCGAAGCGGTTGGCGAGGAAGATGCTGGCCGGGAAGGTCTCTTGACCGACGTGCTCGAAGACGACGTCGGGCCCTTTCTTCTCGCCGATCACCTCCCAAATCGCCTTGCCGAGCTTCTTCGTCGCGTCCATGCGCGCCTTGTGCTGTTCGGGCGTCTCGTTCGGCTTGAAGGCGAGGCCGGGGAAGTCTTTGCGGTTGATGATGCCGTCGGCGCCGAGCTGCTTCACGAGCTCGCCCTTCTCGGCGCTCGAGACGACGCAGATGGCGCGCGCCCCCATCATCTTCACGAGCTGCGTCGCGAAGACGCCGAGGCCTCCGCTCGCGCCCCAGATGAGGACGTTCTCGCCCGGCTTCACCGCGGCCTGATCGACGATCATGCGATAGGCGGTGAAGTAGGTGAGCCCGTAGCTCGCCGCCTCTTCCCAGGTCATCGCCGGCGGCTTCTTCAGGAGCTGCTGTCCTTGGACCACGCAGAACTGCGCGAACGATCCATAGGGCGTCTCGTAGCCCCAGATTTTCTGCTCCTCGCAGGCCATCGGATCGCCGCCGTTGCAGGCGCCGCACTCTCCGCACGACTGGTTGCAATGGAGGACGACCTCGTCGCCGACCTTCCACTTGGTGACCGCGGAGCCGACCTTCCACACCACGCCCGAGGCGTCGCTGCCTGCGATGTGGAAGTCCTTCTTGTGCACGTCGAGGACGCTCACCGGTTTGCCGAGGCCGGCCCAGATGCCGTTGTAGTTCACGCCCGCGGCCATCACCTGCACGAGCACCTCGTTGGGACCGACCTCAGGCACCTCCATCGACTCGCGTTGAAACGACTGTATCGGCTCGCCGAAGCGCTCTTTGCGAATGACCCAAGCGTCCATTCGCGCAGGCACGACACCGAGCTCGGGCAACACGCCGACTGCAAATGATTCGGGCATGGCAACAGAGTGTAGGTTGGTGCGAGGGCGCGCGCTGTTCATGATGATTCTCCGTTTGCTTTCGTGTCGTGAGTGCTAAGAGCGAAGCTGAAATCGAGGAGGCAGCGATGGACAGGCCGTGGATTTTTCGGACGTACTCGGGACACTCGACGCCCGAGGCCTCGAACGAGCTCTACCGAACGAATCTGGCCAAGGGACAGACGGGGCTCTCGGTCGCCTTCGACTTGCCGACGCAAACCGGCATCGACGCCGACGACCCGCAGGCGCGTGGCGAGGTCGGCAAAGTCGGCGTGCCCATCGGACACCTCGGCGACATGCGCGCGCTCTTCGACTCGATCCCGATCGAGAAGATGAACACCTCGATGACCATCAACTCCACCGCGCCGTGGCTCCTCGCGCTCTACGTCGCGCTCGCCGAAGAGCGAGAAATCGCGCCCAAAGTGCTGCAGGGCACGACGCAGAACGACGTCTTGAAGGAGTTCCTCGCGCGCGGCACCTACGTCGCGCCGCCAGCCGCGAGCGTGCGTCTCACCGTCGACGTCATCACGTTCACCGTCGCCCACGTGCCCGACTGGAACCCGATGAACGTCTGCAGCTACCACCTGCAAGAGGCTGGCGCGACGCCCGTGCAAGAGCTCGCGTACAGCGTCGCCAACGCGATTCAAATTCTCGACAGCACGCGTGAGCGGCTCGGCCCCGGCGCCGACATGAGCCCCGTCTTCTCGCGCATGTCGTTCTTCGTCAACGCCGGCATCCGCTTCGTCGAAGAGACGTGCAAGATGCGCGCGTTCACGCGCCTTTGGGATCGCCTCGGAAAAGAGCGCTACGGCGTCACCGACGAGAAGGCGCGTCGCTTCCGCTACGGCGTGCAGGTGAACTCGCTCGGCCTCACCGAGAGGCAGCCCGAGAACAACATCGTCCGCATCGTCCTCGAGGCGCTCGGCGTCACCTTGAGCAAAGATGCGCGTTGTCGCGCGCTGCAGCTGCCGGCGTGGAACGAGGCGCTCGGGCTGCCGCGCCCGTGGGATCAGCAGTGGAGCCTGCGTATCCAGCAGATTCTCGCCTTCGAGACCGACCTCCTCGAGCACGAAGACTTGTTCGCCGGTTCGCACGTGGTCGAGAAGCGTGTCTCCGCGCTCTGCGACGAGGCGTGGGCCGAGGTCGAAGAGGTGCAGCGTCGCGGCGGCGCCCTGGTGGCGATCGAGAGCGGCTACATCAAGAGCAAGCTCGTCGAGTCCAACGCCCGTCGTCTCTCGGCGATCGAGCGCGGCGAGCAGACGGTGGTCGGGGTCAACAAGTACGTCGAGACGGCGGTGAGCCCGCTGACGGCGAGCGGCGACGGCGGCATCCTCGTCGTCGATCCGGCGGTGCAGGCGAGGCAGACCGCGAAGCTCGCCACCCATCGTGCGTCGCGCTCGGCGAGCGACGTCTCGCGCGCGATCGACGGCTTGCGCGCGGCTCTCACCAAGGGCGACAACGTCATGCCGGCGTCCATCGCCGCAGCCAAGGCGGGCGTCACCACCGGCGAGTGGGGAACAGTCCTCCGCGACGTCTTCGGCGACTACCGCGCGCCCACCGGCATCGGCGGTGCGCCCGTGATGCGCGCAGGCGAAGCGAGCCCTTCGCTGACGATGCTGCGTGCCGAGGTGAAGGCGCTCGAGAGCGTGCTCGGTCGCCGCGCCAAGATCCTCGTCGGCAAGCCGGGCCTCGACGGCCACAGCAACGGCGCCGAGCAAATCGCCCTCAAGGCGCGCGACGTCGGCTTCGACGTGGTCTACGAAGGCATCCGCAGCACGCCCGAGCGCATCGTGGCGAGCGCGCTCGAAGAGGGTGTGCACCTCGTCGGCCTCTCGATCCTCAGCGGCTCGCATCGTGAGTTGGTACCGGAAATCGTGCAGCGATTGCGCGAGGCGGGGCTCGACGTTCCCGTCGTCGTCGGTGGCATCATCCCCGAGGTCGACGAGACCGCGCTGCTCGCAGCCGGCGTGCGCCGCGTCTACACGCCGAAGGACTTCGAGCTCGACGGCATCATGCGCGATCTCGTCGCCATCCTCCGCGGAGGAGCCTGAGGCGTGGACTCGGCCTTCGTCGCGGGGCTCGCAGCTCGCGTGATCGCGCGCGATCGCCCGTCGATCGCTGCTGCGCTCAACTTGGTCGAAGACCGGCGTCCGTCGCAGCGGGCCGCGCAACGCGAGCTCCTCCGCTTGGTCGATCGAGCGCGGAGCGCGCGACGCATCGGCATCACCGGGCCGCCCGGTGCCGGGAAGTCGACGTTGTGTGCGGCGCTCGCGCGCGCGTTCATCGGCCGTGGTCAATCGGTCGGCGTCGTCGCGGTCGATCCTTCGAGCCCCAAGAGCGGCGGCGCGCTCCTCGGGGATCGCGTCCGCATCGTCCGCGAGGGCGCGCCCGATCCACGCCTCTTCGTTCGTTCGCTCGCAGCGGGAGGCGATCTCGGCGGCCTCTCTCGCGCGGCGCCTGGTTGCATCGCCGTCCTCGCCGCCTCCGCCGACGTCGTCTTGGTCGAGACGGTCGGGGTCGGTCAGAGCGAGGTCGAGGTCGCCCGCGAGGTCGATCTGACGGTTGTCGTCGTCCAGCCCTCGAGCGGCGATGCGCTGCAGTTCCTCAAGGCCGGGCTCTTCGAGATTCCCGACGTGGTGGTCATCGGCAAGAGCGATCTCGGCGACGTCGCCCAACGTGCCGAGGCCGAATTGCGACACGCGCTCGGCGTCGCGGCGCAAGTGGGGGTCGACAATGGCGAGGTCGCGGTCGCCTGCGCCAGCGGTCTCACCGGCGCCGGCATCGACGGGCTCGCCGACGCGATCGAAGCACGTTTCGTCGCTCTCGACGAGAGCGGAGCGTTGGGTCTTCGTCGTCGAGAGGGAGACGTCGCCCGCGCATTCTTCGCGCTCGTTCGCCGGGTCGGTGAGGTCGGGCTCGACGCGCTCGGTGGAGAAGACGCGGCGCGCGCGCGCATCGCGACGGCGATCGAGGCCGGGGGCTCCCCGCTCGACGCCGCGCTGACGATCGCCGACGCGTCGATCGCTCTTCTGCGACCTTCGCGCTGACGGGGGCGCGCCATCGTCCATCGAGTCCTCAGGCCACGCTGCTGGCGATGAAGCGGGCGACGCTCTTGTCGAGCGCAGGGTTCGGCACCGGCTCCTTCGCCGAGTAGTCGTAGAAGCCGACCTTCGTCTTGCGACCGAGCTGGCCTTCCATCACCAGGCGACGGAGCAGCGACGGCGAGCGGTAGCGCGGATCGCGGAGCTCGGCGGAGAGGGTCTTGGCCATCGCGAAGACGACGTCGAGTCCGATGAGGTCGCAGAGGGCGAGGGGGCCCATCGGGTGGCCACAGCCGAGCTTCATCGCGGTGTCGATCTCGGTCGCGCTGGCGACGCCGCTCTCGAGCGACTCGATGGCGTGGAGGAGGAGCGGCACGAGGAGACGGTTGACGACGTAGCCAGGGGTCGGCGCGATGCGGACGGGAGTCTTGCCGAGCGCCTTGGTGACGGTGGTGACCGTCTCGAGGACCTCGGGAAGGGTGCGCTCGGTCGCCGCCAGCTCGACGAGCTTCATCGCCGGGACCGGCGAGAAGAAGTGCATCGCGAGGAAGCGCTCGGGGTGCTCCAGCGTGCTCGCGAGATCGGCGAGCGGGAGCGACGAGGTGTTGGACGCGAGGATCGCGTCTTTGCGAACGATGCCCTCGAGCTCGGAGAAGAGGCGCTGCTTGGCGACGAGGCTCTCGACGGCCGACTCGATGATCAGGTCGGCGTCGGCGGCGGCGTCGAGCTCGTTCGTCACTTCGAGCCGGGCGAGCGCGGCGTCGCGGGCTTCGGCGGTGAGCTTGTTGTTGGCGACGGCGCGCTCGAGGGACTTCTCGATGCGGGCACGGGCCGGCGCAGCGTCTCCAGCGGTGGCCTTGATGGCGACGACCTGGAAGCCAGCGAGCGCGGCGACCTCGGCGATGCCACAGCCCATCAGGCCGCAGCCGACGACCGCGATCTTGCTGACACGACCACGGTCAATGGTGGAATCGGCGGGAAGGGTAGGCTCGGTGCGCATCGTGGTGCCTCCTGAGGGCGTCGTTTACAGAAACGGTCGTTTGGGGCCGGTCGGCTTTTACAACTTGCCCGACAAGAAGAATATCTACGCGCTGCGTCGCGATGCGCAAGGCCATTTTCGTGACAAAAAACGATTAACAGACTTCGCCGGGTCGTATTTACAAGTAAAGCGGGCTGTTGATCGGCTGGGGGCGGTTTTTCTGTCGTCGGCTCGCCAAGGGCCTTCCTCTCCGGCCGCTCATGCCTGCCTTCCGCTTCGTCGCTTCTTCGCCCCGAAGCCAAAGACCCGTGCGAGTATGGCCCTACCAACGTGATGCTCTGGGTCGGTGTCGGAGTCGGTGTCGCGCTCGTGTTGCTGCTGGTCGTCGCTCTTTCCACCAAGAAAGAGGAGGCAGGAGCCGAGCCCGCTTTGGCGAAGTCACCGAAACCGCCGGTGGCCAAAGCTTCTGCGCCTCCCGCGGCAAAAAGCGCCGGCGCGGGGAAGAGCGCGACGAAGAGCGATCGTAGAGACGACGAGGTCGAGCCGGAGGGCACCAAGGTCGCCTCGGTTCCCCCGCCCGCCGCACAAAAGGGCATGGTTCACGACCTCGCCTCGCAGGAATCCGCGGCTGCAGACGTGCAGGTCGACATCGAGCCCTCCCTCGACGACGACGATCCGACGGGGCCCCAAGCGCTCATCCTCGTCACCGCGGTCGGGCGCACCGACGCCGGTCGTCGCCGCAAGCACAACGAAGACAGCTACCTGGTGATGGAGGAGCACAACCTCTTCGTCATCGCCGACGGCATGGGTGGTTACGCGGCCGGCGAAGTGGCGAGTCAGCTCGCGGTCGACGTCATCGGCGAGGCCTTTCGCACCAAGACGTTCACCGGCGACCCCGACGACACGCGTCCGCGACGGGGCGACGAGCTCGTCCGCGCCATCCAGATGTCGAACATGGCCATCCTCACGCAGGCGCGCGCCAACGAAGCGCAGCATGGCATGGGGACGACGCTGGTCAGCTGCCGATTCTCGCCCAACAAGCAGCGCGTCTACATCGCGCACGTCGGTGACAGCCGCTGCTATCGCATCCGCGACGGCGTCATCAAGCAGCTGACGCAAGATCACACGCTCGGCGCCGCCGGCATCACGGGTCCCGCCGCAGCCAAGCTCAGCCGCGCGGTCGGCATCCAGGACACGGTCGAGGTCGACCTGGAAATCGTCGCCCCGAAGCCGAGCGATCACTACATCCTCTGCTCCGATGGCCTCTCGAAGATGGTGCCCGACGAGATGATCAAAGATCTGATCGTCGCCGCGCCCGATCTCGACGCCGCCGTCGCCAAGCTCATCGAGGTCGCCAACGATCGCGGTGGGCGCGACAACATCAGCGTCATCCTCGTCCGCGTCGACGTGCCCAAGGTCTGAGGCTCGCGCCGTGGATCTGGTGCTCCACCACTACTGGCGTTCGTCGTCGTCGTGGCGCGTGCGTTGGGCGCTCGAGCACAAGGGCGTCGCTTACCGCGGAAACGTCGTCGATTTGCTGAAGGGTGAGCAGGGCGCGGCGGAGTTCAAGCAGAGCAGCCCGCTCGGCGTCGTTCCTTGTCTCGTCGTCGACGGGCGCGCGCTCACCGAGTCGGTGGCGATCCTCGAGTGGCTCGAAGAGGCCTTCCCCGAGAAGCCACTCCTCCCGAAAGATCCGTGGAAACGTGCGCGCGTCCGGCAGCTCGTCGAGTTCGTCAACGCCGGCACTCAGCCGCTGCAGAACCTCGGCGTCATGCGACACCACTCGACCGATCTCGAGCAGCAGAAGGTCTGGGCGCGGCACTGGATTGTGCGCGGTCTCGCGGCGCTGGAGCACGAGCTCGAGGTCGTCGCCGCCGAGGGCAGTGGCGGGAAGTTCGCGGTCGGTGACGAGCTCACCTGGGTCGAGCTCTTCGTCACCCCGCAGCTCTACAATGCGCGACGTTTTTCGGTCGATTTGACGCAGCTGCCGCGCCTTTCGGCCGTCGATGCTGCCGCGCTCGCGACCGAGTCGGGCCTCGCCTCGCATCCCGATCGCTTCCAACCGAGCGTCGCTCCGTGAGCTCGCCGGCTCTGGCGGGCGACCAGCTCGAGCGCATCGTCCACCTCGATCACCTCGATCCGCACACCGTGCTCGGCGCCCATCAGGCGGGCGACCACGTCGTCGTTCGCGTCTTCCGACCCGACGCGCGTTCGGTGCGAGTCGTGCTGGAAGGTCGAGAAATCGAGGCGATTCGCGTCGATTCGCGTGGGCTCTACGAGGCCGACCTCGGCGTGATGACGGTGCCGCGCTACCGACTGTCCGTCGATACCGGCGAAGGCCCGCGTCTCGAGGATGATCCGTATGCGTTCCTTCCCACGCTCGGCGACATCGATTTGCACCTCATCGGCGAAGGTCGTCACCTTCGGCTGTACGACAAGCTCGGCGCGCGCCCGCTCACGATCGACGGCGTCGAGGGCGTCGCCTTCGCGGTGTGGGCTCCGCTCGCGCGGCGCATCAGCGTGGTCGGTGATTTCAACGCCTGGGATGGGCGTCGGCACGCGATGCGTCGTCTCGGCGTCTCCGGGGTCTTCGAGCTCTTCGTGCCCGGCGTCGTCGCCGGTGCTGCCTACAAGTTCGAAATCGTCGGGCCCGACGGCGCTGCTTTTCTCAAGCTCGATCCGCTCGCGCGTCGCACCGAGCTGCGCCCCGACACCGCCGGTCTCGTCGAGCCCGAGACGAACTACGTCTTCCGCGACGACGCGTGGCTCCGTGCGCGCGCCGACGAGAACGCGCAACGCCGGCCACTCTCGATCTACGAGGTGCACCTCGGTGGCTTTCGACGCGTGCCCGAAGAGCGCGGTCACGGGGCGATCGACCTCCCCGGCGGCGGCCACACCGGTCGGTGGCTGAGCTATCGCGAGCTGGCGGTGTCGCTCGTGGAGCACGTCCGGCGTTGCGGCTTCACGCACGTCGAGCTGATGCCGATCACCGAGTATCCCTTCGACGGTTCGTGGGGCTACCAAGTCACCGGCTACTTCGCGCCCACGTCGCGCTACGGATCCCCCGACGATTTACGCTTCCTCGTCGACGAGCTCCACCGCGCGGGCATCGGCGTGATCCTCGATTGGGTGCCGGCGCACTTTCCGCGCGACGCGCATGGGCTCCGCCGCTTCGACGGCACCGCGGCCTACGAGCACCTCGATCCTCGTCAGGGCGAGCACGCCGACTGGGGGACGATGGTCTTCAACTACGGACGCCCGGAGGTCCGTAATTTCCTGCTCGCGAGCGCGCTCTATTGGCTTCGCGAATTGCACTTCGACGGGCTCCGCGTCGATGCCGTGGCCTCCATGCTCTACCTCGATTACTCGAGGAACGATGGCCGTTGGGTGGCCAATCGCTACGGTGGGCGCGAGAACCTGGAGGCGATGGAGTTCCTCCGCGAGCTCGCCGACACGGTCGCCGCCGAGGTGCCGGGCGCGATGATCATCGCCGAGGAGTCGACGTCTTGGCCGGGCGTCTCTCGCGAGACGTACCTCGGCGGGCTCGGCTTCTCCTTCAAGTGGAACATGGGGTGGATGCACGACACCCTCGCGTATTTCTCGCTCGATCCGATCCATCGTCGGAATCACCACGCCAAGATCACCTTCGGGTTTCTCTATGCGTGGAGCGAGCGTTACGTCTTGCCGCTCTCGCACGACGAGGTCGTGCACATGAAGGGCTCGCTCCTCGGCAAGATGCCGGGCGACCGTTGGCAACGCTTCGCCAACCTCCGCGCGCTCTACGCGCATATGTGGGCGCACCCAGGGAAAAAGCTGCTCTTCATGGGCGGCGAGCTGGCGCAAATTCGTGAGTTCTCCGAGGAGCGCTCGCTCGACTGGCACCTCGAGAACGACGCGCTTCACGCCGGCGTCCTTCGTCTCGTCTCCGATCTCAACGCGGTCTATCGCGACTGCCCGCAGCTCTGGGACGCCGACGTCGATCCGGAGGGCTTCCAGTGGATCGACGCCAACGACTCCGAACAGAGCGTCGCCTCGTTCCTCCGCTTCGCGCGCGATCGCGAGGCGCACGGTCCGCTCGTGTGCGTGCTCAACGCCACCCCGGTGGTTCGTCACGGCTATCGCCTCGGCGTGCCGATCGCCGGGAAATATCAGCGTAAAATCACCACCGACGACGTCGTCTACGGCGGCAGTGGCGTCGACGTCGCCGTCGAGGCGAGCGCGGAAGAGGTTGCCAGCCACGGCTTCCCCGCGTCGCTCGTCCTCACGTTGCCTCCGCTCTCGGTGGTCTGGCTCGAAGGTCCGCGCCCGCTGAAGAAGTCAGCGTCAACGCAAGTGACGCAATCACCGCAACCGACGCAGAAGAAGCGCGCGTCGTCACGGCCGCCGAAGAAGAAGCGGCGTTGATCACTTCGCGAGCTTCAGCACCGTGCCGTCTCCCTCGGTGCACACGAAGATCGACGTCTCGTCGAGCGCGATGCCCGTCGGTCCTTTGAGCCCACGCGCGAGGACCGTCGCCGCACCGCCCGACTTCGCGATCGAGCTCAGCGTGTCCTCTTCTTCGCTGGTCCAATAGAGCTTTCCGTTCTCCGCAGGATCGACCGCGAGGAGCGTCGCCTTGGTGTCGCTCGCGAGCACGGTCGGCGCGCCGCCGGCGAGGGGCACCTTCATCACCGCGCCAGGAGGGCCCTTGTCGATCCAATAGGCGCTCGTCGCGTCGACGACGATCGCCCAGGGTGTGCGTCTTCCCGTCGCGAGCGCGACCGGCTCCTTCGGCTTCTCTCCAGGCTTGCCGAACGTGATGCCCATCACCGTGCCGTCGGAGGTGCCGCTGCCGAAGTTGGTCCAGTAGACGCCGTGGCCGTCACCCGCGATGTCGTACGGCGAGCGCTGTTTTTCCGCGACGACCGAGGCTGCGCCGCCAGTCTTCGCCACGCGCATGACGTCGCCGAACTTGGTGGCGACCACCCAGTAGACGTTCTTGTCGTCGACCTCGATGCCCGTCGGCCCGCCCAGATCGGAGGGCTTCACCGCCGCGAGCTGCACCGGCGCGCCGCCCTTGTGGAGCAGCTTCATCACGCTGCCGCCGCCCTTGCCGTCGCTCGTCGTCCAATAGAGCGCGGTCGCGTCGACGGCGATCTCCGCGAGCCCTTTCTGCGCGCTGACGAGCGGCTTGGGCGCGCCGCCGCTCTTCGGTGCCGAGCTGAGGATGCCGTTGCGCGCGTCGGAGATGTAGATGGTCGTCGCGTCGAGCGCCAAGCGGTTGGGGTTCTTGAGGCCTTCGACGATCACCACCGGCGGCGGCAATTCCGGCGTGGCGCTCGTCGAGGTGGCTGGCGCGGCGCTGGTGGCGGCGGGCGTCGGCGCGGTGGTCGGCACCGTCGTCGATGCGACGGGCTTGCCCGTAGGCTTGGGCGTCTCGCTCCCGCACGCGAGCGGCAACGGCACCGACGCGCAGACGATCAACCACGCGCGCACGTCGGCGCGCTTCGGAAAGAAGCTCATGGGACCCCCCCTGTGACTGTGACTGTGACCGAGACTCTGACGAAGCGAATGAACGACGCGAACGAGCGCGTCCCCCGCAGAGCATAGCGCCTCTATGGAATGACGCTCGTGTTCGGCAATTTCTCTTGCGTCAGTGCACGAAACCGGCGCCAGGGAGGAGGCCGTTCATCGCCTCATCGACCTTCTTCGGGTTGGCACGCGGGTCGACGACGCCGTTGGCGACGATGGCCCCGATGATGATGTCGAGTCGCTGGAGCGAGCCTTTTTCACCGGGCTTGCAGGCCCCGGTGACCTCGCAGATGCGGAGCGCGTCGCGCACCAACTTGAGCGCAGCCGGTGCATCTCCGAGCTCGAACACCGCGTGGGCATGGGCGGCAGTGACGGCGGCTCCACCGCGCAGGTCGGGGGCAGCTGCCTGTTCGAGCGCGAGGGCGACGCCAGGCGCGCCGGCGGCGATCTGCGCTTCCATCCGCTGCGCCAGCGTCTCGCCTTGCGCGGCGCTCGGTGCGGTGGTCGCCACTTTGCCGTCTCCACCGCGTGGCCCGCCGAGATCGACGACGAGCGCGAGAGCGATGCCGACGGCGAGGGCGAGGGCGGCGGCAGTGGTGGCTTCGGAGCGCAACATGACGAGGGACACCGGGAGACGGTGCGGGTTCCTTCATGAGAGCGGAACTGCGAGCGGCAGGAAAGCGAGTCAGCGCCTCGCCTTCCAAACTCCTCCCGCCTAGCCTCCGCGACGATGGAATCGGTGGAAGCCCAAGTTCGCGCGGTCGCGATGCGTGCCAAGCTCGCGAGCCGGCAGCTACGTTCGGCGAGCACCGCGCAGAAGAACGCAGCGCTGATGGCGATGGCGCGCATGATCCTCGAGGAGGAGGCGCAAATTCTCGCCGAAAATGTCGTCGATTTGCGCGCAGCGGAGACGAACGGACTGGCGGCGGCGATGGTCGATCGCTTGACGCTGACGCCGGCGCGGCTCGCCAGTTTGGCCGCTTCGGTGCGAGAGATCGTCGCCCTTCCCGATCCGGTCGGTCGCGTCGATGGGCTCTCGCGTCGGCCGAAGGGAATCGTCGTCGGTCGCATGCAGGTGCCGATTGGCCTCGTGGCGATGATCTACGAATCGCGCCCGAACGTGACCATCGACGCGGCGGTCCTCTGCCTCAAGGCGGGCAACGCGGCGATCCTTCGTGGTGGCAAAGAGGCGATGCGATCCAACGCCGTCCTCGCTGCGATCGTCGCGCGTGGACTCGCCGAGGCGGGTCTGCCAGCCGACGCCGTCGTCCTCTCTCCCTCGTACGATCGCGAGGCGACGCGGGCGCTCCTCGGCTTGGTCGGCGTCGTCGACGTCGCCATTCCACGCGGAGGAATCGGCCTCGTTCGCTTCGTCGCCGAGCACGCGCGCGTGCCCGTCATCGCCCATTTTCAAGGCGTCTGTCACGTCTACGTCGACGAAGGCGCAGACCTCGAGCGAGCGATCGCGATCACCCTCGACGGCAAGTCGCGGCCTGGCGTCTGCAACGCGCTCGAGTGTCTCCTCGTCCATCGCGCAGAGGCCGCGGCGCTCTTGCCGAAGCTCGACGAGGTGCTCGCGGGGGCCGGCATCGAAGTGCGCGCCGAGCCTGAGGCGAAGGCCCTCATGAAGAGCGCGCAGGCCGCCGAGCCGAGCGACTTCGGGCAAGAGTTCCTCGCCAAGATCCTCGCGGTGAAGGTGGTCGACGGCCTCGATGCCGCGCTCGATCACGTGGCGACTTTCGGTAGCAACCACTCGGAAGCGATCCTCACGCCGTCGTATGCGCACGCGCAGCGGTGGCTCCGCGAGGTCGACGCCTCGTGCGTCCTCGTCAACGCCAGCACGCGCTTCAACGACGGCGGTGAGCTCGGGCTCGGCGCCGAGCTCGGCACCGCCACCTCCAAGCTCCACGCCTACGGTCCGATGGGGCTCGACGAGCTGACGACCAAGAAGTGGATCGTCTACGGGAACGGCGAAGTGCGGGGCTAGCAGGGGCGAAGTCGCCTGATTTTCCACGTATGCCTTGACGCGAGCTGCGCCCGTGCCGACGCTGCGGCCATATGGCGACGACGAAGCGCGCAAATGCAGGGAGGCCGACGATCGGCTCCTCGCACGCGGGAAAGAAGAGCGGCAAGCCGGCAGCGAAGCCGAGCAGGCCGGGTCGACCGACGAGCCCCGGACGTCCGAGCGGAGGGCCGAGGCCGACGGGACCGAAGTCGCGCACGAGCGCGAGCGCCGGTGCGCCGAAGCGCAGCGCGCGTCCGACGGGCAAGCCGGCGCCGAAGAAGCGCGCGTCCTCGGCGAAACCGGGCGTACGCAAGCCGGCACCGCCGCCGCCGCGTCGGCCGGCCCCGGAGATTCGTTCGGCACCGAGCGAGGCCTCGCGCTCGGCAGCGATCGACGTCGCCACGGCCGCGCTCGACAAGAAAGCGGTCAACGTCCAAATCTTCGACGTCGTCGGTCGCGTCGATTACGCCGACTTCCTCGTGCTCATGAGCGGTCGCAGCAGTACGCACGTGCTCGCCATCGCCGATTCGATCGAGGAGGCGATGCTCAAGGCGACGCGTCGCAAGCCGACCGCGGTCGAAGGACGCCAAGGTGGAAACTGGGTCGTCCTCGATTTCGGCGACCTCGTCGCGCATGTCTTCCAGGAGGAGGCGCGCAGCTTCTATGACCTCGACTCCCTCTGGCAAGACGCCCGCCGTATCCCCGTCAGCGCTTCTTGATCCGCACACCTCGGCCGACGTGAACGCCCGGCGGGCACGAGGGCTCGAAGCTGCGCTCATGCGTCTCGGTGTGCCTCGAAACGAGGCGCCAGAGGTGCTCGATCGACGTCAGCGCGCCGAACGGCTCGCGGGCTCGCTGGTCGCGCTGCGCGATGCCGTGCAGCGCGGGGTGCTCGCGTGAGCGTGCGGGTGTTGCGAGGCGAGAGCTTGCGCGATGCGCCGCGCACCACGCGGGACGAGAACGCCGCGCCGATCTTCGTCGCGACGGCGCGTCGTCTCGTCGTCGAGCGTGAGGCTGCACGAAAAGAAGGGGCCGGGCTCGTCGCGGCCGCGCGCGCGGAGGCGGCTCACATCCTTGCTCGAGCCGAACAAGATGCGCGACGAGTGCAAGAAGATGCGCGCCTCGCCGGAGCCGAAGTGGGCAAGCTGGAAGCGCTCGGCATCGTCGCTGCTGCTCACGCCGAGGAGGGAGCGCTCGTCGACCGCTCGCTCGATCTCATCGTCTCCGCCGCTCGGGTCGTTGCCGAGCGCGCCGTCTCCGAAGCCCTCGCCACCGACGATGGGGCGCTCCTCGCTTGGACGCGCGCCGCGCTCGTGCCTCTTCGCGGCTCTCGTCGCGTGGTCGTGCGTGGCGCCGCCGCGGCGATCGAACGATTGCGCAATCGCCTCGCCGAGCTCATCGAGAGCTCCTCGAATCGTATGCAGGTCGAGCTCGTCGTCGACGAAACGCTCGCCGAAGGTCGAGTCGTCGCGCGCAGCGAGCTCGGTGAGATTCGCATCGAGTTGAGCACGCAGGTGGCCGCGCTCGCCGAGGTGTTGCGAGGGGCGCTCGACCCGGAAGTGCGGAAGCGTCGTGTCTGAGAGAGAGGCGGCAAAAGAGGCGGAAGAAGAGGTCGAAGACTCGCCGGAGTCCGCTCCTCGCGGCGTCCTCGCCGGCGCTCGCCTCAACGTCGTGCTCTTCCTCGCGACCATCGCCTCGACGCTCTACGTCGGTCGTTCGTCGGCGCACTGGCTCAGCGGTTGGAAGTTCGCGCTGCCGTTCCTCGCCATTCTCGTCACCCACGAGGCGGGTCACTACCTCTATGCGCGCCGCCATCGCGTCGAGGCCTCGCTGCCCTATTTCATTCCCTTTCCGCTGAGCATGATCGGAACGTTCGGCGCTGTCATCGCCATGCGTGGGCGTATTCGCACGCGCAACGCGCTCTTCGACATCGGCGCTTCCGGGCCCATCGCCGGCTTGATCGTCGCCATTCCGGTGCTCGCCTATGGCCTCCATCTCTCGCCCGTCGAACCGATCGGTGAGCACGGCACCGACGAGGGCCAGTCGCTCTTCTATTGGCTCATGAAGCGCCTCGTGCTCGGCCCCATCCCTCCGGGACACGACGTGTTCCTCCATCCGACCGCGTTCGCCGGCTGGGCGGGGCTTCTGATGACGATGCTCAACTTGGTGCCGTCAGGGCAGCTCGATGGCGGCCACGTCGCTTATGCGCTCTTCGGTGAAAGACAGCAGCGACATTCACGCATCGTGCGCTGGTCGCTCTTGGCGGTCGCGCTCGTGGTCGTGGGCTGGCTCGGGTTTCGGCAGATCAGCGCCCATGCGCCGCTCGGTGACGTCTTGTCGGCGATGGGCCAAGGGATGACCTGGGCGGTGTGGAGCCTGATCCTCTGGTGGATGTCGCGACGCGCCGGCCACGAGCATCCACCGACCGAAGAGAGCGAGCTCTCGCCGGGCCGTCGGGTCATGGCGTGGGGTCTCCTCGTGATGTTCGTCGCGCTCTTCATGCCCGTCGTCATGAGCAGCCACTGAGGGACCGGCGATGAGCGTGAAGCGCGTTTCATGCTTGTTTTATCGTGTCATTCTCTTCTTGGTGATGGGGCTCACTCTCGCGTCGAGCGGTGGATGTCGCGCGCGATCGGTGCCGCGCGTCACCGAGGGCGGCGGGGTACGCATCGACTGGGATCTACGTCAGGAGAACGTGCGCCTCGCCGGTGGCGCCGTCGTCGCCGGCGTCGAGCGCTACCATCGAGGTGACGCTGACGATGGCCTCTCCATGCTCGAGACGGCAGGGTCGCGCAGTCGTGGTCCGGTGCTGGTGACGGTGCTCGTCGACGGTGAGCCGCGTCCTCTCAGCGGCGGCTGGGTGCAAGTCGTCGACGGGCGCGCGTCGCTCGTCCAGAACGTGCACCAGGTCGACGCCGACGTCGTCACCACCATCGATCCAGCGCTCGACGCGGTGAGCTTCACGTTGCGCTTGCACGCCAAAATGGCCAGCGCTCCGGAGCTGCGCGTCGAGGTCGCGCGTGGTCCCGACGACGAGATCGTGGTCGCCAACGGCAGCGGCGTCTCCCCCCACGAACGTTTGCCGGAAGTCACCACGAGCTTCGCCATCGTCGGTGAGACCCCCGCGCTCTTCGTCGGAGCTCCCTCGGGCTCGCTCGTCGTCTCGGCCGACGCCGATCGAATGTTCGTGAGCGCGCGGGTGAGCTCGTCTTCCGACGGTGTCGACGGAGGCGTTGCGCGCATCGACGTCGCGCTCAGAGGCAGTCGACGGGCGGCCGGCACGGTGGCCGCGCGACTCGGAATTGGTCGTAAAAACAACGCGATCGTCGCGCTCGCGCCCTTCATCGCGAACAGCCGCGCGTTCCTCCCTGCGCGAGTTCGTCTCGAGGCGCTGGACCTGCCGCAGACCCATCCGCTGGTCCTCGATCCGAGCCGCGGGGCCGAGCCGGGCACTTGGCTCGTCGACGTCACCTCGCCCGACTCGACCATCACGCTGCCGCCGGGTCGTTACGTGCTCCGCGCGACCCATGGAATCGGTTGGTCGATCGCGCGCGTGGAGCTCTCCCTCGAGGCCGGCGACTTGGTGCGCGCGCCCTTCGCACTCGTCGAGGAGGCGCCGGCGCCAGGCACCCTCGGCTGTGATTTTCACGTGCATGCGGAAGGGAGCGGCGACGCGCGCGCGGTCACCTATGCCGATCGCGTGCGATCGCTGGTCGCCGTCGGCGTCGATTGCGCGGCCGCCACCGAGCACAACCACGTCGGCGATCACGCGCCCGCGACGAAGAAGCTCGGCCTCGATGCGCGCTATCTTCCGATCTCCGGCGTCGAGGTGACGACGACGACGATGGGCCACTTCAACGTCTATCCATGGCCGCTCGGCGCCGCGATCCCCGAGACCGACGACGTGAAGCCACGCGCGCTCTTCGATGCCATCCACGCGCTCCCGGGCTCGTTCATCTTCCAGCTCAACCACCCGCGGATGTTCACCGGTGATCACGACGCTTCGATCGGCTACCTCGCGCTTGCCGGCGTCGATCCGATGACCGGCAAATCAATCGGAAAAATTGGCTATTTCAGCGACTACGACGCGCTCGAGATCTTCAACGGCTACCAGCTCGGCCTGCTCGACGAGGTCGTATCGGTCACCGAAGAGTGGGCGCGGATGCTCGATCGCGGCGAGCTCCACGTCGCCACCGGCAACTCCGACTCCCATGGCATCTTGTTTCCGTCCGCCGGCTTCCCGCGCACGCTCGTCGACGTCGGCCCCGGGTTCGTCGCTTCGGGTCGCCCGGTCGAGGCCATCGTCACCGCGCTGAAGAAGGGGCGCGCCATCGTCACCAGCGGGCCGATCGTCGCGCTTCACGTCGGCGAGGCAGGCATCGGTGACACGGCGTCGGGCGGGGGAACGATTCGCGTCGTCGTGCGGCTGACCTCGTGGCTGACGAACCCGAAGGCGCGTCTCCTCCTCGGCGGAGACGATCTCGGAGAGCTCGCGCTCACGCAGGGAACGTCGCCTGGTGAATGGATCGGCACGCGTCTGCTCGAGGCGCCGAACCGCAAGCGGCCGCTGGTGGCGATGGTCTTCGCGGACGCGGCGGCCGACGCGTCGATTCTCACCGGCATGACGCGCGCGCTCGCGATCACCAATCCCGTTTGGGTCCTTCCCTGACCTTCCGTCATCGCTTCGTCGCCGAAGTCGCCCTTCGTCGATCCAGATCACGCGCCCACCGCTCTCGCTGACGGATCACGCTGCGGGCACCCGAACGTCGGTGCGAGCGCGTTCTGCCGGAGTTGCTCTGGCGTGATGACGCCGTTCGACTTGTTTTCGAGGAGGATCGCCATGCGTTCGTCGCGCCGTCGTTTGTTCACCCTTCCGCTCCTCGCGCTCTTCGCCGGGTCGTTCGGCCTCGCCAGCTGCACCAATCGACCGGTCGTGCGGGTCGACGCCGTGCCGCACGGCATCACCGCCCAGAAGCTGCGCATCACCCGCGCCGATCAGGTCGACCTCCTCTTCGTCGTCGACAACTCGAGCTCGATGGCCGACAAGCAGGCCGAGCTCGGCAAGCGCATCCCCGAGCTCATCCAAGCGCTGACGCAGCAATCGTCGACCACGCACAAGAACAGCGTGGTCGACGTCCACGTCGGCGTCGTCACCTCCTCGCTCGGCTCCTACGGCACCTGGGCGTGCAACGGCGGCGGCGCGAAGAACGATCGCGGACGGCTCTTGCCCCGTGACGCTGCGGCGCTCGGTGAAGGATGGAACCTCGCCAGCGTCGGTGCCGAGCCGACCAAGGCCACCTGCCCGAAGGTCGCTGCCGCCAGCGCGCTCGCGTGGACACAAGGCGCGAGCTCGAACGTCACCGTACTCAGCGGCGACACGGGCGCGCAGACGTTGCAGACGGCCGCCTCGTGCGTCATCGAGTCGGCCAAGGACGAAGGCTGCGGCTTCGAGGCGACGCTGGAGTCGATGTATCACTTCCTCATCGATCCCGCGCCCTACGGCGATGCGCGCGCCGACTGCGCGATCAGCAGCTCGAGCGACGACTGCCACGGCAAGACCATCGTCATGAACGGCGTCGATGGCGCCCTCCTCGCGCAACGTGCGCAATTTCTCCGCCCAGAATCGATCCTCGCGGTCGTCATCCTCTCCGACGAGAACGACGCGTCGCTCTCACCGATTGGCGACAACTGGAAGCCGTTCTCCAGCTCCTACGCGATGCCGCACGGCTCGACCGGCTGCGCCAGCGTCCCCGACGACTTCGAGCCGACCGGCACCACCGAGCTCGACAGCTTGGTCCACCATTACGGCTGTCGGCCCTGCGAAGGGAGCGCGGCCGGCGATCCGAGCTGCGCGACCGCGAAATTCCTCCCCACGACCGACGCGGTGAACCACGACGTCGACGCCCTCAACATGCGCGCGTTCAATCAGGTGCAGCGCTTCGGCAAGGACTACCTCTGGCCCGTCCAGCGCTACATCGACGGCCTGACGTCGCCGAAGGTCCCAGGCCCCAACGGCACCATCGTCGCGAACCCGATTTTCGCGGGCGGGCGAACGAAAGAGCACGTGATCGTCGCCGGCATCGTCGGCGTGCCCAAGGTCCTCGTCGCCGACGCCAGCGGCGCGCCGAAGAAGCTCGACGAGGCCGCGTGGGCGAAGATCATCTCGCCCGATCTCGCGATCCGCGATCCACACATGATCGAGTCGATCGCACCGCGGGCGAAGATCCCGCACTTCGCCGGCGACATCACGATCGATCCGATCAACGGCGGCGATCGCGACGTCGTCAAAGGCGAGGACCTGCAGTACGCGTGCATCGCGCCACGCGTCACGGCGGGCGCCATCGGCGGCGAGTGCGAGGACGCCGACGCCCAGCTCCACGATCCGATCTGCGCTGCCAAGAACAGCGCCGCGCGCTTTCGCGCCTACCCTGGTCTCCGTCACCTGCGTCTTCTGCACGGCCTCGGCGACAGCGGTTTTGCCGCTTCGATCTGCGACAGCTCGTACAAGGGCGCGATCGACGGCGTCATCGCCAAGGTCCAAGGCGCGCTCACCGAGCAGTGCCTGAAGACGAACCTCGAGACCGACGAGACCACCGGCAAGGTCACCTGTCTCGTCCTCGAGGCCTTCGCGACCGACGTCGTCGACGGCAAGACGACCTGCGCCGACATTGGCAAGGGTTACTGCACGCCGGGCGAGGCGCCGTGCCGCGTCGAAGGTTCCGACTATCCGCCGGTATCTCTCGAGGTCGCAGCGTCGATGCTCTACCTCCCGATCACCGCCGTCGGAACCGATGGCCTGGTGAGCGAGCACAAAGAGTTGGCGTTCGCCGAGAACGGGAACGTCTACGTCAAAGAGGGCCCCGCGAAAGACGCGAAGCGCCACCTCATCTGCGAGATGCGCCAACTGACCGGTGACAGCGAAGTCCCCAAGGCGGTCCAGGACGGTTGCCGCAACGATCCCAACTATTCGCTCGACCCGGCCACCGGCGGCGGCTTCTGCTACTCGAAGAACGACGACGTCGTCGGCGACACCTGTCGCAAGAACGGCGCGCCCGGCAAGATGCGCTTCCTCGGCGGCGTCGATCCGAAGAGCGGCTCCGACGTCTTCACCATTTGCGTACACTGACGCGTCGGAGCTGACTGCACCTGCCCATCGAACCTCATGGAACGAGATCTCGGGGAGCCGGAAATTGTCACCCAGTGGGCACCCACGCCTTTGGCCCAGTGGCTCGAGGGATGCGAGCCTCGCCCGCATGCCAAAGCACGCAGCACTCCTCGCGCTCGTCGCGGCGTCGCTCCTCGCCCTCACCGCGTGCCCGAAATGCCCGCAAGGCTCGCACGAGGTTCGGACCTCGGTCGTGAGCGGGAAGGGGTTCACCTTCAGCCTCAACGATCAAGCGGCGGATACCCGCGTCGAAAGCGGCTACGATCTCGCGAGCGACGTCACGTACACCATCGTCGCCTCGGGCTCGCTCACGACGTTCACGACGACGGGCGAGAAGAAGACCTACGGCCCGGAAGGGCGCGATGGCTCGAAGGCGGGGCCGGGCGCGCCGCTACCTGATTTTCCCTATGGCGCGCTCGTCGCGTTCATCGGCAGCACGCCGTACTACATCGGCAAGGGGGGGCTCAGTGGCCAGTATCCCGCAGGGCACCTCGCCTTTCAGTTGAACCTCCCGCCGGGAACGGCGGCGCCGCCGAGCCCGACGCCCGCGCCGCCCAACACCGTCACCGCGAACATCACCATCACACTGTCGGGCGAGCGCATCGAGTGCGTGCAAGACGACGCCGGGCCGCCCAAGCCTAAGCCGACCCCGACGCCGCCCCAGTGGTCGGAGCTCTACGCGTCGGTCTTCGCGCCGGGCACGGCCGGCCATTGCCTCAATTGCCACGACGGTACCGACAAGAAAGCGCCGAAGTGGGGAGCGACGCGGGACGCCAACGTCATGTACGACTACTTCAACGCGCAGCACGTATTCGACGCGCCCAACCGAAGCTTCGGCAGCACGGCCGACTCGCGCATCATCTGGTGCAATCCCTCCGCGCAGATGCCGCTCGATCAGCAAGTCGCCAACAAGGCCGCCTGCGATCAGGTTCAGGCGTGGCTCGCAGCCGGGGCGCACAACGACGCGCGTTGATCGTGACCCGTCGCAGCGGCTCGGAGGAGCGATGCCGGCCCTTGCAGCAGTACGCTCAATCCCACGGCGTGCAGCGAGAGATCGACGCATAGTTCCCCGAGGTCTCGGGGTCGCGCTCGATGTTCCGGCGCTGCGACTCGCAGTCGTTCACGCTCGCTGCGCAGGTGAAGCTCTCGACGCCATTCTTCGCCCGCACCGAGGTGAAGCAGCCAGCTCGTGGCTCCTCTTGGCACTCGGTGAACGTCTCGAGCGAGGTGTCGGACTTGCCGTTCGCCGACTTCGCGCCCTCGCGTGAGCTGGCGCACTCCTCCATCGCCCGCAGGCAGCGCGACGCGTTGGGAATGCGCTGGTTGCGCCAACAATACCAACCGCTGCCCGGCGGCCGAACCGCCGCGTTCGCCTCTTTCCGCGGCTCGCCGCAGCTGGCCGACGCGAAGACGAGCGCAGCCGACACCACGAAGCACGACGCCACGCACGACGTCAAGGCACCTCGCATGAGCTTCCCCTCCGCGCTTGGTGCGCGCACATCGACGTACCGAAGTGATCGCCGGGCCCACGCGGGCGGCGAACACTCGAGACGAACACAGTCTCACGACCCCAGCTGGGTTCGCGAGACATCCCCCAAGTACAAGTGTGCGTGACGCGACATTCGTGACCACGGAATCGTCACGGCGGCTTGGCCAGCACGATCTGGTCTTGCCTCGACGTCTTCACCCTCTGCGTGCACGGACGGTGTTACGGCGAGTACTCCGTTCCATCGCTGAGAAAACGCGCCAAATCGAGGTGAAAGTGGTTGTAGTGGTGCGCGTCGAAGAACGGCGTGAGCACGCTCGAGAACACCTCCTCGACGTACGCACGCCGGGCGAGGGTGCGGAGGAAGCCTCCCTCGACCGTCTTGGCGACGGCGAGCTTCGGCGCGAAGAACTTCTCGACGCTGATCGTCTTCCCGTCGGCGAGCACGAAGTCCGCGATGTCGATGGCGTTGGCGTAGCTGTGCTGGCTGACCCATCCCGGATACGCGGCCATCTCGCGGCAGTTGTAGGTGCCGAGGTGGTGCATCTTGACGACGCGTTTGCCGAACGACTTCACCGCCTCTTCCTGCACCAGAATTTCGAAGCGCGCGAGGGCGAGCGCCATCGTGCAGGTGATCATCACCGCCGGCGAATAGGCTATTTTTTCCGGCCCTCCGCGATACATGACGACCTGCGGGGCGCCGCAGACGATGACGCTCTTCTTCGGCGTGTGCACCGGGAGCGTCGCCGGGTCGTGCTTGATCTTGGCGGCGTTCAAATCGTCTTCGCAGGTTGGTCGATCGTCCGGAGGACCGACGACGTAATCGTCCGCAGGGTCGATGTTGGAGAACGCGAAGGGGCTACGCGGCGGGGGAGGGGGCTTCGCCTCGGTCACGTCGGCCACTCCGGCGGTAGGCACCGTGAGCGCGACGTCGGCCAGCATCGGCACGTGCGCGACGCTGTCGTGGAGGGCCTGCAGCGAGGCAGGTGCCCTCGTCCGCGCCGTCGGAGCCGGGGCTGCGCAGGCGCACAGCACCCCCACGCCGAGCGCTCCGATCGCGAATGAACGAGAAATGAGGAGTCTTCGGAGGTGCAGCGTCGGAGTGGGCAACATCCTACCGAACCGCATCGAGGAGAAACCTTGGATCGGTTCCTCCTCGAAGGCTCACAAGGTCTCGAACTTCATTCCCGCCTTCTCCAGGCGCTCCTGCAACTTCTCGCCCATCGCCATCGCGGTGGTGATGACTCCGTAACGCTTGGGCAGGCCGTCGCGATCGAACGCCAGGCAGAGGGCCGACTCGCTCACCATCTTCGCAGTCTCGCTGTAACCGGGCTCGCCGCCGCTGACGCGCGTCTTCACTTCGACGTCGCCCGCGCGGCCGAGGAAGGTGACCTGGAACCAGCCCTTTTTTCGCTCTTCTTCGCTCGGCCCTTCGCCTTGCTTCTTCACCTTGAGGAGCAGCGCTTTCGCCGGAGGAATTTGCGCGAGCACGAGGAGCGCGCCGATGCCGACGGCGCCACCCACGACCGTCAGCGCCGATTTGATCTGCGCGAAGTGGCCGTACTTGAAGTCGGGTCCGTACTCGGCGAGCGCCCGCGCGCTGCGAAGGACCACCTGCGGATCGATCGTCGGCAAGGGCGCGGCCCAGGCACCGAGCCGTCGCTCGTAGTGCACGCCGGAGCGCAGACCGCCCACCTTGCGGCTCTGCAGCTCGACCTTCGGCTTCTTCTTGCGCAGCTCGGCGAGGTTGGAGAACGCGCCGATCGCCGAGTGCCAGGTGCCACCCGACATGCCGCCGCGCGCGCGGACGAAGCCCTCGACGGTGATCGGGCGATCGCTCGGGAGCTTTCTCACCGTGTAATAGGCGCCCAAATCGTGGGGGATGGAGTCAAAGCCGCAGCAGCTGACGACGCGGATGCGCGCGGCCTCGGCGCGGACGTGCCATCGCGCGAGCATGCGATCGACGAAGGCCGGCTCGCCGGTGATGTCGACGTAGTCGGTCTCCGTCTTCACGCACGCTTCGACGAGCGGCTCGCCGTGCTCGGCGTAGGGACCGACGGTGGTGAGGACGACGCGCGCCTTCGCGGTCATCGCAGCGAGAGAGCTCGGGTCGTCGGAGCGCGCCTCGATGACCTCGACTGCGCTGCACGCCGGATCGATGGCGACGAGCGCGCGCTTCACCTCTTCGAGCTTGGCTTTGCTGCGACCGGCGATCGCCCAACGCAAGGAAGCGTCCTTGCGAGCCGCGAGGTACTCGGCGGCGAGCTTGCCGGTGAAGCCAGTGGCACCGAAGACGACGAGGTCGAGCGCGCGGTCGTGAGCCATGCGCGGGACTCTAGTAGTTCGTCAACCGAGCCTCGATGGGTACAGGCGAGCGAGCTTGATCCGAGCGTCGCCAGTCGTGAAGCGCCAGCGAATCGGCGCGGGGTCAGCGTTGTGTCGCGCGGCCCACGCGGCGACCTCGGACGCCAGCTC
>JANYDK010000134.1 GCA_025363655.1 Deltaproteobacteria bacterium | reverse complement strand
CGCCGCGTCGTCGTCATGCATCGTGCTGTCGACGAGGACGGGCGTGCGCAGTTGCCGGGTGCACTGGTGATCGAGCTGGCCGAGCGCGCACGCACCGCTGCACGCGAAGAACGAGCGAGGCCGATTCCGTCGCGGGAGATCCCGGCGCGGCGCCCGGGTGATCTCGCGCTCTTCGCGCATCATCACGCCGCGCCTGCGCTCGGACGAGCCTCGTCTCCGCCGCGCGACGTCGATCCTTCGGCATGGTCGAAGGCCAGCGCCGAGCTCGAGCGAGCACGCGCGTTCGCCAGCGCGGCGGTCGGGCGTCAGCTCCTCGGGCCTCGCAGTGGTCTCCTCGAGCTCGGCGATTCGTCGGGCGCAAGGCTTCGCACGCGGCTGCGTGGCGACGTCGGCGCGCCGTTCCCGGTGAGCAAGCTCGACGCGATTCTCAGCTGTCCATTTCTCGCGTTCGCCGAACGCGTGCTCGGCGCCGAGCGAAGGCCGGCCGTCGACGACGAGGGCGGAAATATGGCCGCCGGCACGCTCGCCCACGCGATGTTGCAGCGCATCCACGAGACCTTGCGCGAAGAGCAGCTCCGCGGCCCGACGGCACTCGCCCGCGCGCGCGACATCGCCCGTGAGCTCGGCACGGGGGGCCGCGAGGCGACGACGAGCTCGGCGCTGATGGCTGCGCGACATGAGCTCGTCGTCGAACAAGTGCTCGCCTTGGTCGCGCTCGACCTCGACGACATGGAGACGAGCGGTCGTCGCTTCCTCGCCGCCGAAATCATCTTCGACGACGAAGGGCGCTTTCCGCCGCTCGTGCTCGGCAGCGGAGGTTCGGCGGTGGTGCTGCGAGGCCGAATCGATCGACACGACGAGCGCATCGACGGAGACGGACACCGTGTCGCCACCGTCATCGACTACAAATCATCGCTCCCCAGCGGCACCACTCTGGCGAGCCATTTCACCGGCGCCGGGTCGGTGCAGCTCGCTGTCTATGCGCGCGTCATCGGGGCGACACTCTCGCCCGGCGATCGCGTCGAGGCGAGATACGTCGCCTATCGACGTCCGCGCATCGGCGCTCCCATCGGCGTCCGCGGCAATGACGACTCCGCGTTTCGCGAAGCCGTCGGCGACGTCGCGGGCGGCGAAGGGGAGGGGGCCGTCGCCGCGCTCATCCTCCATGCCTTCGCCGAGGTGCGCGCCGGACACGTGCCAGCGCGGCGAAATCCACGCTGCGTGCGCTGCGATCAACGCGCCGCGTGCCGCGCTCCCGACGTCGTCCTCGAGCCGGCGCACGGCAGCGGAGGCGAGGGATGAGCGAGCGCGATCGCCTTCTGTACGAGCTGCCGACCAACGTCGTCGTCAGCGCCGGCGCCGGCACCGGGAAGACGCATCGACTCACCGGCGTCTACGTCCACCTCGTTGCCGGCCTCACCGATCTCGGCGGCGTCGTCGCGCCCGATGCCATCGTCGCCACGACGTTCACGCGCGAAGCCGCCGCCGAGATGCGCGCCCGCATCGAGAGCCGGCTCCGCCTGCTGGCGACGACGCCGCTCGGCGAGCTCTGCCTCGGGGCGCCCGACGTTCGGTCGTGGGCCACGGAGCTGGCGCAGACGTGCGCTCGTCGGCAGGTCTCAGCGCCGCCGTCGGCTCGCTTCTCACGCGCGCTCGACGCCTTGCCACGCGGCACGATCACCACGTTTCACGCGTGGGCCGGCGAGCTGGTACGCGCGCATCCGATCGAGGCCCGCGTGCCGCCAGGCTTCGATCTCATCGAGCCCGACGAAGCCGACGCGATGGTCCTCGGTGCGCTGCGGGGCGTGCAGACGCGCTGGCTCGCGGACGACACTCCCGTGGCGGTCTCGGCCGAGGACGCCGCGCTCGGCGTCCCCGTGCTTCCGAGACGCGACGCCATGCGCTCCTTCCTCGCGGCCGGGCTCGAACGACTCGACGAGGCCGTTCTGCGCACGGTGCTGCGCGCGGCCGAGGAGGGGCTCGATTGGTCGCGAGTGGCGCTCGCCGACGACGTCTCCGGCATCGGTCGCAGCGACGCGCGCGTGCATTCGTTCGTCGGCGCGCTCATCGAAGCGGCGGAGGAGAAGGGAAAGAAGAAGGCGCCCGATCGCGACGCCATCGATCGAGTGAAGGACGCGGTGCGGGCGCTCTCGGAGCGCGGCGACGAGACCCGCGTGGGCGAGCTCGGCAACGCGGCGGCGCTGCTTTTGAAGGCGATCCCGGCCGGTCCGGGAAAAGAACGCGCGCGCGCATTTCTCGAGGCGATGCCTGGTGGAAGCTTTGCCGAAAAAGCCGAGCGCATCGCCGAGGGGCCCTCGGTCGCGAGATCGGCCGTGGCCCTGGGACATGCGGCGCGCGCGATCCTCGCCGAGGTAGCGCGCGACGTCGGTCGAGAGAAGGCCCGCACCCGAACGCTCGACTTCGGCGACGTCATGCGCAAGGCGCGCGACCTCCTTCGCGCTCATCCCGAAATCCAAGCCGAGGTGGCGAGCTCGATCCGGGCGCTCCTCGTCGACGAGTTTCAAGACACCAACGCCCTGCAACGCGATCTCGTCTACTTGGTGCGTCAGCGGCCGGAGGCGATCGCCGCGCGTGAGCCCGGGGAGACGCCGGCCGCCGGCACCCTCGCGCCCCGCGGGCTCTTCGTCGTCGGCGATCGCAAGCAATCGATCTACGGCTTTCGCGGCGCCGACGTCGGAGTCTTCCAGCAGATGGCGCTCGACATCGCCGGTGACGAGGCCCGCGTCGCGCTCGGTCTCGAAGCCGGCGAGCCCACGCTCGAACGGCCCCAAGGGCGACTCGTGACGCTCGACGAAAATCGTCGATCGGTCGAGAAAATCCTTCGATTCGTCAACGCTGCGGCGATCGCCGACATGCAGGGCGATCCCGCGCTGCCAGCGGTCGAACAGGTGCGCTTCCAGCCTGGCGCCGAGTCGCTGCGGCCGGTGCGACGCTCGACGGGGGTAGAGCCTCGCGTGGTGGTGCCCCGCATCGTCGCGCCGAAGAAGGACTCGGAAGACGAAGATCAGACCGCCGACCAAGGCGAGATCACTCGCGACCTCTCGGCAGCGCTCGCGCTCGCGGCGGAGCTGAGGAGGCTGCTCGACGCGCCGGCGGTCCATGGACTTCCGGAGACGACTCGCCCGCGCGACGTCGCCATCCTCATCAAGACTTACGCCATTCTTCCTTCGCTCGAGCTCGCGCTCGCTTGCCATGGCGTCGACTACGCCGTGAGCGCGCGAAGGGGGCTCTATCGCACGCCCGAAGCGGCCGATCTCGAAGCGTTCGTGAGGCTCTGCATCGATCGACACGATCGCAACGCGCTCCTCGCCGTGCTGCGCGGACCGTGGGTCGCCCTCTCCGACACGGCGCTCCTCGAGCTCTCGGGCGAGCGAGGCCTCACCCTGCCGGAGACGACGCCGATTGGTGCTCGCCTCGACGAAGGGGAGCGCGCACGGCTTTCGGCGTTGCGGGATGCCCTCGGCTTCGTCGACGAGCAGGAGCCGATCGTCGGCGCAGGTCCGGCGCTGCGCAAAGCGCTCTCGTACCTCGGCGTCGAGAACGCACTCGCGCTCCTCCCGCGGGCCGAGCAACGCATCGGTGACCTGCGTCGTCTCCTGGAAATCTCCGATGAAATCGCGCTCTCGGGGAGCGGCATCGCCGGGGTCGCGCGTCACCTCACGCTCGCCCAGGCGTCGGCCGCTTCGGTGGCGCGGGCGCGCAAGGTCGACGATGCACGCGGCGCGGTCTTCGATCGCGACGACGACGTCGTCCGCGTGATGACCGTGCACGCCTCCAAAGGCCTCGAATTTCCGGTCGTGGCAGTGATGCAGCTCGAGCACGCCGGAAGGCCGATGGACAGCGCGCCTATCGTCCTCGGCCGCGCGCGCGGCGAGCTCGCGTTGGCGGCGCGGGTCGATCGACGGACGCGCGGTGCGTATGGCGACGGCGGCAGCGAGCTGGTGAAGCTCGCCCAAGTCCGCGAGCGCGCCGAGAGACAGCGGCTCACGTACGTCGCCCTCACGCGCGCGCGCGACCTGCTTTGGGTGATCGCCGGTCCATCGACCCAGTCGTATGCGAAGCACACCGCCGCGCACGCCGTGCACGTGAAGATGGACGATGACGACGACGTCTTCCGCCGCGTCGAATGGCAGCCGCGCGTCGGTCTCGAGAACGACGAGCGCGGAGAGCTCACGCATCCGCCCACGGAGCGGCCCGTCGTCGCCTTCGGAGAAGGCCCGATCCCGATCTCGCCAGCAGGTGCCGTGGTGGTGACGACGGCCCTCGCAGACTTCGCGATCTGTGCACGTCGCTATCGACTCCGCCACCTCGTCGGCCTCGGCGAGCATCCGCCACGCGTCCCGCGGCTCCCGTTCGCGACCGACGTTTTCCAGGTGCCGCTCTTCAGTCCTGCACTGCTCCAACTCGATCGCCTCGATCCGACCGGCGACGAGCGGGGCGCCGCTGCGCTTCGTGACACGCCCATCGAGCCGGCGCTGACGCTCGCGGAGGACGACGGCGCGACGACGCTCCCGGTCGCTCCTCCTCCGCTCGATCCGCGCGCGCAAGGCGTCGTCGCGCACCTCGCGCTCGAACGCGCGCCCCTCGATACGGCCACCGGCGAGGGCGCGCTCGACTACGCGATCGGCTTCCTCCGCGGCGAAGGCTACGATCCGGATGCCGAGCCCGGACGACTCCTCGTCGCGCGAATTGCCTGTTTTCTCAGCGGATCCTACGCGTCCGACCTCGCGCAAATGCGTGGCGAGGTCGACGTCCATCGCGAGCTCCCCTTCGTCGTCCCGCTCCCGTGTGGCGCGCTCCTCCGAGGAACGATCGATTTCGTCGCCGTTCGCCTCCTGCCGTCGGGCGAGACCCGTGTCGAAATCATCGACTACAAGCTCGGCGCCGGGACCGAGAAGGACGTCGCGAAGCACGCGCTGCAGCTGCGTAGTTACGCTGCTGCCGCGAGCATCCTCTTTCCAAGTGCCTCCACGATCGTCGCCGGCATTGCCTTCCTCGGCAGCGGTGACGGCACGCCTCGTTGGCTCGACGGAGGCGCGAATCTCGGCACGACGTCGCTCGACGAGATCGATCGAGTCGCCCGTCGGCTCGTCGAAGCGCGCATACGCGACGTCTACCCGCCGATTCCGAAGGCGCGCTGCGTCGCGGTCGGATGTGGCTATCGCCCGCTCTGCCATCCGCGCCCCGGCGACGCCGAAGATGTCCAGGGCCATTGACTCCCTCGAGCTTTCTCTCGACCCTCGCCGTCGATGAGCCCTGAAGAGCTGAAAAAAGCGCGCGCCGCGCTCAGGTGTACGGCCAAGGAGCTGGCTCTCGCGCTCGAGCTCGCGCCGACGACGGTGGCGGCTTGGGAGCGGGGCGACGAGTTCCCGACCAAGAAGCTGGTAGAGCGCATCGCGGCGATGGTCGAGGTGGGACCGACGGCGATTCCGCGCAAGGCCAAGGGCCAGGACCCGCTGGCAGCCCTTCACGATCCGGACGTCTGGATGATCTTCCGCAAGATCCTGACGAACCCCAAGCTGCGCGCCGAGGTCATGCATATGGCCGAAAAGTACGAAGATCCGGCCTGAACGAGGAAGCGCGGGCGGCAAATGCGGCGAATCGACCGCGCCGTTGGAAAAAACAGAACACCGACGTTGCTCTTCGTCACCCGGGCCGGATAGGCTCCTTCTCGATGCAGCCGCCCCCCCGCGGCAGTGCGGGCGCCGATGAAGTCGTCGAGCGGATCCGCGCCTGGGCCAAAAGACCCACCGCCGAAGCGACGCTCGCGCTCTGCGATGAATTGCGCGCGCACCCCGACGTCCGGGGCAACCACGTCGACGTGCTCGCGAAGGCCGTGTTGCAGCGGCATGCCAAGTCGGCGCCCATCCTCATCTCGCTCGGTCGCCTTCAGCTCACCATCGGGAAGCTCGGCGACGCGCAGCAGACGTTGGTGACGGCCGGCCGGCTCGATCCCGACCTTCGCACTCCCTACCGGCTCCTCGGCGAGGTCCTCCTCCGGCGGGGCGATGCGGTCCGCGCCGAGCGAATGTTCAGTCGCTGCGTCGAGCTCGATCGGGCGAGCGGCGAGGTCATCGAAGATCGCACCGACGAGTGGCTCCGCAAGTCCAAGGCCCTGCGGGCGTTGCAAGATTCCCAAGGTGAGGGCGCCGTCGCTTCCGAGGTCGCGCGCGATCTGCCGGTCGCGGGTCGGGCGAAGTCGTCGACATCGACACAAGATTTCAAGGCGGTCCGCACCGGGACGGGCGGTAGCCTTCGCGCGCCAGCACCCGTCGCGAGCCCGACCGACGATCAGCCGACGCAGGTGGGCGCGATCCCGGACAACGTCCGTAAGAAATGGAAGCCGGAGACCAACAAGTTCGACGAGGTGCTCGACAACCTCGAGACCCAACAGAATCCGGCCTACAAGAAGAGCGGTCAGGCGATCGACGAACGTCCGGCGCAACCGCTACCTCCGGCTGCTCCGCCGAAGCCGAGCACCGTGCCCCCGCCGTTTCCGCGCAATGCGCTCAACGTCGCGCCGACGCCGTTGCCACCTCTCGTCGCGGGTCTCCCGGCGCCGGCGAAGATCCCCGCAGGGCCGCCAATTCCCGCGGTGCGTGGGCCGGCGATGGTGCAGCCGAAGCCGAGTGCGCCGGTGATGCCAGCGGCGCCGAGCATCACCGAAACGTCCGAGCCCGGAATGCAGGTGCGCGAGGGCGACCTCATCGACTCCGCCGAGCACCCGACGATTCGACGAGGTGACGACGACGACGACGCGACGCTCCCTGCGCCGCCACGCGCCGCCGACGATCTCTCGCCCCTGCCACAGCATCCGCTGCACACCACGCCGCATCGCGCGCTCCGTCCCGACTCGGTCACCCTCGGGGACGACGGGCTTCGTCCGGCAGCCGCCAAGGCCGCCGATGCGCGAGTGAAGAACCCGTTCGCCGCCGCCACGCAGAACCCGTTCGCGTCTGCAGCTTCGGCACCGGCGCCTCGCGCGACGGCGCCGACCGATCTCGATCAACCTTGGCCGACGCAACAAGTGTTGAGCGCGCTCGCGGAAGCGGGCATCTACGAACGTGAAGGTGTCGCCGGCTCGCCGGGCGCGTGGATGAGTCGTCGCGACATCTCGAGGCCACGCCGTCGCGGCTCGATCGCGATGTACGTGTTCTTGTTCTTGTTCGTCGGCGGTGGCATCGGCGGCGGCCTCTACTACGGCCACGCGGTGAAGAAACGGCACCAAATCGAGGCCGAAGAAAAGTCGCTCGTCGCCGAGACCGAGGTCCACAAGGGTGGCCTCGAGGCGCTCGGCAACGCCGAGATGCAGCTGACGCAGGTCTTCGAGCTCGATTCACGATCGCTCCGCGGCGCGCGCGTCTGGCTCCAAGATCGCGTGCTCCGCTCCTATGTCTGGCCGAGCGAAAATCGCAAAGAGGGCGGTCTCGCGTCGGCCATCGAACGCGGCAAGGCCGTCGGTCTGAACGACGTCGAGATGTCCTACGCGCGCATCGCGCTCGCGCTGTCCAGCGATGACACCGTCGGCGCGGCAGCCATCGCCAAGGCGCTCGACCCGGGCGCGGCCACCGACAAGGACGCAGCTTGGACCGAGCTCACTGTCGGCTGGGTGCTCGAACGCGCGGGTGATGCTCGGGCGGTCGAACGGTACGCACACGCGGCCGCGCTCGATCCCGAGATGGTGACGGCACGTCTCTACCTTGCCAAGCTCGCCGCCATCGCCGGTGACGCCGAGCGCACCGACACGCTCACCAAAGACGTCCCGCCCGATCTCGTCGCCGCACGCGAAGATCTCCTCGCGCTCGCCTCGCTCATCAAGGGCGACACGACGATCCCCAAGCCCGGCGCCGAGGGCGTTCGTCGTCCGTATGGCTTCGGATGGATCGTCTCTGCGCTCGTCGTCGCCGATCCGAAGGCGCCCGCCGACAAGCGAAAGGCCGAAGCCGAGAAGGCAGTGCAGCTCGCGGATTCGCCCGCCGACCTCACCCGCATCGGTCGACTCGCAGCCGCGGCCGGAGACGAAGCGACGGCTTCACGCGCTGCCCTTCGCGCGCTCGAAGTGAGCCCCATCTTCACCCCGGCGCGGGCCCTCGCGGCTCGCCTCGCGCTCCTCGTCGGACGCCCCGACGACGCCGCCCGCGCGCTCGAAGGAGCTCCCGCCGAGCCCGAGATCAACGCCCTCCGCGCTTGGCTCGCCTACGAACGAGGCGATCTCGCCGCCGTCGACGCGGCCTTCAACGATGCCGGAATCATCGACAAAAAAGCCTTCGATCGCGCCGACCTGGCCTCGCTCGTGAAGCCGCTCCGCTATGCGCAGACGATGGCGCAACGTCCGTCGGGCGCGCTCAAACCCGACGAGCTGAAGGCGCTCTCCGAGATCGCCGCGCTCGGTGAGCTCGGGCCGCTGGTCGCCTTCGACGTCGCCCTCGACACCGGCACGCTCAAGATCGCCAACGACATCTCGACCGCGTGGCAGGGCGAGGGCAACATCGAGCTCCGTCCGACGCGCGCGTTGCGACTCGCTCGTCTCGCGAGGCTCAACGGCAAGGGCGAAGACGCCGACAAGCTGAGCAAGATCGCCGTCGAGCAAGGCACAGTCGTCCCGCGCGCGATGGTCGAGCGTGTCCTCGTCCTCTGCGCTCTCGGCAAAGGCGCCGAAGGGCTCGCGCTCCTCAACCGTTTTCAACTCCTCGCGACCGACGAGCAACCGTGGCTCAAGGTCTACGCCACCGCGCAGGCCGGCAAGGTCCCCGACGCGAAGAAGCTCCTCGCCGATCTCAAAGATCCGGAAAAGAAGACGGCGACCTGGTTCGTCAAGCGCGACGCGCTCCTCGCGATGGCCGCGGTCGACGACGACAAGCGCGCCAAACTCTACCTGAAAGACCTACAAAAAGAGCGTCCCGGTGATGCGGACGTGCAGACCGTCGCCAAGTCGCTCGGCGTGAAGTGAGTTACTGACGCCGCTCAGGGCTCAGGCGCGTGGCACGGGTGGAGGATCGTAGTCGTCGTCGCGAACGACCAGTCGCTCGACGCGCGTGCCCTTCTCGAGCGCCTCGATGATCTCGGGGACGTCGGCGAGGGTGACGTTGCCGTAGAAGTAGCCGTCGGGCTCGACCGCGATGACGGGGCCGCGATGACAGACGTCGATGCAGCTCGAGGTGCAGGCGCGCGCCAGCTTCTTCACCAGACCACGCTTGCCGAGCTCTTCCTTGAGCGCAGCGTGCACCGCCTCGCTGCCTGAGGTGGCGCAGGAGCCCTTGGGGTTGCCGTCGGGACGTCGATTCACGCAGACGAAGAGGTAGTGGGCGCGCTTGGGCATCTTTTTGAAATCGAGCTCGAGGACGGGTTCTCAGGAGACGTTGCGCTCGTAGAGGATGCGGAGTCCCACGAGGGTCAGATCTTCGTCGACCTCTTCGAGCGTGCTGCTGGCGGGAGCGATGAGCCGCGCGAGGCCGCCGGTGGCGAGCACCTTCACCGGATAGGACAGCTCTCCACGAAGGCGCTCGACGAGGCCATCGACGAGCGCGACATAGCCGTAAAACAGGCCCGATTGCATCGCGTGCTGGGTATTCTTGCCGATCGCCTTGGGGGGCTTGGCGACCTCGACGCGCGGCAGCTTGGCAGCGCGCGAGAAGAGCGCATCGGCGCTGATGAGGATGCCCGGGCAGATGACGCCGCCGACGTATTCGCCTTTCGGAGAGACGACGTCGAAGGTGGTGGCGGTGCCGAAGTCGACGACGATGACGCCCTTCTGCGCATCGGCCTCGCGCGCGACGCACTTCTCGTGGGCGGCGACGGCGTTGACGATGCGATCGGCGCCGACCTCCCGCGGGTTGTCGATGAGGATGGCGACACCCGTCTTCATGCCCGGCCCGACCACCAACGGCGTCAGCCCGAAGGCGCGCTGGGTGAGCTGGACGACGGTGTCGGTGAGCGTGGGCACGACACTGGCGACGATGGCCGCGGTGATCTTCGAAGGGTCGACGTCGTGCATCGCCAAGAGCTGACGGACGAAGATGGCGTACTCGTCGGCGGTGCGACCGCGCGCGCTCTCGAGGCGGAACTGATGGGTGAGCGCGCGTTCTCGCTCGGAGGGACCCAGCGAGAAGAGGCCGAGCGTCACGTTGGTGTTGCCGACGTCGATGGCGAGGAGCACGCCCTGTTTCTAGCATGAATCCAGCGAACTTTGCCGCTGGCGAGAGCTGCGGTAGCGAGAGAGCATGCGAGCACATCTCATCGGCGTCGCCGGCGCTGGAATGGCGCCGCTGGCCGGTCTCCTCCGCGCCGCGGGCGTCGACGTCAGCGGCTCGGACGTGGCCTTCGATCCTCCGATGGGGCCGCGCCTCGCTGCGTGGGGCGTGCAGACGATGGAGGGGCTCGATCCGTCGCACCTCGACGGCCTCGATCCGTCGCGCGACGTCGTCGTCGTCGGCAACGTCTGTCGAAAGGACAACGTGCTCGCCGTCGCCGCCGAAGCACGTGGGCTCCGTCGCATCTCGCTGCCGACCGCGCTGCGAGAGCTGGTCTTCAAGGATCGGCCGGTCATCGCCGTCGCAGGTACGCACGGGAAGACGACGACGACGGCGCTGCTCGCAGCCATTCTCGAAGGTGCCGGCCTCGAGCCTGGCTTCCTCATCGGAGGCATTCCGACGGTGCCGATCGGCGGCAACGGGAGGGACGAGGCGTCACCCTTCGCGCTCGGTCGAGTCACGCGCACGCTCGGCACGCCGCCCATCGACACGAGCGATGGCCGCGCCAAGCCGCCGCCTCCACCGCGCGCGCCCTTCGTCATCGAGGGCGACGAGTACGACTCGGCCTTCTTCGAGAAGGTCCCCAAGATGTGGGGCTACGCGCCGCGGGCGGCGATTCTCACGTCGATCGAGCACGATCACGTCGACATCTATCCCGACGAAGGTAGCTACCGCGCGGCCTTCGTCGGGCTCCTCGAACGCCTGCCGAGCGAGGAAGAGGGCGGGCTCCTCGTCGCCAATGCCGGCGATCCCGCGGTCGTCTCGCTCGTCGAGTCGGCGAAGCCGCGATGTCGCGTGGTCTGGTATGCCGGCAGCGACTCGGCCGGTCGTCTCTTTCCCTCGGGCGCATCGTCCGTCAGCAGCGGCAGCGTGACGCCGACGTGGACCGCACACGAGGTGGGACTCCTCGGCGACGACGATCCGGTGCAGCCCTTCGACCTCTTCGTCGGACCGACCAGCGCAGGTCGATTCGGCGCAGGAATTTTCGGGGTCCACAACATCAGCAACGTCGTCGCCGCTTTGGCGCTCGCTGCCGAGATGTTCGGCGTTCGCGTCCGTGACGCCGCGGGCAAGCTCGGGACGTTCCGTGGAACCCAACGTCGCCAAGAGCGTCTCTTGCCGCGTCGGTCGGCAGCAAGCCGTCGTGACGTCTTCCTCTACGACGACTTCGCCCATCATCCGACCGCCGTCGACGCCACGCTGCGCTCGATTCGACCTCGTCATCGCGGTCGCAAGCTGGTGGCGGTGTACGAGCCACGGAGCGCGACCGCGTGTCGAGCGATGCACCAAGAGGCCTACGCCACGGCCTTCGACGCCGCCGACGTCGTCATCCTCGCGCCGCTCGGTCGCTCCACCATCCCCGCCGCCGAACGCCTCGATCTCGAAGAGCTCGGCGCAGCGCTGGAAGTACGAAAAAAGAAGGTGATTCTCGCGACGAGCCACGACGACGTGGTCGAGCGCACGCGCACCGCAGCCCTCGACGGTGAAGACGGCGCGGTCGTCGTCGTGATGTCGAACGGCGCATTCGGCGGCGTCACGGCGCGGCTCCGTGAGCACCTCGCGTGAGCGCTCACGACGAGCTGCTCGCCCTCTGCGTACGCGCCGCCGATGCGGGTGCCGACGTGTTGACGCGATATTTCCGCCATAGAAGCGAACTACGCCTCACGGCCGACGCCAAGCAGAGCGGCATCGACCTCGTCACGCGCGCCGACCGCGAAAGCGAGGACGTGGTCGTCACCATCCTCCGCGAGTCCGGCATCCCGATCGTCGCCGAAGAGGGGAGCGCGTCACGAGTCGAGGAAAGGAACCGCGACGAGCGCGTCCTCTTCGTCGATCCCCTCGACGGCACCACCAACTTCCTCCACGGCCATCCCTTTTTTTGCGTCTCGATCGGGCTCGTCGAGGACGGCGTCCCCACCCTCGGCGTGGTCCTCGCGCCCGAGCTCTCCCTCCGATGGATCGGCACCCATGCGGGCGGTACGAGGGAGAAGCTCGGCGGTATGCTCACCGACGTGCCACGCGCGCTCTCGGTCTCGCCCGTCACCTCCCTCGACGATGCGCTCCTCGCGACGGGATTTCCCTACGATCGACGCACGAGCGACGACGACAACCTCGCCGCGCACCGCGCCTTCATGAAGCGCGCGCACGGCGTCATGCGCTGTGGAAGCGCGGCGATCGATCTCTGCCTCGTCGCCGACGGCACCTACGACGGCTTCTGGGAGCGCAAGCTCGCCCCCTGGGATCTCGCCGCCGGCGCCGCGCTCGTCCTCGGCGCGGGTGGCACGGTGACGAACGCGCGCGGCGGCCCCTTCGACGCGACCTCGGGCGAGGTGGTGGCGACCAACGGTCACGTGCACGCAGCCCTCCTTGCGGGTCTCGCGTCGCATCTTCCTTCGCTTCCACCGCTTCCCTCGCGCGCGTGACGAGGTAGATTCGCCTCGCAATGTCCGGGCGCTCACGACGTGAAAGGGTTCTCGCTCCGCTCCGACTCGGCCTCGCCACCGCGCGCATCACCGCGGCTTCGAGCGCGCTCTTCGTCGCTCTCCAGGCCGACCGGGCCCTCCACGGCAAGGCCGACGATCAAGCGCGCCTCGATTTCTACGTGCGCCGTTGGGCCCGCGAGCTCCTCGACGCTCTCCGAGTCGACCTCGTGCTGGTGCCGATGGACGCGCCGGCGCTCGACGTCGATCGGCCATTTTTTCCGAACGAAAATGGTGCACGCGTCGTCGTCTGCAACCATCGCTCGATCGTCGACATTCCGCTCGTTCTCGATCTCTTCGGCGGTGAGCTCCTCGCGCGTGGCGACATGGCGACCTGGCCGATCATGGGTCGACTCGCGCGCGAAGCCGGCACGCTCTTCGTCGATCGCACGAGCCCCACGAGCGGAGCCGCGGCCCTCCGCAAGGTCGGCGAGCGTCTCAAGCTCGGACGGAGCATCGCCATCTTTCCCGAGGGCACGACGTTTCCCGGCGACGAGGTGCGCGAGTTCCACGCCGGCGCCTTTCTCGCTGCGGTCAAAGGACGAGCCCCCATCCAGCCGGTCGGCCTCGCCTACGCCGACGAGAGCGCGATCTTCGGCGACGAGCCGATCGGGCCTCACTTGCGTCGTCTCGCCGAGTCGCCATGCACACGCGTCGCCGTCGCGCTCGGGAGGCCGATCGAGACCAAGGGCGTTCGCGTCGCCGATCTCCGCGATCTCGCTCGAAAAGCCGTGCAAGAGTTGGTGCTACGCGCGCGCGCGGCGCTTTGAAGCGGGCATCGACCGAGAGACGGTAGCGTCGCGAAGCGCCTCGGCAGGTCGCATGCGGACGGCCTGCCGCGCCAGCCAACGCACGAGCGTGCTCACCCGCTCGTCGTCGACGCGCGCGTCCGGACGCAACGTGACGTAGCCGACCTCGCCGCGCACGAAGCCGAAGGGCGCAACGAGTCGGCGCGCACGGAGAGCGTCGGCGACGAGCGGGTAGGGGCCGATCGCCACCCCCAGCCCGGCGACGGCGGCCTGAAGGCTGTGAGAGAAGTGATCGAAGTCGAGCCGACGACGCGACGACAGCCTTCGACTCGTCGCCCGCGACCAATCGGTGAACGCCGAGAGCCGCGTCCGCGTGTGGAGGAGCGTCACTTGCTTCTTCTCCCGAACCGCGCGGGCGATGGCCGGGCTACACACTGGCCCGAGCCATTCGTCCATCAACGGCTCACAGGTGACGCCGGCAGGGATCGCAAAATCGCGTCGTCGCACTGCCACGTCGACGTGGCCCGCTTGGCGACCCGCGAAGTCGATCGGTCCTCCGCTCGCTTCGACGTGCACTTTCAGCGACGGGTGCAGCGCCTGCATCCGACCGAGCCGCGGGATCAGCCACTCGAGGGTCAACGTCGGCTCACACGAGAGCACCACGGGTCCACCGCGCTCCCGCTGCAAAGCGCCGATTCCCTCCCGCAGCAGCGCGAATGCGCCTTCCGTCGTCGCCCGCAGTTGCCGTCCCGACTCGGTGAGCAGGAGTTGCCGGCTGCCACGATCGAACACCCGCGTGTGTAGCGCAGTCTCGAGGGCATGAATCTGGCGGCTGATGGCGCCGTGCGTGAGGTGCATCTCGCGGGCGGCGGCCGAGAAGGTCCCTGCCCGGGCGGCGACGTCGAAACAATGGAGCGCGTGCAGCGATGGAAGGTCTTCCCACATGCCATCTAGTGTGAGCCAAACTCACAGGAAGCGGGAGAACAAATCGCCGATGACCGGCACTCTCGCGCGCTATTCGTTCGTGGAGGAGAACTTCCCATGAACTCGATCATCGATCTACGCAGCGATACCGTGACCTTGCCGACACATTCCATGCTTGAATCCATGATACGTGCGCCGCTCGGCTACGACGTCTACCGCGAAGATCCGACAGTGCGCGACCTCGAAGCGTTCACCGCTGCGCTCTTGGGCAAGGAAGCCGGGCTCTTCATGCCCACCGGCACCATGGCCAATCTGTGCGCAATCCTCACGCATTGTCCCCGCGGAAGCCGGGTCGTCGTCGGGGACGAGAGCCACGTCTACCGGTACGAGGCCGGCGGCGCTTCGGTCCTCGGCGGGCTCGTCCTCCATCCGCTGCACAACACCGACCATGGCAGCTTCGACCTCGACGAGCTGAGCGTCGCCCTCGAGAGCCCCGACGATCCGCACGTCGCCCCCGCGGGACTCCTCACGCTCGAGAACACGCACAACCGCGCGGGAGGTATGGTCCTCGACGCCGCTGAGATGGCACGCTTGGTCGCACCAGCCCGTGCCAGCGGCGTCCCGGTGCACCTCGACGGCGCGCGCCTCTTCAACGCCGCAGTGGCCCTCGGTGTCGAAGCCCGCACGCTCGTCGCTCAGGTCGACAGCGTGCAGGTGTGCTTCTCCAAGGGCCTTTCGGCGCCGGTCGGCTCGATGCTCGTCGGCCCCGACGCCTTCATCGCGCGCGCACGGCGTATCCGAAAAATGCTTGGTGGCGGCATGCGACAGGCCGGCGTCTTGGCTGCGGCGTGCCGTGTTTCGCTGGCAGGCATCGACCGGCTCGCGATCGATCATCGGCGGGCGAGCAAGCTCGCGACGGAGCTGGCGCGTGGGCTCGGACCGATCGCAGACACCTTCGTGATCCCGCCCGCGTCCAACATGATGGTCGTGCAAAGTCGAAGGGCGGGCGTGATCGATCGCTTGGTGAAGGCGCTCCGTGAAGTGGGCGTTCTCACCACCGCGATCGACGCGCGGCGCTTACGTGCAGTCGTTCACGCCGGCATCGACGACGACGCGATCACCCGCGCCGCCGAAGCCTTCCCTCGTGCGCTCAGTAGCGCGCTTGCAGCGTGACGCCGAAGCCGAAGAAGTCGGAGCTCTGGAAGGTACGCAGGCCGACGGTGCCTTCCTGCGGATCGCGCGTGATCAGCGTCGCGTTCGGATCGTGCACCAGCTGTACCCAGGTGATCGCCGCCATGATGTCGGAGAGCTCCCAACGAAGCGAGACGCGCGCCTGGATGATCGGCTTGCGCTCCTTGTTTTCCGGGAGAATCGCGTACGAACCCTGCTGACGCACGACCACCGTGTGGGTCGCCGGCGCGACGCCGAAGTTCGACACCGAGCTGAACGTCGCGGGCAGCTGAAGGCCGCCACCGATGCCCGGGCGAAGGCGCAGCGCCTCGATGTAGTAGTCGAACGAGCCGGCAACGAAGAGCTCGGCCTGCGTCTTCACGCCGTCGGTCGGCACCGCTTCGAAGGGCACGAAGCTCGGCTGGTTGCGAAGGATGTACGGCAGGTCGCGATAGATGCCGGCGAGGCTGAAGCGCGCGTAGCCCGCTTTCAGAATCCCGTTGAGCGCCATCGCGGTGCCCTTCTGGATCTTCGTCGCGCCGACCTTGGCCGGGCTCGGATCGTGAAGGTTCTGGAAGACCTGATCGAGCTCGAAGGCGACCGAATACGCGAGCTCACCCGGCTTGTACTTCTCCGGGCGGAAAAGCATCATCGGCGCGTTCGGATCGTTGCGGTAGAGGAGGAAGTCGACCGACTGCGGCGCCGCCATGCCCTGGTGCAAGACCGCGCGACCGCTGTAGCCGTAGGTGAAAACGCGCGGCGACTGACGATCGGACTCCGGCGGCGGAAGGAGATCGGGGAGGTCGAAGCGACCTTGCTGGAAGTAACCAGCGCCAGCATCGATGTGCACGAGCGGCCCGAGATCGGCGCCGCCGCCACCGAGGAAGCCGTAGTTGGTCTCCTGCACACGCACGACCTCGACCTCGTTGCCGGTGTTGGTGCCGGGGCGGAGGTTGGTCTGCGGCTGGACGATCTGCGCGGTCTTGAAGCCGCCGAAGAAGTAGATGCCGTCGCCGAGATCGAGCTGCGCCTTCATGCCGGGGCTGGAGCCGACGAGGCGCGGGAAGATCGACTGGTTCAGCGCGACGTTCGTGCCGCCCCAGCTGATGTCGTAGAGATACCCGAGGCGGAAGCGATCGGTGTCGAGCGGAAAGAACGTGAAGCTGGCGCCTTTGGCCGCGCCGCTCTTGTCCTTGCCCATGTTGTAGAAGACGCGCAGGTAGCTACCGGCGTCGTAGAGCGCCTGGTTGACGTTGTTGTTGTTCGCCGCCAGCGACTGCGCGTCGAAACGAAGGACGAGCGCCGCCTCGGTGTCGAGGTTCTCGATGAACGCCGGCAGCTTCTTGTAGAGGACGAGGTGCGCCAGGTTCTCGCGACCCGAGAAGCGCGAGTTGAGGTTGTCGAAGAAGAGCCGATATTGCGGCCGATCGCCGATGCTCGGGAGCGGCGACAGCGGCTGCGTCGTGCCCGTGCGGTGGAGCACGTCGTCGTCACCGAAAGTCCAGGTGAGGCGCGTGTCCATGAAGTTGCCGGTGACCGACGTCGACGCGGGGAGCGCCTCCGGGTTCACGGTGTTCGGCTTCTCGCTCACCGCGCTGACGTCGACCACGACGGTGGTCTCTTTCGGCGCCGCCTCGGCCTTCGCGGGAGCGACCTCGGTCTTCGGCGTCGCTTCGGTCTTCGGCGCTTCGTCGGTCTTCGGCGCCTCGCCCGAAGCTTGGGCGAACGCGATCGAAGAGCTCGTGAGCGAGAAGAGAACCGTCGCCACGGAGATGCTGCGGCGTGAGATGGATCGGAAGAACATATTTCCTCGGGGAGAACCGTGCTGAGTCAGTAGTTGCAGTCGGAGTCGGGATCGGCGCGCGTGCAGACGCAGGCGTGCTGCACGTCGCGGATGGTGGCCGGATCTTGTCCGACCATCACGACGTCATCGGCGCAGCGCGCCTCGACGGTGAAGGAGGGGATCGGCGCCGGCAGCGTGAAGGTGGCGACGGAGCCGCGAACTTCGGCGTATTTGTTCTTGCCGAGGTAATCGAGTGGATCGAAGTCGTTGACCTGGCTGAACGACGCGAAGAGCACGCCGTCGGCGCCGCCGAAGTGCATCTTCACGTGGCCGCGCGCGAGGTAGTCGTTCCACTCCGTGCACTCGATGTCGGCGTTGCAGAGGTCGCAGCACTTCGTCTCGGCGGCGTCGTAGCCCGGCTTGTTGGCGATGCAGCCGGCGATGCCGTCACCGTTGAGATCGCAGTTGGAGGCGGCGACGTCGGGGACGCCCTTGGGGGCGAGCGCCCGACCGAGGTGGTCACCGACGACAGGGCTCTTCACCTTCACGAGCCGCGACTGCAACGCCTGCATCTCGCCGAGCTGGCCCGAGAGCGCGTCGGTGATCTCGACCCAGTCCGGGAGGGGACAGGGGCCGGAGGTCGTCGGGTTGAGCCACGGCTCTTTGTTCCACGCCGCGGTGCCGAGCTGGATGGCGCCGCCGAAGATGGAGACGTTGCCGTTGAGCCGCGTGATGCGATCGCAGATGTGCGTCTCGGCCGGCGGGTTGAAGTTGTAGATGAAGATGCCGGAGAAGCGCGGGTCGTGCTTCGGGTCGATGGCGGAGAGATCTTGCTCGCTGTCGACGACGAACATCCCGTCCTTGGTGATGTGGCTGACGAACATGTGGACGTCGCCGGTGCCGGGGATCTCCACCTGCTTGCCATTGAACGGCGTGTAGCCAGGACCCTGGACGTCGTGGATACGCGGAAAATCGTAGGCGATCGTCTTGGAGACGCCGTACGTCTGCGACGAGATTCCTTCGGAGTCGTCGTTGATGAAGAAGCAGTTCGGATCGACTGGGTAGTCGGCGTAGCCGTTGTCGTCGTTGTCGACGCCGTCGCTGCACTGCGGGGTCGTTCCCGCCGCGGCCGGCACGTAACCGACGTCTTGGGCGATGATGCGCGCGTCGCCGTAGGTGCCGCTGAGGGTGACGGTGAGCTTGTGCGCTTCGCCGTTCGTCAAATGGACGTTGGGCCCGGCGACGTCGGCGCCTTCGACGGCGATGACCTGTCCCGGCGAGGCGCTGAGACGCACCCACGCGTTGCGACCGGTGAACGAAGTGCGCACCGTCTTGCCGTCGGACTCGAGCACCTGGAGGCCGATGACGACCTTTTGCGCCTTGGTGTCGTCGAACGAGATGGGGATGCGACCGCTCGGACCGGGCGCCGGGAGCTTGTCCTCGAACGTGATGTCGATGCGTCCGGGCTTGTCGGCGACGACGGATTTGGTGCTGCTGCACGACGACCCTGCAGCGACGACGACGAGCGCGGCCAGCTGGGCGAGACGAGCCTGAGTGAGATGACGGAGATGCCTGGTCATGGGACTCACCGACCCAACATCTGCAGGCGACCGTCGACGACGGCGCCCAGCTTTTCGTCGAGACACGCGAGGAACTTGCACTGTTCGCCCGACTGCTCGCACGCGCCGGCGCGGCAGTACTCGAGGTCGCCGCCGCTCAGTCCCTTGCACGCGTCGTTGTCGTGGAACTCGGCGACCTGATCGCGGCACGCCGAGAGCACGCATTTTCCAGCCCCTGCGCAGCCACCGTAGGTCTTGCAGGTGAGGAGCGCGGAGCTGGTGTCGACGGCCGCGGCGACCGCCGTCGGGCAGGCGCAGACGTAGTCGCCGAGGCCGCTGCAGTCATTGTCGGTGGAGCAGGTGCGGAGCGCACCGCGGAGGCACTTGCCCGTCGTCAGGTTGCAGGTGCTGCCGGTCTCGGCGCACTCGGCGTCGCTGGTGCAGCTCGCGTGCGTGTAGCCGCAGGGCGTGCTCGCGCGGACGAAGTCGGTGACCGCGTCGCGCTGCTGAATTTTGGTGTCGAGCTGCGTCGTGTTGCGCTGCAAGACCTTGAAGCCGGAACCGCCGCCCGCGAGGTAGTTGTTGGTCGCGAGCTCGTAGCTGTCGAGCATGCTGATCGGCGACCGACAGCGACCGATGCTCTGATCGCAGGTGAAGCGCGCTTGCTTCGGGTTGGAATTGCAGTCGATGTCCTTGGCGCAGGTCTTCTCGGTGTAGCCGATGAAGATCTGTTCGGCGCAAGCCTTGCTCGTCGGATCGCGGAAATCCGGGCGCAAATCGGGATCGCAGCTTCCGCAGTTCATCGCCACGAAGGCGCCGGCGATTTGCACCTGCGAGTCGCACGCGCGCGAGGCCGAGCGACGAGCCGAGAAGTCGAAGAGCTGGTAGAGCTCGGCGCCCGACAGCTGCATCTTGGTGATGGAGTTGTCGAACGGAAAGACGTTGAACATCTGCTCGAGGGTGACGGGCCCTTGCGGCAGATCGGCGCGGATGCCGGTGGTGTTGGTCATCGCGAAGTCGGTCTGCACGCCGAGGCGCAGCCACATCGACGTCGCCACCAAGTTGCCGAGCTGCGAGTCGCCGCCGGCGGGCGCCTTGCGGAGCACGTTGTTCGGCGCGTAACCGACGAGCAAGTCGAGGTTGCCGACGTTCTTCAGCGCCTGCTTGTACGGCTCGAGCAGCGTGGTCATCGCCACGTCCTCGGGCATGTCGTTGTCGATCGGGATGACTTGCTGGGTGTGCGAGAGGATTTCGAACCCGTTGCCCCGCTCGTACCAACCGCTCACCTTGCCGTCGGCCGTCAGCTTTCCGTTCGCCTCTTCGACCGCGAACGGGTCGTCGCTGACGGTGACGTCGAGGCGACCGACGAACTTGGCGAACGCGCCCGAGTGCATGAGAAGGACGCGCCGCGGCTTGCAACGACGATCGGCGAGCACGCCGTAGTCACCGGAGGGGATGGAAACGGTGGCCTCGGGGACGTCGACGCCGCCGCAATCGAAGAGCTCTTGCGGGGGCGAAACGACGATGTGGTTGTGACCCCCGAGGACGACGTCGATGCCTTCGGTGCCCTTGATGAGGCGCTGATCGACCTCGAGGCCGAGGTGGGTGACGACCACCACCATGTCGACCATCGGACGGATGAGATCGACGTAGAACTGGGCAATTTCAGTCGTTTTATAGGGCATCAGCCCGAGGCGATTGGGGACCTCGAAGATCGACGTCAGCGTCGAGAGGTTGCCCATGCCGATGACGCCGACGCGGAGCCCGCGGATGTTGAGCACCGTGTACGGCTTGAGGAGCGCGCCGATCGGTTGGTTGCCGATGAAGGCCGGATCGTCGGTGCGGTAGTTCGCCGCCAGCACCGGGAACGTCGCCCACTTGTCGAACTGGTTGTAGGCGACGAGCGAGCCCTTGTCGAAGTCGTGGTTGGCGATGACCATCGCGTCCGTCCCCATCTGGGACAACGCTTTCACTTCGGCCTCGCCGTTGAAGTAGTTGAAGATCGGCGCGCCTTGGAAGACGTCGCCGCCGTCGATGTGAATCGAGCGATCGGCACGCGCGCGTTCGCGCTTGATGACGTACGCCATCTTGGCGACGCCGCCGTAGGGACCTTTGCCAGCGACGAGCCCTGCCTGGATGTCGGGCTGGAGCGGCGTGTACTGGTAAGGGAAGAGCCGGCTGTGGATGTCGGACGTGTGCAGCAGCGTCAGCTGGACCTTCTGGCCATGCAGGTCGATGGTCACGCCTTCCGTCGCCGTACACCCCGACGCCGACGTCGCGACCGCGACCGACCCCGCGAGCGCGAGTGCACTCCCGACTTCCTTGAGCTTTCGTGCGAACAAGTAGAGACCGCGCATTCGAAGCGGCGCACCCTAGCAGAATTCACCGACGAATAGACACTCGGAAAACAGGCGACTTTACGCCCACCGTCGCGTCGAGGCCGTGCGTCCCATGGCACGGTGCGTAAGACCCGCGCTTGACAGTCCGCCCTCACGGTGTTGCCACGTTCTCATGGCACAGCGCACCGCCTTCCAAACCGACCAAGCCGCCACGACGCTCAAGCGCTTTGGCGCCGTCGTGATCGTCATTTTGCTGCTGGGTTGGGTGGGCTGTTCGTCGGTCACCCGGGTCGACGCGGGGCACGTCGGGGTGCGCGTCAAACTCGCGGGCAGTGCGCGCGGCGTTCAAGACATGCCGACGGTCCAAGGGTGGGTCTTCTACAACCCGCTCACCGAGCAAATCGTGCAATTTCAGACGAGCGTCATCAACGTCGTATGGACGGCAACGCCGCAAGAAGGGAAGCCGGTCGACGAGTCGATCACCTTCTCCTCGAAGGAGGGCGCGAGCGTGAACGCCGACGTCGGCATCGCCTTCCACATCGACCCGCAGAGCGCGCCCAAGCTCTACGCGCGCTTTCGTCAGACCGATCTCGCCAAGCTCGCCGACACCTTCATCCGCAACACCGTCCGCGAGGCCTTCAACGAGCTGGCGTCGACGATGCCGGTGCAGGACATCTACGGCGCCGGCAAGAACAAGCTGCTCTCCGACGCCACGAAGAAGGTCCGCGACACGCTCTTGCCCGAAGGCATCGTCATCGATCAGCTGACCATCAACGGAACGCTGCGTTTGCCCGAGAACGTCGTCGGCTCGATCAACCGCGCCCTCGAGGCGACGCAGAACGCGATTCAGGCTGAAAATAGGGTCCGTCAAATCAAGGCCGAGGCCGAGCAGGCGATCGCGTCGGCCACCGGCGCTGCCGAAGCCGCTCGTCAGCGCGCCACCGGCGAGGCCGACGCGGTCCTCATTCGCGCGCGTGCCGAGGCGAAGGCGAACGAGATCATCCGCCTCTCGACGAGCACCGCCGTGCTCGCGTATCGGCAAATCGACAAGTGGGATGGTCGCCTTCCGATGTACGCGTCGGGCAACTTGCCGATGATGACGATCGACGTCTCGAAGATGGCGGAGATGAAGGAAGAGGATCGGAAGAAGCTCCTCGACGACGCCCTCGCGACGGTGCCCAACACCTCGGGCAAGCCGGAGGGGACGGCGGCTCCTGCGCCAGCGCCCGTGCCCGCGCCGCCGCCGGGGCCCGTGCCGACACCTCCGCCGGCGCCCAAAAAATAGACCGATCCACGACCGGTTGCGCAATCGGTCGTCGCGTGGAGACAATGTTCGTCACGCGATGTCCGAGAAAATTCTCCGCCGCCTCAAAGTGCTCGCCGCCACGGCCGAGCAAGAGCGCGAGAGCATTCCGACGCGGACCTTCTTCCACATCGGCCCGGCCGAGGTGCTCGAGCCCTTCGGCGAGGTGCTCCCGCTCCTGTCGTGGATCGACGACAACCTCGGGCGCTTCGCGCTCTCGACCGCGCCGAGCACCAGCTGGGGGCGAATCCATCCACCGCCGCTCGTCTTCTCGCTGCCGCATCGGGCAATCGCCGTTCGCGACGGCCTCTTCATCGTCACCGGCCCAGGCAAAGATCGCGCAGAGAAACACCCCGACGGACGCGGCACCATCCACATCGTCCACCTCGGCCACGGCCAGTCGCTGTGGAGCTCGCCGATCGCCAAGGCGCACATTTATCGCATCGACGGCGGGCAATCGCAGGTGGTCGCGCCGGTGAAGGTCTAGACGACTTCGTCGGCGACGAGTTCCTAGCGCACGATCATCGACAAGACCGAGAGCAGCGCCAACACGATCCAGGGAGACGTAGCCCGCGAGAGCGCGCTCACGGCGTTGGGTATCTTTCGGCGCGCTTCGAGGCCGATCAGCGCGACGGTGACCACGACCGCGGCGCCGAGGCCCGAGAGCGGACGTTCGTGACGCGCCAACATCGCGGCGAACCCACCGACGCCGATCCAGACGACGAACGCTCCGGCGGCGCGACTGGGCGAGGAAGGAACTTTTTGCACCTGCCGTGCAAGCATCACCACGAAGAGCCCGCGGGCGCAGAGCGTGGCGGCGACGAGCAGAGAGCCGAAGACGAACGCATCGCGCGTGCGCATGAGCGCCACCAACGTCACCGCCGAATCGGCGAGGAGCACGAGCGTCGCCTCGCTCAGCGGACGGTCAACGACGAGACCCTCGGCGGTGCGCACCTGACGTGAAAACGTCGAGGAATATGCGGCAAACGTGAACGTGAGCCCGAAGAAGAGCGCGAAGCCGTAGACGACGAAGGGGACGACGGCGTCGCGGGCCGCCTCGTTCTCGGTGGCGCCGAGCGTGAGGAGGACGCGGAGGAAAATTGCACACGACGCCGCCGCCACGGCGCGACCGAAGAGACGGACCGGAGCGCGCGGCCCAGGAACACCCATTGCAGCCGCGAGCCCGAAGTCGAGCGCAAAGAGCGTGAGCGGCGTCGCCACCAGCGCCATCGCCGGCGAAGCGACCAGAAGCGGCGACGAGCAGAGTGCCAGCGCCACCGCACCGAGGGGCCAGCGCGGTGGAACTCCGCGGATCCGCCGGAGGTCGGACCCGGGGTCGTGAATTTTCTCGACGTCGGCGCGGCGATCGCTATGGTCCGCGCCCCCGGTTTCCCCAGGACCCGACCGCGAGCTCTTTTCCGAACCGTCACCGATGATCATCGAGATCGATCCACGCTACCCCGAGCCGAGGAAGATCGCCCGCGCGGTGGCCGCCTTGGAAGCGGGCGAAGTCATCGCCTACCCCACCGACGCCGTCTACGCGCTCGGCTGCGACCTCTTCAACAAGAAGGCGATCGAGCGCCTCTACCAGATCAAACAAATGAGCCGCGATCAGCCGCTGGCCTTCATTTGTCACGATCTCGGCGACATCGCGCGCTGGGCCGTGGTCGAGAACCAGCAGTACCGACTGCTGCGTCGTCACTTGCCGGGTCCATACACGTTCATCCTCGAGGCGACGCGCGAGGTCCCCAAGCTGGTGGTGATGAAGCGGAAGCAGGTGGGCATTCGCGTCCCCAATCACCCGGTGACGTTGGCGCTCACGCAAGCGCTCGGCCGGCCGATCGTCTCCTCGACCGCAGCGCCGCACGGGGAAGAGCCCTACGTCGACGCGCGGGACATCGACGACGCCTACCCGCAGCTCGGCCTCGTGCTCGACGCCGGGGGAGGGGGCATCGTGCCGACGACGGTGGTCGACATCACCGACGGCGCCGTCAACGTCGTGCGTGAAGGCGCCGGCGATCCCGACTTGTTCCGCGGCGGCGTCTAATCTTTGTAAGCCTCTCGCAACGTCGCGATCGTCTGCGAAAGCCGGGGAATTCCTTCCGCCGACCACGCGCCATACCAGCAGATGTCCTTCCCGGAGATTCGTCGCACGCGGCCAGTCTTCGCCGCCGGGATGTCGAGCGCGTCGAAGCGGGCGACGTCGGCGTCGTCGAAGGGATGCGGCTCGTCGGGGAGAAGCACCAGCTCGGGCGCGCGCGCGATCACCTCGTCCATCGTCACGCGTGGATAACGTGTGTCGCGATCGCCGACCCGCTCCTTCGAGAACGGCGTCGCCTTCCCGAGGTCGGCTGCGAGCGGATAGCGACGCTCGCGATCGGCGAAGACATTTTGCGCGCCGGCCAGATCGAGCGCGTCGCTGATGAACGTCGAGCCGTGCACGGTCATCAACGGATCGGCCCAAATAGGGCAGAAAACCCGCATCGGCGTCAACTTCGCACGCGCTGCGAGCGCAACCTGCAGTGCCCGATGGCAAGCGCGCACGACCTCTCTCGCGCGCTCATCCCTCTCGACGCCGAGGACGCGCGCGAGCCGTGCGACGAGCGCCACCCCATCGTCGACGCGCTTGGGAAAGACGACGTAGACCGGCACGCCCGCCTGCGCGATCGCCTCCAGCGTCGACTTGGTGTTCTCCTCTTGGTTGGCGATCACCAAGTCGGGAGTGAGGGCGAGGATCTTCTCGACCGAGGGGTCTTTCGTCCCGCCGACGACGGCGACCTCGTCGAGCGCGCCGCGCGGCTCTTCGCAAAACGAGGTGCGACCGACGAGGCGCGAAACCCCGGCGAGCTTCGCCACCGTGTACGTGTCACTCGGAACGAGCGAGACCACCCGCGACGGGGGCCGAGAAAAGAAGAGCTCGCGTCCGCGATCGTCTCGGATTTTCAGCACGTCAGCCGGCCACGGCCTCGCCGCCATCGACGTTGATGGTGTTGCCGTTCATCCAGTAGAGGCAGGGCTGCGACAACGCGACGATGGCGCGCGCGAGGTCGTCGACCGTCGTCAGGCGATGCGACGGGTTCTTGCGAAGCGCGGTCGCCACCATCCCGTCGCTGCCCGGGATCTTGCGAAGGGCAGGCGTGTCGGTGACGCCAGCGCAGAGCGAGTTGGCGGTGATGCCGCGCGGCCCGAGCTCGCAGGCGAGCGCGCGGACGTGGCTCTCGAGCGCCGCCTTCGCCGCCGAAACGATGCCGTATTTCGGCCAAATCGACCACGAACCGGCCGACGTCATGGCGAAGATGCGACCGTGAGCGTGGAAGAGCTCGCGACGATAGACGTCTTGCGTCCAGTAGACGAGCGAGTTCGCCATCACGTCGAGCGTCATCTCGATCTGCTTCTGGCTCCCTTCTTCCGTCACTGGACGGGTGTCGCCCTGCGGCCCATCGGCGACGAGCGGGAGCAGCGTTCCGAACGCCAACGAGTGCAGAAGCACGCGAATCTTCTCGCCCTTGCCGCGCTCTTCCAGGCGCTTCTTGACGTCGGCGAGCACCTCGCGACGCTTGATCTCGTCCGCGGCGTTGACGTTGTAGAACCACGCTTGGCGGCCGAGCCCGGTGATTTTCTTCTGGATCTCTTCGACGTGGCCGAGCGTCGCGCGGCGATCGAGGTGGACGCCGATGACGTCCATGCCGGCAGCAGCGAGGGCGAGCGAGCACGCCTCGCCGAAGCCGCTCGAGGCCCCGAGGACGAGGGCGAAGCCATCGAGCTTCTCGTGGACGCGATCGTAGGCGGCGTGGCTGGTGGAGGTAGGGTCGGCCATGGAGGAATGGCTCGTACCAGAGGCGCGCTCGCGCGTTCAACCCGAACCGCCGCGCGACACCCCGCCACGGAAATTACGCACCAGAAACCGCTGCGGCTCGTGCCCGCGTCAGCCGCGCGACGGCGAGGAGCGGGACACGCGTCGGGCAGAGCGCCTCACGCGCGAGCAGCGCGTCGTCGTCCAACTTCGCCAGCCCGACCTCCGCCGCATCGGCGTCGATGGTCGCCCGCGAGGAGGCGAGCGCGAGGTCCATCGCCCCACCGAGCGGCCTGTCGAGCCCGAGATCGCAGAGCCCACAGGCGATGCAACCCGACAAGGAGGGGAGCGCACGCTCTTCGGCCGTCGCCGCGGGCAGGCGATCTTCCGCGTAGTTCGCGCGAAAGAGCGCGAGCCCGGTGCGGGCCCCGAAAAGCCGGGAAATCAGCGTGCGAACGAGCGCCCACGCGAGCACGAAGACGACGGCGAGACGAGCCCTCATACGACCCCGACATCGTACAGCTTCGGCGACCGAGCGGAGCGAGATTGACCGAAGCGGCCAAAGTTGCGCAGCAATCTTGGCGAACGGGATAGCATCGCCACCAACACGATGGCCTACGACTTCGATTTGGTCGTGCTCGGGGGAGGTCCAGCGGGAGAGAAGGGGGCGGCGCAGGCTGCCTACTTCGGCAAGCGCGTCGCGGTCGTCGAACGCGCGCCCGAGCCAGGCGGCGCCTGCGTCCACACCGGCACGCTCCCCTCGAAGACTCTCCGTGAGGCGGCGCTGGTCCTCTCCGGATACCGCAGCCGCGAGCTCTACGGCATCCGCCTCGAGCTCGATCGCGGACAAGCGACGCCCCGGCTACTCTCGCGAAAAGACGCGGTTCGGCGCCTCGAGGTCGAACGCATTCGCTGGAACCTCGATCGTCACTCGGTTCAGCTCTTCCAAGGCCTCGGCTCCTTCGTCGACACGCACACCTTGGAGATTTGTCCGGTCGGAAAATCTCCGCAGCGCATCAGCGCCGACGTCGTCATGATCGCGACTGGGAGCGAGCCTTTCCGCCCCGACAACGTCCCCTTCGACGACGGCGACGTCGACGACAGCGACACCATCCTCGGTCTCGATCGCCTCCCCGATCGACTCTGCATCCTCGGCGCCGGCGTCATCGGCAGCGAGTACGCGTGCATGTTCGCCGCGCTCGGCGTGCAGGTGACGCTCGTCGAAGGTCGCGACGATTTGCTCCCGTTCCTCGATCGCGAGTTTTCCGAGCGCCTCCGTCAGGCGATGGCCTCGCTCGGCATCGACGTGCGGATGGGCGTTCCCTACAAGAGCGTGGTCCGCGCCGACGCGAAGACGATCAAGACCGAGCTCGCCGACGGCAGCACCATTCTCACCGACAAGCTCCTCTACTGCGCCGGTCGAAACGGTCGCACGCGCGAGCTCCACCTCGATCGCGTCGGCCTCGCCGCCGACAAGCGCGGGGCCATCGCCGTCGACGCCAACTACCGCACGACGGTGCCCAACATCTACGCCGTCGGCGACTGCATCGGCTTCCCCGCGCTCGCCTCGACCTCGATGGAGCAAGCCCGGGTGGCGATGGTCCACGCCTTCGGCCTCGGCTACAAACAGAAGCTCGGCGGGCTCCTTCCGTACGGCATCTACACCATCCCCGAGGTCAGCTACGTCGGGATGACCGAAGAAGAGGCGAAGAAGGCGAACATCGACATCGCCGTCGGGCGCGCGTTCTATCGCGACAACGCCCGCGGCAAGATCGTCGGCGACCGCGACGGCGTCATCAAGCTCCTCTTCGAGAAGAAGACGCGCAAGCTCATCGGCGTCCACTGCCTCGGCGATCGTGCTACCGAGCTCGTCCACATCGGGCAGGCAATCATGACCCTCGGCGGCGGCGTCGACACGCTCATCGAGATGGTCTTCAACTACCCGACGCTCTCGGAGACCTACAAATACGCGGCCTACGAGGCCCTCGGGCAGCTCGGCACGGCGGCCGAAGACGGCGGCAGCACGTGAAACGCCGCGACGCGGTTGTGGCCACCAGCTTCCCCCGTTAGGTTCCTCCTCGCCATGTCCGAACGCGTCCGGACCATCCCCACGCTCGACTCCCCACTCTCCGCGCAGGTTCCCCCGAACTTCCGTACGCGGCCGATCACCAAAGACGATTTCGATCACATCGTCCGCATCATCGATCACTGGTGGGACGGTCCCATCGCCGTGCTCGCGCACCCGATGTTCTTCTACGAGTTCGGCAAGTGGGCGCGCGTCGTCGAGGACATGGCCAACTCCGGTCGCCTCGTCGGTTTCCTCCTCGGCTTCGTCGTCCCACCCGACGCCGAACGCGGCACGACGGCGCTCGGCTACGTCCACCTCGTCGGCATCGACCCGAGCTACCGCCGCAAGGGCGTGGCCCGCGCGCTCTACCAAGACTTCGTCGAGACGTGCCTTCGCCAGGGCTGTCACAAGTTGAAGGCGATCACCACGGCTGGCAACGAGGGTTCACTCCGCTTCCACCAGTCGATGGGTTGGACCGCGAGTGAAGACACCGACTACGCCGGTGCCGGCCGCAAGCGCGTCGTGTTCACGCGCGAACTTTGATCCTCGTTGATCCAGCCTTTCGTTAGGGCTGTACGTAAGCGCTCGGGGCCGCTTTTCGGCAGGCGGCCGCCCGACTCGTGTGCTCGCGCGTGGTACGCTGCGTCGTTCGACTTCCTTCTTCTCGGAGCTTCGGAGGCAGCATGCGCGCCGGTTCGTCCATCCTCGCAACAGGCGTGACGAGCATCTCGCTCGCAGTTTGCGGCCTGTTCGTCGGAATCGCCGGGACCGGATGCGCCGCCGGCGAGAGCGAGCCCGGCGCGACCCCCGACAAGTGCAAGCTCCGCGACTGCGGCCCGAGCAGCGGCGGCGACGTCGATCCGCTCGATGGTGACGAGCTCGACACCAACTTCCTCGACGAGGACACGAACGTCGACGACACCGGCGCCAGCGCTGGCGACACCAAGGTCACGGACACCGGCAGCGCTGGCGACACCAAGGTCACGGACACCGGCAGCGCGATCGACACCGGCAGCCCCGCCGACACCTCTACCTGCACGATTCCCGCGGGAAAAGTCTGCGGTTGGGTCCCTCAGTGCGGCTGCAAGACGACCGAGAACTGCGACTTCACCGCGCTCGACGGCACTGTCTCCTGCATCAGCGCCGGCTCGGTCGACGTCAACGGAAAGTGCGCGACCTCGGGCCTCTGCAAGAAGGGCCTCACCTGCGTCGGCGGCATCTGCCAGCCGTTCTGCGGCACGCTCTCCGATTGCACCGGCACCGGCGTCCATCATTGCACCCAAATCCAGGGTGGAACGCCAGCGAAGGACATCCCTGGGCTCAAGGTCTGCACCACGCAGTGCGATCTCCGCGCACCAGCCGCGGCGTGCGGCACTGCCGGCTGTCAGGTCCTCGATGCCAGCGCCGGCACCACGGCCTGCACGAGCGCGGGCACGGCCACGACCAAGGGCAGCTGCACGACCGATCCACTTCTCTGCGCGCCTGGTTACACCTGCGTGACGATCGGGACCGCGACCACCAGCGACTGCCTCCCTTGGTGTCGCGTCGGAGTCTCCGGCGATTGCACCGGCATCAAGACCTGCACTGGATTCTCCACGCCGATCGTCATCGGCACCTACACCTACGGCGTCTGCAACTGAGTCCAACGCAAGGTTCCCGCTGCATCCCACCGCATCCGGGGTGGCGACCCGGCGCTCGAAAGACTACAAGCACCCCATGACTTTGGAGCAGCAACGCAGGCGGATGTCGGCCCCACCGACGCCCGACAGCCTCCGGGAAATCGGCCTCTTCGGAGCCCTCTCCGACGACGTGCTCGAGTTCCTCGTCGAGACGCTGCCTGTCGTCACCTACGAAGTCGGCGATCACGTCTTCCGCGAGGGCGACCACGCCCGCGAGATGTTCGTCGTCCTCGGCGGCGAAATCGAAGTGCTGAAGCGTGCCAAACGCGGCTCGGAAGCGCGCGTCGCCATGCTCGGACCGGGCGACTGGTTCGGCGAGATGAGCATTCTTGACGTGATGCCGCGCTCGGCCACCGTCGTCGCCGTCGCGCCCTCGAAGCTCCTGAAAATCACCAGCGAATCACTCGACGCCCTCTACCGTCGCGACCTCAAGGCGTACGCACTCATCGTCCTCAACATCGCGCGCGAGCTCTCACGTCGCCTGCGCGTCGCCGACACGATCATCGCCGACTTCGTCGCGAACGTCCTCGACGAGTACGTGCGCCCATCGTCGCCGACGCGCGCCGCAAAACAGCCTTAGTTTCACCCCGGCTATGGCCGGGGCCCCCGAGTGCTCACCCCGGCTATGGCCGGGGCCCCCGAGAGGCTCACCCCAGAGTGCCAGCGACTGGGTGCGCTGAGGGTGAGCGTCAGTCTGTGGCCGAGTCGGTCGTGTCCGGGGGCGGGGTCGTGTCCGGAGGCGGGGTCGTGTCCGGGGGCGGCTTGGTATCGGTCGGAGGGGGGGTCGTGTCGGTCGGAGGCGGAGTCGTATCCGTCGGCGGAACGGACGTGTCTCCAGGCGGAGTATCGCCCGGCGGCGCGACCTCACCGGCGTCGGCAGCATCGACCACGGGCGCGTCCCCCGCGGTGTCCATGAGCACCGGGACCTTGCCAGCATCGACCTTCGAGAGATCGTTGGTGCACGCATTGCCGACGCAGAAGAGGCCGTCCGCGCAGTCGGACGCGCGGTCGCAGGAGGCCCCATTGGCGCCGTTCTGGTCCGACACGCACGCTCCCGCGAGCGCGAGCGCGGGCACGAACGCGAGCAACCAGAGTCGCGACGGCGAGAGCAGCGAACGCCAATTCGAGCGCATTCTCCAGGTGTAGCAGGCTCGGCGGTGCCCGGTCGACGGGCTTGCGACGACCTTGCATTGGCACAATATCGGCGACGCCGATGTCGACGGTGTAGGAGGCCTGTCCAAGCGACGGCGAAAGAACTATGGTGCGCGCCCCGGAGGAGACCTTGGCCGACGAAACGAAGAAGCCCCTCGCCTCGAAGAGCGCCACGAAAGGCGCGTCGAAAGGCGCGTCGAAGGACGCCTCGAACGAGACCGCCGCGAAGCCGAAGACCAAGGCAGCGCCGCCGATCGATACCAAAGGCGAGGGCGGCGATCCCGACGCGCTGATGGCGACGACCCTCAGGGTCATGGAGTGGGCCTCCAAGCGCAAGAAGCTGATCGCCCAGACCGTCTTCGCCCTTGCGGCGGCGGGCGGCATCTTCGCCGGTTGGCTCTATTACAAGGGCTCTCGCGAAGAGAAAGCGTCGGTCCTCGTGGCGAAGGGCCTCGCGGCCGAAGAGGCGCTCATCAAGAAGGGCGACGAGACCCCGGAGACCCTGGCGCGCCTGACGTTCTTCACCAACGAAGACGAGAAGCAGAAAGCAGCGCTCGCCGCCTACGGTGAAGCGCGCTCGAAGTACGGCGACACCGGCCCTGGCATCCTCGCGCGACTCGGCGAAGCAGGCATCCACCTCGACCGCGCCGAGTGGGACGAAGCGCTCAACGCGTACACCGAGGTGCGCAACTCGTCGCTCGCCATCGCCGACACCAACGTGCGCCTTCGCTGCATCGAGGGCATCGGCTATGCGCGCGAGGGCAAAGGCCTCATCGACGACGCGCGGCGCAGCTTCGAAGAGCTGAGCAACGTCGACGCGAAGGACGCGAAGCCCCTCGGCTTCTACCACCTCGCCCGCCTCGACCTCGCCAAGGGCGACAAGGACGCGGCGCTCAACAAGCTGAAGACCGCGCGCGAAGCGGTCAACATCCCCGGCGCGATGTCGGTCCGCTTCCTCAAGGAGCAGATCGAGAAGCTGATGACCAAGATCGACCCCAACTCGGTGCCGAAGCAGCCCCCTGGCGCGATGGGCGGGATGGGCGGCATGGGCGGTATGGGTGGCGACGGCATGACGCCCGAGATGGAAGAGCTGATGAAGCAAATCCAAGCGCAGGGAATGGGCAAGCCGGGTGGTGGTGCGCCTCCTCCGAAGGGCCCGTGAGCTCGTGATCTCGATGCGCAAGGCCGGGCTCGCGCTCGCGCTCTCGACGGGGCTCGCCGCGCTCTCTGCTGGCACGTTCGGCTGCAAGAATCCCGTCAACCCCGAGCAGCCGATGTGGCTTCATCGGCCGGGTTGGGTCATCGACGTCTCCTTCCGTCGTCTCCTCGTCGCCGAACCGGGCACCACGGTGAAGACGACGCTCGAGAAGTCGATCCCGGGCCTCGACACGCGCCACGGACGCATCTTCGTCGGCACCAGCGATCATGGCCTCTATGCCTTGCGCGCCGGGGACGGCTCGGTGCTCTGGCGCTTCCAGACTGCAGGCGGCGTCAACTCCGAACCGACCTACGACGAAGACCTCGACATCGTCTACTTCGGCTCCGACGACGACGGCCTCTACGCGGTCCGTGCACGCGACGGCCTGCTGCTGTGGCGCTACAAGACGGGCGCCGAGGTGCAACGCAAGCCGCTCGTCGTTCCGCGACCGAACGGGAAGAAGCTGCTCATCTTCTGCAACGCCGCCGACGCCGTCTTCGCCGTCGACGCCGAGACCGGCGCCCCCGCGTGGAAGCGCGTCCGCAGCCCCGCGCTCGGCCTCGAAATCGCTGGGCATGCAGGAATTTCGGTCGATCATGAGCGCGTCTACGCCGCGTTCTCCACGGGCAAGGTCGCCGCGTACGACGTCGACACCGGCAAAGACAAATGGGCCGAGGTCGATCTGACGGCCACCACCGGCGCCAGCACCGACGACGGTGAGCAGCAGTACTTCGACGTCGACACGACGCCGGTCGTCCACGGCGATCGCGTCTTCGTCGCCAGCGTCGCCACCGGCGTCTACGCCCTCGACGCCACCGGCGGCGCACAAATCTGGCGCCGTGCCGAGACCGAAGGCGTCTCGTGGCTGACGTACTGGAGCGAGCCTGGCCACATCGAAGAGACGAAGGCGAAGGGACCGAACGGCTCCGTCGTCGTCAACAAGGTGAAGGTCCCAGACCAAGCGCTCCTCATCGCCGGCTCTGGCACCACCGGCCTCTGGGCGCTCGACCCGAAGAACGGCGAAGTGAAGTGGCGCAAGAAGCCGCCGCGCGGTTCGCTCTCCACGCCGGTCGCGGTCGGTGGAGTCCTCATGGTGACGTCGTCGAAGCTCGGCCTCTTCCTCTTCGATCCGCTGCAAGGTCAGGTCATCGACGGCATCGACCCGGGCTCGGGCTTCTCTGCCGGTGCAGCCGCGTTCGGCAATCGTGCGTTCGTCATCACCAACGCTGGATACCTGCTCGGTCTCGAGGTCTCGCCGCCGAAACTGCCTCCTCTGCCTGCGCCTTCGTCGTCGAAATGACGTCGAAGCAGCGAACACAAAATGCGAAATGCGCGCTCAGGGGCGCGCATTTCGGCATTTCGAGATGACGTTCGCTCGTTAGGACTTCGAGTCCTTCGGCTTGAGCTGTTTGTCGGGGCCCTTCGCTGCGTCCGAATCTTCATCGGATTCGCGCAGACCCTTCTTGAAGTTCTTGATGCCTTCGCCGAGGCCCTTGCCCATGTCGGCGAGCTTGCTCCCGCCGAAGAGTACGAGCGCGAGAAAGCAGATGAGCAGAATTTCGGTGGTACCCAAGCCCATGGCTCGACCTCGTGACCTCGTGGCGTTGACGGACCCGTTCAATGGTGGGCCAGAAGCCTCCACCTGTCGAGCCCTCGTAGCAGAGGCACGGCGAAAGAGAAACGCGTCTCCGGTTTTGCTCTCGGGCGCCGTGTCGGGAGTCGTCTCAGGCGCCTGAAAAGGCGATGGCGAAGCGATCGGTCATCAAAGCGATGGCCTCGACCCCATCCCGCAAGGTCGGCAGCTGCGTCTCCGCGCGTCCGAGCCGGCGCCAGAAGTCGCCCAGGCCACGCTCGCAGGCGCGAAAAATACGCTCCAGCACCACGCGGGCGAGGCGGGTTTGCGCGACCGTCGCTTCGCCTTCGTAGAAGCGCTCGTAGAGAAATGCGCGAAGGGAGGCGAGAGCTTCGTCGGTCTCACTGTCGACATGAACGCCACGCTCGGGCGAGGCGAGGGTGGCTGCCACCGTTCGCTCGACCAACGTACGGCGAACGGCTGCGCCAGTCGTTCCGAGAACGCGCGAGGCGAGCGCCGGAAGCTCGTGACGCGAAAAGACGCCGAGGCGGAACGCATCGTCGAGATCACTGCTTGCGTAGGCGTAGAGATCGGCCGCGCGCACGACCAGCGCTTCGGAGCTGCGACGCTGGAGACCGAGCGACTCGCAGGCGAACACTGCCCCGGACTTTCCCTTCGAGTGGGCCAACACACCTTCGAGCACGGAGCTCGAACGAACGATGCTGCCGCCGTCGTCGGCTCGCTCGAGCTCGGAGAGGAGCCGCACGCCGAACGACGCGTGATGAAACCCGCCCACGCCCGCTTCGGCGCCGAGTCGGGCGAGTACGCCTTCTCCGGCGTGTCCGAACGGCGGATGACCGACGTCGTGCGCGAGCGCAATCACCTCGACGAGGTGGTGATCGAGCAGCTCGCCTCGAGGATCGAGCCCACGCGAGAGCGAGAGCGCAATCTCCGCGACCTCGAGCGTGTGTGTGAGGCGTGTGCCGAGGTGATCGTTGTCGGGATTGGCGATGACCTGCGTCTTGTGCGCCAGACGGCGAAAGGCACGCGAAGCAACGAGGCGGCGGCGGTCTTCGCGGACGCGGTCTTCCTGGCTCTCGTTCGCGACACATATACTGGTCATACGTTCAGCATGCACGAGCCTGAACGATCGGTCAACTCGTGGTAAGTGGGGGCGTAGCAAATGGCGATTGGGCACGTTCTGCAGGTGGACGAACTCAGCTTCGGCTTCGGTGCCGACAAGCTGTTCGAGGGCGTGGGCTTCTCCCTCTCCACGGGCGATCGTCTCGCGCTCGTCGCGCCCAACGGCGCCGGCAAGTCGACGCTCCTGCGCCTCCTCGGCGGCGAGTTCGTGCCCGACAAGGGCAGGGTGGTGCGCCGCAAAGACGTCAGCGTCGGTTACTACCGACAATCGCACGAGACCGACGAAGCGCTCGTCGAGGGCATGAACATCGGCGGGGAGCGCGGCGAGGCGACGGTGATGGACGCCTTCCTCTCGGGTTTCGCCGAGGTCGTGAAGCTCCGCCATCAGCTCCACGAAGCGCGCGAGTCGCTCGGAGCTGCCGCCGAGGGTCGAGACGGCGATCTGGCTCTTGCACGCCTTGCGCAACTCGAAGACGCCTACCATCTCGCCCACGGCGACGATCTCGAACGAAAGATCGAGATCCTCGCCGACAAGCTCGGCTTCCACGAGCGCGATCTCGAGAGGCCCGTGCGGAGCCTCAGCGGCGGAGAGCGAGGACGTCTTCGCCTCGGTACCGTGCTCGCCGGCGAGCCTGATTTGCTGCTGCTCGACGAGCCGACGAACCACCTCGACATCGAGACCATCGGCTGGCTCGAAGAGCACCTGCGCGCCTATCGCGGCGCGATGCTCGTCGTCTCGCACGATCGTCGGTTCCTCGATCGCGTCACCAACCAGACCGCCGAGCTCGGGACGCGCAGCTTCCGCACCTTCCCCGTCAGCTACGGGCGCTACGTCGTCCAACGCGAGGAAGAGCTCGAGCGCGAGCGGGCATTGGTCGAGCGGCAGCAGGCGTTCGTCGACAAGACCGAAGACTTCATCCGCAAGAACATCGCCGGGCAGAAGACCAAGCAGGCGCAGTCGCGGCGCAAGATGCTCGACAAACTCGACAAGCTCGAGCGACCGGAAGACGTCTGGGCCGAGGCGTCGAAGCTGCGCGTGCGCTTTTCTCCTGCGGCGCGCTCAGGCGACATCGTCATCGAAGTGAGCGGCCTCGGCGCCGAGCGGGGAGGGCGCAAGCTCTTCGCCGGCCTCGATCTCCTCGTCCGCCGTGGCGATCGCATCGGCATCGTCGGGCCCAACGGCGCGGGAAAATCCACGCTACTGAAGCTACTCGCCGGCCGGGGTGATCCGCAGCTCGACGTCGGCAACGTCCGTCGCGGCACCAACCTCCAGTGGGGCTACTTCGATCAGCACCTCGGCGAGCTCGATCCGAAGCGCACCGCGGTGCAGGAGATCCGCAGCGTCCGCGGCGATCTCAACGACGACGGCGCGCGCCAGTATCTCGCGCGTTTCCGCATCACCGGCGACGACTCGCTCCGGGTGGTCGGCGGCTTCTCCGGCGGCGAACGTTCGCGCCTCGCGCTCGCAAAGCTCCTCCTCGAGCCGCGCAACCTCCTCTTCCTCGACGAGCCGACCAACCACCTCGACATCCCGGCCTGCGAAATCCTCGAGACGGCTCTCGCCTCGGGCTTCGACGGGACGCTCCTCCTCGTCTCGCACGATCGACAGTTCCTCGAGACTGTGACCACGCGCCTCGTGGTCATGCGCGACGGCAACGCCGAGGTGCTCCCGGGTGGCTTCAAGGAGTTCGGCGAACGACGGGTCGTGCCCGCCGCGGCCGACGCCGAGGTCGAGGCCCTCGGTGGCGAGCTCGGCATCGGCTGGACGACGAGCGACAAATCGACTGCAAAATCCAGTCGAAGCGAGAAACCGCCAGCGAAGGCACCCGTGAGCAACGACGACGCGCAGAAGCGCCGCGACTTCGAGGAGCGACGGGCTGCGGTGCGCGATCTCGAGAAGAAACGGCGCCGCGTCGAGGAGCTCGAGAAGGGCATCGCCTCGCTCGAGGTCGAGTTGACGGGCCTCCGCGCCGCGCTCCTCGACGACCCCAAGGGCGATTGGGCCGCGCTCGCCGAGAAGGCCGAGCGCGAACGAGCGTCATCACGTACGTTGGAATCGATGATGGATGAGTGGAGCCGGCTCTCCGAGCAGGTCACCGAAGGGGCGAAGGCACGTGCGTAAGCAGTCGAAGAGCTCTTCAGTCGTCATCGTCGCGCTCTCGTCGTCGACGCTTTTCGTCGTGCTCGCCGCGCTCTCGTCGTCAGGCCTCGTCGCCTGCGGTCGCAGCAGCGCCGACGAAAAGGGTCGCCCACAGAACGGCGCCATTTCCGCCGACCCGCCGGCTCTGCCTGCGTTGTCCATCAAGGACGACTCCAAAGACCTGACGTTCAGCTACATCACGGTCGAGGGCGGCTTCAAGACGGCGCAGAAGGTGTCCGACGTCCCCTACGAGTCGCGCGACGCGGTCCGGGTCTGGTCCGACGTCAGCGGCGATGGCGTCGTTGGCCCGTACATCTACGTCGCCGACCTCCGCAACAAGCTCGCCGACGGAACGTACAAGTGCGACGTCTTTCCCCGCCGCTACTTCGACGACCTAGCCGAAGATCGACGCAAGAAAAAGGCACTCGGCGCCCAAAACCCGGCCCCGACCGCCGACCCGACGGCGGCCAAGGATCCATCGACGGACCCCAAGGGAGCCCTGACGGTCATCATCTACGGGGCCGAATGGTGCCAGCCGTGCCATCAAGCGGAGGCCTACCTGAAGTCCAAAGGTGTCCCCTTCGTCCACAAAGACATCGACGATCCCCTCGCCAACGAGGAAATGGCCGACAAATTGGCGGCGGCGGGGATGAAGACCCACTCCATCCCGATCATCGACGTCGGGGGGAAGCTCCTCGTCGGGTTCGAGCCAGGCGAGCTCGACCAGGCCATCGCTTCGGCCCGCAAGAAGGCCGGCTGAGGCGGGGGCGGACGAAAATCCAGATTTTCTCGGCAATCCGGCGAAATCTCTTCCGCCCTTTGCCAGCGACCGCGCCGAAAACCCCGCGCCCTCGGCGCGTCAATCCTCCTTGACCGGGTGAGTTGCGGGTTGATACGGTCCGCCGGCCTGGGCCGAGATCTTTCGGCTTTCCGGGACTCATCACCACAGGACAAGGGCGGAGAGCAGGAATGCGCGCGCGAGCCGGGGATCCCCCCCGCACGATGGCCCAGAAAATCCTTGCGTCACGATCGGACGAGTCGGCCCCGCAGACCGATCTGATCAAGGCCAAGGTCGACCAGGTCGTGCTCACGCGCAATCCGTCGCGCGTCCTGGCCGAAGCTTTTGCCCTCGGTCTGAAGAAGACCCAGCTCGAAGCCGCCGTCATCTACGACGGGCGCTGCGTCGGGACGGCCTTCCCGAGGCCAGAAGAAGCCGAGCCGGTCCTCGACGACCCGTCGTTCGATCCGACGGCGCAGTCGCTCACGCTCGCCCGTGCCGGCATCGGCGTGCCCCCTGCGGTGCACCTCGAGCGCTTCGCCGCGCCGGGTCGTCTCATGCTCACCGACGATCCTCGTCTCTCGACGGTCGGCGGTACCGGCATGTTGACGCTGATCTCGCCGTCGTCGCAGCTCGCCAAGGCGATCGTCGACGGCTACGCGATGATTCGCGCCCCGCGGAGCGTGCAAATCCTCCTCTCGGGGCGCACGCGTCCCTTCGTCTGCGCGCGTGACGTGCTCCACGAGCTCGTGCGCCGGGGCCTCGAAGAGACCATCAAGGCCGTCGAGTTGCGCACTGGCGCGCCCGTCGTGCTCGAGTTCGCCGGGCCGAGCGCCAAGCTCCTCTCCGTCGCCGAGCGCGCCGTCCTCGCGTCGATCGCACCGCTCGTCGGGGCTACCGGCTCGCTCTTCATCTCCGACGAGAAGACCGAAGCCTACCTGCGCGATCAACGTCGCTCGAAGGCGCACCGCGCCCTCGTTCCCGACGCCGGAGCGCCGTGCGAGGAGGTCATCCCCATCGACCTCGCCGCGGTCGATCCGCTGGTCCTCGATCCCAACGGCGTCATCCGCAACGTGCGCGACGTCGCAGGCAAGCCGGTCGCGCAAGTCATCCTCGGTGGCGACGGCACGGCCACCGCGCGCGACTTCCTCGCCGCGGCGACCCTCCTCAAGAGCAAAAAAATCGGCCCCCGCCTCGACTTCTTGATCGCGCCGCCCTCGCGGCAAATCTTGGAAATCCTGGCCAAAACGGGCGCTCTCACCGATCTCTTGGCGACCGGCGCGCGACTCATCGAGCCCGATCGTCTGACGACGTACGGCGAGCTCTACCCGCCGCCGTCGACCGACATCGGTGCATCGGTCCGCACCTGCGACGCCGAGCCCTGCGCGCCTGGCCCAGGCTGCTACATCGTCAGCGCCGAGACGCTGGCGTACACCGTCGCGCACTCGCAGCTCGGCGATCCGCGTGCCTTCAAGCGCCCTGTGCGCGTGCAGATCCCGCGCGAGCTCCCCACCGAAGATCAACTCGTCGTGCGCGAGCGCCGAGATGCGCCGGGCTCCACCAAGCGTCCGCCCACGGTCCCGGTTTCGCCGGTGGCCGCACCATACAAGACTGCCGAGACGCTCAACATCTACGAGCCCGGCTTCCGGCCGCCGCTCAAGGGCAGCGACGGCCTCCCCTCGGGTCCGAAGATCCTCGGCCCGGAGCCGCTTCCCGGGGAGATTGTCGTCGGGCCCTGGGCTGCGCTCTGCTCGACCTCGTCGGAGGTTCGCCTCGTCGCCGGTCGTTCGGCACGTCTCGCGCCGCTGGCGAAGCTCCGTGCGCTCCTCGCGGTCAACCTCCCGCTCGGTCTCGTGTCGCAGCTCGCCGGTCACGGCGTCCTCTGCCTCAAGATCGACGAGGCTGGCTTCAAGGCGCTCAAGGGACAGAAAGAGCTGCAGCTCCCTGCTCCCAACGTCCTCGGCGCGCCTGGAGCCCACGTGATGGCGGGGAAGATCAAGGTCCCCGTGACCTGGGTCGCTCACCCGGGTGAGAAGGGCTGGCTGACGGGGGGCGCGAGCCCGCTGACGCCCAGCACGCCGGCAAAGACCGCCGCCAAGCGCTGAACTCGCGTAATTTGCGCCTGATCGAGCGCCGATGGGTTTGCGCGCTATCATCGAAGGGTGAGCGCGCTGCCCGATCTGCGCCACGTCCGTTACGTCGCCCTCGCGCCGACGCCGCCTGATCGCGCGCCGAGTGACATCCCGCTCTTTACGCGGCTCCATCGCAGCGTCTTCTTCGGCGCGCTCGCCGGAGGCTCGCTCTCGCTGCAAGTCACTGGCCGTCCGCTCGCGGGGATGGCGCTCGGTGGCGTCTTCGGCGCGGCCTCGGTCTTCGTCCGTCAGCTCCGCCACCTCGGCGGTGGAGAACGCGGACGTCGCTTCGCGCTCGTGCCTTGGGGAGTGCTCCTCGACGAGGACGACGGCCTCGCCGCCGTGCGCTGGTGCGGCGTGCACTCGATCGACGTGCGCTACCACGCGAGCCGAGACGGCGCGGTGCACGCACGGGTGACGGTCGACTCGGTGGCGGGAAAGCTGGTCGGCTTCGCCAGCGACGCCGTCGACATCGGCGCCCTCGCCGGCGATCTCGAGAGCGTGACCCTCGCGTCGGCGAGACCTCTCGCGGTCGACTTGGCGGGAGACGAGCTCTCTGCCGACGACGAGCCGTTCGTCGAACGCATCCTCCATGCAGCGCGCAACGTGGTGAACGCCGCGCAGCACGTCGGGCTCGAGCTTCACCCGGTGAGCTATCGCGAAGGACGCTCGTTCGCCGCAGCCGACGAGAGCGGCGTCGCCCGCGGCCTTTGGCAACTCGGCGAGCGCTCGAAGGGCCAAGGCGACGTCTGGGCACTCATCGCCGCGATCGCCGGCGAGCTGCGATTGCCATCGTTTCGACCTTCGCTCGCGCGTCTCGCGAGCAGCCCCCAGCCACGCGTCGCAGCGATGGCCCGCGCCGCGCTCGGCCGCCTCGGTCGCCCCAGCGGCGAAGTCGAGGCGTCGCCCGAGACACCCCTCGAGGCCCTAGAAAACAAGCCTGAACGCGATCACGCGGGAGACGGCGATGGAGACGCGATCAACTGGTTCGTCGCCCCCGACGAGCTCGAGCGACTTCGTGTCTGGCGCGACGCCCAGACCTGAGGCTCAAGCCGGACTCGGGGTGGCCTTGGCCAGTCGATGGAGCACGGCCATGCGCACGGCGACGCCGGCCTCGACCTGATCGAGGATCGAGCTCTGCACGCCGTCGGCGACGTCGTCGTCGATTTCCACGCCGCGATTCATCGGTCCGGGATGGAGGACGATGGCGTCGGGCTTGGCGCGCGCGAGGATGCGACGACCGAGCCCGAACGTGCGTGAGTATTCGCGCGTCGAAGGAATCATCGCGCTCTTCAGCCGCTCGTTCTGGATGCGGAGCATCATCACCACGTCGGCGCCGTCGACGCCCTCCGCGAGCGTGTCCATCACCTCGACGCCGAAGGCCTTCACCGACCAGGCGGGGAGCAGCGTGCGCGGCGCACAGAAGCGAACGTGCGCGCCGAGCTTGAGGAGGAGATGAGCGTTGCTCCGCGCGACGCGAGAGTGAGCGACGTCACCGGCGATGCAGACGACGAGGCCCTCGATCTTCTTCTTCGCCCGGCGAATCGTGAACGCATCGAGCAGCGCTTGGGTCGGGTGCTCGTGAAGACCGTCGCCAGCGTTGACCACCGCGGCGCGCGTCCGATCGGCGACGAAGTGCGCAGCTCCCGAGGCAGGATGACGGACGACGATGGCGTCGGCATGCATCGCGTCGAGGTTCTTCACGGTGTCGAGGAGCGTCTCGCCCTTGGTCGTGCTCGAGGTCGCGACCGAGAGGTTGATGACGTCTGCCGAGAGCCTTTTTCCAGCGATTTCGAAGCTCGAGCGGGTGCGCGTGCTCGACTCGAAGAAGAGGTTGATGATCGTCCGTCCACGGAGCGAAGCGTCTTTGCGCTCCGGCTTCCGGCTGAGCTCGAGGAAGCGCTCGGCCTCGTCGAGATAGGCGACGATCTCCGCTTTTTCGAGCTCTTCGATGCCGAGGAGATGACGACGCACGCCCGTCTCGGTCATGGGGGAAGGGGACTAGCACGCTGGGAGAGGGGCTGGGAGATGGGCGCAGGCGCAGGCGCGGGCGCGGGCGAACAAAAACGAAAAGGGAGAAGACCTTCGTCCTCTCCCTTCACGCAAGCGACGAGACTTCAGTGCGTCTCGGAGGCCATCTTCGCGACTTCCGCCGCGTAGTCTTCCTTCTTCTTCTCGATGCCTTCACCGAGCTCCCAGCGCGTGAAGCGACGGATGCTGATGTTCTCGCCGATCTTGGCGACCAGCTCTTGACGGAGCTGCTCGACAGTCTTGCCGGCGTGGATGATCGACTCCTGATCGTTGAGGCAGATTTCGCCGGCCCACTTGGCCACCTTGCCCTCGATGATCTTCGGCCAAGCGTCCTTGGGCTTCGGCTTCGGGTCTTCGGCCATCTGCGCCTCGAAGATTTCCTTCTGCTTGGCGACGATGTCGGCCGGGATCTCTTCCTTCTTCACGTACTGCGCCGCCATCGCGGCGATCTGCATGCACGTCTCTTCGACGAAGAGCTTGAAGTCGGGGTTGCGCGAGACGAAGTCGGTCTCGCAGTTGATCTCGGCGAGGACGCCCAGACGGCCGCCGGCGTGGATGTACGAGTGGACGAGCCCCTCGGCAGCGACGCGACCAGCCTTCTTCACGGCCTTGGCGAGGCCCTTCTTCTGGATGATGTCGAGGGCCTTCTCGACGTCGCCAGCGGCTTCGACGAGGGCGCTCTTGCAATCCATCATCGGAGCGCCCGAGCGCTCACGAACCTGCTTCACGAGGGTAGCGGGAAAATCGGCCATTTCTTTACTCCTTCACACGTGAGGTCGGTTCAGGAGCGCGCCGGCGGGCGGTTACGCCCAGCCATCACGACCTGCGGACCGGCGGCCTGCTCGCGCTGCGGAGCCTGGGCGTCGTCGCCCTGCTGCTGCTCGCGACGGTTGCCCGAGTCCTTGCGACGCTGGACGCCCTCGATGCAGGCGTCGGCGACGCGGCCGGTGATCAGCTTGATGCTGCGGATGGCGTCGTCGTTGCCGGGGATGAGGAAGTCGATGAGGTCGGGATCGCAGTTGGTGTCGGTGATCGCGACGATCGGGATGCCGAGCTTCTGCGCCTCGTCGACCGCGATCTTCTCCTGGTGCGGATCGACCACGAACATGAGGGCGGGGAGCGAGGTCATCGTCTTGATGCCGCCGAGGTATTTCTCGAGGCGCTCGCGCTCGCGATCGACGACCACTCCTTCTTTCTTGGTCAGGCTCCCGAACGTCCCGTCGTCCTTCATGCGCTCGATGGTGCGGAGGCGCTCGAGGCCGGTCTTGATGGTGCGGAAGTTGGTGAGCGTGCCGCCGAGCCAACGGTTGGTGACGAAGAACATGCCCGCGCGGGCCGCTTCCTCACAGATGATGTCCTGCGCCTGGCGCTTGGTGCCGACGAAGAGCACCGAGCCACCGCGCGAGACTTCTTCCACGATCTTCTCGTACGCACGGCGGAAGAGGCGCGCCGTCTGGTCGAGGTCGATGATGTGGATGCCGTTGCGCGCGCCGTAGATGAACGGGCGCATCTTCGGGTTCCAGCGCTTGGTCTGGTGGCCGAAGTGGACGCCCGCGTCGAGGAGCGAGCGGAGGGGAAGGGGGAGGTCGCCCGGCATGCGGACGTTGCCGGCCATGCCCGTGTCGGTGGTCGCGTTGCTCATGTTGCTGCGGTCCTTTTGGGTTGGAGGCGATCCGTCGATGAGCGCCGACCACGAAGAGACTTCGTGGCACCGGGGCGGACATCCCCTCGGCTCGAAGCGAGCTTTGGGAGAGACGGGGCCGGAGTTTCCGGGGCGCGAAGGCGCCTCGGCCCATTTCGAGAGACCCCGGAGAGTCTTCGCGAAGGGGGCGGCTTGGTACCACAGCGGGCCGGATTCGTCCACTTCGCGCGTGGGCGTGCGCTCGAGCTAGCTTCGGTGGTTCCCGCCGGGCGGTCGATGCGTGTATCAAAGAGCGCAGCGAAACCCATGCACAAGCTTCATGCGCCTTTGTCTTCGATGCGCGTCTCCTCGGTCGCGCTCGCCTTCCTCGCGCTCTCGAGCTCGATGCTCCTGATCTCCCGCACGGCGTCCGCGGAGGGGGCCGACGGGGAGAAGGCAGCGAAGGAAGAAAGCACCGAGAAGACCGAAAAAACAGGCTCCGAGGGCGAGAAGGCATCCGGCGACAAGACCGAGAAGACGGAAGCCAAGCCCGAACCACGCGTTCGCGGACCGGCGGACAACCTCGTCGTCGAAGCCTCCATCGGCTACGGCGCGGGCGTCTTCGGCGCCATCGAGGGTCACGATCCGAAGGTCGCGCACGGGCCGATGTTCCACGCCGGCCTCGGCTATGCGTGGACCCTCCGGCGCAACCAGAGCCTCGGCGTCGCCGCGACAATCGACGGCATGGTCGACGGCGACGGCAGCACGGGCGCCGGCGCTGCACTCTCGGCGCGCTACGGCGGCTCGGCGTTCATGTACGGAGAAAAGGCGCATTTGCGCCTCGGCTTCGGCTACGCCAAGGCCAAGCTCGACGGCGCAGACTTCAGCGGCATCGGCGTCGGCTTCGCGGTCGGCTACCACGGCGCGATGGGCGACCGCGATGCGTGGAAGCGCGCCGCCATCACCTTCGACGTCGTTCCGAGCTGGGATTTCCTCGGCGCCGGAGGCCAAACGCTCCATCGTTGGACGTTCGGCCTCTTGTTCGGCGTCTCGGTGATCTGAAGCGATCTGAAGCGAATCCGCAATCAGCGTCGCGTAGCCACGCGGGCAGGGCGGGGGGCGATCGCCGCCACTTGCGCCGGCAAGCGCGCATCATTGGCAGCGGGCACAGCAGGCGCGATCGACGCAGCAGCAACGTTCGTCCGCGGACGAGCGACGTGTAGCTTCGCGAGATCGACGATCGCTTCGCAGAGCGATCCAAAATCGTAGCCAGCAGCTTCGGCGATTTTCGGGAGGAGCGACGTCGGCGTCATTCCCGGCAGCGTGTTGACCTCGAGCACGTATTCGTTTTCGCCCTCGGTGACGAGGAGATCGACCCGGCACGCGCCGCTCGTCCCCAACGCTTGGGCGGCGCGCTCGGCGAGGTTCATCACCCCACGAAGACGCGTCGGCGAAAGGCGCGCGGGGACGTGGTACTCGCTCATTCCAGGCGTGTATTTGGCTTGGAAATCGTAGAATGGACGCTTGGTGGCGATCTCGACCGTGCCGAGCACGCGGCCGCCGAGGATGCCGACGCCGACCTCGGCGCCCTTGATGAAGCGTTCGACGAGCGCACTGTCCCCGAACTCGAGGGCGCGACGCGTACCGGCGTGAAGCTCGGAGAGGTTCATCGCCTTGGTGATGCCGACGCTCGAGCCTTCGCTGCGTGGCTTGACGATGGCGGGGAAGCCGAAGCTGCCGTGGATCTCTTCGAGATCTGCGAGGTCGGCTTCGCGCGCGACGTAGTACGGAGGCGTCGGCACGTTGTGGAGGCGGAAGAGCTCCTTCGCCTTCAGCTTGTCCATCGCCAGCGCCGAGCCGAGGACGCTCGAGCCAGTGTAGGGCACGCCGAGGCACTCGAGCAGGCCTTGCACACAGCCGTCTTCGCCGAAGGTGCCATGGAGGGCGATGAACGCGACCTCCATCCCGAAGCTCTGGCGCGCCATGCGCAGCGGTTTTTCGAAGTCTTCACCGGAGAGATCGATTCGGAGCACGTCGTGTCCGCGCGCCTCGAGCGCGTCGGCGACGGCGCCGCCCGTGCGCAGAGAAATTTCGCGCTCGGACGACCAACCACCCATGAGCACGCCGATCCGCCGCTTCGTCATCGATCGCTCCTCTCGAACCGCTCGCCCCGAAGATCCTTCTCCGACATCGCGACCGACCGCTACTGCAAGTGCGAGCGCAGGGTCAAGAAATGCGCGGTCAGCGCGGTCACAGAGGCCGTGAATCGTCATGTCCGAGGAGAGAGAGAGCAAGACGCGCACTCGACGTGAAACCTTCTCGCGACGCCGGCGGACCGCCGGCGGCCGCCGCCACCGCCGCTCGAATCGAGGACAGGGACACTCGCTCATTCACTTGATTTTCATGCCTTTTCAGCATCTCGCCGATTCGACCTGCTGCGGCACGCGACCTGCTGAATTCGCTTGCCATGATGCGCAGCGAATCACGCACAGGGTCGCCACACACACGCTCCGAGGGCTTCGTGCCACGTCGACGAGTGCATCGTCCGCCGTCCTCGAGCTCATCTCCAACTCCGCCAACCTCTCCAACTCTTCGCATCCGCGAGCGCGCCCTCGGCCTCGGCGTCGAACAGCTCGACGATCGTGAGCTGCTCGACCTCGTCCTCATCGATCACGATGATCACGATGATCACGATGATCACGGTGATCGCGGTGATCGCGGTGATGACAGCGTCGACGTCGAGCGGCTCCTGCACGAGGCCACCAGCCTCCACGGTCTCGCCGCCCATGGCGTGGGGAGCCTGGTCGAAGAGCTCGGGCTCGGGCTCACACGCGCGGCACGACTCGCCGCCGCCATCGAGCTCGGCCTCCGCGTCGGGCGCACCCGTCACGAGCTTCGTCGCGAGACGATTGGCTCCGCGCGCGAGGTCGAACGTTGGGGCAGGGCGCGCCTCATGCACCTTCCGCACGAAGAGCTGTGGGCACTCCTCGTCGACGGTCGCAATCGCATCATCGCCGAGCGCCAGCTGGCACGCGGAGGGGTTCATGGTTGCGCCGTCACCGCACGCGACGTCCTTCGGCCAGTCCTCCGCGAGGCGGCGAGCGCGTTCGTTCTCGTCCACAACCATCCCAGCGGCGATCCATGTCCGAGCCGCGAAGACCTCGCGCTCACCCGAAAGGTCTCGGCGGCGGCTGAGCTGGTGGGCACGCCGCTGCTCGATCACGTCATCGTCGCCGACCAAGGCCACGTGTCACTGCTCGAATCGGGCCTCCTCGACGAGCTCCACGACGGCCCGGAGGACGAGCGTGAGTGAGAAGAGACGAGATGAGGATCCGCCGAAAAACCCGCTCGATCCCCATACGCTTAGATCGCATAAGATACATTATGTAAACTAATATGCTGACCCTCCAGGGATGGAGCCCGGGCTATAAGACGAGCCGCATGAGGTCTCATGGCGACGCGTGAGAGCGAGGATGCGTTCACCAGCGGGCGAATTCTCGCCGCGTCGCCACTGCCAGCCCACGTTGCGGCGGCCGACGTCCGCAAGCCGAGATACGCGGGTCGGCTCTACCCGGAGAGCCCGCTCGAGCTTCGGCGGGTGATGCAGACGCTGGTGCCCAATGTGGCGGAGAAGATCGCCCGTGGGCTGGTGCTTCCGCACGGACCGTTGGCGTACACCGGTGCGCTCATCGCTGCCGCGCTCGCGTCGGCGAGCCCCGCCGAGACGGTGGTCATCCTCGCGCCCAACCACTCAGGCTCCGGGCCGCGTGCCGCCATCACCAGCCATGGCGCCTATGCGCTGCCCGGCGCGGTGGTGCCCATCGAAGAGCACCTCGCCGAGTCGATTCGTGGTCTCGCGGGTCTCACTGATGCGCCGAACGTCTTCGAGGAAGAGCACGCCATCGAGTCGATTCTTCCGTTGCTCGTCGCGGCAAGGCCGAGGCTCTCGATCGTGCCGATCCTCTTGCACGACACCAGCCCGGTCATCTGCATGCGCGTCGGTGCAGCCATCGCCGATGCGATCGTCGGCCGAGGCGGCGGCGTCACGGTCGTCGCCACCACCGATCTCGTTCACTATGCACCTGCAGCCGAGGCGGACGAAATCGTCGCGCCGCTCCTCGAGAGCGTCTGCGCGCTCGACGAAGACGGCACCACCGAGGCGCTCGCGGCGATCACGCGACGCAAAGGTCCGGTCCTCGAGACATGCGGCGCTGCCACCCTGATCACCGCCGTTCACGTGTTGCGTGCGCTCGAGAGCCCGACCGGCGTGGTCACGGCACGCGGCAAGAGCAGCGACGTGCCGAGTGATCGAGGGGCCGTCGTCGCGTATGCGTCGATCGTCTTCGCCTGAAGCGTTCACTCGAGACGACGAGCGGCGGCGTCGATCCGCTGAAGACGGCGCTCGAACTGGCGTGAAAACTAGAGCAAAAACTCGTCGCCGATGCGGAGCACGGTGAGGTCGACGCCTTCTTTGATCTTCGCGAGCTGACGCCAGACCGTTTTTTCGAAGGTCGGCTTGATGTGGTAGAGGAACATCGGTACGTCGCGGCGGCGTTCGAGCTTGCGCAGCTCTTTTCGTAGCGTCTGCGGCGTGTGGTGACCGCTCGCGGTGGCGAGCTTCTGCTCTTCGTCGGGGAAGCTCACTTCCATCAACATCGCGCGGAGGTCGGTCGCCTCGTTGAGCACTTCCCAGAGGCGATCGGTCGGGCCCGTGTCGCCCGAGTAGGCGATGGACCCCTGCCCCTTCGGACCGCGGATCAAGAACGCGCTCGAGTCGATGGTGTGGCTGACCATGATCGTCTGCACTTCGAACTCGCCCCCGATGAGCGTGGGCTTCTCGGGCAAGAGCGGAAGATAGGTGATGGTCGGCTGACGCTTGCTCGGAATCTGCGAAAAATCAGGCCATAGGAGGCCGTTGAAGAAGTGCTTCTTGAGGACGCCGAGGGTGTGCGGGATGGCGGCGATGACCAGCGGCGGCGCGCGCATCTGGCAGCGGTTGTCGGCCAGCGTCGCCAGATCTTTGAGGTGATCCATGTGCGCGTGCGAGACGAGCACGGCGTCGAGCTTCGCCTGCTCGGCGAGGGTGAGCCCGCTCGAGAGGCAACCGGCGTCGACGGCGACGCGCGCGCGCTTGCCACGCAGCAAAAAGCCGCTGGTGCGGTGTTTGGGGGTCTCCCCACCGTGACAACCGACCACGCGAAGGCGCATCAAGGCGGATCTCCTCCGAATTTTTGCGGCATTTCGAGGAACTCGAGGAAGTCGAGGAGCCGATCGACGTCGTGGACGAGGATGGTGCCGGAATGCTCGATGGAGATGACGCGGACGCGTCGGAGGCGGCCGAGGACTTCTTCGACCTGTTCGTCGGTGACGTTGACCTGGGCAGCGAGCTCGACGGGCGTGAGGGCGACGCGCAATCCGTCGGCCGTCACCTCGCCGAAGCTCTGGGCGTGACGGCTGAGCGCGCGCATGACCCGCGCCTTCGGATCCTTGTGCATGAGGATTTCGATCAGCGCGTCGGCGCTCTCGAGGCGGGAGGCGAGCTTCTTGATGAGACGGAGCGTGATTTCGCGGTTGTTCGCGATCATCTGCTCGAAGCGCTTGCGGTCGATGGCGAGCACCCGCGCCGGGCCGTCGTCGGCGACGACCGCGGTGGCGGTGCGTGCCTTGTCGTTGAGGATGGCCATCTCGCCGAAGAACTCGCCAGGGCCGAGCGTGGCGAGGACGCGTTCGCCTTCCCCTACGTGCTTGACGATGCGCACACGCCCGGACTGGAGGACGAACATGATCGCCCCCGGCTCTCCCTCGCGGAAGATCACCTCTCCGGGGGGAAGATCTCGCACGAAGCGGGACATTGCGTCGGCAGACGTCATGGATGGCCGCGCCACGAAAGCGCGTTCGTCACACGGTAGACCTTGCGGGATCGTCGGTCAAAAAAGCTTGGCCGATCGGGCGCATGAACCGTGCGTGAAGCCGTGCATGGGACGCACGAGACACTCACGCACGCCGAGCTTCGGCAACGAAGGCGCGCACCGCTCCCTCGTCCTTGCGCCGTGGGTCGCCCCTTCGCTCGACGCCGCTGGCGACGTCGACGGCGTGCGGCCGGACCGCGTCGATCGCGGCCGCGACGTTGTCCGGCGCGAGACCTCCGGCGAGCGTGAGCTTGCGCCGCCGCGCGAGAGGTTCGACCCACGACGGCGGAAGACGCGCGCCCGTGCCACCGAGGACGCCGCGCACGTAGGCATCGACGAGAAGATAGTCGCCGGGATAAGCATCGGCGCGCACGACGTCGTCCGGACTGGCGATGCGCAGCGCCTTGTAGGCGTGCGGAAGGAACGGCATCAGCGCCTCGGGCGGCTCGTCCCCGTGGAGCTGAAGACAGCCGAGCTTCACCTCGGCGAGCAGCTCGTGGAGCTCGGAGATGGTTTTGTCGGCGACCACCCCGACGACGAGGACGTCGGCACCCGTCGAACGGCCGGAAGCGACCGCATCCACGATCGCGCGTGCGGTCACGAGATCGATCGCGCGGGGGCTCGAGGGAACGAAGTTGAGACCGATCGCCGAGGCTCCCGCGGCCACGCAGAGGAGGGCGTCCTCCACGCAGGTGATGCCACAGATTTTCACGTGCATTTTCGACACGTTGAAGCTCGTTCGATGAACTTGATTCGAGTGGGGTTTCAGCGCTATTTCGAAGGCTTGGTGCTGGTCGTCGAGGGGCGATCCTCGACGTAGGGATTCTTGCGAAGGGCGCGCCAGGCGATGAAGCTGCCGAGGAGCACGACGACGATGGCCACGAGGAGGATGAGCCCCTTCTTGACGGCCACCGGGTCGGCGGCGTCGAGCGCCCGGAGGTGCTTCTCGAGCTCGATCTGGAGGCGCTTCACGTTCGCCTCTGCTTCGGCGATGGCCTTGCGACGAATGTCGGCGCCGGGGACGTCGAGCCCGCCCGTCGCCAAGCGACGACCAATCTGGAGGAACGCGTGACGGACGTCCTTCGAGGCGGCGTCGATTCCCTGGGTGCGGATCTCGCCCTGCCTCGCGTATTCGCCCTCGAGATCGCGCCGTTTCTTCCGCAGGGCACCGATGCGCCCTTCGACCTCGGCGCGCGCACGTCGGGCCCCCGCGGCTCGTCCTTCGGCTTCCTGGGCGACCGCTGCGGCTTGCCGTTCTTCCGCGGCGCGCGCGTCTTTCTCTTGTTGAGCGGCTTGGATGACGGCGCGAGCCTGCGCGCGCTGCGGGCCGAGAGCGTCGGGTCTCTCGAGGGTGACCGCGGCGTTGCGTGTCTCGATTTCGACGCGTTTTCGACGTGCTTCGTGCCGGCCTCGGAGCTGATCGGCTTCGTTCGCCAAGCGCTCTTTCTCCGCAACCTCGCGCTGCGCCGCCGCCAGCGGGGCCTCTTGGGCGGCGACGTCGGCGTCGATCAGCGCGGCGCGTTCGCGAAAGGAGCTGCTCGCTTCGGCGAGAGCTTGTTCGCGCGTCTGCTTGGTCTTCTCCGCGTCGCCGAGCAGCGCCTTGAACGAGCCGAACTGGGCGTCGGCTTCGACGTGGGGCCGCAAGAGCTCGCCGAGCTCGACGCAGCGATCGTCACGCCGCGATTCGGCATCTTTGAGCGCGAGCCGCACGCCCGCGAGCGCCCGACGAAGCTCGCGCTGTCGCCGTTTGACCCGGATGGCGTACGGCAACGTGTAGAAAATCGATTTCGGCTCGGCGCCGTAGTCCGCAAAGGCGAGGATCTCGAAGCGATCGATCTCGATGGTCGTCCGCTCGGCGGGTGCCGCTCCGCCGCCATCGCCGCCCGCCTGCATGCCCCCGGACGAAGCGCGCCTCGGAGGTCCGGCTTCACGACGGGACGACGGAGGCGAGGCCACCGGCCCGGGAACGGCTTGTTTGGTCGAGGAACGGTTGGGGATATCGGAGGCGAGATCGAGGCTCGGTCCGGCTGGGGGTGCTTCGCCTTCGCCCCAGTCGTCGCCGAACGTCTGCATGCCGCCACCCGCGCCGGAGGCGTCGAAGCTGCCCGCGACCGCAGGCCCCTGCCCTCCGAGCTCGATGGCCGCGAGCGGCGGTCCGCCGTCGTCTCCGAACGTGTCGGGAAGATCGCTCCCGCTCATCGACGGGTGGTCGGCGGCCTTCTTCCCGCACTTCAGGCAGACCTCGGCGCGCGGTGGATTGTGAGACTTGCACCAAGGGCACATCGACATGAGGAGCTCGGACATTAGAGGCCTTCGGCATCGCCCGGCCGCCCGAAAAAACCATTACTTAGTTATTGATCATGAAAACGCCTCAAAAAAGCCGCGCCGAAAAGTTGTACGCGCGACACCTACATCGGCACCTTCCAACCATGACGACTCGGCCCTCTTCCTCTGCCGCCACCGTCGCCGCCGCCGGACCGAAGTCGCTGCCCCGCAAGTCCGGTGATGGCCACGAGCGCGAAGACGACGGTCTGCCCCGCCTCGTCGGACGCTACGCGCTCCTCAAGCTGCTCGTGCGTGGCGGGATGGGAGAGGTCTACCTGGCGACGACGATCGGCATCGAAGGCGCCGAGCGGCCTTGCGTCGTCAAGCGCATTCGTAGCGACTACCGCGAGGATCCTTCGTTTCAAGCGCGCTTCCTCGACGAGGCCCGCGTGCAATCGCAGCTCGACGATCCCGGCGTCGCGCGCATCATGGAGGCGTCGGTCGATGCCGGCGGCGACCCGTACGTGGTCGTCGAATTCGTCGAAGGTCGTTCGCTCGCCGACGTTCGTAGCCGGCTCTCGCGACAGGGCAAGACGCTCCCCTGGGCCGACGCCGTCGCGGTCACGCTCGAGATCGCCAGCGCCCTCACCCATGTCCACGAGCGCACCGGTGCCGACGGCGCGCCGCTCGGCATCGTCCACCGCGATCTCTCGCCGCAGAACGTGATGATCGGCTTCGGCGGCGACGTGAAGCTCATCGACTTCGGCACCGCGCGCGGAGAGAACCGCCGCTGCCACACCGTCTCGGGCACGGTCTTGGCGAAGCCGGGTTACGTCGGACCCGAGGTCGCCAAGGGCGAGTCGGCCACCGCGCGCGCCGACATCTATGCGCTCGGGGTGATGCTCTGGGAGCTGGTCATCGGCCGTCGTTTCCTCGAAGGTGATGCGACCGAGCACGTCGCTGCGGTGACCAACGGTTCGCTGCGACCGCGCGCACTCTGCGGCGATCCGACGCTGGCGCAGCTGGGCGATGGTCCGGTGCCGGCCGACCTCGACCGCGTGATCGCGTGGATGACCGAGCCGGTCGCGAGCGAGCGCTGTGGCCGTGCGCGTGAAGCCGCCAAGGCGCTCGCCGGAATCCTCACCCAGGCGCCGCGCAAGCCGGTCGAGGAGCGCGGCGTGCGGGCACGCGTCAAGGCGATGCTGACGCGGCTCTATCCAGGTGAGCCCTCGGCCTCGCGGGTCGACTTCGCAAGGCTGGTGGCGCGTGCCCGCAAGGTGCTCGCGTCCGAGCTGAGCGATCCGCCGAGCGGCGCGATGAAGCGCGCGCAGCGTCGCGACGACAGCACGCCCGATGGTGAGCCGCTGACGGGCGTCCCCGATGCGCTCCCCGGCACGCGCTATCGCCTCGTCCGTAAGCTCGGCGAGGGCGCCATGGGCGTGGTCTACGAGGCCGAGCACGTCGATCTCGGACGCCGCGTCGCCGTCAAGGTGCTGCAGGGCAAGCACGCGGCGACGCCGGAGTTCATCGCGCGCTTCCGTCGCGAGGCGCGCGCCATCGCCGGGCTCAGCCATCCGAACCTGGTGCACGTCTACGACTTCGGTCAGACCAAAGAGACCGACGACGAGGCCTCGCGCCTCTTCTTCGTGATGGAGAGACTCGAAGGCGAGACGCTCGAGGACTATCTCACTCGCGAGCAAGGCCTCGACTATCGCGACGCCTGCGAGTTGGCGATCAAGACCTGCCGCGCGCTCGAGGCTGCCCACGCGGCTGGGCTCGTGCATCGCGATCTCAAGCCCGCCAACCTCTTCCTCACGTACGCCGGCCAGCCGCCGCGGTCGCTCCACGACGTCGGCCTCAAGCTGCTCGATTTCGGGGTCGCCAAGGGCTCTCACGACGTCGGCGCGCTCGCCGACGATCCGAACCTCTCGAAGGCGGGTGCGATCTTCGGCACCCCCGAGACGATGGCCCCGGAGCAGGCGAGCGCCGGCGTGGTCGATGGCCGCGCCGATCTCTACGGCCTCGGTTGCGTGCTCTACCAGCTCGTCACCGGTCAACCGGTGTTCGACGCACCGTCGCCGATTCTCCTCATGTCGTGCCACATGCGCGACCTGCCGAAGCCCCCGCGCGAGGTGGCGCCGCTGCGCGGGATCCCCGAAGCGGTCGAGCAAGTCATCCTCCGCGCGCTCTCGAAGGATCCGAACGATCGCTTCGCCGACGCGAGCGAGATGCGCGAGTCGCTCGAGGACGCGATCTACGGTTCGTTCTTCGAGAATTCCGAGAACGCGGGCGGGCCCAAGGACGAAGCGGTCGACATCATGTTGGAGCTCGGGCTCCACGAGAAGCACGCACGACTTTCGGCTCCTGCAGCGGCGATCCTCTCGGCGGGCGCAGCGGCCGGTGAAGGCGACGAAAGCGACGACGAGGACGAGGACGAGGACGAGGACGAAGGCGACGAAAGCGACGAAAGCGACGACGAGCGCGTCCAAGTGGCCGCGAGCAGCGCCGACGAGACGCCTCTCCTTGGACGCAAGGTGCCGCGACGTCGCGGAATCGGCGGAAAATTGGCTGCTTTCGCGCTCGGCCTCTCCCTCCTCGCGGGCGCGGGTTACCTCCAGAAGGACGCGCTTCGTTCGGGGTACGAGAAGCTCCTGCGTCGCATCGACTCGACGATGGCCCCGGCGACGAACAAGCCGCGCACAGACGCGAACGCGACGAACGCGACGAACGCGACCGGCGCGTCGACGGAGACGGGCGGGCTCCCGAAGAAGACCGAGCTCTTTGCGCCGAAGCCGGTGCAGGTGACGCCCGCTGCCGTGGCGACGACGACGACGACGACGAAAGTTGCTCCGGCTGCGATGGCGACGGCGCCGATGCCGAGCGCTGCGGCTTCCGGCGCGGGCGCGACCAGCGCGCCTTCGGACGTCGATCTCAAACTCGCCGCTGGCGACGTCGAAGGCGCACTCGCCGCGGCGCGCATCGCCAAAATCGATGGGACGCCGAGCTCCCTCCGCGCGTGGGCACGAGCTGCCTTCGCCAACGCCCGCTACGGCGAGGCGCACGAAGCGGCGACGATGTGGATCGCCAAGGTCGGCGACGAGATCGAGCCAAAGATGCTGGACGCACGCGCGCTCCACGCGGCGGGCCGCGACGACGAGGCGAAGGCGCGCCTCCGCGAGATCCTCGAGACGCACGCGGGGTGCGCGGAGGCGAAGTCGATGCTGAGGGATCTCGAAGCCCTCGCGGCGAAGAAGGTTCCCGGCAAGAACGACGCGGGGAAGGCAAAAGCGAGCAAGCCGAAGCCGACCAAGGCGACCAAGCACCGCAGCAGCACGACGATCTGAGTCGGCACCTCGCGCGTGGAGACCGCAACGCTTGCGGTGATTTTGCCAGGCCTTTGCATGCCAGTTGCGCTTTGCCTGGCTGGGGCCTAGAAATAGTTGCACACATGCGACGCGTCCTCGTGGTCGACGACGAGGAGAACCTCCGCCTGGTTCTCCGCACGCTCCTCAAGCGCGCCGGCTACGACGTGGAGACGGCTTCGGGCGGTGAAGAGGCGCTCGCCAAGGTGGAGAGCTTCGGGCCCGACGTCGTCCTCACCGACGTACGCATGCCGAAAATGAGCGGGCTCGATCTGCTCGCCGCGCTCAAGGCCAAGAGCTCGTCGGCGACGGTGATCGTGATGAGCGCGTATGGCTCGGTCGATCTCGCGCTCGAGGCGATGAAGGCGGGCGCCTACGACTACGTCGCGAAGCCCTTCAAGCCCGACGAGATTTTGCTCTGCCTGCGCAAGGCCGAAGAGCGCGAGACGCTGCGACGCGAGAACCAGAAGCTCCGCGAAGAGATCCGCAAGGAGAACAAGTTCGACGAGATCCTCGCCAAATCGGCGCCGATGCTCGAGATCTTCCGCACCATCACCAAGATCGCCGACTACAAGACGACGGTCCTGGTCATCGGTGAGAGCGGCGTCGGCAAGGAGCTGATCGCCCGCGCCCTCCATCGTCGGAGCTCGCGCGCGCACGGGCCGTTCGTCGCCATCAACTGCGGCGCGATCCCCGAGAACCTCCTCGAGAGCGAGCTCTTCGGACACAAGAAGGGCGCCTTCACCGACGCCAACAGCGATCGCCGCGGCCTCTTCGAGGAGGCCACCACCGGCTCGCTCTTCCTCGACGAGATTGGCGAGCTCCCCCTCCCCTTGCAGGTGAAGCTGTTGCGCGTGCTCCAGGAAGAGACGATTCGCCGGCTCGGCGACGTCAAGGACGTGAAGATCGACGTCCGCATCATCGCCGCCACGCACCGCGACTTGCACAGCGAGGTGAAGGCCGGACGGTTCCGCGAAGACCTATTTTATCGCCTCAACGTGTTGCCGCTGACGATTCCTCCGCTCCGCGAGCGCCGCGAGGACGTGCCGCTGCTCATCGATCACTTCCTCGCCCGCAACAACACGCGGCTCGGCACCTCGATCCGAGGGCTCGACGCCGAGGCGCGCAAAGCGCTCATCGACTACGCGTGGCCGGGCAACGTCCGCGAGCTGGAGAACACCATCGAGCGCGCGATGGTGCTCGCCGACAGCGATTTGCTCCACGTCCAAGATCTCCCCGAACGCGTCCGCGAGGCGCGTGATCCGGTGCAGATGCAGCTCGCGAGCGGCGAGCTGTCGATCAAGAAGACGACGCGGATCATCGAAGAGGTGCTCATCCGTCGCGCGTTGCAGAAGACGAAGGGCAACCGCACGCGCGCCGCAGAGGTGCTCGAAATCAGCCACCGCGCGCTGCTCTACAAGCTCAAGGATTACAAGATCACCGATCTGTGATCACGCATCGTCGAAGCGAGAATGCCCATGAAAACACGTACACTGTCCGTCGCCCCTCTCGCCCTCGCGTTCGGTGTCGGCCTCGCGGCGTGTCCTTCGTCGACGCCGGGGCCCAAGGGACCGGCGACGGGTGACGTCGGCGCGACTTCGTCGGCCGCGATCGCGCCGATCGCGCCGATCGCGAGCGCGTCCGACACGACCGCGCCGACGACGGAGCCGTCTTCGACCGCGACGCTCAAGTCGGCGGCGGGCGCGGTGAAGAGCCCCGTGTTCTCCACCGACGCGTGCAACGTCGACGCCGATTGCTTGCCGGTGGCGACCTGTCACTCGAGCCAGTGCGCCGCCGTCGCCAACGCGGGCACCATGCCGAAGGGAATGCTCTGCACGATGGACTGCCGCGGCGGCACCGTCGACTGCGGCTTCAACCACTGCGGATGTGCGGCGGCGCCGAGCGGCGGCAAGAAGTGCGCGCTCTTGCCCGGCGGAAAGCCCTGAAAATCAGGAGCGAAACCGATCGGGTCGATCCATCGTAGAGATGGGCATGACCGATCGCCGTCGCCTCCGTCCCGCGCTCGCGCTCCTCGCCTGCCTCTTCGGCTGCGGTGCGGCCACCATCGCGGTGAAGCACGCGGCCGAGGCGCCCGCGTCGACGACGGCGAACGCGCACCAAGGAGGCGTCGTCGCGGCCCCGCAGCATGCGCTCGTGGGCAAGGCCTACGTGCAGAAGACGATGCTCCCACCGGCAGGGAGCCGTGAGACGTCGCCGGGCCTCGACCTCGCCCGCGGCTGGCTCAACGTCACGCGCAAGCCGACCAGCGGAGACCTCCGTGGCCGCATCGTCGTCCTCGATTTCTGGACCTCGTGCTGCATCAACTGCATGCAGACGATCCCCACTTTGGCCCGTCTCGAGGCCAAATACTCGACCGATCCAGTCCTCGTCGTCGGCGTGCACACGCAGAAGTTCGACGCCGAGCCGGAGGTCGAAAGGCTACGCGAGTCGGTCATCCGCCTCGGCATCCATCACCCCGTCGCCATCGACGGCGATCGCGGCATCTGGGAGGCATGGGGCGTCACGGCGTGGCCGACCGTCGTCGTCCTCGACACGCAAGGTCGCATCGTCTGGGAGAGCGCCGGCGAGCCCGACGAGGCCGAGCTCGACGACGTCATCCAGTCCGCGCTCGCCGAAGGAAACAAGGACGGCTCGCTGACGAAGGAGCCTGCCTCGTTCGTCGGCCAGGAGTTCGACGCCGCGAGCCCGCTCGCCTTCCCCGAAAAAATCGCGAGAATTCCAGGTGGATACGCGATCGCCGACAGCGGACACGATCGCATCGTCCTCACCGACGAGAGCGGCAAGCTCGTCGACGTCGTCGGTGACGGCGCGCGCGGCAACGTCGACGGACCGTTCGCGACTGCTCGCTTCGCCCACCCGCAAGGCATGACCGCGCTCGGCGGCGTGCTCTACGTCGCCGACACCGAGAACCACGAGCTGCGCGCGATCGACCTGAAAGCGAAGACGGTCAAGACCATCGCCGGCGACGGGAAGCTCGGCGAAGGACACCTCGAGGGGAGCAAGCCGGCGAAGAAGACGACCTTGCGGTCACCGTGGGACGTGCTCGCGCTCGATGGCCTCGTCTACATCGCGCTCGCCGGCTCCCATCAGCTCGCGACCTACGATCCGAAAGAAGACGTCATCGCGCTCTACGCCGGCACCGGCCGCGAAGATCGCATCGATGGCGCGCGCCTGGGAAAATCGGCCTTTGCGCAGCCGAGCGGCCTGGCCACGGACGGCGTTTCGCTCTTCGTCCTCGACAGCGAGACGTCGAGCGTCCGCCGCGTCGATCGCAAGGCCGGCGTGGTCTCGACGCTCGTCGGCAAGTCGCTCTTCACCTTCGGCGACGTCGACGGCGACAAAGAGACGGCGCGCCTGCAACACCCCGTCGGCCTCGCGTATGGCGACGGCGCGCTTTGGGTCGCCGACACCTACAACTCGAAGCTCAAGCGCGTCGATCCGAAGACCGGCGCGACCAAAACGGTGGCGAGCCCTGGCGCGGCGCACGGCGACCTCTTCGAGCCGGCGGGCCTCGCGGTGATGCCGACGACGAACGCAGGCACGCTGCTGCTCGTCGCCGATACCGACCACGATCGCATCGTCTCGTATTTGGTCGGGGACTCGGCCCCGCCCAAAGCGTGGCCGATCACCGGTCTCTCGGCGCCAAAACCGGCCGTTCAGCCGTAGTCTTTTTCGGCGCGCTCTTGATCCTCTTTGCAGCGGATGCAGAGCGTGGTCTCGGGGCGCGCTTCGAGGCGCTTGACCGAGATTTCTTCGGCGCACTCTTCGCAAATGCCGAAGGTGCCGTCGTCGATGCGGACGAGCGCTTTCTCGATCTTGTCGAGGAAGGACTTCTCGCGACCGCGGAGGCGGAAGGTGAAGCTCTGGAGGTACTCGCTGGAGGCGAGGTCCATCTCGTCGGGCAGATCGTTCGCGTCGAGGGTCATGTCCTCGTCGAGCGTCTGCTTCGCCTTCTTGATGATGTCGTCGCGCTTCTCTTCGAGGAGCGTGCGAAAACGCTTGAGTTGCGCCTTGTTCATGGTCGTGGTGACCAGGGGCTTCACCACTTCTTCGACAGGCGGAGCGGCGGCAATGCGGGGCATCGTCAACGGCTCTTCCCGCTTCTCGGGCTTGGCATCTTTTCCATGCGTTTCGTGTTTGTGATCATGCTTCGCGTCCTTCTCCTTCCCTTTGACCGGAGCTGCGACGACCGTCTTGGTAGACGGTTTGTCGTGCTTCGCGTCCTTCGCCTTGGCGGCGGGGGCGGCAGCAGGCTTCGTGACCTTCGCGGACTTGGAGGGAGCGCTACGCGGGGATGCCATGGTCGTTCGTCGAGTGAGCGTGCCGTTCATTGGCCCTCGGTGGCAAGGGAGAAATGCGGCTGCAGGGGCCAGCCGCGAAAGAAACCTCCGCCTACGCGCTTCGCGAACGTATTCGGGGTGTGCTCGGCGACCTCGGATGCACGAACGGCGACGGAGGATCCACACCGAACGACACCCGACGACCCCGAACGAGCATTAGATGATCCGGGCGCACGTTGGGCATGGACCCCCGGCCGCCGCCGGTGCAGGCCGCAAGCGTGAGCGTCGAGGTCGGGCCAGACAGCGAGACCGCGATTGAGACCGCGATTGAGACCGCGAACGAGAGCGAGTTGGAGCGGGTCGAGGCGCGTACCCCGCGTTCGTTCCTCGCCAAGCTCCCGCCGCTCTCCGAGGACACCGTGCTCCACGTCGGCATCGACGAGAACGGGCTCGGGCCGGTGCTGGGGCCGCTCATCGTCACCGCTGTCGCCTTTCGCACCCGAGGAAAACGGCCGACTACGCTCGGTTCGCTGGTCGGCGACTCGAAGGCGCTCGTCTCCAACCATGACGTCTCGCTCGGGGAAGCCTGGGCACGCGCGCTCCTCGCCACGCTTGGTCCAACGCCGAAGAGCCCCGCGGAGGTGCTCGCGCGCATCTCGCTCGATTCGCTGGGCGAGCTGCAGGCCCCCTGCCCCTCGCGCGGCGACGCTTCGCACGAGCCCCATCGGCTTTGTTGGCGCGACGACGACGACGCTTTTCTCGCCGACGACGCGCAGGTCGCTGCCTGCACCGAAGCGCTCGAGCGCTGGGCTGGCAACGCCACCGGCGGTCGGTTCGCGCGCCGCTCGCCACTCGAGCTGGCAGGCATCCGGGCGAGCGTCGTCTGCGTCAGTCGCATGAACGACGCCGGCGAGCGCGGTCGCAACAAGCTGACCGTCGACTTGCACGAGATGGAACGACTCGCGCTCGCCCTCCATGCGGCCTCCCCCGTTCCCGTGCCGCTCGATGCGGTGTGCGGAAAGGTCGGGGGCATGGGCTACTATTCGGACTACTTCGGTCCGCTCTCGTCGCGTCTTCACGCCATCGAGGCCGAAGGGCACAACGCGAGCGCCTATCGATTTCCTGGGCTCGGTCGGGTCACTTTCCTCGTCGACGCCGACGCCACCGACCCTTTCGTCGGGCTCGCTTCCCTCGTCGGCAAGTATCTGCGCGAACTGATGATGGGCCGCGTCGTCCATTATTTGCGGCACGCGGCGACCCCCGAGACGCTCCCGAGCGGCGAGCTCGCCACCGCCAGCGGGTATCGCGACCCGCACACCAAGCGGCTCATCCTCGCGAGCGCCCCCATCCGCGCCCACCGCGGGGTGCCCGATCGTTGTTTTCAGCGCAAAACCTGAGCCGCGGCCCAAGCCACCTTCGACCCAAGAAATGGCCTCGGCCAGGCGTCTGATGGCGTGACGCGGCGCACCTTGCCGTCTCCGAGAAGTTGTTGCGCGATGCTGGATGGCGGGGAGGCGGTCTCGCCGTCACGATGTCACTTGCGGAGTTGCCCTAGGAGTCACTTCCAGCATGCGCGCACGTATCACGGGAGCAGGCCACTTCCTGCCGAGCAGGGTGGTCACCAACGACGATCTGTCGAAGCTCATGCCGACCACCGACGAGTGGATTCACCAACGTACGGGCATCAAAGAGCGTCGCTTCATCGAGCACGACGGCATCGGCGCCAGCGACCTGGCAGTCCCGGCGGCGAAGATCCCGATCGGCATCTCCGAGTCGTGGAAGTCGGGCGCGATCAAGGCCGGGAGCACGGTGCTCATGGCGGCCTTCGGTGCCGGGTTCACCTGGGGGAGCGCGATTGTCAGATTCTGAGGTCGACCCGCCGCGCGTGAGAGGTGGTGGCGCGCTCCCGGCAGGGATCGTGTCGCTCGTCCTTCATGGCTTCGTCGCCGTCGTCGGCGCGATCGCCGTCGCGCGCGGGATTGGTCGAACCGAGCCGCCGCAACCCGAGCCCGATCATTCGTTCCCGACGCCGGCCACCGACGAGCCGATCATCGTCGAGCTCCCGACCTCCGAAGGAACCGACGAGCAGGCCGAGCCAGCTGCGCCGATCACGCCTCCGCCGCCCAACGCACCCGAGCTCGCCGGCGGCGCCAAGGTGGCGATGATCGATGACGAAAAGGCTGGAAAGGGCGGCGATTCGATGGTGACGACGACGGCGAAGAACCTCTCGCCGCGTCCCGAGCAGGACACCGTCGCCTCCGCGCTGCGCGACGACGTCGTGCGCGATCAGGAGAACCACCTCGACGCTTCGAAGGACCGAAAGACCGAGGTCGATCGACGCGAGGCGGTCGAACCGATGGAGCTGACGTTCGTTTCGTCGGGCAAGGGCTTCCGCTTCGAGCGCCATCCGTCGGCGGTGAGCGATGCCGCTGCAGGGTCTTCGATGGCGCCGGCGACCGTGCTCGGACAGACGCTCGGCGCCGCCGGGACACCGAAAGACGGCGAGGGCGAGAAGCAAAAGAGCCCCGGTGGCGAGACGCTCGGGGGGAAGATCGCTGCGAAGACTCCGGGCGCCGACTACGGCACCAGCATCGGCTCGATGCAGCTCGCCGGGGCGTCGGTGGTGAAGGCTCGCCCCGACGTCGACAAGGGCAAGCCGAGCGTGATGGCGAACGACAAAGGCGCCGCGGCCGACAACGGCAACGCCGATCAAGCGAACGCTGCGCTCAAGAGCCTCGTCGACACCTCGACGTTCGGCGGCGGCAAGACGGGCGAAGGCGTCGGGGGCGCTGGCGGCGGCGGCGATCCTGGCGCCGGCGGGACGAGCGGCGGCGGAAGCAAGACGGTCGCGCTCGGAGATGGTCCGGGGGCGCTCGATGCACTCCGCGAAGCGAGGCGACTCGCCTTCTTCCATCAGCTGCAAAAACGCCTCGAGCCGATCGTGCGCGAGACGTTCCCCAAGGAAGAAGAGCTCGATTTGCGGAGCGGCACGGTGATCGTCGATCTCACCATCGCCAAGACCGGCAACGTCGTCGACGTGGTGGTGATTCGTCCGAGCGGCTTCGGCATCTTCGACAAGAACGTGGTCTTCGCCATTCGCGCCGCCGGTCTGCTCGAGCCGGTGCCCGATCAGCTGTCGATGGGCGCGGTGACGATTCGTGTGCCGGTGCAAGGTGGATGGCGTTTGCACTGATCGACGACGAGCCGCGTGTTTGACAAAGACGACGACAGGCCTCATCTTCGGCGCATGTCCGTGATGTCCCTCCAGCAAACGACGACGACGACCTCCGCCCCGGCGGGCTTGGTCGTCGTTCCGCTGCGCTGAAGACAGCCACGCGAACGCGAAACAAGGGCCCAGCCGGAGACGGTTGGGCCTTCGTCGTTTCGAAGGATTCCTCCCGTGTCCGGCGCGCCCGCAGCACCGAAAACCACGGAAAAATAAGAGGAATCTCATGTCTCTCGACATTCATGATCACCGCGCCATCGGTCAGCGCATGTCGCTGTTCCATCTCCAAGACGAAGCCCCTGGAATGGTCTTCTGGCATCCGCGCGGCTTCGCGCTCTACCGCGCCGTCGAAGAGCACATTCGCCGTCGCGTCGCCGAAGACGGCTACCAAGAAGTACGGACGCCGCAGCTGATCGATCGCGCCCTTTGGGAGGCGAGCGGTCACTGGGTGAATTTCGCGGAGCACATGTACCAAGTGCGCGACGGTGATCGCGTGATGGCGATGAAGCCGGTGAACTGTCCCGGTCACGGGCAGATTTTCCAGCGCAGCGCCCCGTCGTACCGCGATCTGCCGATGCGGCTCGCCGAGTTCGGTTCGTGCCATCGCAACGAGCCGAGCGGCGTGCTCCATGGACTCTTGCGGGTGCGGAACTTCGTGCAGGACGACGCGCATATCTTCTGCGCAGAGGAACAAATCGGCGGAGAAATCCGTCGATTCTGTCACTTGCTCCGGCGCGTCTACCGAGACTTCGGATTCGATTCGATGCTCGTGCGCTTCTCCAGCAGGCCCGCGGTGCGCGCGGGGAGCGACGAGGTCTGGGATCGCGCAGAGGCGATGCTGCGAGCGTGCGCCGTCGAGGCGGAGCTCGGCGAGCTCGAGCCGCAGCCGGGGCAAGGCGCGTTCTACGGACCGAAGCTGGAGTTCGTCCTTCGCGACGTCCACGGGCGCGCCTGGTCGTGCGGCACCATCCAGCTCGACATGGTGCTGCCCGAGCGGCTCGGCCTCCACTACATCGACGCACGCGGTGAACGGGTTCGGCCGGTGATGCTCCACCGCGCCGTGCTCGGCAGCCTCGAGCGCTTCGTCGGCGTGCTCCTGGAGCATCACCATGGCGTCTTGCCGCTCTGGCTCGCGCCCGAGCAAGTGGTGATCGCGAGCATCGCCGAAGATCAGCGCGCGTACGCGGAGGAGATCGGAAGGCGACTGCAGGCGCGCGGCGCGAGGGTCGTCCTCGACGTGGAAGGTTCCACCATCGCGCGCAAAGTCGCCCTCGCCCACGAGCGCGGAGTACCTCGTTTTTGGGCGATCGGGAGGCGCGAGGCGGAGGCGCGATCGGTGGCAATCAGGAGCGAGCGGGGTTCACGCGTGGTGCCGCTCGAGGAGGCGATCGAGGCGCTGGTCGCGGAAGGGAGCGCGCCACCTTGACGCTCAGGGCGGCGGGAAGGCGGCGGTCTGGAAATCGACGACGTAGTCGGCGGTCGCCAGGTTCTTCATGAACACGCCAACGAAGCTGGCGAAGAGAGCGTCGCCGGGGCCGATACTGGTGTTGGCCCCGGCAGGGCGTGTCACCCATTGCTGAATCTTGGCGATGGTCTGCGCGCTCATCGGGTTCACCTCGACCTTGACCGCGAGGTAATAGGCCGTCGGGTTGTTGTTGAGCGTCGCCTTGTCGGCGATCGGGAGCCCATCCATGTCGGTGCAGAGTCGATAGACGCCCTTCAAGTTGGCGACGGTCTTGGTCGCCCCGCCGTTGCGCACCACCCTGTAGACCTCGTCCCACAGCTGATAGGCGACCTTGCACGACGCAGCCGTGAGCGCGATCGGATCTCCGCCCGCCGCCGGGTAGACGTAGCCGCGCATGAAGACTCGCACCTCGAGTCCGTCTTTCAACTTCTTGGCGATGACCGAGTTGTTGATGGCGTCGCGGTAGTTGAAGGTGCCGAGGAGCGTGCCGCCTTTGGTCCAGGCGAAGGTCGCGGTGCGCATGGGGAGGGCCGCACGGGCCACGGCGAGCAGCGAGAGAGAGCTGGCGACGACGAGGCCGACGAACAGTGCGCCCGAGCGCCGCGGACCGCACGAGGTCACGGTGCGGCCTCGTTGCGGATCGGGAAGAAGCCGAGGGCGTTGGAGAGGGCGAAGACGAACCCCCCCGCGCTCGTCTGCATGCGCACGCCGACGTTGAACGTGAGGTCGATCGGGATGCGTGAAAAGCCGTGGTAGCCGCGGGCCGGATCGCGAAAATCACGCTGGCTGGCGAGCGCGAAGAAGCCGGCCGAGCCGAAGAAATCGATGCCGTAGATCGAGCGGCTGCCGCGATAGATGGGGATGCGGTACTCGCCGTTGAAGCGAAAGGCGAGCTCCTCGTTGCGCATCTCGATGATGTTGGTGCCGAGAAAATTCGGCGCCGGACGACGATCGAAGTTGAGATCGAGCGCGCGGTCGGGGAGGAAGTCGGAGAGATCGCAGACGTAGAACCGCATGAAGAGCGGCGCGTCGCCGAAGACCGCGCCACCGAAGAGGTCGAGCCGCAGCACGTGTCCCTTCGAGTTCGTCGTCCACCACTGCTGCGCGCGCGCCTGCAGGCGGAGGAACGAGTAGTCGCTGGCAAGCGAGGCGAGACCGAAGTCGGTCCCCAGCTGCACGAAGTGGCCCTGCGTGGGGAGAATGGGATCGTCACGCGTGTCCTCGTCGAGGGAGAGCGTGAGATACGAGAGCACCGAACGATCGGGGATGAGATGGAAGGCAATGGGCTCGACGTCGAGACCGCGCCTCTGCGTGGCGGCGAGCGGCACGTGGGCGTGAATGCGTTCGAGGTGGTACCCCATGCGCAGACGCGCGCTCTCGGAGATGTCGAGGCCTGCCGCGACGTCCCCGCCGGTGCGCGTGTAGGTCGCGATCGCATAGTCGGTGTTCGGCGACTCACCCGGCGGCGGATCGAAGAGGACGTCGCGGGTGCCGAAAAAATCGCGGGCGTTGTTGTAAAGGAAGCTCGTCGAGACGATCCACTTGCTGCCGAGGAACGACGGATCGGCGAAGCGCAAGCGATAGGCCTGTTGCCGATCGGAGACCGCGAACGCGGCGCCGAGCGAGACGCCGGTGCCGTAGAAATTGTTCTCCGCGACGTCGAGCCCGCCGTATCCCGTCAGCGGCTTGCTGTTTCCTTCCGGCGTCGCATCGGCCGAGAGCCCCAGCCAGAGATCGTTGATGACGAGCGTGTTCCGTTCTTTGACGTCGATGTTGAGGATGACGACGCCCCGCCGCGGCCCCTTCGACAACGAAATCTGGACGTCGCTGAAGTACCCCGTCCCGAGCAACCGGAACCGCACCAGCTCGAGCCGCGGATCGTCGACGTCGAGCTGATCGCCCGGCCGAAACGGCACGTACCGCAAGATTACGCGCTCCCGAGTCCGCTTCGCCCCCCGAATCCGAACCGTTTCGAGCTCGTAGTGAAGGTTGAGCTTCCCCTCTTCCCCCGACTCTTCGCTTACCTGCGCCTCGACCTCGGCGTCCCCAACACTCGCACTCGCACTCGCGCCTGCACTCGCGCTCGCGCCTGCACTCACGCTCGCGCCTGCACTCACGCTCGCACCCGCACTCACGCTCGCGCTCCCACTCGCCGCGCTCGCGCTCCCCGCTGCCCCAACCCCAGGCGGCCCCGGCTGCGCCCACGCCACCGCCGCCAACGGCGCAAGCGCCACCACCCAGGCGACTGCCCACAGGTGAGTCCTCCGCGCGACCGCCATGCACAGTAGCACCAACGACCGAGCCGCCGCCAAAGCGCGTCCTGATCACGCGCAACCAGTAGCCCCCCGCCCCTGAGCGTGGCACTCGCCCGACGTGCCCGATCGCAGCGGTCCGCTCGCCCCCGACGTCACCCTCCCCGATCCCACTCAGCCCGCCGAGCCGGTCGCGCTCGATCGGCAAATCGGAGGCGCCTTTCCCCGCCTCGTCGCGGTCATGCGGCGGCTCCTCGCCCCCGATGGCTGCCCCTGGGACCGCGAGCAGACGCCTGACACGCTCAAGCGCTACGTGCTCGAAGAGGCGTGCGAGGTCATCGACGCCATCGAGTCGAAGGATCAGAAGCACCTCCAGGAAGAGCTCGGCGACTTGCTCTTGCAGGTCGTCTTTCAAGCAGAAATTGCCCGTAAAACAGGCGATTTCGGCCCCGATGACGTGGTCGAGGGAATCGTCGCCAAGCTCGTCCATCGCCATCCGCACGTCTTTGCCGCCGACGCGGCGAAGGCGAAGGACGCCGACGAGGTGCTGCGCAACTGGGAGCAGATCAAGGCGAAGGAGAAGGGCAACCGCGGTCTCCTCGAGGGCATCCCGCGTTCGCTCCCGGCGCTCGTCCGCGCGCAGCGCATCGGCGAGAAGGTGGCCCGCGTCGGCTTCGATTGGCCGAGCATCGACGGTTCGCGCGAAAAGGTGAACGAGGAGCTTGGCGAGCTCGACGAGGCGATCGCCAGCGGAGACTTCGGCGCCATCGAAGAGGAGCTCGGCGACGTGCTCTTCGCCCTCGTGAACCTCGCCCGCCACGTGAAGACGAAAGACGGCGGCGGCGTCGACGCCGAGGGTGCGCTGCGCCGGACCAGCGACAAGTTCATCGGCCGCTTCGCCCACGTCGAACAGCGCGTGCGCGAAAAACATGGCGGTTTCGCCACCGCGAGCGGGACCAAGGTGACGCTCGAAGAGATGGACGGGTACTGGGAAGAGGCGAAGCGCGCGGCCGCGGAGAAAGCTTGACCTGCTAGCATCGCCGGCATCATGAGCGAGCCCACCGTCGCCTCCGTCGCAAGAGGCCTCACCGAGGCGCTGTCGAAGAGCACGACCTCCACCAGCCGCGTCCGCGTCTCCACCGACGAGTCCGATCGCGTCGCCTACGCGCGTGATCTTTGGCCGCGTCATCTGGTAGGGCTCCGCGAGGGCCGCGCGCCGGGCGAGCGTCCGCAAGCGATCGCCTGGCCCGAGTCGACCGAGCAAGTCGCCAGCCTCGTCCGCTGGTGCGCCCAAGAAGGCGTGCCGATCGTCCCCTACGGCGCGGGCAGCGGCGTCTGTGGTGGCATCCTCCCGGACGCGCGCACCGTCGTCGTCGATCTCAAGCGCATGAAGAACTGGCGCAAGCTCGATCGCGACGCGCCGACCCTCGACGTCGAAGCGGGCGCGATGGGCATCACGCTCGAGGAAGATCTCCAGCGCGACGGGTTCACGATCGGCCACTTTCCCTCGTCGATTCTCTGCTCGACGGTCGGCGGTTGGATCGCCGCGCGCGGCGCCGGACAGGCGAGCGGTCGCTACGGAAAAATCGAAGACATGGTCGTCGATCTGGAGATGGTCGATGGTCGCGGCGACGTCGCCAAGCTCTCACGACGCTTCGGCTCGCCCGATTTGCTCCCCTTGGTCATCGGCAGCGAGGGCACGCTCGGTGTCATCACCTCCGCGACGATGCGCCTCCACCCAGCGCCGGCGACGCGCGGTTTCGCCAGCTTCGCGTTCCGCAGCACCGAGGCCGGTTGGGAGGCGATGCGTCTCCTCTTCCAGCACGGCCTGCGCCCGGCGGTCGCACGCCTCTACGATCCGTTCGACGCCGCGATCGCCCGCATGGGTGGCGTGAAATCACCGGCGCAAGGACAAGCAAAGAGCCAGAGCAAGGTCCGCACGGTCGGTGCCGGCGGCAAGGCGTTGCAGGCAATCTTGCGTGCCCCGCGCGCGCTCAACGGCCTCATCGAAGCGCTGGAGCGAGTGCCGGCGAGCGGGAAATTCAGGGCAATGCTCGTCCTCGTGTTCGAAGGCGACGCGACGCACACCCGTGACGGCGTCGACGCTGCGCGCGCCCTCATCACAGCCAGCGGCGGCGAAGATCTCGGCGAAGGCCCGGCGCAACGTTGGCTCACGCATCGCTACGCGGTCAGTTATCGCCAGCCGCCGACCATCCGCACCGGCGCGTTCCTCGACACGATGGAGGTCGCGGCGCCGTGGTCGAAGCTTGGCGGGCTCTATCACGACGTGCGCAAGGCCCTCGGCAAACACGTCTTCGTCATGGCGCACCTCAGCCACGCCTACCCCGACGGCTGCAGCATCTATTTCACGTTCGCGGGTGCCGCTGGCAAGGTCGGCGACGGCGGCAAGAGCACCGAAGAGACCTACGATCGCGCGTGGCGTGACGCGCTCGATGCAGCGATCGGCGCGGGCGGCACCGCCTCGCATCACCACGGCGTTGGACGCTCGAAGGCTCCGCGTCTCGGCCAGGAGCTCGGTGTCGGCGTCGACGTCGTGCGACTGCTCAAGGCCGCGTTCGATCCGGGGAAAATCTTCAACCTCGGCAACCTCCTCCCCGACTCGCCGAGACACCCCGGCGCGTCCGAGAGCGCGATCCCTACGCGCCTCGAAATCGACGAGACCAGCCTCCTCGCGCAGGCGCCGGCAACCACCAAGCTGTCGACGATCGAAGACGCGGCCCGCACGCTCGGCCTCACGCTGGGTCTCGACTCAGGCTCGCACTCGGGCTCGCACTCGGGCTCGGGAGGCGTGCTCGAGATGACCGTCGGCGCCTACGTCGACGCTGGTTATCCCGGCAGTTTCGACCGTTGGGTGGACCCGGTCGATCACCCGCTGGCAGGCCTCGTCGCCCGCCTGCGCGATGGGCGCATCCTCGTCGTCCGCCCTGGGCCGCGCCGCGCCGTCGGTCCCGATCTCGTCGCGCTCGTCGCCGGTGCGCGTGGTCGCTTCCTCACCACCCTCGGCGCACACCTACGTCTCTACAAGCTCGGCGGGCTCACCCCGGCGACCGCGCCGCTCCGTCTCGAACGCGAACCGCCAACGAGCGCGGGGGAAAAACTCCTCCTCGACGCCATCGAGCATGCTCTCCACGCTGGGTGACCTCACCGTCCAGTCGCATTTTCGATTTGCACTTCGATCTTCGCCGCACGCAACCTCCGCGCGGTCGTCTCGATCGCCAGCGCCGAGGCATCGCAGCCGATCGCAATGCGGCCCTCACGCGCGGCGACGTGCAACGTGGTCCCCGATCCACAGAAGAAATCACCGACCACAGAGCCCTCGTCACTCGACGCGCGGATCACGCGCTGCAGAAGTTTTTCCGGTTTCTGGTGCGGATAGCCGGTGGTCTCGCGGGCGAGCGGCGTGTTCGCGCTCATCGACGGCACGTCGGTCCAGACGGTGCCGAGCCGCCGGCCGCGATCGAGCTCGTAGCGATAGGTCTTGGGGCCGTCCTTGAGCATGACGGTCCGCTCTCGCACGCGCGTGCCGTCTTTTCCCGCACGGAAGTGCCGCGCCGTGCTCGTCTCCGCGTAGGGCTCGCGCAAGGTCTCGTCGTCGGGGTGAAAGATCCACGCCGGCTCCTTCGGCGCGGCGCGATCGTCGCGCGAGTAAACGAGCATCGTCTGATGGGTGGCGCCCCACTCCCGACGACTGCGTGCACCGTTGCCCGGCACCCAGACGATCTCCCCGCGAAAGGCGTCACGCGAGAACACGCGATCGCACGCCACCTTCGCCTCGTGCACCGCACGGTGATCGAGGTGGAGGTACATCGTGCCTCGCGCCGAGAGGAGCGCATGGAAAGCGCGAAGACGCGGCTCGAGAGCCTCGATGAATCGATCGATCCCATGAAACGCGTCGTCGTAGGCGACCTTCGTGCGATCTGCCCGCGACTCCCCTCGCGTGGTTCGCGCGCCGTGCGTGGTGCCGACGCCGAACGGCGGATCGAGGTAGAGCAAATCGAAGAGCGCGCCCTCGTCGGCGAGCCGGCGCGTGACGCCGAGATTGTCGCCGTGGAAGAGCCGCACCGGCCGCACCGAACGAGCGGAGACGATCACGGAGAGGCAGCGACGGGCGAGGCGACGCCCTTGCCGTCGGGCGTGACGCTCGGACCGAGGAGCGCTTCGAGGAGCGTCGGGGCGTCGGCCTCGATCTTCGTCGGCTGTGGAATCCAAGCCCAACGAGGCCCACCTCCATCGCATCCGGTCGCCAGCTCGTCGGGCTCGCAAGCGATTCGGACGTGGATGTGATCGTCGTGGGGGAGCGAGTCACCCGGCTGCTGCATCACTTGTTCGGCGCGCGCGATGATCGGCGAAGGCTCGCCGAGCGCGATTGCGTGCTCGACGAGCAGCGCCTCGAGCCACCGGGCGATGAAGATCCACTGCACGTGCGCCTTGTCGGAGGCCACGAGCGACTTGATGAGGAGCCACTCGCGATCGACGTCGAATCGGAGAAATCGGCCGCCCGCTTCGACGCCGAGCCCATCGGGACCGAAGACGGTGAAGCCGGTGCCTGGCACCTTGGCCCCATCGAGCGTGGTCGTGAAGAACATGACGTCGACGTCACGCCCGGTGCGATGTGAGCGATGCTTCGGGAGGAGCGCGCCGCCGCCCTTGGCGCTGATCTCGCCGACGTAGACGGGAGGCATTCCCGGCCGCAGCTCGGCGACGCTCGCCGCTGCGCCTTCGAGGAGACCGATCATCCGCGGGAGGCCATAGTGATGGTCGGCTGCGGACTTCCAACGAAAGCCTTTGCCTTCTTTCGGCAGCTCGACCCCGTCGGTGAGGAAGCCGGCGTGCGGAACTCCGACCGACCCGCGATACGAGGGCGCGATCGCCGAGGGCATCGAGCAACCACCGACCATCGAGACGCCGAGCATCGACGCGAAGACGAATGCGCGTGCAACATGGACGCGAGCCGCGCGCATCACTCCGCCTCCGGAACGGCCGACGCGAGCACCTGCGCGCCCGTCGAGAGATAGCTCGCCACCCGGGACTCGATCGCCTTCACCGCCGAGATCGTGGCAAAAGATGCGGGAAGGACCAACTTCCCTTCCGACTTCGCGAGGTAGCCCTGATCGAGGAAGGCGCTGACCGCGTTTTCCAGCACCGGGCGACAGATGCCTTCGCGACGCGTGACCTCGCCGGCGAGCGCCATCCGCTTGCCGACGCTGATCGCGCGTTTGATCAAGTCTTTCTGCGCGACGCCCTTCGGCTGCTTCAGCAACATCGAGAGCGTGCGCGCGACGACGCGATAGCCCTCGAGGAACGAGGCGATGGTAGCGGCGTAGAGCGACACCAGCGCGCGGGCCTCTTCGCCGGCCGCGACGTCGATGAGCGCCTCCTCGCCTTCCTGACTGCCACCCGGAGCGGATGCGACGAGAGTGCCCTGCGCCGAGAGATCGGCGAGCGTGCGATCGAAGATTTCGTCGTACGTCGCGTCGGCGCGGAACATGAATTCGAACTTGAAGAGCCGCGAGAGACGCTGGACTCGCTCACGCAAGAGCGCGCGCCGCGTCGCCGGTCCCGGGGCGACGAGGAGCGCGGTGCAGATGAGCGCATAGGGGACGAAGAAGTGGATGATGACGTTCTTCGAGAGATCGACACTCAGACGCTTCTCGTCGGGGACGACGTAGACCGGCTCGGGCGCATCGTCCTGTTCGATGGCCTTCTTGCGCGATCGTCCGAAGGGCCGAAAAAGTGGGCTCGCCTCTTCGACGGCGCCCTCCTCGTCGTGGACCTCGACCCACCCCGCGGAGACGAAGAGCGCGAGCGCGTCGGTGATCGCGCGAAGCGACGGACCACCGCCCTCCCCTCGAACCGAGGGCTGCACCCGTGCGCCGAGGTGATCGAGCGTGGCGAGGAGCCTCGCGCAAGTTCGCTCGAGCACGCTGTGAGGCACGCCTCGTCCTGGATGCGTCAGGAGCGAGAGCGCGACCAGGGAGCCGCCCGTCACCGCCGTGGCGCGGTTGATCTCGTAGGTGATCTGATGGCCGAGGCGCGCGACGATGGCGCGCTTGGGGACGAACGCGCTCGCGCCGCCACCACGCGTCGCGGTCGCCTCTACGTCGCTGCGGATGCGATCGAGCGTGAGAATCTCGCCGAACTGGAGGTTGAGTCGACCGTACCGTTCGGCGAGGACGCGCAGCGCACGCACCAGCCCGGTGACGCTTTCGCCTTCTTTTTCGCCTCCCGAGAGCTCCCGCACGTAACTCTTGGCTTCGACGACGCGCTCGTAGCCGATGGAGATGGGAACGAAGTACACGGTGCGCGAAGGCAGCTCGTAGGCGGCGTCGACGACCATCCCGAGGAGACCGAGCTTGGGCGCGAGGAGCTTGCCGGTGCGCGAACGACCTCCCTCGAGGAAGAACTCGATCGAGTACCCCTCGCGGACGATCTTGTGCACGTACGCATCGAGCACCGCCGAATAGAGGCGATCGGTGCCGATCGAGCGACGGATGAAGAAGGCCCCGGCGCGCCGAAAAATCGGCCCCATCGGGAAGAACGTGAGGTTGTCGCCGGCGGCGATGAGCGGCGGCGTGATCGCGTTGCGCCAGAGGACGTAGCTGACGAGCAAGTAGTCGACGTGGCTCTTGTGCGACGGCAAGAGGATGACGGTCCCCTTGCGCGCGGCCTCGCGGACCCGCTCGATGCCCGGCATGTCGATCTCGAGGCCGTCGTAGATGCGATGGAAGATCGCCTCCATCAACGAGCCGAAGGCCTTGATGACGTCCGGCTCCATCGCCGCCGCCATCTCGCGGAGCATCGAGCGCGCGCGCGCTTCGACGATGAACCGTTCGCGTGCACCTTCGCCCGCGAGCTCGTCGATCACCTTGCGCACGCGCGGCGTACGGACGATCTCTTCGACGATGCGATCGCTCGCCTTCACCACCGGCCCGACGATGACCCGCCGTTCGCGCTCCAGTCGCTTGAGGAGGAGATAGACGACGCGCCGGACGACGACGTCGGTGGCAGCGCGTCCGGTCTCCGCCTCCTGGTCCTCGTTCACGAGAAATTGGCGCAAATCGAGGGGCTCGCCGGCACGCACGGTCACGTCGCGATAGTTGAGGAGGAATTGCCCCGCGGTACGCACCGCGCCCGGCCACTCCCGCGTGCCGAGCACCGCGTCGACGATCGAGCGCTGCCGCGTGTCGGGTCGCTTGGTCCACACGAAGAGCTGCGGCACGACGATGATCGGTCGCGTGTCGCCACCCGCGGTGCGTCGCCTCTGCAGCTCGACCAGCTCGTGGAGGAAGTCGTCGCCTTCGAGGAGCCCGCGCCCCGTCGCGCTGCCGGCGAGCACCGTCGGCGGCCTCTTGAGGAAGACCGCGGCGCTCTCTCCGCGCGTCACCGCGGCGCGCAGATCTTCGACGTCGTCTTCACGCCGACGCGGCCGTAGCGCGTGCTGCACGCCCTTGCCGAACGGCTCGAGGATCCACAGCCCGAGGTTGTTCGCGAAGCGCACCTGCGGCAGGCCGTATCGCTTGGTCAGGTGATCGAGCGCGAGAAAATCGAGCAGCGAGAGATTGCGCAGCGCATAGACGACCGTGCCGCGCGCGGCCGCTTGCCGCACCATCTCGGTCCAGGCCGGGTCGACCTCGATGCGATCGAAGAAGCGTCGATAGAGCCAGCGAAGGAGCGCGTTCGGCTCGTAGCGAGGCGGCAACGCGCGCAGGCTCGCTTCGAGCTCGGCAGCATCCGGCTGCGTGCTCGCCGGCCTTGCGACCTTGGCGTCGTCTTCGTGAGGCTCGGTCGACATGAGCAGGAGAGCGGCACTCCAACAGAGGGACGCATCGGCGGCAACGCCGCGTCGCCCAAGGAGGTAAACGGAGAACGCCGAGTGCAAAAACGAACGATCCCCCCGAGAGTGTTCCCCGGGAGGACCGTCACGTTTCGCCGTACGTCACTCGAATAGTGACGTTATCGACTCAGGCCTTGGGCTTGCCGCCCATTTTCTTCACCGCGCCGCGCACGATGACGATGCTGTTGCGCGAGCCGGGGACGCCGCCCTCGATGAGGAGGAGGCCGCGCTCGGTGTCGATCTTGACGATCTTGAGGTTGAGGGTCGACCAGTTCTCGTCGCCGTAGTGACCACCCATCTTGATGTTGGGGAGCGTACGACCCGGGGTCATGTTGGTACCGATCGAGCCGCCGTGACGACGGTACTCGTGCGTACCGTGCGTCTGCACGCCGCCGGCGAACGCCCAGCGACGAACGACGCCGGTGAAGCCGCGACCGCGCGTGCGGCCTTGGACGTCGACGATCTGGCCCTCGGTGAAGACGGCGGTGAGGTCGACGACGGTGCCGATGGTGTACTTGGCGAGCTCTTCGGCCGGGAGGCGGAACTCTTTGACGTGCTGCTGCGGCTCGACGCCGGCCTTCTTGAACTGGCCCGCTTGGGGCTTGTTGGTGCGGGCGGCCTTGCGCTTGCCGAAGCCGAGGACGACGGCGGTGTAGCCGTCCTTCTCCTTGGTGCGGTGGCCGACGACGACGCAGGGGGAGGCCTCGACGACCGCGCAGTTGGCGACATTGCCGTCGGCCTTGAAGACCTGGGTGCTTCCGAGCTTGCGTCCGAGGACGCCGGGGTACTGGTTCATGTCTCGCTCCGTTCCTCTTTCGACCCGGCGACGTGCCGGGTGACGTGTTTCCCTGGAAAACCAGGGGTTTCGTCCTTACGCGAATGAAGGGGCGCGCATTATAGGCGGGAGAACGCAGCGGTCAAGCGTTCATCGCGGTTTTCGCCGCTCGAGCAACGTCCGCGCGAGCTCGGCGAACCCCTCCCCCATCGTGCCCATGGTGACGTAGCGAGGCGGGACGCTCAGGCGCCCGACCCAAGCGCGGACGTTGGCAACCCCGATGGTCGTGCGAAAGCAGGAGAAACACGCGGCGTCGTTCTCGCTGTCGCCGACGAAGGCGGCACGGACGCGGGCCGACGAGGGATCGACGGAACGAAGCACGCCGAGCGCGTGGAGAGCGCCGCTCGCTTTGTCGTCGCCTTCGAAGGTGGCGTGGAGGTGAACGCTCGAGAGTAGGGTGCGGGCGCCGCGGCCGACGAGGAAGCCCCGCAGCTCGCCGACCCGCGCCGAAGCGATTTTCACGCGCTCGCCGACGTCGAAGGTGACGTCGGTCACGCGCGCGCGCACGTCGTCGGCGAGCTCGATGTCGGGGAACGCTGCCCGCGCTTCGGCCACCAGTGCTTCGAGCCGAACGCGATCGCGAAGGCGCGACTCCGGTCCACCCCGCGTGCGAATGGCGATGCCCGCGCCCTCGCGAAGGAGGAGCACTGCGCCATTCTCCGCCACCACCCCGAGCACCGGCCACTGACGCGCGATCACCTCGCCCCAACCCGCCGGACGACCGGTGACCGCGAGCAAGTCGATGCCTGCTTCCGCCAGATCGTGGAGCGCGCCGAAGGCCTCGCGCGTGAGGCGACCGTGCGTGAGGAGTGTGTCGTCGAGATCGAAGAGCAACGTCGTCAGGCCGAGCGCCTCGTCGCGATCGAGCGTGGTCAGCGACTTCATCCGCCGCCGAGCTCCGCGATCAACGTCGAGAGATAGATTCCCTCGGGAAAAGCCGCCGGAACCGGGTGATCGGGCCCCTGCCCCAGTCGCTCGAGGACCGTCGCCACGCGCCCGCCCTTACGCGCACCGATGGCCAACGAACGCGCGAGCTCGGGCATGCCGAGCGCGGTCGAGCACGAGCAGACGACGAGGAGGCCGTCCTTCGCGGTCACCGCGCAGGCCGCTTCGACCAGCTTGGTTTGGTACTGCGCAGCCGCATCGCGATCGCCACGCGTCGGCGCGAGCTTCGGCGGATCGAGGATCACCAGGTCGAAGCGCTCGCCCAGCGCCGCGAGCTTCGGCAGCTCCTTGCGCACGTCACCGCGCTCGAACGCGACCTTGAGACCGTTCGCCCGCGCGTTGGCCGCGCCGACCTCGAGCGCCTTCATGCTGTCGTCGATGGCGAGCACCGAACGCGCGCCACCCCGCGCCGCGGCGAGCGCGATCGGACCGACGTAGCAGTACGTATCGAGCACCTTGCGATCGCGCGCGAGCGTTTCGACGCGATCACGGAGGCCGCGCTGATCGAAGTAGAAGCCCGTTTTTTGGCCGATTTCGAGGGGAATTTCGTAACTGAGGCCGCGCTCGCGGAAGCGCAGGCTCTCGGCTTTGCCCCGATCGAAGGTGCCCGGTGCGAGGGTGAATCCTTCGCCCTGGGCGACGCTGGTGGTCGTGCGATCGATGATCGCGCTCGGGGCCAGCGTCTTCTCGATCGCCGAAACCAGGAGCGCCGCACGCCGTCGCAATCCTGCCGTGCCGACTTGAACGACCACGACTCCACCGCGACCGTCGTCGTCGACCCCGAAGCAGTCGACGACGAGCCCCGGAACGAAGTCGCCCTCGGCGTGGAGCAGTCGATAGCCGTCGGTGCGCCGCGCGGGATCGATGGCCGCGGGAAGCCCAATCGCACGTCGTCGCGCGAGGGCGCGCTGCAAACGATCGACGAGCCAGAGATCGTCGTCGAGCGACTCGGCGTCGTCGCGCGTGAAGAGCCGCACCGGAATCGCCTTGCGCGGCGAATAGAAGCCGCGACCGAGCGAGTGACCGTGCGGATCGACGACGCGCACCTCGTCGCCGGGCGTCGGAGCGGCGCCTTCGATGCGCGCGATGGCTTGCGCGTAGACCCACGGATGGCCGGCCCAAATCGGCTGCACGTGCCCAGGACGCAAATGAACGATCGGGGTGCTCACGGTGCGCAGCCGTTATCACGATCGAGCGCGGGGACGCATGGAGTCGCACACTTTTGCGCTTCCAGCACCGCGCCCGCCGGTTCATGAAGGAGTCGATGATCGTTCGGAAGTGCTTCGCTTGGACGTCTGTGCTCGCGCTCTTCTCTCTCGGCTCCCTCGGTTGCAGCAGCAGCAGCAACACCGACTCGCCCGACGCCGGCGACGAGGCTGGCATCGACACCGCGCCCTACGAAGAGCCCGATCTCGGCGACACGCCGGCGGGTCGAGTCATCCTCCTCAAGCCGTTCCATCCCGACACGCGCTGCTTCGATCCGCCGACCGCCATCGGTCACCCCGACGACGACGGCAAGGGCGGCATCGCGCCGTGCGGCACGCAGGAGCGCTGCTACGTGCGCACCGACGGCGTCGCCATCTACGCGCCGAAAGACTGCGTGCACGGCGGCAGCTTCCTCTTCAACGTGACGGACCTGCCGTACAGCGACCTCGGTCCATGCGAGCCACCGAAGCACCTCGAGGACAAGATTCACTACTGTCCGACCACGAGCTGCGTCTTCGCGCGCGACGTCCGCATCGACACCGCTCGCGGCTGCGCCACCGCGGTGCTGACGCGTGGCTGTCGTGACGTCGTCGGCGCTGCCAAGGGATGCTTTTGCAACCCGAGCGCGCCCGAGGACGTCTTCATCGGCTTCGACGGCACCGCCACCAGCAGCATGCCCACCGGCTTCACCGCCTGCGATGCCAGCGCAGCCTGCAAGAAAGCACTCGCCGTCGTCGATACGATTGCCGGCTGCCCCGAGCCGATCGCCTCCGATGCAGGCCCCGACACCAGCAGCGACGCCGCCGACAGCGGCACGGATGGCGGAACCGACGCCGTGACCGACACCAGCACCGACGCCACCGACGGCGGCTGAGGACGACCTGCGCGAGGCTGACTACGCGCGATCGCTCGCAGGTGTCGGCGCGCGCTTGACGAACCTCCAGATCAGCGGCGCGAGCGCGAGGACGACCTGGGGCGCGAGACTGAGCACGTCGGGGAAGACACCGAGCAGCTCGAAGCGAACGAAGCGCACCGGACGAAGCGGGAGAATTCCCACCTCTTGCAGCGCGTGAATCCCCTTGCCGAGGAGCACCACCGCGGTGACGACGAGTACGATCGTCGAGACTCGGAAGAGCGTCTGCATCGGTAGACGCAGCCCCAGACGATCGACCCCGAAGACGAGCCCGAGGAGCACGACGACGCCGACGATGGTCCCCCAGACGACCGCGCGCGGCGCGTCGATGGAGAGGCCTTGGAGGAAAATCGCCGTCTCGAAGCTCTCGCGGAACATCGCCGAAAACGAGATGGCGAAGAGCGCGACGCTGCTCTGCTTCATCGCCGCCGACGTCATTTTTTGCCGCAGATCGCCCATCATTTTGCGGGTCGTCGACCGGGCGTTGAGCCAGAGCGCCGCGTGGAGGAGCATCCCGACGGCGAGGAGGGCGAAGATGCCTTCGATCTTTTCGCGGTTCTCTCCGGTGACGAGCTGCTGACCGAAGACGAAGGCGACGGCGCCGACCGCGATGGCGCTGATCCATCCCGCGTGGACCACCCTCGCCTGCGCGCGCTGACCGAGCTTCTTCAGCACCGCCAGGAGCGCGGCGATGATCACCGTCGCCTCGAAACCTTCGCGGACGATGATGAGCAGCGAGAACCAGAAGACCGACGCCGCCGAGCTCCGTGAGGCCCCCGATCGCCGCGCCCGCTCGAGGATTTCGACGAGGCGCTTCGACTGTTCGACCGCCTTCGTATCGTGGTGCTCGAGCGAGACGCGCGTCTCGAGGAACGCCGCCTCGAGCTCGGTGACGAGCGAGGCATCACGCGCCCGGAGCAGCACTTCGACGGGCTCCACGCCCTTGAGATAGGCGTCGAGCACCGCCTGTCGCGCCTCGTCCCATCGACCTTCGGCGGCGAGCTTGGCGGCGCGCTCGACCTCGCTCTGCGCGAAGACGAGCTGCTGCTGATCGTCGAGCCCGGCGAACTTCGTACGAAGACACGCGACCGCGCCATCCCCGTAGGCCGCTGCGAGCTGCGCGTCGGTCGAATTGGCGAGCTGCTCGAGCGGGGCCCGCGGCGGCTCCCCGGCACACGTCGCGTGACGCAACGACGTGACGTAGAACGCGAGCGCCCAACGATCGCGCTCCTCGAGCGTCTGCGCGAAACCGACCATCGCCGTGCCCTTGAGCCCGTAGGTGACGGCGTTGAAGGCGCGAAACGGCGTCAATTGCGCCATGCGCTCAGGATCGAAGAAATTCGCCGGCGGAGGATCGAGCTTCTTCGCCGCCTCGGTGTCGGCGTGGCCCGTCTCCCCGTGACAGGTCGTGCACCCGCTCGACGAAAAGAGCGCGCGGCCCCGCTCGAAATCCGGCGTCTCGCGTGGGCTCCGTGTCAGGCCCTTCTCGGCGACGATCGCCTCCACCAACGCCGAGCAGTCTCGACTGACGCCGGTCGCGTCTTCACCCTTGCCGATGCGCGCTGCGATCGACTCGAGTCGCGCAAGATAGCTCTCGGCTGGAGCGCCCGCCTTGTGAGCGATCTCGACGGCCTCTGCGATGAACGAGCTCTGTTCCTTCAGCTCACCCTCGTCCTTGCTCGCCACCGCCGTCGGGTAGTCGCCTTGCAGGTACTGGAGGACGGCCACCAGCCGTTGAAAATCGGACTGTGGTGACGCCATCGCCTCGCCGGCACGGGCTGTCCTCGCGGTGAAGACTCCGGTGACGAGGAAGAGACCGAGAGCGAAAAGGATGATTTTGAAAGTCGTTTTCAACTGAACCTGGCCGAGTATGAAACCCTGGCGTCACGAAGACAACCCAGGTCTCGCAAACACGAGCGCTCGCGAGCAATCACCGGCAATCGCTGGCAATCGCCGGCAAAACCGACGAGCAAACGTCAGCGACGCGAGGAAGACGTGCGGCGAGCGGGGGTCGCTTTGGACGAGCCAGCTCGCACGGGAGGCTTGGCACCACGGGAGGCCTGCGGCGGAATCGAGGCCGTCGTCGACACCACCAGCACCGCGCGGCCGCGCCGATGCTCTGGTCGCACCGAGACGAAGCCATGCCCCCGCGCAAACCCTTCGAGGTCGTCGCGGTTGCGATCCATGTGCTCGGAGAAGGCTCGCCAGAGCGCGCGCGCTTGTTCTTCCGGCAAGTCGACGCCGTCACGCACCACTGCGAGTCGTTGAGGGGTCGCGTTCACCCGAGGCAGAGACATTGGCGCGACGCTAGCCGTGCGCGACGCGCGTGCAAGCCTGATCGATTTCTGCTTCGGGTTGACGCACGCTCGTCGATGAGAATGCGCGCGCATGCCGATGACGATTTGATGTTGACTTCGTTTTGGATTTGCCTAAGGTGCCGTCCTCCTCGCGACGCCCAAAGCGTGCGCGGGAGCGCGGAGCCCTCGAGTACCTCATGAGGGAGACGCAGCGCGAAGGTGGCGGAATTGGCAGACGCACTAGCTTGAGGTGCTAGCGGGTAAAACCGTAGGGGTTCAAGTCCCCTCCTTCGCACTAGTACTGAAAATACGGGCTCGCCCTCCGCTTCGGGCAGTGGCAAGAGGCTCGGCGAAATGCGCGAATTTTTCTCGTCGCCCGATTCGCTCGACCTCGACAAGTTGGCGGCGCACCTCGACGGGCTCTCCTCGAGTGCGCGCGTCGAAGCCGCACGCTCGATCGGCGCACGCGATCAGGCGCGGCTCTTCGAGGCGGCACAGGGTCATCGCATCCGCGTCGCCGATTTCGTCTCCGACTCGACGAAGCCGATGACACCGGTCATCCACTACGGCCGCAACTCGCTGCCCATCTTCCGCATCTTCGAAAAACGCTTCTGCCGCCCGACCGAAGGCGGCACCGAGCTCTGGGGCTACAACCAGCAGGCGATGGGCATCTTCACCGGGCCCGGCTACTTCATCGCGCGCGACGAGGGCGAGGACGAGGTGGTCATCGACTACTGGGTGGTGCCGAAGGGCCCGCCGCCCGTCGGTTGGCCGACCATCCTCTCGAACTCGGCGCGCCTCAGCCGCTTCGTCTACCACCACACGCGCGATTACATGCGCCGCGTGAGCAAACACGTGTCGATCGGCCGCGCCCGCCGCAACGACAAGATCATGGACAACTGGTTCGTGCTCTGCCGCGAAGGCTGACGTCCGACGAGAGTCCCGAGCGATGTCGAAGAACGTGGTCGTGCAAAAATACGGCGGCTCGTCGGTCGCCGACCTCGAGCGACTCGGCAAGGTCGCCGACAAAGTCGTCGAGACCAAGCGCGCCGGGCACCCGGTGGTGGTCGTGGTCTCGGCGATGGGAAAGACGACGGACGGCCTCCTCGCGCAAGCCCGCGAGGTCGATCCCGAGCCGCCGCGACGTGAGCTCGACATGCTCGTCTCGACGGGCGAGCGCGTCTCGATGGCGCTCTTGTCGATCGCCATTCAAAAGCGCGGTTGCGAGGCGATCAGCTTCACCGGCTCGCAGGCCGGCATCATCACCGACGATCGCCACTTCGACGCCCGCATCGTCGAGGTAAGGCCGAATCGAATCGAACAAGAGCTGGAAAAAGGGCGCATCGTCATCGTCGCCGGATACCAAGGCGTGAGCGTCTCGAAGGAGATCACCACCCTCGGCCGCGGCGGCTCCGACACCACCGCGGTGGCGCTGGCTGCCGCGCTCGGCGCCGAACGCTGCGAAATCTACAGCGACGTCGACGGCGTCTACTCGGCCGATCCGCGCGTCGTCCCCGAAGCGCGCCATCTCCCCGAAATCGACTACGAGACGTTGCAGACGGCCGCCGAAGCAGGGGCCAAGGTGCTCAACGCGCAAGCCGTCGAGTGGGCCAAACGCGCCGGCATCGTCATCCACGCGCGGCACACCGGCCAGCGCTACGAGGGCGCCGTGCCGGCCGAAGGTGCACGTCAGACCTTGGTTCGCGCGCGCGGTCGAGAGGCTCGAGCCTCGGCGGTCTCGGCCGAACGTGGCGTCGTCCTCGTCACGGCGCGCGGCGTCGCGCTCGACGAGCTGGCACGCGCGATGGAAGAGTCCGGCCTCGCGCCGCGCGATCTCTCGGTGCACGAAGGCGGCACCTCGACGGGCCTCTTCTCGCTCCTCAATGCGCCCGATTTTCCCAAGGCCAAGCGCGCGCTGCAGTCGGCCCTCGGCGATCGTCTGACCTTGCGCGAAGGGCTCGCGGCCGCGACGGTGGTCGGCGACGGGCTCACCGGCCTGCATGGTCCCTTCGGCGCGCCGAAGCTCGCGGCTCTCGCGCGCGAAGCCGGCGTCACGCTCCACGCTGCGCTGGTCGGTCCGCTCCGCGCGACGTTGGTCGTCGAAGAAGCGCGCGTCGACGAGCTCGTACGCGTGCTCCATCGCGAGCTCCTGCCGACCTTCCCGCGGCCGTGTGATCGTGCTCGATTCCGCGACGTGAGCCTCGACAGTCCCACCGCGAGAGCGCCCTTCGTCGTCATCGAAGGCGTCGATGGCGCGGGAAAAGGCACCCAACTCGAGCTCCTCGCGGCGGCGCTACGGGCGCGTGGACGAGCGGTGCACGTCACTTGCGAGCCGAGCACATTGCCCATCGGCGAGCTGCTGCGACGATGCCTGCGACGCGAGCTCGGCGAACGGACGCCCGGTCCAGCGGCGATGGCGCTCCTCTTCGCCGCCGATCGATTGCAGCACCTCGAACAGGAAATCGAGCCTGCCCTCGCGAGCAAGACCACCGTCCTCTGCGATCGCTACGACGGCTCGAGCATCGTCTACCAAGCGGCGAGCGCCGGCGATCCCTCGCTCACGACCTTCATCACCGACGTCAACGGACGGGCGCGTCGCCCCGATCTGACGTTGGTGCTCGACCTCGATCCGGAGCTCGCTGCCGCACGACGTGAAAAGCGTGGCACACCGCAGGAGCTCTACGATCGGCTGGAATTGCAGCGTCGAATCCGCGCCGGATATCTCCGACTCTCCGAGCTGCGACCGAGCGATCGCATCGTCGTCATCGATGCTTCGCCGAGCGCCGAAGAGGTCCACGCCAAGGTCCTCGCGGCGACGCTCGCGGTCATCGAGCTCTAGCTCGACTTCGACGGGCTCGACTTCGACGGCTACTTCGACACTCGAAGCTTGCCTTCGGAGCCCTTCGGCAACGGGAGCATGACCTTCATCCGGGTTCCTCGCGGAGACGCTGCTTCGGCGACGATCGAACCGCCATGCGCCTCGGCGATGCGTTTGCAGAGCGCGAGGCCGAGGCCCGTTCCACCACGCTTGCCGGTCGCGAACGGTTGGAAGAGACGCGCGGCGATCGCCGGATCGATGCCCGGACCGTCGTCTTCGACGGCGAGACAGAGACGCTCGCCTTCGATCGCGGCGGTGACGCGAACGTGTCCGAGCGCGATCGAGCCCCTCGCCGAGAGGGCCTCGACGGCGTTGCGCACGAGGTTGAGCAGCATCTGGCGGAGCAACCGCTGGTCGACGACGACGCGCACGCGCGGCACCTCGACGTCGAACGCGACATGCTCGGGATGCCCGACGCCAGCGACCGATTCGAGCACCAGTTGACGGAGCTCGACGGCGGCGAGCTCGACTCCATCACGGCCCTCTTCGAGCGCTTCACGCACGATCGCTTGACCGGCGTGGATCTGCTCCGAGATCCGCGCAAGATGAGGCTCGACCTTGCTCGCGGCCTCGCTGCCCTTGAGCGCACGGCGCGCCAGGTGCAACGACGTCTCGAGCACCGAGAGCGCGTTGCGGAGCTCGTGCGCCACTTCGGCCGATCGCGCACCGAGCGCCGCGAGACGTTCGAGACGGCCACGGACACCATCTTCAGAGAGCGCCGGCGGCGGATGGCTGGTGCGTCGCTCGAGGGCAGGCCGCCCGGTGGATTTCGCCACGGTGGCTCCAGAAGCCGGGGCACTGCTGGAGGGTCGGTGGCCCGGGTGTGTACGACCGCTCACAGCCACCACGATACCAGAGGCAGCCCTCCCCGAGACGGCCCGCAGGGACGGACCCTCGCGAGATGGATGTTTCGCGAGCACATTCCGACAGATACGCATGAAGTGACGACTACGTTGCGCCTTCCGTGACAGCGGCCTCATCCATGCATATGTCTTCCTGCAGAACCGCCGCTCGTCAGAGCGTCAGAGGATTGAGGATCACCATGGCCCATCTCCATTTCGTTCGTCGTACCGCTCTCGCCCTCGTTCTTGCCGTCGGGCTCGTTCCCGCGGTCGGCATGCTGGCCAGTGACGCCAACGCCGAGACGAAGACCACGCTGCCGCCGGCGAGCGCGTTCCTCAAGACCAAGCACGAGACGGTCACCAATCTCATCAAGGCGACGGCCAAGACGCCTGCCGACGAGAAGAAGAACTCCGACGCCATCGACGGCGAGCTCGACAAGCTCGTCGACTACACGCGCATGGCGAAGGACGCGCTCGGCGCCGAGTACGACAAGCGCACCGACAAAGAGCGCTCGGAGTTCACCGACCTCCTGAAGCAGCTCATCAAGAAGAACTACAAGAAGAAGCTGAAGGACACGCAGAAGTACTTGATCGAGTACACCAGCGAAGAGACCGTCGGCGCGCAGACCATCGTCCACACCAAGGCGACGAACACCGAAGACAAGCGCGACACCGAGGTCCTCATCGACTACGTCGTCGAAAAGAAGGACAAGGAGTTCATCGTCGTCGACTTGAAGCCGGAAAACGCTTCGATGATCAAGACGTACAACAAGGAGTTCACCAAGGCCTTGAAGAAGGGCAGCACCGACGGCAAGGATGGTTGGCCGGACGTCATCAAGAAGATGAAGGACAAGCTCGCCGCGCCGTAGGCCTTCGCTCTCGACACGGTCCCAATCCCATCACGAGCATACGCGGCCGCTCTGGCTCCCAGGGCGGTCGCAGCCATTTTTGCCATGCTGCCGTCGACGATTCGCTGTGATTGACAGCCAAGGCGCACGACACTAGAGCCGCAGAGCGGAAATCCGCGGTTATTTCGGGCAGTTTATGTTTCCACCCGCGCCTGGTCGCTCCAAGACCTGGCCGCTCGGAGCGCTCACGAATGTCCGCCTACGCGCCGATGTTCCTACTGTTCGCAGTAGGGCTGCTTCTCGTCCTCGCCTTCTTCGTCGGCACATCCCTGCTCGGGCCGAAGAACAAGGGCGCGGAGCATCAACTGCCCTTCGAGTGCGGCAGCGAGTCGACCGGCGGTCGGCACATTCGGCTCTCCGTCAAATTCTATCTGACGGCGATTCTCTTCGTCGTCTTCGACATCGAGGCGGTCTTCCTCTACCCGTGGGGCGTGAAATTCCGCTCACTCGGATGGAGCGGCCTCGTCTCGATGCTCGGCTTCCTGTCCGTGCTCGTCGTCGGCCTCGTGTACTGCTGGAAGAAGGGAGCGCTCGAGTGGGAGAAATGAAGGTCATCGACGGCAGCGAGTCGGGGTTCGCGACCACGCGGCTCGACGCGCTGCTCGGGTGGGCACGGAAGTATTCGCTCTTCCAGTACCCCTTCGTCACCGCGTGCTGCGGGATGGAGTTCATGTCCCTCAACGGGCCGCGCTTCGACGGGCTCGCCCGCTTCGGCGCCGAGGCTCCCCGCTTCTCGCCGCGCCAAGCCGACCTCATGTGGGTCGTCGGCACCATCAGCCAGAAGCAGGCCCCTGCCCTCAAGCGCATCTACGAGCAGATGTGCGATCCGAAATGGGTCGTCGCCTTCGGGACCTGCGCTTCGTGTGGCGGCTTCTACGACAACTACACGACGGTGCCAGGTGTCGATCGCATCGTGCCGGTGGACGTCTACATCCCTGGCTGCCCGCCGCGCCCCGAGGCGGTCATCGACGGCCTCATGCTCTTGATGGACAAAATCGCGCAGGGCGGCTCGCGCCACACCGGCACGCTCAAGCCCCACGCCGATCCCGTCGAAGAGAAGCTCGTGCAGCTCGGCCGCACGCCGAAGCAGCTCGACGTCGGTCCGCAGCCGCGCTCGCTCGACCACCTGCAGGCAACGACGGAGGCGCTGGTGGTCAAGGTGGGAGGCGGCAAATGAGCAAGGCCGTTCTCGAGCACCTGCAGGCGAAATTCGGCGCCAAAATCCTCGAGACCTCGAGCGCCTTCGGGGACGACTGCGCAGTCGTCGAGCCCTCGGCGTGGCACGAAATCGCCCTATTTCTTCGCGACGATCCGGCCTGCGACATGTCGATGTTCATCGACATCACCGCGGTCGACTATCCGAATCGCGACCGACGCTTCGACGTCATCCTCTTCCTATACTCGTTGCACAAGAAGCACCGCATTCGGCTGAAGACTCGCCTCTTCCACGAGACCGACGCGCGCAAGCACGGCGAAGCGACGCCGACCGAGGTACCGACGGTGTGCGACGTCTGGCTCGCCGCCAACTGGTTCGAGCGCGAGGTGTGGGACATGTTCGGCGTCCGCTTCACCGGGCACCCCGACCTGCGCCGCCTCCTGCTGTACGAAGAGTTTCAAGGGCACCCGCTGCGCAAAGACTATCCGGTGCAGAAGACGCAGCCGCTCGTGCCCTACCGCGAGGGGCCCGACGTCATGGGCAAGCTGCCGCCGTTCGGCGACGACGAAGGCCTCGCCTTCACGCGCAAGGACTGGCTGCCCAAGACCTCGAAGTGGGACGCAGATAGCTGATTTCGAGCTGAGTTCGAGCTGACGAGAGCGATCGAGCGACATCGATCCGAGGCGAAATGGAACCGACCGACTACGACATCGACGAGACCGATCTCGAGCTCCCCGCCGAGCCGATGCGCCTCAACATGGGCCCGTCGCACCCGGCGATGCACGGCACGATTCGCATGGTCCTCGAGCTCGACGGCGAGTCCGTCGAGAAGGTCGACGTGCAGCTCGGCTATCTGCACCGCGGCTTCGAGAAGATGTGCGAGCGCGGGACGTGGGCGCAGGTCTTCCCGTACACCGATCGGCTCAACTACGTCTCGCCGATCCTCAACAACGTCGGCTATGCCCTCGCGGTCGAGAAGCTCGCGGGCATCGTGGTGCCGGAGCGTTGCCAGTACTACCGCGTGATCCTCGGCGAGCTGGCGCGCATCAGCGACCACCTCACGTGCAACGGCGCGATGGCGATGGAGCTAGGCGCCTTCACGCCGTTCCTCTGGATCATGAAAGGCCGCGAGCACATCTGGGATCTCCTCGAAGAAGAGACCGGCGCGCGCCTGACGCACTCGTTCTTCCGCATCGGCGGCGTCGCCAAGCCGCCTCGTCCAGAGCTGAAGGCCCGCGTACGCGAGGTGGTCGACGCGGTGCTCCTCATCCTCGACGAGTCCGAGAAGCTGCTCCTGAAGAACCGCATCTTCGTCGATCGTCTGCAAGGTGTCGGACACATCACCGCCGCCGAGGCCGTGCAGTACGGCTTCACCGGCACGGTGCTCCGCGCCACCGGCGTCGCCTACGACGTCCGCAAGGCGCATCCCTACCTCGTCTACGATCGCATGGAGTTCGACGTCCCGGTCGGCACCGACGGCGACAACTGGGACCGCTTCATGTGCCGCCTCTACGAGATTCGGCAGAGCTGCCGCATCCTCGCGCAGGCGTGCGAGCAGATGCCCGACGACGGCCCGGTCAACGTCGAACGCCCTGAAATCGTGCTCCCCGAGAAGGAGGCCGTCTACAAGACGATCGAAGGCACCATCCAGCACTTCAAGCTGGTGATGGAGGGCGCGCTGATTCCCGCGGGCGAGGTCTACTCGTACACCGAGGCGGGCAACGGCGAGCTCGGGTTCTTCATCGTCTCCGACGGCAGCGGCACTCCCTATCGAGTCCGCGTCAGGCCGCCGTGCGTCTTCACGTTGCAAGGTTTCCCGCGGATGATCCGCGGGCACATGGTGGCGGACATCGTCCCCACCTTCGGCAGCGTGAACATGATCGGTGGCGAGTGTGATCGGTGAGCGGACCGAGCCGTTAGGCGAGATCCAGCGAACGGCCGAGGTTGCGAAGCAATCTTCGGCGAAACGAGAGAGTCGCAGTACAGGTCGAGTCGGGTAGTTGCGGATCTAGGAAGAAAGCGGACGATGCCTTCGATCAAGCTGGATGGAAAAGAGATCCCCTTCGAGAAGGGGGAGACGATCATCACGGCCGCGCACAAAGCGGGCGTCGAGATCCCTCACTACTGCTGGCACCCGGGCCTCTCCGTCGCCGCCAACTGCCGCATGTGCCTCGTCGAAATCGACGCGACGCCGACGCGCCGTCAGCTCGTCCTCGACGTGCTCGCGTGGGACGAGAAGAAGCAAGACTACGTCCCCGGTCGCAAGCCGAAGCTCGAGCCCGCTTGTCAGGTCGAGTGCATCGACGGGTTGGTGGTGAAGAGCGACACTTCGCCCAACGTCTCCGACGCGCGCAAGCACGTGCAGGAGTTCCTCCTCCTCAACCACCCGGTCGACTGCCCCATCTGCGACCAGGCTGGTGAGTGCAAGCTGCAGGATTACTGGCTCTCCGAAGACAAGCAGCCAAAGCGCAAGACGGAGGAGATCCTCCACAAGCCGAAGGCCGTCGAGTTCGGCGACACCATCGTCTACGACGCCGAGCGCTGCATCGTCTGCACCCGCTGCGTGCGTTTCATGGACGAGATCGCCAAGGATCCGGTCCTCGACAAGCGCGAGCGCGGCAACCTCGGTGAAATCTTCGTCAGCCCCGGGCGCAAGCTCGAAGGGCACTACACGATGATGGTCGACGAGGTCTGCCCCGTCGGCGCCCTCACCACCAAAGACTTCCGCTTCAAGGCGCGCGTCTGGTTCCTCAAGAAGGTGCCGAGCATCTGCCCGGGCTGCGCGACCGGTTGCAACACCTGGCTCGACTACGACGCGCGCACCGGTGAAGTGCCGCGCCTTCGTCCGCGCGAGAACCTCGCGGTCAACAAGTACTGGATGTGCGACGACGGCATCCTCACGCACCGTCGCGTGCAAGAGAAGCGCACGCTCCATGCCTATGTCGGCAAGGGCAAGGCGCGCAAAGAGGTCTCGCCGATCGCCGCGCTCAAGGCGGCTGCGCAGCTGATCAAGGACGCGCCGGGCAAGGTCGCGATCATCCTCTCGGCGCAGCGCTCGACCGAAGACAACTTCGCGCTCGCGTACCTGGCGAAGAAGCACCTCGACGTGAAGGAGCTCTTCCTCGCGCGCGTCGGCGATTGGGACGGCGACGACATCCTTCGTGACAACGACGCCAACCCCAACGTCCGCGGCGCTCAGCGCGGGGCGGGTGACACCTCGCTGAGCCCCCTCTCCGAGCTCGCCGAGCCGGTCGCAGGACAGCAAATCAGCGTCCTCATCGCCCTCGGCGGAGAAGCCGACATCAGCGATGCCACCACCGTCGGTGCGCTCGGACGCGCCAAGCTCATCGCCATCGCCGCCAACCACGGACCGCTCACCGAGAACGCCGAGGTCATCCTCCCGGCGGCGAGCTTCGCCGAGCAGGACGGCTCGTTCATCAACCGTCAGGGCACCGAGCAGCGCTTCTCCGCAGGACCGGAGCCCGCGGGCGACTCGCTCGCCGGCTGGGACATCCTCGCGCGCCTCGCGCGGCAGCTCGGCAAGCCCATCGACTGGAAGTCGTTCCTCGACGTTCGCGCGGCGATGAAGGCCGCGCTCCCCTCCCCCGCCGCTGCGAACCCCGAATCAGCGGCCGCCGCCGCACCGGCCGAGTGACGCCATGACGCTCTCATCGATCATCTGGACCGTCGTCAAAATCCTCATCGTCGTCGGTTTCATCGTCAATCTGTCGGCCATCCTCACGTGGATGGAGCGCCGCCAGAGCGCGATGATGCAAGATCGCGTCGGCCCAAACCGCGCCGAAATCACGGTTTTTGGCTATAAAATCCGCCTCTTCGGGCTCCTCTATCCGATCGCCGACGCGGTGAAGATGTTCACCAAGGAGGACTTCATCCCGCCCAACGCGGACAAAGTCCTCCACTCGCTCGCGCCGATGCTCTCGCTCTTCCCGCCGCTCGTCGTCCTCGGCGTCGTGCCCTTCACCGACACCCTCTGCCTCGACAACCTCCACGAGGTCGTCCAGAAAAACGGCGTCGTCGCCTCGAATTGGCACTTCTTCAGCTCGTGGATCGAGCAGCCGAGCTGCAGCCTCCCTGGCGCCAAGAACTTCATCGACGGGTGTTGCGTCATCGGTTGCCAGACCGCGGGCGTCGTCCACCAGCCGTGGGCCGAGCACTTCGGCACCTGCCCCGCGAACGTGGCGCCGGGAATGATCGGCGCCATCCACATGCAGGTCATCGACTTCAACCCGGGCGTCCTCTACGTCTTCGCGCTCGCCGGAATGGGCATCGTCGGCGCTTCGATCGCCGGCTGGTCGAGCGACAACAAGTTCTCGCTGATGGGTGGTCTCCGCGCCGCCTCGCAGCTCGTCAGCTACGAAGTGGCGATGGGCCTCTCCATCGTCGGCGCGATCATGGTGTACGGCACCATCCGCCTCGACGAAATGACCCGCTGGCAGGGCGACCACGTCTGGGGCGTCTTCGTCCAGCCGCTCGCCTTCATCCTCTTCCTCACCGCCGCCATCGCCGAGACTAAGCGCGCGCCCTTCGACTTGCCGGAAGGTGAGAGCGAGATCGTCGCCGGGTACCTCGTCGAGTACTCGGGCATGAAGTTCGGCATGTTCTACATGGGCGAATTCATCGAGATCGCCACCAGCTCGGCGCTGCTCGTCGCCATCTTCCTCGGCGGCTACAACATGCCGTTCCTCCACCGCGACGGCATCACCATCGCGGTTGGTGACGCGGTCGTCTGGAAGCAGCACATCCCGCACATCCTCGTCATCCTCATGCAGGCGGGCGCGTTCTTCGGGAAAATCTTCGTCCTCTGCTGGTTCCAGATGTTCGTTCGCTGGACGCTCCCGCGCTTCCGCTACGACCAGCTGATGAAGCTCGGTTGGCGCATGCTGCTCCCCGCGGCGCTCGCCAACATCTTCCTCACCGGCGTCATCCTCATCGCCTTCGACCGCACGGGCACCGAGTTCCAAGAGCGCATGGGCGTCGTCGGCGACTTCGTCAACCTCGCCACCGCCATCGCCATCACCTTCGTGCAGCTCTGGATCGTCATCGGATTCTTCGGCTCGACGCAGCCGGCGATTCGTCGAAACGCCTTCAACAAGCGCGCACGTAGCGCGGGTGAAATCGTGGAGAAGGCACTCGCCTCGTAGCGGTTCCTTCTCCCGTCTTTTCCCGCTTCTCGCTTCCGCCCTCCCCTGTTCTCGTTCTGCAGGAGCCGTCACACATGCCGCAGCCGCTGGTGGGTTCGTTTCCGTACGACAAGGTGAAGGGCACCGCCGTTCCCAAGCCCACGCGCACGGCCTCCGAGCAGGGGTACGTCAGCGAGATCACCAAGGGCATCGCGGTGACGATGACCCACTTCTTCAAGAACACGCGCGCGATGGTCCGCGGCGAGCGTCCCGATCCGGTGGTCGATCCGATGTCCGAGGGCATCACCACGCTCGAGTATCCCGATCAGAAGCGCCCCTATCCGGAGCGTTTTCGTGGCGTGCACCGGCTCACACATCGTGACGACGGCTCACCGCGTTGCGTGGCCTGCCTCTGCTGCTCGACGGCGTGCCCCGCGCAATGCATCTACATCGAGGCCGGCGAGTATGGCGGCAAGGACAAGCGCCACGGTTACGAGCGCTATCCGGTGAAGTTCGTCATCGACGAGCTGCGCTGCATCTTCTGCGGCTACTGCGTCGAGGCTTGTCCGTGCGACGCGATTCGCATGGACACCGGCGTCCACCCGGTGCCGTACGACTCGCGCGATCAGTTCATCTACGGGAAGAACATGCTCCTCGCGATGGCCAGCCAAGCGGGCAAGCAGAAGCACGAGAACCCGCGCGCCGAGCCGCCCGACGCAGACTACGGACCGATCGAGCGCCTCGCCGGTCATCACTGATTCCCTTCAAAAGCCTCCGTCGAGAAGCGTGGCGTGCGGGTCGGTGCTCGGTTCGTAAGAGTCGCCGAGCGGCGGCCTTCGCCAGAAGCGACATCGTCCAGCCGCTGCGTTGACGATCGCTTCGGCGTCGCACGGAAGGGCGAGCTCGCGTACCACCACGTCGGCGTCGGGTGGGGCTGCGTCGGCGATCGCGTGGGCTTCCACGAAAGTGCCGCGAATCGCCAACAGCCTGGCCGAGCGTGCGCTGCTGTGAACCTCGACGAGGTACGCGGTGACCGGGGTCGGGCTTTGGCTCGGGGTGGGAGAGGTGGCGAACAGCTCGGAGGTGTCGACCTCGACGGTGTCGTTGCCGTCCTCGCTCTCTGGAAAAATAGGCGAAATTTCCTGGGTCTGGGCTTCGTCGCCGGTGGGGACCCAGGTGGGCTCGTCGTCGTTGGGGTCGATGAACGTCATGCACTCCGTCGGCACGACTCGGCCGACGGTTGCGTGGTTCAGGCGTCGAGCTCGTCGACCAGCGCGCGTCCTTCTTCCAAGCGCGTGCGCGCGACCTTGAGCTCTTCGAGGCGCGCGCGCGTCTCGGCGACGACTTCCGGCGGCGCCTTGTCGGTGAAGCTCGGCTGCGAGAGCTTCTTCTCGGTCCCCGTCAGATCTTTGTCGATGCGCTTCAGCTCGCGCTCGATGCGCGCCGTCTCGTGCGCGCGATCGACGAGGCCCTTGAGCATCACCAGGACTTCGACCTCGCCTGCGCTCGACGTCGCGAAGCCGGCCGGACGCGGACCGCCCTCCTCGATGCGCACCTCGTCGGTGGTCTTGGCGAGCGTACGGACGGCGGAGAGCTCGCGGACGAGGAGCTCACGAACGGCGACGTTGCTCGCGCGGAGACGGACTTCGACGCTCGCCCCCGGGTGCACCTCGTGCTCGCTGCGGATGGTGCGAATGGCGGAAATCACCGCCTGAATCGCGTTCATGTCGCGCTCGGCGGCGGCGTCGGCGAGGCCCGTGGTCTGGCCCGGGAACGGGGCAACGACGATCGATGCCGGCGCGCCGGTCGCCTTCGGCACCTTCTGCCAGAGCTCTTCGGTGACGAAGGGTAGGAACGGATGCATCAGCCGCAGCGTCGCGTTCAGCGCCGTCGCAAGCACGAGGCGCGTCTTGGCGGCTTCAGCAGGATCGACCGGAGGCGCGCCTTCCTTGGGGTGCAGCACGGGCTTGCTCAGCTCGAGGTACCAGTCGCAGAGATCGTTCCAGAAGAAGCGGTAGATGGCCGACGTCGCCTCGTCGAGGCGGAAGCCCTCGATGGCCGCGTTCACGGTCTTCACGGTCTCGGCGAGACGCGAGAGGATCCAACGATCGACGAGCGAGGTCGGCGCCGGCTTCTCGTCGAGCGAGGTGCCGGCGACGAGCGGCAAGGCGAAACGCGTCGCGTTCCACAGCTTGTTGCAAAGGAAGCGCGAGCCTTCGACGCGCTTGACCGAGAGCGGGATTTTTCGCTGCTGCGGCGGATAGTTGGCGAGCGTCCAGCGGAGCGCGTCGGCGCCATACGCCGGAATGCCTTCGGGGAAGGTCTTCTTCACCTGCGCCTTGATGCCGTCGCTGGCGTCGCCGGCCATCTTCTCCCAGAGCTTCTCGGCCTCGATGCCGTTGATGACGTCGAGGGGATCCATCACGTTCCCCTTCACTTTCGACATCTTCTCGCCCTTCTCGTCGACCACCATGCCGTGGAGGTAGACCTTGGTGAAGGGAACGACGTCTTCGAGCTTCGCGTTCGGCCGCTGCTGCCCGATGAAGTGGATGCCCATCATCATCATGCGGGCGACCCAGAAGAAGAGGATGTCGGGGCCCGTCTCGAGGATGGTGCCGGGGTAGAACGTGCGCAGCGCGTCGGTATTTTCAGGCCAGCCGAGCGTGGCGAAGGGCCAGAGGCCGCTGGAGAACCAGGTGTCGAGGACGTCGTCGTCCTGCTTGATCTGGTCGGACTTGCACGTGCCGCAGTGGGTGACGTCTTCGCGTGAGACGGTGATCGCTTTGCACGCCGAGCAGTGCCACGCCGGGATTTGGTGCCCCCACCAAAGCTGACGCGAGATGCACCAGTCCTGGATGTTGACCATCCAGTGCATGTACGTCTTCGTCCACTCTTCGGGGAGGATCTTGGTGAAGCCCTTCTCGACGGCCTCGATCGCCGGCTTCGCGAGCGGTTCGGTCTTCACGTACCACTGCTCGCTGAGCATCGGCTCGACGATGGTGCCGGTGCGTTGATCGCGCGGGACGGCGAGGCGGTGGTTCTTCGTGCCACGCTCGAAGCCGAGCTCGGCGAGCTTCTTCTTCACCGCCTTGCGCGCGACGAAGCGATCGAGCCCACGGAACTCGCCCGCTTGATCGTTCATCGTCCCGTCCTTGTTGAGGATGGAGATCATCGGGAGCTGGTGGCGCTTGCCGGTGGCGAAGTCGTTGAAGTCGTGCGCCGGCGTCACCTTCACGGCGCCGGTGCCGAACTTGGGATCGACCAAGATCGAGTCGGCGATGACGGGGATGCGCCGCTCGACGAAGGGGTGCCTGAGCATGCGGCCGATGAGGTGCTTGTAGCGATCGTCGTCGGGGTGCACCGCGACCGCTGTGTCGCCGAGCATCGTCTCGGGACGCGTGGTGGCGACGATGATCTCGCTGCCGGGCACATCGGCGACTTCGTAAGCGAAGCTGTAGAGCTCGCCGTCTTCTTCCTCGGAGTCGACCTCGAGATCGGAGAGCACGGTTTGGCTCCCGGGCGACCAGTTGACGAGGCGTTCGGCGCGGTAAATCAAGCCTTCTTCGTAGAGGCGGACGAAGGCTTCGCGCACCGCGCGCGACATGTGCGGGTCCATCGTGAAGCGCTCGCGCGGCCAATCGAGGCCGCTGCCGATGACCTTGAGCTGCTCGTTGATGCGGTTGCCGCTCTGCTCTTTCCACTGCCAGACGCGCTCGAGGAAGCCGGCGCGGCCGAGGTCGTGGCGCGTCTTGCCTTCCTTCTTGAGGAGGCGCTCGACGACGACTTGGGTGGCGATGCCCGCGTGATCGGTGCCCGGCAGCCAGAGCGTGTTCTTGCCCTGCATGCGCGCGTGGCGGGTGAGGACGTCTTGGAGCGTGGCGAAGAGCGCGTGGCCACAGTGGAGCGAGCCGGTGACGTTGGGCGGCGGAATGACGATGGTGAACGTCTTCTCGGGGTGCGCCGGATCGTCCTTGGCGGCGAAGAGGCCCTGCTCGACCCACCGCGGATACCAGCGCGACTCGACGTCACGCGGTTCGTACGTCTTGGGAAGCTCGTTTTCCTGGGCGTTCGGGAGCTCGGCGCTCGGCTCGGTCATGATGGCGCTTGCTTAGCACCGCGACTGGCGTGATCGAAGTGTCCTCGCGCCTCGCGCGGCCCGACCTAGCGCATCTTCTTGGACAGCGCTTTGAAAGCGTCGCCCTCGGCGCGCTCGAGCCAGTCGAAGACGACGCTCTCACTCGTGGTGACCACGGCGCCGGCGCGGCGGTAGAGATCGAGCGCGATCAGGCGATCGGCTTCGCGGCGAGAGCCAACGGCGTCGTGGGGGACGTGCACCTCGAGGCCGCGAGCGACGAGATCGCGCACCGTTTGGAAGACGCAGACGTGAGCCTCGACGCCGACGACGACCACCGCGCGCGGGGCACGAGCGACGAGCCATCGAGAGACGGCTTCGTGATCGAGCGCGCTGAAGGTGGTCTTGTCGATGCGCGGCGCGTTCACCGCATCGAGGGGACCGCGCAGCGCTTCGATCGTCGGACCGAGCCCCTTCGGATACTGCTCGGTCGCGATCGTCGGCACGCCGAGGAGCTGCGCCGCCGTCAGGAGGAGATCGGTGCTCTTCACCAGCCGCTCGAATGCGCTCGGATCGATGGCCGGCGCGAGGCGCTCTTGGATGTCGACGACGAGGAGGGCGGTGGCCTTGGGAAGGAGCCGTTGCATCGGGTCGCTCTAACCTCGCGAGAGGCGCGTGTCAGCCGGCTCGACCCATCGCACGACGAGCCAGAGCACACCCGAGAAACCGAAGGTGGCGCCGAGCACCGAGAGGAGCGCCCACCTTCCGAGCGGCGAGGTCTTGAGCACGTGCGCGCCGAGGAGACCGACGACGACGCCGAGCACCATCAAGACGTAGGGCCCGGCGAGGCGTGGCGGACGCGCGAGCGTGGCGAAGAATCCGTGCGCACCCGCCGAGATGGCCTTGCGTCGTCGCACCGCGGTGAGCGCGAGGAGGAGAATCGCTGCGCCCCAGACCACCCAGAACACGAGATGAAGCTGCGTGAAGACGAAGGTCTTGGTGCCGTCGGGCGTGATGAACGTCGGGAGCGCGTGACGACGATCGAGCGCGAGGAGATCCATCAAGATGGCGACGGTGATGTGCACGAGAAAACCGGCCCAAATGCTCCGCGTCTTCATGGAGAGCGAGCCGAGGACGGTGCCTGCGACGATCGCTCCGCAGGCCTCGAGGTACGGCTTGCCGAAGTGGATCATGCAGTAGGGCACCACCATCGAGAAGATGGCGCCGACGCCGAAGCCACGCGCCGCGCGCACCCACCAACCGCGGAAGAAGATCTCGAGGCAGAAGAACTGACCGATGTAGAGGACCTCCCACATCCCGAAGTCCATCCACGAGCGAATCGAGTTTCGATAGAACGGGTAGTAGGTGCCGAAGTCGGGGTTCTTGGCGACGATGCGCATCACCGGGATCATCACCGCGACGAAGAACGCGTAAATCCACGCGTGCTCGAAGAAGCCGGTGGTGCGCATTCCGAAGTCGAGGATGCGATCGCGACGAAAGACGATTACCCACAAAACCAAGGGTAAAATGTATCCACCCATGCGCGTCGCTGCCCACCAGCTGAGCGCGTAGAGCTCCTCGTACTTGGCGAGCTTGACGATGCCGCCGGGGTGGTTGCCTTCGTACTCGGTGAGGAATGGACGGACGACGGCGTCGTAGGTGACGCGACCGCCGTAGTACTCCTGGAGCGTGAGGATCACGGCGCCGAGGGCGAGCGCGAAGATGGGGCGGTAGTCGATTTTCCCGGCTTCGGCGAGGAGCTTGCGCGCGGCGAGCGCCTCTGATTCGAGCTCACGCCAGGTGCTGCGGAAGAGGAGCCAGATCCACGGCGCGAGGGCGATGAGGAGCGGAATCGGCACCGCCCACTTCACGTAGGGATGCTCGATCCATCCCATGATCCCGACGGGAAGCGGAACGCCGTTGACCCCCGGAATCAAGCCTTCGGGCACGTGCACCAGCTGCCACATCACCCGGCGGATGCCCCGCCGGCCTGCGCGTCCTCACGAGCTGCCGCGCGCGTCGCACCTTCGCGGAGACGAGCCACGGTCACTGCCTTGCCGAGGACCTCGATGCTCTCGTAGAGACCAGGCGAGACGCTGCGACCGGTGAGCGCGACGCGGGCCGGCTGCGCCACGTCCTTGATGTGGAGCTGCTTCGCCTCGAGGTACTTGGTGAACGCGGCTTCGATCCCGGCGACCGACCAATCGGCGACGGATTCGATGACATCGGCGAGCTCGCGCAACCCGGCGGCGGCGCTGGCGACGAGGAACTTGGCGTCGGCCTTGGGCTCGTACTCGAGGGTCTCGCGGAAGTAGAAATCGAGCGATTCTGCGGCCTCGAGGAAGGTACGGGCGCGCTCACGGACCGTCGGAACGGCGCGCGCGAGCTTCTCGGCATCGACCTTCACCCCGCGCGCGGCGAGCATCGGCGTCACGCCTTCGATGTACTTCGCGAGCGGGGTCAGGCGCTCTTGCTTGAGGTGCTCGTGGTTGATCGCCGCGAGCTTCTTCGTGTCCCACTTGCCGTCGCTCTTGTTGCGAGGCGACCAATCGAATTTCTCGATCATGGCCTGCAGGCTGAAAATCTCTTCGTCGCCCGAGCTCCAGCCGAAGCGTACGAGGTAGTTGAGGAGCCCGACCGGCGAGAAGCCGGCGTTGCGAAACTCGTCGACGCCGACCGCGCCGTGCCTCTTCGAGAGCTTCTCACCCGACGGCGCGAGAAGCATCGGCAGGTGCGCGAACTCCGGCACCGGCGCGCCGAGGGCCTCGTAGAGCATGATTTGCGGCGGCGTGTTGACCATGTGGTCTCTTCCGCGCGCGACGAGCGTGATCTTCATCGACGCGTCGTCGACGACCGCGCCGAAATTGTAGAGCGGCACGCCGTCGCTGCGGAGGAGGACGAAATCCTGCTGCGCCGAGTTGGGCGTGGTGACGGCGCCGAAGACCAGATCTTTGTAGGTGATCGCGCCCTCGCGCGGCGAAGCGAAGCGGACGACGTGCTTGTCGCTCGCCGAACGTTTGGCGTCTCGACAGGTGCCCGGATAGACGAACTGCGCCTTCGGATCTTTCGCCTTGAGGGCGGCTCGCTGGCCATCGAGCTCTTCCTTGGTGCACGTGCAGCGATACGCTTTGCCCTCGGAAATGAGCTTCTCTGCGTACTCTTTGTAGAGCGCGAGCCGCTCCATCTGCGTGTAGGGCCCGAAGGAGCCACCGGCGCCGGGACCTTCGTCCCAATCGAGTCCGAGCCACTTCATCGAGTCGAAGATGACGTTGCGACTCTCGTCGGTGCTGCGCTCCTGATCGGTGTCTTCGATGCGGAGGACGAAGACGCCGCCGGTCTTGCGCGCCCAGAGCCAATTGAAGAGCGCGGTGCGCACGCCACCGATGTGGAGATAGCCGGTGGGCGACGGCGCGAAGCGGACGCGTACGGGCGAAGCAGACATGGGTCCGCATCTCTACCACGCCTCTTCCCCGGCCCGGAGAAGAGAGGCGAGCTCAGGGGAGGCGTCGACGAACGCCGAAAAAAACGGCGAGAAATTTGGGGAAGCGAAGAGGTCGTTGCGCTCCCTGGGTGACGTTGCTTACGGTCTGCCGCCGATGCGCATCCTCGTCCTCTCGCGCAGCGCCACGCTGTACTCGACGACCCGGCTGGTCCTCGCGGCGCGCGCTCGTGGGCACGAGGTCGACGTCGCCGATGCGCTTCAGTTCTACCTCTGCGTGAAGCGCGGTCGCCCCGAGATCTACTTCCGCGGCGCGCCTCCGCCTCGTTACGACCTCGTCATCCCGCGCATCGGCGCATCGATCACCAGCTACGGCCTCGCGGTCGTCCGGCACTTCGAGATGATGGGCGTGCCCTGCCTCAACGGCGCCATCGCCATCGCTCGTTCACGCGACAAGCTGCGGGCGATGCAGCTGCTCACCAAGAAGGACATCGACGTCCCCATCACGGTCTGCGCGCGCACGCCGAAAGACCTCGATTTGATGCTCGAGCTGGTCGGCGGCACGCCCGTCATCGTCAAGCTGCAGCAGGGCACGCAGGGCATCGGCGTGATGATCGCCGAGACGCGCCAAGCGGTGTCGTCGCTTCTCGAGACGCTCTGGGGCATGGGTCAAGACATCATCGTGCAGCAGTACATCGCCGAGTCGAAGGGGCGGGACGTGCGCGCCTTCGTCGTCGGCAATCGCGTCGTCGCGTCGATGCGTCGTGCCGCCAAGGCTGGAGAATTCCGCAGCAATCTCCATCGCGGCGGCGCCGGTCACAAGGTGCAGCTCGACCCCGTCTACCAAAAGGCGGCGGTCGCAGCGACGAAGGTGATGGGCCTCGAGGTCGCCGGCGTCGACATGCTCGAGAGCAACAGCGGGCCGAAGATCCTCGAGATCAACTCCTCGCCGGGGCTCGAGGGCATCGAGCGCGCGACCAACATCGACGTCGCCGATCGCATCATCGCCCGCGCCGAACGCTACGTGGAGCGCCGCCAGAGTCGCAAGGCGAGCGACGCGGTCATCGATGCCGAACGCAGGCCGCGCCCTCTTCGCGGCGGTTAGCGGGCCATGCGTAGCGGTCGATCGGTACACCAGGACATGCCGGTGGTAGGATCCACGCCGTGAGCTCGCCTCCTGCCCTACCTGGTCTGCACGCCGGCGAAACGCCGATCGATCGTGCGCTGACCTTGCGTCTCGCCGGGGAGACCGAGACGGCGTTGCGTTGGGCCGCCGCCGCCCTGCAGGCCGAACCGGAGATGCCGACCGCGCTCCTCCTCGTGTCGCAATTGCTCGCCGAGCTCGGTCGTCGTGAGCCCGCACGTGAAGGTCTCGAGGCGTGCGTCGTGCGGGCGATCGACGCGGGAATTCTCCCGCTCGCGGTCGCCGCCTGCGTCACCCTGAAAGATCTCGGCGTCGACGCCACGGACTCCTACGACGCCATCGCCGACGCGTTCCACTCTGGCTCGCCGCGTCTCGACGACGACTCGCAGATGGCGCCGCCCCCTCCTCCGAAGCGCGATTTGCCGCCGCTCTCCTCGCTCCTGATGGGCCCCGCGCTCCTCAACAAGGCCGTCGAAATTCTCCGCTCGGCGACCAGCCTCATCAAGGACGCGGTCTCGGAAGAGCGCGAGAGCTCGCCGCCGCCGATGATCCCGCGCTTGCCGCTCTTCTCGTCGCTCAGCCGCGATGGTCTGCGCGCGCTCATCGAAGCGTTCGCGATGCGGGTCATCCCGGCGGGCGGCCTCGTCATCGAAGAAGGATTGCCCGGCACCGAAGCGTTCATCGTCGCCCGCGGCGAGCTCGAGGTGAAACGCAACGGCGTCATCCTCGCGCGCCTCCAAAGCGGCCAGGTCTTCGGGGAAATGGCGCTCGTTTCGCGCTCTCCGCGTGCGGCCAGCGTCCTCGCCAGCCGTCCTTCGCTGGTGCTCTCGGCGCAGGTCGAAGAGCTCGAGACGGTGGCGACGCGCGCGCCCGAGGTCGGCGAGCAGCTCGCCAGCTTTTGTCGCGAGCGCATGCTGCAGAACCTCGTCCGCACGAGCCCGATGCTCCGTGCTGTCGCCCCCGACGAACGGGTCGATCTCGTCAGCAGCTTCGAGACCCGCACCTACGAAGCGGGCGACTACCTGATTCGCCGCGGCGAGACCGCAACGGGTCTCCACCTCATCGCCTCGGGCAACGTCGAAGCGGTGACCATCGACGAGAGCGGCGAGAAGCTCGTCCTCGCCACGCTCGGCGCCGGCGAAGTGGTCGGCGAAGTGGCGATGATCCTCCGTCGTCCGGCCAACGCCGACGTCGTCGCCGTGCACCCCTCCGTCACGCTCCACCTCTCTGGCACCGGCTTCCACGAGATGCTCCGCGCCCATCCCCGCCTGCTCGCCGAGCTCTACGATTTGGCCGTGAAGCGCGACGAAGAGACGACCAGCGTCGTGGCCCAGGAAGCCACCTCCGCGGACGACTACGTGCTCGTCTAGGCCCGTTCGACGAAACCGTGGACAAGGCAGCGAAAGACGCGCACGTGCGCGATGGCGACGACGGGCACGCCCACGGCGGGCACGATCACGCGCATGAACACCCGCATGGCAATGCGCATGACGAACACGACCACGGTCACGGTCACGACCACGGTCACGACCACCCGCACGATCATCCGCGTGACGAGCGCGCCGATGGTGGACACGCCCATGCGCGTGGCGATGCGGCGGCGGCCTCCAAGCTTCCCTATGTCCTCGCGCTGACGCTGACGTTCTTCGGCGTCGAAATGGCCGCGGCCTCGTACGCACACTCCAACGCGCTGCGGGCCGACGCCATCCACCTCCTCGCCGACGTCGCGGCGATCGGCATCGCCTACAGCGCGTTCCGGCTCGCCGACCGTCGACCGAGCGCGCGCTTCACCTTCGGATTGCGACGCATCGAAGCGGTGGCGGCGCTGGTGAACGCGGTCCTCGTGATGCTCGGCGCCGCGGAAATCGTGCACGAGGGCATCGAGGCGCTGGGGAGCACCACGACGCCGCGCACCGGAATCATGCTCGGCATCGCCGCGTCGGCGCTGGTGGTGCACGGGCTCAACGCCACCCTCCTCCATCGCGATCTCCACGGACACGGACACGTGCACGAGTCGCCGCACCTTCACGTCGGGCAGAGGCCGAAGGCGCTCCACGTCCATGGCGCGTGGCTACACGTCGTCGGGGACGCTCTCGGCGCGCTCGTCGCGCTCATCGCCGCCGCGGCCATCCGCTTCGGCGCGCCTCCGAGCGTCGATCCGATCGCCAGCTTCTTCGTCGCCGCGCTGCTCGTCGTCGGAGCGCTCAAGCTCATCCGCGACGCTGGCGTGGTGCTCCTCGAAGCAGCCCCGGCCCACCTCCCGGTCGAGGCGATCGAGAAGGTGGCGGCCGCGGTGCCTGGCGTCGATTGCGTGCATCGCCTTCGGGTCTGGACGCTCGGCACTGGCTATGACGCGCTCACGGTGCACGTGCGCGCAAGGCCAGGATTCGGCCTCACGCTCGCTTCGAGCGTCGAGACCGCGCTCACCAAGAGCTTCCACCTCGACTACGTCTGCGTGCAGGTCGACCCGCCGCGTGGCGGAGACACATAACCAATATATAAATATCGAAACGTCCCGAGACTAGGGTGATTTCTCGGTATCGAAGGCGGCTCGGAAAGCTTCGACGGCTGCCCGCGCCCGCGCGCCACGGAGCTTGTACGCGGCGCGATTGGCGACCAGCACCGAGCTGACGTCGAAGACGACCTCGCGCACCTCGAGAGCGTTCTGCCGAAGCGTCTCGCCCGTCTCGACGAGATCGACGATTGCGTCGGCGAGGCCGGTGAGCGGCGCCAGCTCGACGGAGCCCTGTACGTAGATCACCTCGGCCTGGATGCCCTTGCTGGCGAAGTGAGCGGCGGCGCAACGGGGATACTTGGTGGCGATGCGTGGCGGATCGGGAAGCGTCTTCATGCCTTGGCGCGTAGCGACGACCATCTGGCAGCGGCCGACGCCGAGATCGAGCGGTTGGTAGAGATCGAAGCCGCGCTCGAGGAGCACGTCGCGACCGCACACGCCGAGATCGGCGGCGCCGTATTCGACCCACGTCGGCACGTCGTCGGGCTTGAGCAAGAGTAGCCGCCAGCCGAGCGCCGGCACCTCGCGAATGAGACGACGGTCTTCGCCTTCGCCGAGGACGGTGACCGGATCGACGCCGACACGGGCGAGGAGCGGCGCGAGCGCGCGAAGCACCCGGCCCTTGGGCACGGCGAGGGTGAGGACGTCACGTCCGGCTCGGGGCAAACCCTCCATTCTCTGGCGGTAAGTACGATCGACGTCGCGCGTCCACCGTCGTCTCGGCGTGGGAACGCTCGACGCGCATCGGCGGGCCCGAGTTTGTGGTGAACTAGCTCCGTGCTCCTCGGCGACTACCCGACCAAGGTCTCGCGGCTCGAGAACGTCGAGCGAGCCGCCGCGTTGCCTTCGGGCGTCCAGCTGTGGTGCAAGCACGACGAGCGCACGAGCCCGCTCTACGGCGGCAACAAAATCCGCAAACTCGAGCACCTGCTCGACGAGGCGACGGCGAAAGGCGCGAAGCGACTCCTCACCATCGGCGCGGTCGGCTCACACCACGTCCTGGCGACGACACTCTTCGGAACTCGCGCCGGGTTCGAGGTCGGCGCGATTCTCACGCCGCAACCGTGGACGCCTCATGTCGAGCAGGTCGCGCGCGTGGCTGCAGGGCTCGGCCTCCAGTCGTATCCGGTCGGTTCGTTCGCCGGCGTGCCGCTCGCGCTCGCCCGTCGCATCGGCCAAGGCACGTATTTCATCCCGCCGGGTGGCTCGTCGGCGAGTGGCTCTCTCGGGTACGTCGAGGCGGCGCGCGAGTTGGCGCGACAAATCGCCCGTGGCGACATGCCGAGGCCGACCGTGATCGTCGTCGCGCTCGGCAGCGGCGGAACGGCCGCGGGTCTCCTCGTCGGTCTCTTGCGCGAAGGGCTTTTGGCGCCGACCCCACAGGGTGCACTTCCGATCGAGCTCCTAGCAGTGCAGGTCGTCGATCCACCGCTTTCTTCCGGTCCGGCGACGCTCGCCCTCGCGCTAGCCGTGCGACGCAAACTGCGCGAGCCGTTGCGACGCGCTTCGATCGCCACGCTCAGCCGCTCGCTCCGGGTCGTGCGCGCGCAGCTCGGAGGCGGCTACGGACACTCGACGCCGGCGGGAGACGAGGCGACGCGTCTCGCCATCACCGACGAGCTGGTGCTCGATCCGACCTACACCGCAAAGACCTTCGCCGGTGCTCTGGTCGAAGCGCGAGCGCGGCGCTCGGGTGACGTCGTCCTCTATTGGCACACGCTGGCGGCTCCCGAGCCGTTCTCCGCGCTCCTGTCGAAGGCGCCGGGCCTCGAGACGCTCAAGCCCGAGCTGCGCGCGCTCCTTCGACGCTGAGGTCGCGAAAAGTCCGCTTCGACGTTTGCCCAGCGCCGTCTCTTGCGTTACTTTCTCCGCCTATGTCGATGCATGAGCAGAACGTCGCCATTCTCAAAGGTCTCGTCGCCGTCGCTTGGGCAGACGGCGTCTTCGCCGACTCCGAGAAGCAAGCGCTCGACGGTCTCCTCGCCGCCTTCGGTGCGAGCGAGGAAGAGACCTCCAACATCCACGACTACGCCAAGGACCCGAAGAAGATCGACGACATCCCCTTGAGCGATCTGTCCTCGGACGATCGCCGCATGCTGATGTCGCACGCCGTGCTCCTGTCGTTCGTCGACGGCGAGCAGGCCGAGAGCGAGAAGGAATTCCTCGAGGCGCTCGCCAAGCACTTGCGCATCCCCAAGGAAGAAGCCGACGCCATCTGCGCGGCGAGCGCGGCCCGCGCGAAGAAGTACCTCAAGCTCCTCGACTGAGCTCCTCTTCGTGTCTTCGCTCGAGAAGCTTCGGCAACCGAGCGGAGCGAGATTGACCGAAGCGGCCAAAGTTGCGAAGCAATCTTTGGCGAAACGAGAAGCTGTTTTTCGAGCCCCAAAAACCACGCGGCGCGCTCCCCGAAGGGACCGCGCCGCGTTCGTTTTCGACGTTGACCGCGTCTCAGCTCGCCGAAGCGTTGCCCGAGACGGTGGCGCTGGCCTGGAAGCTCACCTTGAAGCTCGCCTGGACGTCGGCCGCGACGGCGATCGACGTGGCGATGCAGACACCACCGGCAGCCGAGAGGCTGGCGACGGCCTGGATCGCGCTACCAAGCGAGGCGAGCGTCTTCTGGATCGGATCGGCGAGAGCAGCGGTCGCCTTGAAGGCGGCGCCGACCTCGGCCTCGTGCTTGATGAAGGCGTCGTAGAGCGGCTTGTCGCCGGTGATGACCCAGTTCGCGTGACCGGAGCACTTCGCCTCGGCCTGGACCTGCGCCTGGCACGACGACTGGCACTTGGCATCGACCGAGCACTTGAGCGAGCCCGTGCAACGCGGCGGAGACGTCTCGACCCCGCACTTGCCGTGGCAGGTTCCCTTGCAGGACGCGGCGCCCGGCTTGGTGGTGCAGGTGCCGCTGCACGTACCGGTGCAGGTGCCCGTCGCCTTGCCGGTGCACTTTCCCGTGCAGCTGCCGGCGCAGCTGGGCCCGTTGAAGTTTCCGGTGCACTTGGCTTCGCAAGAGCCGTTCGCCTTCGCGGTGCAGGTGCCTTCGCACTTGCCGGCGCAGTTGCCGTCGGCCGAACCGGCGGTCGCGGTGCCGTCGCACTTGCCGGCGCAGTTGCCGCCGCAGGTGCCCGTGAACGTGGCCGAACAGCCCGCCTCGCAGGTGCCCGTCCACTTCGGACCTTCACAGGTGCCGACGCACTGACCGGTGCAGGAGGCGGCGATGTCGACGGTGCAGTCGGCGTCGCAGGTGCCGTTGCACGCGACTTCCGGCGCGCGGATGTCGCATTCGGCGTCGCAGCTGCCGTTGCATTCGACGACCAGCTTGCCCGCTTCGCAGTTCGCCTTCACGTCGCACGCGGCGGCGACGGTACACTCGGCTTCGCAGTTGGCCTGGACGTCGAGGCTCGCCGTGCAACCGCCTTGGACCTCGAGGCTGATCGTCACGCCCTTCTTGAGGGCGGCAGCGACGCGCACGTTGAGGGCGGCGCAGGCACCGGCAGCGTCGCTCTTGGCGACGTACGTCGGATCGACATCTTTCATGATGCCGTTGCAGACGTCTTTCCATTGTCCTTCGAGCGCGATCGCGGCGACCTTGAGCTTGGCGGCGGCGTCGGCGAAGGCCTTCACCGTCACGTCGGCCTGATTGGCCTTGGTGTCGAGGCCATCGCAGCCCTTGGCGGCATTCGCCAGATCCTTGGCTGAGCAATTGGGGAGCGCCCAGGCAGCTCCCATGAGCCCGCCGAGGGCTACCGCCGTACGAAGCTGCTTGCTGTAACGCATCCAAAGCCTCCTTGTGCTGACTAAGCTTGGGTGGCCGAAGGGCCACGGTGCATTCGAAACATCATCCATCATTGCGAGAGGCCCCGCGTGCCTACGTGGCGAGTGCGCGGGGCGAAAGCAGTCTAGCCCTTCCGTTTTGCCCTCGCGAGTCGAACGATCGATGCGGGGCTCGTGGGGATGTCAGTGGAGGGGACGGCTTTGGTCACCCGGGGATTCAAATGGCCATGCCGCCTCACCCCTCAGGTTTGTCGTCGCGCCGACAAAATCCTAGAGTCGCCACGATGTCCATCCGCCGTTGCGGAATTCAGGCTCGGGTGCTTCCTTTCGTCATCACTCTCGGGACGCTCGGGAGCCTTGGGTGTTGGATCGGTTGCGCCGACCCAGCAGGCACGGCGCCCGCCCCGAAGACGCCGATCACCGAGACGAACGTGGCACCGACCGACACGCCGGAAGAACGAAAGGCGGCAGCCGAGGAGCTCGATGCGGGAGAGCGGCAGCTCGCAGTTGCCGCCGGAGATTGCGCGTCCGCATGCGAGGCACTTCGCCACATCTCGCACGCGCGCACGCGTCTCTGCGTGAGGGCGAGCTCGCCAGAGTGTCTCGACGCCACGCAGCGCGATCGGCAAGCCTCGGCCCAGGTCGCCAGCACCTGCGCACCATGCGACGCGCCGTGAGATGGCCGACACTCGGCTGACACCCAACGACATCGCGGCCACGCGCGCGAGTTGGCCTCGTAGACGACGTCGAAAAAACGACGCCATCTACGTCTTGGCGCGCGGCGCGTTGGCGTGCGTCTCGATCATCCCCCGAAGCTGGTTGTCTCCGCTCGGACGGCTCGTCGGGTTCTTCGTCTACTTTTTCGCGGCGAGTGCGCGACGGACGGCGATCGGCAACCTCGAGCGCGTCCTCGAGCTGCCGTCTCGTGAAGCTCGCGTGAAGGCTCGTGCGTGCTTCGTCGAGCTCGGCGGGCTCCTCGGCGACACCGTGACGCTCTTCCGAACGAGCGAGCGCGCGGCTCGAAGTTTGGCGATGCCCGACGCCGCCGCTGCGGTCTTCGCCGAAGCGCGCGTGCATGGACGTGGCGTCGTCCTCGTCACGGCACACTTCGGCGCGTGGGAGCGGATGGCGGCCCTCCTCGTCGAGTCCGGGCTGCCGCTGACCACGCCCGTGAAGCCGAGCTACGATCCGCGCCTCGAACGCGACGTGCTCTCGAAGCTGCGGACGTCGCGTGGCGTGCGTGCGGTCGATCGTGATGGCGCGGCGACGCCGATCGCGCTCCTGCGGGCCCTCAAGCGCAACGAGCTCGCCGGGTTCCTCGTCGATTTGCAGACGCGCGCGACCTCGACGACGGTGCTGTTCCTCGGACATCCGGCGAAGGCCGTGACCGCCCCTGCCCGCCTAGCGTTGCGAACGGGTGCTCCGATCGTCTTGGCGATCGCCGGGCGCGAAGCGGTCGAGGCCCGACTCCTCCGTGGCGCTGCGCCGCCGATGCGAGAAATCAGCGAAGAACAGGTAATTTCGCTGACCAGGACGATCGCGCAGCAGGTCGGCGAGGCGATTCGTCAGGACCCCACGCGATGGATTTGGATGCATGACCGCTGGACGTGTTGACAGCTGGGGTCATGGCATGAGAGCTTGCGCACCCTCTTTCGGGAGGAAGGTTCTTCGGAGCCTGACGGGGCGTAGCGCAGCCTGGTAGCGCACCTGGTTCGGGACCAGGGGGTCGGAGGTTCAAATCCTCTCGCCCCGACCAAATAGGTCGGATTCGTCGAAAAATCAGGGCTTTCCCGCAGTGTCGATGAGCCCTGGCCAGCTCGGGCGAGGGTCATACGCCGCGGATGCTCTATGATCCGCACAGCTGTATCCTCCGCC
>JANYDK010000111.1 GCA_025363655.1 Deltaproteobacteria bacterium | reverse complement strand
TTTTTCTCGCGCGCTCACGCCTCGGCGGATTTTTGGTTCTTTGTCGTCTCTCGGGATTCTCGCCCAGGAACGGAGTCGCCCCATGTCCAGCACCGCTCGTCCGTCCCAGCCTCGTCAAGCCCGTCTCAAGCTCTGGCTTGCCCTGCCGATCGCCCTCGTGATGCTGGCGCTACTCGGTCACTTCTTCACGCGCGGCCAGCCTTCGTCGGTCGCCAACGCGGCGCCTCTCGCGCCCCCAGCGAGCGCGCCAACCAGCGACGCCGCAGCCGAAATCTCGGTCTCCAATGAAGTTGCCGACGCGGTCGTCGCCGACGTCTCCGCCGTCGAACAGCTGGCCGACGGCGCGGTGATCGTCGATCTCAACCACGCCGACGAAGCGCAGCTGAGGCGTTTGCCGGGGATCGGGCCGACCCGGGCTCGCGCCATCCTTGCGCTGAGGCTCCGCCTTGGACGCTTTCGAAGCGTCGACGACCTCTCCCGCATCCAAGGGTTCGGTCGAGCGCTTCTGCGGAAGCTCCGCGTATTTTCGCGGACCCTATGAAGACGGCAGGCGCGCATAGTCCATACTATCCGCATTGCGCATCTGCAACGAATCACATGATTTGGTTGAGTTGTGGATTTAGGGTATCGTGACCGTGCTTGCGCTCGGCGACGCCCACACCGGGCCGACGACGCGCACCTGGAAATGGTGAACCACCCCATGGCAACTGAGCAGTGCACCAAAATTCCCATGGACGCACGGCTCTTTGCACACCCGCGCCTCGAAATCGTCGGCGTGATCGCCCGTCAGCCGGGGGTCAGCTTCCGCCTGTTATGTGACGAGCTAGGGCTCTCCGATGGAAACCTCAGTGCGCATCTGCGTGCTCTGGAGAACGAATCGGTCATCAGCGTGGAGCGGACCTTCGACGGTCGTCGGCGGCTCTCGCAGTACCGGCTGACCGATGCGGGGCGAGGCCGACTTGCGGCGTACATCGACTGGGTGGCGCATTTTGCGCGCACCATCCAGCCGCAGCTGGCCAGGCCCGCGCTCGAGTCGACGTCGACCTCGAGCGCGACCTCGACCACCGCCTCCTGAGCAGTCCCGCGCACCTCGTTCGTGCTCATGTTCGCCGTGCTTGCGGCGTTCCGGGGGCCCGTCTAGCGTCCGGCCCCTTTCATCGCCGGTCGGGCGACCTGCAGCGCTGTCTGTGCTGCGCGGATCAGCGGGCCGCATGGCCCCGGAACGGAGCATGACATGGCCACGAAAATCGCGATCAACGGGTTCGGACGCATCGGTCGTTGCATCGTCCGAGCGATGATGGAGCGCAGCGAGACCTCTCTCGACGTCGTGGCCATCAACGACCTGACCGATCCGAAGACTCTGGCGCATTTGCTCCGTCACGACTCCATCCACCGCCGCGCGCCGTTCGAGGTGAAGGTCGTCGAGGGGGGCATCCAGATCGGCGACAAGATCGTCAAGGTCACCGCCGAGAAGGACCCGGCGAAGCTCCCCTGGAAAGAGCTCGGCGTGCAGGTCGTCCTCGAGTGCACGGGCCATTTCCGCGATCAGAAGGGGTGCCAGGCCCACCTCGCCGCGGGGGCGAAGAAGGTCATCATCTCGGCGCCGGGCGAGAAGGACATCGACGCCACGTTCTGCGTCGGCATCAACGCGCACGAGTACGACCCGCAGAAGCACCACATCGTCTCGAACGCGTCGTGCACCACCAACTGCCTCGCGCCGGTCGCCAAGGTCATCGACGAGAACTACGGAATTCTCCGTGGCCAGATGACGACCATTCACAGCTACACCAACGACCAAATGGTGCTCGATCTCCCGCACAAAGATCTGCGTCGCGCGCGCGCCGCGGCCTTGTCGATGATCCCGACTTCGACAGGCGCGGCCAAGGCGATCGGCCTCGTGCTCCCGCAGCTCAAGGGCAAGCTCGACGGGCTCGCCATTCGCGTCCCCACGCCCGACGTCTCGGTCGTCTCGCTCGTGGTCCAGGTCGACAAGGCGACGAACCGCGATGCGGTGAACGCTGCGTTCCAAGCTGCTGCCGAAGGTCCGCTCGCCGGCATCCTCGGGTTCACCACCGAAGAGCTCGTCTCCAGCGATTTCATCGGCGACCGCCATTCGTCGACGGTCGACTCCAAGCTCACGCAGGTGATCGGCGATCAGCTCGTCGCGGTGCAGGCTTGGTACGACAACGAGATGGGCTTCTCGCACCGCATGGTCGATCTGGCGAAGCTCATCGCCGCCAAGCTCTGAGCGGCGCACGACTCGACGCACGCACTCGACGACGCAAACGGAACGGAGAACACACCATGGGCATGCTCGACGGCGTACTGACGATCGACGAGCTGACGCTGCAGGATCGCCGCGTCTTCATCCGAGTCGACTTCAACTGTCCTCTCGGTGAAGACGGCAGCGTCTCCGACGACACGCGCATCCGCGAGGCTCTGCCGACCATCAAGAAGGTGATCGAGAAGGGCGGACGCGTGATTCTCGCGTCGCACCTCGGTCGGCCGAAGCCCGGAAAAGACAACTCGAAGCTCTCGCTCGAGCCTGTTGGTGCGCGGCTCTCCGAGCTCCTCGACGGCATCGAGGTGCATCTCCCCGACGACTGCATCGGTGAGGCTGCGAGGCGCGTCGTTCGCGATCTGCGAGCAGGTCAGATCTGCCTCCTCGAGAACCTCCGCTTCCACGCCGAGGAGGAGAAGGACGACGACGGCTTCGCGCGCAAGCTCGCCGAGCTCGCCGACGTCTATCTCGACGACGCGTTCGGCGCCTCGCACCGCGCGCACGCCAGCGTCCACGCCCTCCCCCGGCTGATCGCCGAGCGCGGCGCCGGCTACCTTTTGACCAAGGAAATCAAGGCTCTCAGCAAGCTCCTGGAGGCGCCGGAGAAGCCCTATGTGGCGATCCTCGGAGGGTCGAAGGTGAGCGACAAGATCGAGGTCATCGAGGCGCTTCTCGAGCGCGTCGACGTGCTCCTCGTCGGTGGCGCGATGGCCAACACGTTCCTCGCTGCGCGTGGCGTCGATGTCGCCGCCTCCAAGGTCGAGAGCGACAAGCTGCCGCTCGCCCGTACCATCCTCGACAAGGCGCGCAGCGGACGCGGCGGTCGAACGGTCGAGTTGGTGCTGCCGGTCGACGTCGTCGTGGCGCGCTCGCTCGATGCTGCCGAAGGCACCGTGGTCGACGTCGCCGCCATCCCCGCCGGGACGATGGCGCTCGACATCGGTCCGAAGACGGTGGCGCTCTTCTGTAAGCACTTCGCGAACGCCAAGACCATCCTCTGGAACGGGCCGCTAGGGCTCTTCGAGAAGGCGCCGTTCAGTCAGGGGACATTCGGCGTCGCAGCGGCGATCGCCGATTCGAAAGCCTTCAGCGTCATCGGCGGCGGAGACTCTGCGGCCGCAGTGGTCGCAGCGGGCGGAGACATCGCCTCGCGCATCTCGCACATCTCCACCGGTGGCGGCGCGTCCCTCGAGCTCCTCGAAGGCAAGAAGCTTCCCGGCGTCGAGGCTCTCCGCGGCGCTTCTCTCCCCACTTGAACCAACCTGAAAAGAGTCGACGACCATCATGGATGCGATCCGCGTCCCGCTGATCGCGGGCAATTGGAAGATGAACCACGGCGGCGTCTCGGGGGTCGTCCTCGCGGCGAGCGTCGCTGAAATCGCCTGTGAAACGGCTGGAATCGAGGTCGTCGTCGCCCCGCCATTCACCGCGTTGGCGGCGGTGGCCCACGCGGTCGAAGAGGTCGCGCAGCGACGCGGACGTGCGCCGATCGGCGTCGCTGGTCAGAACCTCCACATCGAGGCCAAGGGGGCGTTCACTGGGGAGGTGAGCGCACCGATGCTCGTCGAGGCGGGCTGTCGCTGGGTGATTGTCGGTCACAGCGAACGTCGGCAGCTCTTCGGCGAGACCGACGAGCTCGTCGCCAAGAAGACGCTCGCGGCCATCGTCGGTGGGCTCCATCCCATCGTCTGCGTCGGCGAGACTCTGGAAGAGCGAACGGCAGGCCGAACGCTCGACGTCGTCCTCCGCCAAGTGAGGGCGGTCCTCGAGCCGCTCGGGCGTGCGCTCGGCGCGGCGGTCCTCGCTTATGAGCCTGTCTGGGCGATCGGAACGGGCAAGGTGGCGACCTCGGCCGACGCGCAAGAGGTCCACGCAGCCATCCGCGCCACCCTTTCCCAGCGCGATGGTGCGCTCGCGGCGCGCACGCGCATCCTCTACGGCGGGAGCGTCAAGCCGGAGAACTCGGCCGAGCTCCTCTCGCAACTCGACATCGATGGTGCGCTGGTCGGTGGGGCCTCCCTTGACGCCGACGGCTTCGGCGCCATCTTGCGCGCTGCCCGTCCGGCTTCCTGAGGCCGGGGCACGAGAAAGTTCACATACCCACGTCCCGCCGTCGGCGGATCCGTGGAAATTCACCCGAAAATCGCGCAATCACTTCCGTTCCCGCGCCTTTCGGCGTAGGTCCGCGCGACCGTCGCGTCTGCCGCCCAGCTCCCATGACCATCCTCGTCACCATCATCCACATCCTCGTCTGCGCGTTCCTCGTCCTGGTCATCCTTCTCCAGCAGGGCCGCGGCGGTGGCATGGGTGCGGCATTCGGTGGCGCGAGCCAGCAGGTCTTCGGCGGCGCGGGCGCGGGAAACTTCCTGACGAAGCTCACCGAAGGCGCGGCCTTCACCTTCATGTTCACGTCCATCATCCTCGCCGGCCTCGCCTCGCAGAAGGGGCCCTCGAAGTACGAGGAAGCAGCGCAGGCGCTCTACATCGGCGCGGTCTCCGCGAGCGCTTCGACGTCCGCCAGCGCACCTCCGACGATGACCGCGCCGCCGCCCCCTCCGCCGGTGATGACGACGTCCACCGCCGCGCCCGTTCCCGTTCCCGTGGAGACGGCGCCGACCTCTTCGACGACCGTGGTTCCGGCGCCGGCTCCTGCGCCGAGCGGCTCCGTTTCGCACTGAGTCCGCGCCCCGCGAGCTCTGGTGTCGCCCTCGGCCAAGCGCGCCCACCGCGTCGGTACGACGTTCGGCGTAATTTCGCTGGCGGCCGTGCTCCGCGTCGTCGGCGCCCTGCTTGTGTCGGCGCTCGGCTTCGTCGCGGTCAGTGACGACGACTTCGCGCGCGTCGTGATCGCCCAGAAATTCGCGCGAGAGCCACACGTCGATCCCACGGGCACGAGCTGGTTGCCGCTCCCTTTCTGGCTACTCGGCGGGGCGATGCGCGTCGTCGGATCGAGTCTCTCGACAGCGCGGACGCTCTCGGTGCTTTTCGCTGCGATCGCCAGCGCGCTCGTGGCGATGATGGCGCTGGCGATCGGGATGCACGCGCGCAAGGTCGTGGCGGTGGCTGCGGTGATGGCCTTCATGCCGTGGGGGATGCAGCTCGCCGTCGCCACCGTGCCGGAGTCGTTCGCGGTCGCGCTCGCGGCCGCCTCCGCGATGTCGCTGGCATCGACGCGCGCGACACTTCGCCTGTACGGCGCGGCTGCGCTGACCGCCAGTTGCCTCTCACGATACGACGCGTGGCCGACGACGCTCGTCTTCGCCGGGCTCTGCATCTTCGATGCATACCGGGCGCGTGGTCGCGAAAACGTCCGAGATTGTCGGCTCTTCGGCCTCGCAGCGGCGCTCGCGCTCTTCGCGCCGGCGGCGTGGACGCTGTGGCAGCACTTCGTCTATCACGACGCGTTTCGCTATCTCGGCTTGGTCCGCAGCTATCGTCGCGCGCTCGGCGAAGAGTCTCCGCTCTGGCGACGCGTCTTCGGCTATCCGATTCGTACGCTCGAAGAGCTCCGCGAGGTCGTCGCGCTGGGGGTCGCTGGGCTCGCTGCGTGGTGGACCTTGCGTCGCAAGCGCGTTGATCACGGCGTCGACATTCATCTCCCAGCCGAGGACTTCGAGCAGACCACGGCATGGCGGCGGCCTCTCATCCTCTGCAGCGTGCAGCTCGCGCTCCTCATCGCGGGCGACATTCGTGATGGAGCGCCGACGCATCATCCGGAGCGGGCGCTGCTCGGTCCCTCGATCGTCGTCGTCTGCGCGGCGATCGATCATCTCGGCGCCTACCTCGCGCAGTTGCCACGAGCGCGGTGGGCGGCGCTCGCGAGCCTCTCGGCGGTGACGTTCCTCACGTGGACGGTGTTCCGCGTGCACAAGTCGATTCCTTGGTACGACAACGCGGTTCGTGCGCGCGAAGTCGCCGCCGGTCGCGCGCTCGCGGCTCGAGTTCCACGAGGAGAACGCGTCCTCGTCGACACGCGCGATCTCGAGGGTGGTTCACCAGATTATGGTTATTACGCAGTGATCGCAGCCTTTGCGCGTCCGGTCGACGTCGTGGTCGATCGCGAGCAGGACCCGCGCAAGCCGAAGGTGCCTTCGTCGTTCGGCGACGTCTCGGCGCTGCGAGCTCGGCTCGGCGACGCGCGCTACATGCTCACCTGGGGAGACGCCCATCGAGACGTCGCTGCGTCGCTCGGCCAGGTCGTCGCCGCCGAAACGAACGCAGCAGGACCGCAATGGAGCATCATCGTGCTTCGGTGAAACCGGCAGGCGCGGTCACTGCGCCGACAGGTCCGCGTGAGCGCCGGCGCAGACGGTTTGGACGCGGCCGACGGTTGCTCCCCGCAAGTGAGGGGCGTAGGCCCGGAGGCTGAGTTGCGCAGCAATTCTTGGCGAACGTGATCGAGAAACGTGCAGGAGGCCTCGTCGATGGCTGAAGGTTTGAACCGCGTCATGCTTCTGGGAAATCTCGGCGCCGACCCCGATCTGCGGTTCGGCCAAGGGGCTGATCAAGCAGTCCTCCGCCTGCGCCTCGCGACCACCGAGAGCTATTTCGACAAGCGCACCAACGAGCGCAAAGAGCGGACCGACTGGCACAACGTCGTCCTCTTCGGAAAGCGCGCCGAGGCGCTGCAGAAGATCCTCACCAAGGGCTCCACCATCTTCATCGAGGGAAGGCTGCAGACCTCGAGCTACGAGAAGGATGGGCAGAAGGTCTGGAAGACGGACATCATCGCCAACAACGTCATCCTCACGGGCGGCCGCGGCGGTGGAGCGATGCGTGACGACGCGGGTGGCGGCGGCGGCGCTGGCGGCGGTGGTGGCGGGGGCTCCGAACGTGGCGGTGGCTTCCGCGCCGAGCGCCCTAGCTACGATCGCAATCGCGGCGGTTCAGGTGGCGGTGGCGGCGGAGCCCCAGCTGGCGGCGGCGGCGGCGGTGGTGGCGGTCGCAGCGCTCCCCCGGCGGATGACGACTTCGTCCCGTCGGGCGGCGGTGGTGGCGGTGGCGACGACGACGACATTCCGTTCTGAGTCTGTGAGCCGTCCTGGACGATTCGACGCCAAACCAGACGCATCGCACGGATCGGCCGAAACAGCCGCGCCGACGTGACATCCAAGAGGGCACGGCGCTCGAGGCGAGCCGTATTTTGCCCACTGAATGTGTCGAACGCCCCGACCGTCCGTCCCCCAGTAGCCCCACGCCGGAGAACCGCTCGTGAAAGTCATGAAGCTCGCTGCCCTGACCCTCCTCGCCTCCGCCCTCGGTTTTGCTGCTGGCACGTCCGGCTGCGGGCGTTCTGACGTCAACGCCTCGCCGCTCGGGGCAGGGGGCACACCCGGTGAAGAGAAGAAGCCGGACAAAGTTCTCGGGCTCACCGACAAGGGCGATGAGTGGAAGGCGGAGGTCACGGTCAAGAAGCCGAAGGCCACCGACAAGGACAAGTCTTGGACGATGGAGGTCGTGCTCACGTCCTCCGGCAACTGGCACGTCAACGACGCCTATCCGTACGGCTTCGCGGCGACCAAGGTGCAAGACGTCAAGCTCGAGAAAGAGAAGTATCCGAAGGACGATCCGGCTTGGAAGCTCGACAAGTGCGAAGTCGTCAAGGACAAGGAGGGCAAAGAAGTCAAAGAATGCAAAGAGTTGCACTTCCTCGCCAAGCTCCTCGTCGACAAGCCCGAGACCGCCGAGCTCACGGGCTCGCTCAAGTTCGGCGTTTGCAGCGGCGTCGACGGCAAGTGCAAGTTCGACTCGGCCAAGTTCAAGGTCGCCCTCGCGACCATCAAGAACAGCTGATTCGCAGCGAGAATTCGAGCAAGGTCGACGGCGTAAGTCGCCCTGCCGACAAAGAAAAACGGGGAGGCGCTGGCTGGCGTCTCCCCGTCCTCGTTTCGAAGCCTTCGAGCTCGTCGATCAGCCTTTCACGGCTGCCCAGGCGCGCTGGTAGTCCTCGAAGGTGTCGACTTCCATCCAGCCCTTGAAGGTCTCGACGGCCTTCACTTCGATGCCGGCGTCCTTCGCTTCGACGAGCGCCTGGACGATGTCGGTGAGGGCTGCGCGCTTCGGGTCGGCCGCTTCCTGGAAGCGCTTGCCGGCGCCGGTCTCGAGCGCGCGCTGGTAGACCTCGAGGAGCTTTCGCGCTCCGACGTCGGTCATCATGATCATCCCCACGAACTCGGCGTGCGCGTCGGTGAGAGGGATCTGCTGGCCGATCTTCTTCACCGTCGGCAGCTCTTCGCTGCTGATCGCGCGCGGTCCGGCTTGCGGTGCGGTAGCGAGCTGGACGAGATCGAGGCGCGGGCGCCCCTCGAGCTCGGCCTTGGTGGACTCGGTCGCCAGCGTGCGATCGACGAGGATGGCGATGTCCGCGTCGGCGGTGATCAGCTTCTCGACGAGGGCGCGATCGAAGAGGATGTCGCCGTAGAGGACGAGCGAGCGGCGCTGCTCGGTGGCGTCTTTCTTCGCCGGCGCGGTCAGCTCGGCGGCTGCCTTGAGGAGCGAGATGGCCTCACCCGTCGTCTCGTACTCGGTGTTCTCGTAGTACTTGAGGTTGGGGAGGTTGATCTTCTCGGCCTTGAAGCCGCGGACGACGGCGATGTCCTTGATGTTGACCGCGTTGAGGGTCGCCACCTGACGCTCGAGGATCGACTTGCCCTTGAGGTCGAGCATCGCCTTGGGGATCTCGGCGCCAATCGGGCCGACGGCCTTGCCCGAACCCGCGGCGAGGACGATCGCGTTGACGCGTTCACCCCCGGCGGGGAGGAAGGCGCCTTCCTGATCTTTCATCAGGTTGACGCCGACGAGCTCGTAGACCTCTTCGAGCGAGACGATGTCGGCGTCGGCGGCCGCAGCCTTGTGCTGCTTGGCGATGTTGCCGAGGGTGGTGCGCATCGCCTTGATCGACGAGCGGAGCGCGTGGTTCGCGTAGATGACGACCTTGAAGCCCGCCTCGTGGAGCTCTTCGGCGGTGGTGTCTTTGTAGATCGTCGGCACGTAGACGAGCGGCACGCCGGTGGCGAGCTCTTTCCACGCCTTGGCGAAGGCGAGGACCTCGTCGGGCTTCTTGCTCTTGCTGTGGATGAGGCAGAGATCGGCGCCGGCTTGCGCGTAGCGACGAGCGCGGTCGAGCGCTTCGTCCATCCCCCAGCCGGCGATGAGCGCCTCGGTGCGGGCGATGATGGTGAAGTCTTCGTCGCGCTGCGCGTCCTTGGCGGCGCGGATTTTCCCGGCGAACTCTTCGGCGCTCTCGAGCTCGCGCTTCACGCCCGAGTAGAACGAGCAGCGCTTGGGGAAGATGTTGTCTTCCATGCAGATGGCGGCGATGCCGGCGCGCTCGTAGGCCTGCACGGTGCGGATGACGTTGATGGCGTTGCCGAAGCCGTTGTCGCAGTCGGCGATGACGGGGATGCCGGTCACGCGGTCGATCGCTTCGGCGACGGCGACGTTCTCGCCCATCGTCAGGATGTTCGCGTCGGGGACGGCGAACGAAGCGCTGATCTCGAAGCCGCTCGCCCAGATGGCATCGAAGCCAGCGCGCTCGACGAGGACACCAGAGAGACCGTGGTGGGCACCGGCGACGAGCACCGGTCCGGGCTTGGCGAGACGCTCGCGGAGCTTCTTTGCTTTGCTGACGTTGGAGCTGGGGGTCACACGCGTTTTCGACGACGACATCGGGGGCCTCCTCGGAGAGCCGACAGGTATGCAAAAAAGGAACGAGGTGCCCCCGTCCCGGGAGGTGAAGTACTTCTCGTGGGAAAGACCGTCAATCCGTGTACGGGATTACGCAGTTGCGCGACTCAGCCTTCGCGTTCGCCAAAGATTGCTGCGCAACTTTGGCCGCTTCGGTCAATCTCGCTTCGCTCGGTTGCCGAAGCTTCATCAAATCGCGCTGTGCTGCTTGTTCCCTTTGTCGTCGTACACGTAGAAGCCGCGCCCCGTCTTACGGCCGAGCCAGCCGGCGGCGACGAGGTTCTTCAAGATCGACGAGGGGCGATACTTGGTGTCGCCGAACTCCTTGTGGAGCACCTCGGCGATCGCGAGGCAGGTGTCGAGGCCGATCAAATCGGCGAGCTCGAGGGGACCCATCGGGTGGTTGAGGCCGAGCTTGCCGGCGAGGTCGAGATCTTCCGGTGAACCGACGCCTTCCTGAAGCGCGAAGCACGCCTCGTTGAGGAAGGGGATGAGCATGCGGTTGACGAGGAAGCCGGGGATGTCCTTCGACTGAATCGTCGTCTTGCCCATCTTCTGCGCGATCGTCGTCAGGATGGCGATCGTGTTGTCGCTCGACTGCACGCCGCGGACGATCTCGCAGAGCTTCATCACCGGCACCGGATTCATGAAGTGCATGCCGGCGACGAGCTCGGGACGCTTGGTGGCGCCAGCCAACTTGGTGATGGAGATGGAGCTGGTGTTGGACGCGAGGATGGCGCCCGGCTTCATCGCCGCGTCAGCCGCCTGGAAGAGGCGAATCTTCACGTCGGTGTTCTCGGTCGCCGCCTCGACGACGATGTCGCAGGGTGCGAGATCCGAGGCGTTGTTGGCGACCCGCACGCGCGACATCAGCGCGTCGCGCTGTTCGCCGGTGAGCTTGCCCTTCTCGACCAAGCGATCGAGCGAGGCCCCCATCTTCTTCCGGCCCTTCTCGGCGAGCTCGGCGGTGGCATCGAGGATGACCACGTCGAGGCCGACCTGCGCGGCGACCTGGGCGATGCCGAGGCCCATCTGGCCGGCACCGATGACACCGAAGGTCTTGAGGTTCGAAACGTCGACGGAGGGGAGCGCAGGAGTGGTCATGGAGCTGCGCCGTTAGCGTTGTCGGCCTCTCCGCTCAAGAGCGGTCGCGTCGACTCACGTCTCGCTAGTGGCCAGTCACCTGCTGCAGCGCCTGTGTCACCACGTATCACGTGGCCGGGCGCGATCGCACGATTGTGCTCAAAAATAAGGTGCGGCGTGAATCTCGAACGGACGTCGGACTCTGAATGGCGATTCAGCGATGATTGTCTCCTTGCGTTTGCTACACTCGAAGACGCACCGCGGCATTGGGCAGCCGCGGACGAGTACGAGCCAGCGCGGGCGACCGTGAGGGCAGCGGGCGGGCGTACGCGATCGACGATCGGCGATCACGAGGCTCGCTCGAGAGGAGTAGAGGGGCTGATGCGTCGCTTTTTCTTTGGGTCCGTCCGTGGGGCTGCGCTCGTCGCACTGACCGTCGGCTCGAGCTTCGTCGGCGGGTGTGCCGACGACTTCCAGCCGCAGAAGGTGTCGAGCAAGCAGGTCTCGCTCGGCGACGACATCTATTCGGTGTTCTGCGATCGCGTCGCCGCGAGCGAGAACCCGGCGGACATCGAGGGGCGCTATTCGCACGCGGTCTGCCACGCAGCCGACGACGGCACCTACGCCTCCGCCTTCGATCCGCTGGACGGCGCGATGCCCCCCCGCCTCGCGGTGATGGTCCGCTATCGCAAGGACCTCGTCGAAGCGCTCAATTTCATGTTTCCCGACAAGGACTCGCTCCACGCGGATCTGAGCGATCTCCTCAAGGAAATCGTCCCGCTCTACGACGACGACACGATCCCCGAGGCGACGAAGACGCTCGCCGGAATCATGGATTCGATCGGCTTCAACGCCCTCGGCAAGCCGAACGAGACCGCCGAAGAGATCGCCGCGCGGGTGGCGAAGACCAAGCGCGCGAAGGACGTGCAGGCGGCGCTGGCGCGGCTCGGCGGGCGTAAGGGGTATCGCAACACGCCCATCGGCGTCGGCGTCGCGCGGCCGATGCTGGCCTATCCGAAGCTCGACACGATGGTCGACACGGCGATCTCCAAGCTCGGACCGGGTGGTGACGCCGAGCCCGAGCTGCGCAAGCTCCTCGAGGTCGTGCAGGCCGAGTTCGATTCGTCGGTGGTGCCGCCGGCGCGGGTGCCGATCGCCAAGTACGCGGATCGCTTCTCCGGCGTGCTCGGCGCGAGGCCGAAGCTGACGAGCGAGATCCTCCGCAACGTCCTCGTCGATGCGGCGCCGCTCAAGGGTGACCTCTCGGCGGCTGCCTATCCGGCGACGTGGCTCGACGTCTATGCGCGCGACGGGCTCGGTGGCTCGTCGCCGACGCTGCCCTATTTGCTTCGCGACACGCGTGGCTACGCGACCTTCGCCATTCTTCCGACCGACGCCAACACCGACAAGGATGGGCTCCCGGTCGTCGACGAATCAGGCAGATTCCTCGCAAAAACGGGCAAGCCGCTGCCCGTGCCGACGCCGTTCCCGGTGCCGTTCTATGCCGGCACCAGCAAGGATGGGTCCCCGCGCGATCCGCTCGGTCGCGCCCTCACGACCGCCGGCGGCGCGGCCGTCTACAAGTACGGTGACGCCTCGAAGACGATGCTCCACTCGGCGCTCGTCGACGTGAAGACGCTCGCCGATCCGAAGAATGGCGCGCTCCTCGATCTCGCCCACGCGGCCACGTATCTCTTCGGGCCGCGCAGCCCCGCCGACAAGACCGATCGCACGCTCGGCCCCGATGGTCGCGACTACGTGCTCTCGGATGGTTCGAAGACGACGGTCAAGTACCGAAAGTACGACGGTGACAACGCTGCGTTCACCGAGCTCGTCTACGCCGCCGCGCGCTTCTTCGAGTTTCCCAAGGCGGGCGACTACTTCGAGCTCACGCGGCAGCTCTTCCGCGATCACCCTCGTGAGGCGGCGCGCATCCTCGGCGCAGCCCTGAAAATCAGGGAGATCGCCAACAAGCCGGAGTACGCGGCGGTCATCCTCGATGCCAAGAGCGGCCTCTGGGACGACGTCATCGCGGTCGCGATCCAAATCGCGCAGGAGCCCGATCTTCTTCACGACGTGCTGGAGTCTCTCTCCGATCCCGACGTGCAGCTCCTCGCCAAGGGAATGAACTCGTTCTTCGCCAACAAGGATCAGCTCGACTACGATCCTGGCGCCGATACGTGTTGGGCCGCGGGCTCGCACCCTGACGCGAAGTGCGCGGCCATCAACAAGCCGTCCTACAACGTCAGCAAGAGCGGCACCCTTGCCGATCCCGGCCTCGCGGTCGATTTGACGACGGCCGACAACGGCGACAACCGCAGCCTCTTCCAGCGCTTCGCCTCGCTCATCCACGACGCTTACGGCGTGCGTGCGTGCAACAAGCCGGGCGCGACAATCAATACGAAGATCAGCGTGGGGCCGATCACGATTCCCGTATCGCTACCACTCACGGGTACGTATCCCGAGTGCGGCGTCCTCGACGTTCCCGATCTTTCCGTTTTCTACATCAACTGCATCGCCGGTGGCATCAACGAGGCCACCGGCCACGCGCGCGGCGAGTTGCCGGTGCACGACAGCGTCGTCTCGGTGATGAAGTCGATCCTCGGCGACAACGCCGTCGACAACATCCTCGAACAGAGCTCGGGGATTGCAGGCCTCAAGCAGGTGCCGACGACGAGCGCGCTCAACCGCCTCGTGATGTGGCGGAACCCCAACAAGTTCATCAACGATCTGACGGCGCCGATTCCTTCGAACGTCTGTCCGATCACCGACGCGTCGACCTCGCACCGCACCTGCGCCTCGCCTGCCGATTTGATGAATCAGCGTCAGAAGGCGACCATCTTCATGGGCGAGTACTTCGACGCGCTCAAGGCGCTTCGTCCGGTGGTGCTGCCGTTCGTGAAGAAGCGCGGCGCCGACAAGACGGGCCGCGAGCAGCTCTTCATCGGGCTCGTCAGCGCGATGCACACGCACTGGTCGCAAGGCAAAGAGCCGGTCCGCTGCGACAAGACGGGCACGCCGGCGACGAACCCGAAGTACTGCTACGGCGACAACGTCCGTCAGTTCGAGAAGCTCATCTCCGAGGTCTTCGCCACCGACATCATCCCCGCGCTGGCGTCGCTGACGACGGTGACGAAGGGGATGACCATTCGCGGCTCCTCGGGCACCGACGTGATGGTGTCGCTGGTGAACGACCTCATCAACCCCAACAATTCGAAGGGGCTCGTGCTCACCGATCGCGGCGGCGCCACCGCGACGACGACCAACGACGGTCGCAAGATCGATCAGACGACGCCGTTCTATCTCTTCGCCAACGCGCTCAATCGCTTCGACGCTTCGTGGGTCGGGCCCGACGGCGAGAAGGACCACACCACGTGGAAGGCGGCGCGCAGCAAGCTCGTCGATCAGTTCCTCGCGGTCGAGGCCGTCGGCGGCGATCCGGCGAAATCACAGCTGAAAAACACGGCGATCGCAGCGGCGATCCCGATCACCGTCGACATCATCGAAGACCGCGTCGAGGAGCACAAAGCCAAGGGCGACCTCGGCACCTGGACGAAGACGGGCCTCTGGAAGAGCTTCAGCGAGTCGGTCTCCGGTCCGACGTTCGCTTCGGCGTTCGATCTCCAAGAGCGGCTCTACGCCGATCCGGTGTCACGGCAGGCGCTCGGTGACTTGCTGACGTATCTCGCCGACAAGGGGAGCACCAACGACGCGCTCACCACGTTGGTGACGACGACGCAGGACTTCCTCCAGGTCCTCGCCGACGACGCCGACATGGTGCCGATTTACCACTCGCTCGCCACCGGCTCGGCGCCCGACGGGGCGATGAAGCGCTCGATGGACATGATCGAGCGGCTGCGCGACATCGAGACCAGCGACTCGTGGAAGAACGCGCACGCCGGGCGGCGCATCGTCTCCAAGGTGATGGCCAACGCGGTCACCCCGATGGGGGCAGGCCGGCCGTCGCCGATCGAGGTGGTGATCGACTGCATCACCGACGTCAACCGCGTCGACGCGACCTCGACCGATGCCTTCGGCCCCGAGGACTACGGCGCGGTGACGAAGACGATCGAGGACTTCCTCATCGATCCGTACCGCGGCATGGAGCAGTTCTATTACATCGTGAAGCACCGCAACATCGAGCAGTAGGCATCGCGACGCCCCGTCGTCCGCTCAGGCGTCTGCACAGGCAACCTCTCATCTTCGGTGCTCGATCCATCATGAAAAAAGGCATTTTCGCGATCACCATCGCGGCGTCGCTCGCGGCGACGTCCCTCGCGCCGGCGGCAGGTCTCTACTTCTCCGATCGCGGCGTGCGCCCAGTCGGTCGCGCCGGTGCGTTCGTCGCCGGCGCCGACGATCTCGGAGCGCTCTGGTACAACCCGGCCGGCGTCGCCTTCGCCGGTGACAGCTTGCTCGCCGATGCCAGCTGGCTCCGCTTCGGATCGTCGTTCCAACGTCGCACGGTGGTGCAGAACCCGGACGGCTCCGAGACGACGCAGGGCGCCAACTACTTTCCGGAGGTGAACGGCACCTCGCCGCTGCTCCCGCTGCCGACGCTGGCGATCTCCAACTCGCTCGGCGCGAAGGACTGGAATTTCGCCTTCGGCGTCCTCGCGCCGTACAGCGCGCTCACCACCTATCCGGAGAACCAGCTGGCCTTCGGTGGGCGCAACGTGCCGGCCCCGCAGCGCTACTCGCTGACGACGCTCAACGGCTCGGCGCTCGCGGTGCTCACGCTCAACGCCGCCTATCGGCCGACCGAGCATGTCGCCATCGGCTTCGGCGTGCAGATGCTCACCGGCAACTTCGTGGCGCGCAAAGCGATTACCGCGTGTCCGCCCGATCGTTTCGTCTGCAACTCCGAGCAGCCCGACTACGACGGGGTCACGTCGATCAAAGCGGGGCCCATTTTCGCGCCCTCGGGGAACCTCGGCATCATCGGCATCGTCTCCGACAGCCCGACCAGCGAGGTGCGGCTCGGGGCGATGTTCCAGCTGCCGTTCTGGGTCAACGCGCCGGCGAAGACCACCATCCAGCTCCCTTCGGCGGCGATCTTCCGCAACGCGAGCGTCGAGGGTGAGGACGCGCGCGTGAAGTTTCGACTCCCGCCGATCTTCCGCGCCGGCATCGAGACGCGCTTCGGTGAGAAGAAGGCGACGCGCATCGAGGGTGCGTTCTTCTACGAAGCGTGGTCGATGCACGACTCGATCAAGATCGAGCCGACCGGCAACGGCATTCAACTGAAGGGCGTCACCGGCTTCCCCGAGACGTACCAAGTCGGTGCGCTCGAAGAGAAGCGGGGCTTCCGTGACACCTTCTCGGTCCACGCCGGCGTCGAGCACACGCTCGATGCCGCGGGCTATCCGCTCACCATCCGCGGCGGAGTCTCCTACGAGCGCAGCGCGGTGCCGCCGTCGAACCTCTCGGTGCTCACCGTCGATCTCGACAAGGTGCAGCTCGCCCTCGGTGGTTCGCTCTACGTCGGTGAGAAGCACAATTTGCGGCTCGATCTGGTGATCGCGCACACCTTCGGCTTCACCACCGACGTCGATCCGCACGACGCGGCGATTGGCCACCTCGACGTCGTGCGCTCGCAGCAGAACCCCGACCCGGAATCGAAGATCAAGATCAACGGCGGCCGCTACACGGCGCAGGCCGACGTGGTTGGAGTCGGGCTCAACTGGAAGTACTGACGTGCAGGCGTGAGCTCGCCTGCGCGATGAGAGTCAGCCGATCGTCACGCTGAGGAAGGCGAGCGTGCGATCCCAGGCCAGTTTCGCCGCCACTGCGTCGTACACCTCCGGGCGCGTCTCGTTCATGAACGCGTGGTGCGCCTCGTAGCGGTGGACGCTGGCGGTGACGGCGCCCTTCTGCAGGCTCGCTTCGAGGGCGTCGACGCGCTCTTTCGTGCACCAGTCGTCGTCGATGGTCGCGAAGTGGGCGAGGACCGGGATCTTGATGCTGCCGGGATCACCTGCTTCGGCGGGCGGCATTCCGTAGAAGGGAATCGCCGCCTCGAACGCCGCGCCGAGCTTGATCGCCGAGAGGAGCGTGACCGCGCCGCCCATGCAGAAGCCCGTGACGGCGACCTTGCCGCCCTTGTCGCGGAGCGCCTCGATCGTCGTCTTCACGAGCCCGACCGCGCGTCCCCAATCGAGCCCGCTCATCGAGTGCTTCGCCTCGTCGGCGGTCTTGGCGACGAAGCCGTCGTAGAGATCGGGGGCGAAGGCGCGATAGCCGGCGGCGGCGAAGCGATCGGCGAGGCCCTTGATCTGCGCATTCACGCCCCACCACTCTTGGATCACCACGACACTGCCGCGCACGGTGCCCGTGGGCTCGGCGAGGTATCCGGAAACGCTGCTGCCGTCGGGGCGAGTGAGCTTCGTGTCGGTCATGAGAGTGTCCTCCTCTTGTCGGCGTGATCGCGCAAACGGCGTGAGTGTCGCGTCGTCCGCGCGGATGCTACGTGAATTTCATCCGGCCGCGTCCGTCTGCACTGCGTGCGGCAAAAATGATCGAAGGGCGCGGTGAATAAATGATTCGTGCGCCCCGTCCTCGCCGCTCGGAAAACGAACTCCACGCCGACTGTAAGTCAGGTAGCTTCGCCGCGTTTCGTCCAGCCGAAGATTGCTTCGCAACTTTGCTGGAACTTACTTCGACGTAAAGGAGTGCTCGATGATCAAGCAACTCGGATTCATCTCCGTCGCGGCGCTTTCGCTCGCGGCCCTCTCGGCATGTGAGGGGCAGCAGAAGCCCGGAGCACCGATCGAGACGAAGACAGGCGCGCCCGTGGCCCCGCAGGCAATGGAAACCATCCATGTCGACCCTGCCGCTGGCCAGCGCCTCAAGACGATGTACGGCAACGATCTCGCCGAGGTTCTCGGCGGTCCTGACATGAAGGCGAACGCGCAGAACACGCAGACGATCGCGCCGGCGATGCAGCCCGCGCTCGACGAAGCGTCGCTCAAGGCGAACCTGCACAAGTCCGGACAAGTCGTTCCCGGCGCTGCGCTCGAGACCAAGTCGCAAGCCCTCGGCGGTGTGAAATGAGCACGCTCGGCATGCGCGTCGCGCTCGCGTCTCTCGTCGCGCTCCAAGCGTTCTCCGTCGCTGCGTGCAGCGGTTCGTCCGACGCGACTGGCACCGGCGACGACACGGGTGGCGCGGTCGACACCGGCACCGCGGTCGACGACACGGGGACCAAGCCCGACACCAACAAGGTCGACACTGGCAGCGGCGACGACACTGGCACGTCGACCGACACCGGTACGCCGACCGACACCGCGACCCCGACCGATACCGCGGGTGACTCGACGACCACCGAAGGTGGCACCGATGCGACCGGAGACACGAAGGTCGACGGTTCCACCGACGCGATCGTCACCGACGGCGCGACCGATGGCACCGCCGATACGACCGACACGGCAGTCGCTCCCACCGCGTGGGGCCTCGCGTGTACCAAGACGACGACGTGTGCCGCGCCGACCGGCCAGACCGGTTCGTGCGCCACCAGCTACGGCCAGCCCGTCTGCACGCACACGTGCAATGATCAAGGCGATTGGACGCTCTGCGAAGGCGGAAACGGCATCTGCGTTCCCACCGGCGTCGGCACGACCAAGGTCTGCTCGAAGAAGTGCGGCGACTCGCCGACGGTCACCTGCGGCGCGGGCGCGTCGTGTGCGAACCTCGGTTACCGCTCGAGCGGCTCACCGGCTGCGCTTCACTCGGTCGGCATTTGCGTCCCCGATTGCACCGCGACCGGCACTGACGCGTGCGCCGCGACGGGCTTCGCTTGCGACACCGCGCGCCGCATCTGCAGCGACGTCGGTTGCGCGGCCGGCTGTCCGACCGGAAGCAGCTGCTCCGGCTCGGCATGCGTGCCGACGACGCCGATCGCGCTCTACGGCGCTTGCCAGCTCCAGCCCGCCGGCACCGCCAACGGTTGCCTCAGCGGTCTCTGCTTCGCGCTGCCTTCCCCCGAGCTCGGCTTCTGCGGAACCTTCTGCAACAGCGAGACCGGTGACACGACCTGCGGCGCCGGTGGCGTCTGCTGGTTCGACAACAACGAGCTGACGACGGCCGAAGCTGGCGACAGCGGCACCTTGTCGGGCCCGCTCGGCAACTTCACGCTCAGCGGCGGTCGCACTGCCGGTGCATGCCTGAAGAAGTGCGCGGACAGCGTCGACTGTCCCAAGGGCTTCTTCTGCGGCGAGAGCAACGGCGCGCGCGCCTGCATTCCGGGTGGTCTCGAGCGCGCCGCGCCCACGGCGGGCGTAGGAATTCCCGGCAGCATCTGCCGCGCGACGGCCGATTGCCTCTCGGGGACGGTCTGCGCGAAGGCCGCCGGCTATGCCGATGGTCTCTGCACTCGCTCGGCAGCGTCGACCGCTTGTCCGAAGGACACGGTGGCCGAAGCTTCGCCATCCCTGGTCTGCACACCGACCTGCACCGGCACGGCGAGCAGCGAGTGCCGCGCCTCGCTCGTCTGCAACCCGAGCGCGACGTCGAAGAAGTGCATCCTCGGCATCTGCCGCGACAACGCCGACTGCGAAGGCGGCCGCGTCTGCGACAAGCCGTCGGGTGAGTGCGTGACGACGCCGTTCGCGGGCGTCGCCATCGGACAGCCGTGCACTGCGGACACCAACTGCACCGGCGACTTCTGCATCCCGCAGTCGGGCAGCGGAACGACCCTGCGCAACCCGGGTGGCTACTGCACGGCGACGTGCACGCTCCTCCCGGATTGGACCGACACCTGTCCGAACGGCGCCTACTGCACCGCGGCTGGCATCGGCATCCTCGGAAACTGCCTCGACCTCTGCGACTCCACCGGCACTGCGGCGAAGTTCGGCGGATGCCGCGGCACGGGCTACACCTGCACGGCGTTCACGGACGATGCGCGCTACGGCGTCTGCACCAGTCCGTGAGGTGACATGACGTGAAGCGGCGAGATCGCCGATGAGAGGGCCGCGGAGGGAGACACCCACCGCGGCCCTTCTTTTTCAGCCTGTTCGTGCCCGCGTCGCCCATGAGATCGGGGCGTAGGCAGCTCGGCGCGCGTAGTCGAGGACGGCGTGCTCGGGACGAGCCGGGGCAGGGGCGGGCACCGGTCTTCCGAGATCGGCGAGGATGCGATCGACGCACTCGAGGCCGCTCGCCGCCGCCAGCTCGGTGCCGACGCCGCGCGCACCCGCGCCACAGCCCGCGAGATAGAGACCCGCGATGGGCGTGTAGACCTTCGGCCGTGAGCGACCCACTTGTCCCGGCGTCTGCCCGGTGGAGACGGCGGGGCCGAACTCTTTTCCAATCCAGCGCTCGATGAACTCGACGGAGAATCGATCGACGAAGAGCGCGTTTTCCATCAGGCCGGGGACGACGCGCGCGAGCGTTCGAAGCATCGACTCTTCCCACGCCGGGCCAGGATCGCCGAGGACGACGTTGGAGGTCGGTGCCACCGCGCAGACGGTGAGCAGTTGATGACCGGGAGGCGCGAGCGAGGCGTCGAAGTTGCTCGGCACCGGGCAATAGAAGGGGACGACGTCGGGAATGCATCCGCGCTCGACGGCGCTGAACATCGCCTTCAAGTCGCCAGTGCCGAGGTTGAAGAGATCGAGCTTCTCGCCGACTCCGCCTACGACGCACCCGACGTCAACGAGCTTCTTTTTGAGACCTATTTTCGCCTGCACGGCGATGTATGAGCCCTTTATGTTTCGCGCCCGCTCGACGTACTCTTCCGGGAAGTGCTCCTCGCCGACGAGGTGCTTGACGGTGGTACGCACGCTCGAGGTGCTGATGACGATGCTCGCGGGGAGAACGGTCCCGTCGGTGAGCTCGACGCCGCGCACGCGCCCTTCGCGCACCAAGATGCGCTTCACTCCGGTGCCGGAGCGCACCTCGGCGCCCATCTCCTCGGCGAGCCGCACGTACGTCGTCGGAATCGCGCGCGAGCCGCCGCGTGGATAGCTCAGGCTGTTGTCGCGGAACATCCGCTGGAAGGACCAAATCGCTTCGCCGGCAGAGACCTCCCAATACGGAAGGATGAAATAGAGGCCGAGGAGGAAGCCGAAGAGCGCGATCGTCGGCGCGTGATCGGTGAACGGCGCGAGCATCTCTTCGACGGTGACGTCGTCGAGCGCGGTCACTTCGTCCTCGGGCATCGTCAGGATGTGCGTGAACATCCGTGACACCCGGAGCGCCTCGCGCGGCGAGAGCTCGAGCGCCCGCACGAGGTCGAGGGCGAAGCGTGGCATGCGATGAAGCTGCGAGGGCACCGGCACCCGCGTGATCGAATCGCGCGCGCCCCGCGTGCCGCCGGTCTGATTTCTCGCGGGAAATCGCAGTTCGGCGATGTCGTGGGTGCGCCGGAAGTCGATGGCGCCGTCGCGACCGACGCGACGAAGAACGTCACCGAGCGGACCGCGCGCGCCGCGGCAGAACATGTGCGTGCCGACGTCGATGGAGAAGCCTTGCTTCTCGTAGCCCGCGCAGGAGCCGCCGAGGCGTCGGTTCTTCTCGAGGAGGGTGACGGGGATGCCCGCATGGGCGAGGGCGAGGGTGGCCGCGGTTCCACCCATGCCCGAGCCGATGACGATGACGCGCGGGTTGCTCTCTCGGAGCGTCACGCGGCGAAGAGGTCCCGCAGCGCGCGAGGAGCGTCGAGCGCCCGTTCGCAGGCGGCGATGAGGCGTTCGGCTTCGATCTCGCCGCGCTCGTTGGTCATCGCCCCGATGGTCTGGATGGCGACCGGCGTCGCCTTGCGGATCATCGTGAAGAGTGCGTCGAGGAGCGCTTGCTCGGGGAACGCCGGCAGCCCTTCGGTGACCGCAGCGTAGTGCTTGTACATGTTTTCCATCACCTCGCTGAGATCGATCTTCAGCGTCCGCATCGGGCCGACGAGGTCGTGCGCGGCGAGGGCGAGGATGATGGTGGTGGCGAGGTTCTTCGCCATGATGCGGCGGCGGTTCTTCTTGAACTCGCCATAAACTTCTGGGAAAAACCGCTGTCCGGCGCCGATGTGACGAGACTCGTCGCGGCCGATGAGGGCGATGATCTTCTTCACGTTGGGGTCGACGGCGACGTGGCTAATCTTGTGGAAGATCTGGTTCGCGAGGTGCTCGCCGATGATGTTGATGTTGCCCATCATGAAGGCGACGTCGTCGCGGTTGACCACGCCGAACGAGTAGAGAAGCCGAATCCACGGCGAGGGCGCTTCGAGCGCGCGGCCGGTGATCTTGGGGATGAGGCGGCGGAGCGCGTCGTAGTGCTTCGCTTCTTCGAGCGCCTGCTCGACGAAATAGAACTGCGCCTCTTCGCTCTTCACCAACGTCGAGATGTAGCTGGCGCCGGTGACGGCAGCCTTCTCGCCCGGGCAGAGGAACCCGAGCATCGCCGCGATCGGCTCGCCGAACTCTTCGCTCTCGCGAATCGGCTCGTCCCACGGGATGGCCGTCGGCACGGCCCAAAACGACTTTTGGCCGAGCTCGAAGATGTCCCAGCCTTTCTTGTTCGGGTGCTGGCCGGTGTTGTCGAAGGCGCCGCCGCCGAAGAGGACGTGGCGGACGTGCATCGAAGCCGTGTCGCGCGGCTCGGGCGCGGTCTCCGGACGCTCGCCCTTGGTAGCTCCCGACTTTCGGTCACTCGACGTTGCCTTCGCCATCGATGCACCTCCGTCTCGAGTTCTCGCTCGCGGCCTATGCGTCAAAGCTTAGCACGCAAAGTAACTCGATGCGGAAGCCTGAATCTCAGTCCTTTTCGGTGCTCATGCCCGCGAGGGCCTTGTCGATCGCGGCGCGAATCGTCGCCACCGGTTGGGCGCCGGAGAGAGCGACCTTCTGACCGAAGATGAAGAACGGCACGCCGCTGATCCCTTGCGCGGCGGCGGCGCTGGCCTCGTCGCGCGTCTCCTTGCGGGCGACGCCGTCTTCGAGGAGCGCAATCACCTCGTCGCGCGTGAAGCCGTGCCGAGTGCCGACGTCGATGAGCACGTCATAGGCGCCGACGTCGCGCCCTTGGAGGAAGTAGGCGTCGAAGAGCGCGTCCACGAGCGCGTGCTGTGTGCCCTTGGCGAGCGCGACGCGGATCAACGTGTGCGCGCCGAGAGTCGCCGAGTAGCGACGAATCTTCGAAAAATCGAGGGGAATTCCGCTCGCGCGCGCGGCCTCTTCGACGCGCTTGAACATTGGTTCGGGGTTGCCGAATTTCTTCTTCAACCGGTCGCGGAGGTCGTCACCTTCGGCGGGCGCGCTTGGGTCGAGGAGGAACGGATGGAACTCGATCGACACCGGCGTTTCGGGGCCGAGCGACGCCACGGCTGCTTCCAGGTTTTTGGTCCCGATGAAGCACCAGGGGCAAATCACGTCGGAGACCACGTCGATGGTGAGCGGGGCGGCCATCTCTTCGTCATGACCGTGCCCCTCCCTCGCGGCAAGTGCGCAGTGGTATACGAGAGGCCACCATGTCGAAGGCGGCGTCGATCCTGCTCGTGGAAGACGATCCGAGCATCGCCGTCGTGCTCCGCATGAACCTGGAAGCCGAGGGCTACCGCGTCAACGTCGCCGACAATGGTGAGACCGGCCTCGCCGAGGCACGGAAAGAGGGCGTCGATCTCCTCCTCCTCGACGTCATGCTCCCAGGTCTCAACGGCTTCGAGATCCTTCGTCAGCTCCGGCGCGAGGGGCACACGTTGCCGATCATCGTCCTCTCGGCGCGCTCGAGCGAGATCGACAAGGTGATGGGCCTCGAGCTCGGCGCCGAAGACTACGTCACCAAGCCCTTCGGCCTCGCCGAGCTGCTCGCGCGCGTGCGTGCTGCGCTTCGTCGCGCCGCGGCCCCTGCGCGTGACGTCACCATTCGCCTCGGCGAGCTGGAAATCGACGAAGGTAGGCGTGAGGTCCGGCGCTCCGGCGTCCCCGTCGAGCTGACGGCGACCGAGTTCGACGTCCTCCTCGCCCTCGTCGCGGCGAAAGGGCGCGTGCTCTCACGCGAGCAAATTCTCGAGAAAATCTACGGTCCCGGACATCACGGCACCGCGCGAACGATCGACAACTTCTTGATGCAGCTGCGCTCGAAGTTGGAAGCCGATCCGCAGGCTCCTCGACACCTCGTCACGGTGCGCGGCGTCGGCTATCGAATCGTCCTTTGATTTCACACGCCCAGCTGGTTCTCATGGCAAAGATTGCTTCGCGACTTGGGCCGCTCGCTGGATCTCGCCTCCGGCTCGGTCCGCTCGCTACTCCCCAGTCGGCAGCTCGATGATGAAGCGGGCTCCATGGCCGACGTCGCTCTCGACGCTGACGCGGCCGTTGTGTCCTTTGACGATGTGGGCGACGAGGGCGAGCCCGAGGCCCGAGCCTTCCGCCATCCGTGAGAGGCGATCGTCGCGTCGATAGAACTTCTGGAAGATGCGCTTGTGCTCGCGCGCGGGGATGCCATCGCCGTGATCGGCGACGACGATGCGGACCAGCGCGCGCTCGTCGATGGAGTCGACCGTGAGCTCGATTTTCCGGTCTTTTCCACCGTATTTGTAGGCGTTCGAGAGCAGGTTGGTGATCGCTTCGGCCAGCGCCCCTCGATCGATGAGCACCTTCGGCAGGTTCTCCTCGACGGTCACCGAGAGCTCGACGTCTTTTTGCAGACGCAGCGGCGTGAAATGTGCGACTGCCTCGCGTGCGACCTCGCCGACCTCACCTTGCTCGAGGACGTAGAGCCGACGCCCCGCCTCCATGCGCCCCCATTCGAGGAGCCGATCGATGCGCCCGGTGAGGCGCTCGGTTTCTTGCTTGAGGAGCGTCAGACACTCGTCCTGTTGCTCGGGGCTGCCGCGTCGCAATTCGAGGGTCTCGGCGAAGAGGCGAATCGACGTCAGCGGCGTGCGCAGCTCGTGCGAAATCTTGGAGACGAAGTCCGTCTGCAGCTGCGACAGGTTCTGCTCCTTGTAGAGGAAGACCCACACCAGCGTGATGCCGGTGGCGAGGAGCCCGACGAAGGTGATGACGAGGATGCCGAGGACGAGGTTCCAGCTCGGACTTCCGCGCATCAAGAGAAGGACGCCGACGCCGAGGAGCAAGCTGCTCGGTACGAGGACGAGGAGAATCAGCGACCAGGCAATGCGTCGATAGCCGGCCGCCGGATCGCGCGCGCTCGGGCGGCGGGCGCCGGTCGGCCGCTTCTGGACGTCGTCGGCCAAGAGTCAGTCCGTCGCAGGTCGCGTCAGGTGTTGAGGATGCGCCGACGGAGGCGGGCGAGCGGACCGATGCCGCCGCCGATGCCGCCGCCGATGATGGCGACGAAGAAGAGGATCAAGTCCCACCAGCCGTTGGCCACGGTGGGCGAGTGTCGCCAGACGACGGTGAATACGAAGCGCACGGCGACGGCGACGAATCCATAAGCAGCAAATGAACCGACGATGAAGCGCCGCATGTCGCCGGCGGTCTCCATCGCGCGCACCGAGTTGCGCCATACGTGACGAACGACGTGAATGACCCAGAGGATGAACGGCGTCAGCGCGGCGAAGGCCGTGAAGAGCGTCATCAGGAAAATTTCGCTGTCGGTGAGCTCGCGCGTGACCGGGCTGGTGGCGCGGATGACGCCGGCGGCGGCGGCGACGACCAGCGAGTAGATCCATCCCGCGGTGAGCGGCGTGAGGACGGTGATGGTCGGTCGGGCGATTCTGGCGTCGCGTCCGGTCGACTCGAGGCGTTCGAGCTCTTGCCGACGCTCGATGACGCGCGGCGAAACGACCGAGGCCGAGGCTGTCGACGGGAGACCGCCGGCGAACGTGCGCGCGTGCTCGTCGCCCTTGTGCACCACGCCGGCGTTGACGGGTGCGATGGTGATGCCGGGCATCGCCGGCGGAGAGATGCTGATCGACGCGCCGACCACGTCGAAGACGGCGAGCGCGCGATCGAGCTCTTCCATCGACTGGTAGCGATCGCGTGCGTCCTTCGCCATCGCCCGTTGGACGACGACTTCGAACGACTCGGGAATCGAAGACTCGAGCGCGCGCGGGCGGACCGGCTCGTCGTTGAGGACGGCGGTGATGATGCTGCCGGGATCGGTGCCTTCGAAGGCGCGCTTGCCGGTGATCATCCGGTAGATGATGTTGCCGAGGGCGTAGACGTCGACGCGGTGGTCGACCTTCTCGCCGCGCGCCTGTTCGGGCGCCATGTAGTTCGGCGTGCCCATGATCATGCCGGTACGCGTGAGGTTGGTCTCGCCGGTGCCTTTGACCTTGGAGATGCCGAAGTCGAGCACCTTGACGAAGGGCGCACCGCTGCGGCCCATGAGCGCGCGGTTCTTGAGGACGAAGACGTTCTCCGGCTTCATGTCGCGGTGGACGACGCCTGCTTCGTGCGCCGCGCGGAGGGCGCCGCAGATCTGGCGGGCCACGGCGACGGTGGTCGGCACGTCGAGGCGGCCGACGCGATCGAGGTAGTCGTGGAAATCTTCGCCTTCGAGGTACTCGCCGACGATGAACGGACGCCCGTCGTCGGTGCGCGAGACGTCGAAGACCTCGAGCACGTGCGAGTGCGCGATGCAGGCGGCTGCCTCGGCCTCGCGCTGGAAACGGCTCAGAACGTCGCCGCTTCGTGCGTACTCGGCGTGCAGCACCTTGACCGCGAAACGACGGCGCGAGAGCCGGAGGTGCTTGGCCTCGTAGACCTTGCCCATCCCACCTTCGCCGATGGTGCGGATGATTTGATACGTGCCGTTGAGCGTGGCGCCGATGAGCGGATCGGCGTCTTCGTCGGCTTGCTCGAGCTTGCTCGCGTCCTTCGGGCAGACGATGAAGTCACTCGGGTAGCGCGCAAAACAAGTCGGGCAGACGCGGCTGCGGTCTTCCTGCCTTCCGCTGGCGATGGAGGAGGCGATGCGCCCCGTCGATTCGACCGCGGGGCTCGAGGTCAGCGAGCTCCCGACGGCCATCGGTGTCGACACCGGAGGCGACGGCGGGCTCGGCGTCGGCGCGCCTTGTAGCCCCGGACGAGGGGGCGGAATGCGCAGCACTTGCCCGCCCTTGCGTTCGCCCGCGTCCGCCATGACCCCGAAACGGTAGCATGACATCCGGGAAGACCAGGCGAGAGATCGCCGCGGCCCTCCCCACGTCCTCGAACCCCGAGGGGTTCAAATCACGGTGGCTCGCTGAGCAGCTGCTGGATCTCGGCGTCGAGCTCGTCCATCGAGTCGGAGTGGTAGCCGGCGTGGACGAAGCGGACCACGCCCTTGCGGTCGATCAAGAACTCGGTCGGCATGTTCTGGACGCCGTAGGTATTGCCGGCGTCCTGCGCGGGATCGAGCGCGATGGTGAAGGTGGCGCCGGTGAGCGTGAGGAAGCTGGAGATGCCCTTGCCATCTTCGTCCTCGTTGACGCCGACGACCTCGAGCCCCTTGCCCTCGTATTTGCCCTTGAGGCCTTCGAGCTTGGGAAAGCTGTCTTTGCAGGGTCCGCACCACGTCGCCCAGAAGTCGATCAAGAGCACCTTGCCGCTCGCGTCGCCTGGGTGCCACGACCCGCCCTTTTGTAGCTTCAACGTCACGTCGGGGGCGACTTGGCGCGCCAGAGGGTGGGCATCGCCGCCACTCTTGCCGCTCTCGCTGCCCTTCCCCTTGGGGGGACAGCCGGTCGTGAGCACCGCCAACACCACCACTCCGGAAGCGACCCAACCGATCCGCATGCAAATCATATAGCCCAGGTCGTGGCCGAGAGCGCGTGCAGCGCATCTTTTGACGTGGTGACGAAAGTGGATAGTGCGTGCCGTACGGCGGCGCCCAACCGTGCCCAGTTACGGTGTAGCCTGACGAAGATGCTGAAGCGTGTCTGGGCGTCGAGTGGCTGCCTCGCGGCCACCGTCGTCGTCGTCCCCCTGCTCGCGTGCTCTTCGAGCAGCAATTCCGGGGGACCGGCGGTCGACGCCGGTAGCGACGTGGCCGTCGACAGCGGACCGACCTGCGGCGCCGGTGCGGCCATTCCTGCGTACGTGCGCAGTCCGGGCGTCGAGACCACGTTTCCCAGCGGCTTTCTCTTCGGTGCAGCCAGCGCCGGCATGCAAATCGAGAAGGGCCTCGTCCACGCCGATTGGTACCAATGGGCGAACGTCGCGGGGCACATCCAGAACGGCGACAAGCCGGACGACGGACCTGACGCTTTCGCCCACGTCGACGAAGACGTGAAGGCGCTGAAGGACGCCGGGCTCAACTCGTACCGCTTCTCCATCGAGTGGTCGCGCATCTACCCGACGAAGGTCGCCTTCGACGCCGACACGCCCGACAAGGCCGCGCTCGCCGCCTACCACTCGCTGCTCGCCAAGCTGAAGGCCGCGGGCATCCGGCCCTTCGTCACGCTCCACCACTTCGCGACGCCCGACTACTTCGACGACATCTCCCAGCCGACCCAGCCGCAGACCTTCGAGCGGCCGGAGTTCCAGGCTGCATTTCCCGAGTTCGCAAAGCGCATGGGGAAGGAGTTCGGCGGCGAAATCGACGACTGGCTGACCGTCAACGAGCCCTTCCTCCTTCTCCTCGGCGCCTACGTCGCGCGCAAACATCCGCCGGGTTCGCTGCTCGATCTCGACCGCATGGTCGGCGCGGCCAAGGCCTTCTTGCGGACGCACGCTGCGGTCTACGAGGCCCTCCACGCCAGCGACACCGTCGACGCCGGCACCGGCAACAAAGTGCAGGTCTCGCTCGCTCCGCAGCATCGCGTATTTTATCCGCGGGACCCTTGCGAGGAGGGCGACGTCGCCGCCGCGAAGAACGTCGACCACCTCTTCAACGAGTGGACCTACGACGCCCTCGTCTTCGGCGACTACGACGACGACCTCGACGGGAAGCTCGACGGACCGAAGGACCGCAAGGGCGACCCGAGCCTGAAGGGTCACGTCGACTTCATCGGTTTCAACTTCTACGGCAACGGTGTCCTCTCGGCCGAGCTCAAGCTCCCCTACATCGGCGGCCTTCCCACGTACGAAAGCATGCCCGACGATCTCCCCAAATCGGACATGAGTCAGGACATCTTCCCGCAGGGCTTCCGCGTCGTCCTCAAGCAGGCCGCGAAGTACAAGCTGCCCATCTACATCACCGAGAACGGCATCGGTGATCAGCAAGACAAGAACAAGGCGCGCTATCTCGCGGAGCATCTCTGGGAGGTCGGTCGTTCGATCGCCGACGACGGCGTCGACGTCCGCGGGTACTTCTTCTGGTCGCTCACCGACAACTTCGAGTGGGATCGCGGCTACTGTCCACGCTTCGGCCTCTACCGCGTCGACTACAAGTCCGCGGCGAAGACGCGCACTCCGACGGCGGCGGTCGCGGTCTACCAGCAAATCGCCAGTAGCAGGAAGCTCGCGGCTACGACCATCGACGCGCTGCCGGCCTACGCCACTCCCATCCTTTGCGGAGCGCCCTGATGGCCGAGTCGCCCAAGCCGCCGAAGCGTGCGCTCGATCGTCAGAACACCAAGTCCGACGTGGTCGAGGAGATGGTGCAGCGACCCGACCCACGTCGTGACTCCGGTCCGCTGCCGATCATTCCGCAGAACGTGCCGGTGCCGCCGGGCTCGTTCGGCAACAACCCTCCAGGGGGGCCGCCTTCGAGCCGCGATGGCTTCGTCCTGCGCTCGATGTTCCCGGCGACGCCGACGTTCGACGACACCGAGGCGACGCGGGTCGGCGCCACCGTCGTCGGCGCGCCGGCGTATCGGCCGCAGGTCGTCGCCCCCGCAAAACAAGCATATTTGACGGTGATTGCCGGACAGCGCGCCGGGCAGATGTTCAAGATCGAAGGCGACGAGACCATCCTCGGGCGCGGTCCGCAGTCGACCGTGCACCTCGACAGCGACGGCGTCTCACGCAAGCACGCGCGCATCGTCCGCCAGGGCCAGGATTTCATCGTCGAAGACCTGAAGAGCACCAACGGCACCTGGGTCGACGAGAAGCGCATCTCCTTCCACAAGCTGAGCGACGGCGAGCGGGTGCAAATCGGCACCGAGGTCATCGTCCGCTTCAGCTTCCACGACGAGCTCGAGGCGGCACTGCAGCACCAGCTCTACGAGAGCGCGGTGCGAGATCCGCTGACGCGCGCCTTCAATCGCAAGCACTTCAGCGAGCGTCTCAAGGCCGAGCTGGCGCACGCCGCGCGGCACAAGACGCATCTGTCGCTGATCACGCTCGACATCGACTTCTTCAAGAAGGTCAACGACACCTACGGTCACCCCGGCGGCGACGAGGTGCTGAAGGCGGTGGCGGGTGCCATCCAGAAGGTCATCCGACTCGAAGACGTCTTTGCGCGCGTCGGCGGCGAAGAGTTCGCGCTCCTCGCCCGCGGCATCGACGGCCCGCACGCGGTGCTCTTCGCCGAGCGCATCCGTCGCGGCATCGAAAGGCTGCAAATCGCCTTCACCGGCCGCCTCATTCCCGTCACCTCGAGCTTCGGCGTCTCCACGTTCACGGAGCTGAAAGATCCGAACGACGGCGACCGCCTCGTCGCCGAAGCCGACCGCCGTCTCTACGAAGCGAAGAAGGGCGGCCGCAATCGAGTCGTCGGGCCGGTGTAGCGCGCGCCACCCTTCAGGGTGACCGAGCAGGAGCGCAGCGGATGCGTCCGTAGAGTCGTGCGTCATGAAGCGCCCTCTCTCGCACCTCGCCAGTTTCGCCTTTCTCCTCCTCGTTGCCGCCTGCGGGACGTCGATCTCGTTCGCGCCCACCAACACCGCGCCGAAGGGCCTCCAGAAGAAGAAGCCTTCCGACGTCGAGGTCTTCCTCTCCGGCAAACCCGACCGGCCCTACCGCGAAATCGGCCTCCTCGAGGCCCAGCAGCAGTCAGGTTGGAGCCTCGACTCGCAGACCAAGGTGCTCGCGAAGTTGCGCGCCAAGGCCGGCGAGTACGGCTGTGACGGCATCATCATGCTCGGGGCCAACGACTCGGTCGTCGGTGACAAAAACGGCACGACTACGCTCAAAGGCTATCGCGCCGCGTGCATCGTCTTCGAGGGCGAAGTCGCCACCGCGACGACCACGGCGGCGCTGCCCGTCGCCAAGAGCTCCACCAGCGCCGCTCCGTCGACCTCGACCAGCGCGTCGCCCGAGCCGTCCAGCAACTGAAATCGGCAAACCTCCGGCGAGCGTTGGCGCGCTTCCCCCCACGAGAGCCCCGCGCTACCGCTTCGTCCTTCGATGATCGCGCATCCAACCGGAGTGGCGTCTTTCGGACGTTCACTCTCTCGTCGGTGCCGGAGGTTCCTCTCGATGACCGCAACCGTGACGGCCGTGACCACGGCGTGTGTGCAGCCCGATCCCCGCGTCGTCCGTCTCAACGAAGGACGCAGCGCGCTCTCGCAGCTCAGCTACGAGGGCGAGGCGGCGTTCGGACCGGCGATGAAGGTGGCGCGCTATCGCATGGGCAACGGATTGAAGATCCTCCTGCTCATCGATCGCGGCGCGCCGGTGGTCAGTTACCACACCTGGTTCAAGGTCGGCTCACGCGACGAAAAGCCTGGAAAAACAGGCCTCGCGCACCTCTTCGAGCATTTGATGTTCAACGAGACGAAGCACCTCGCGGCGGGCGAGTTCGATCGCAAGTTGGAAGAGAACGGCGCCGAGTCGAACGCCGGCACCTGGCTCGACTGGACGATGTACCACGAGAGCCTGCCCGCCCCGAAGCTGGCGCTGGCGGTGCAGCTCGAGTCCGATCGAATGGCCAACCTCATCCTCCGCGACAAGCAGGTCTCGAGCGAGAAAGAAGTCGTCGCCAACGAGCGTCGCTACCGCGTCGACGACGACGTCGAGGGAAGCGTGAACGAGCTCCTCTACCAGACGGCCTTCACGAAGCACCCGTACCACTGGCCGACCATCGGCTGGATGAAGGACATCCAAGACTTCACCACCAGCGACTGCGAGGCGTTCTACAAGACGTACTACGCGCCGAACAACGCGACGGTGGTCATCGTCGGTGACGTCGTCGTCGACGATGCGCTGAAGCTCGTGCAGGACGCCTACGGCGCGCTCCCGCCCTCGCAGATTCCGGCGCGCGACTATCCGAAAGAGCCGACCCAGGACGCCGAGCGTCGCGCCACGGTGAAGAAGCCGACGGCCACCGAGAAGGTGATGATCGGCTACAAGGCGCCGCCGCTCGACAGCCTCGATCACGCCGCGCTGACGGTGCTCAACGAAATCCTCTTCGGGGGTCGCTCGTCACGCATCTATCGCTCGCTCGTGAAATCGCAGGAAATCGCCACCGATTTGCGGGGTTGGGTGGGCACCTTCGCCGATCCGGGGCTCTACGAAATGTACCTGACGGCGCGCGAGGCCCACACCGCCGTCGAGCTCGAGGCCGCGCTCGCGAAAGAGGTGACGCTGATGCGCGAGCACGGCGTCTCGCCCGTCGAGCTCGAGAAGGCGAAGAGTCGCCTCGAGCTCGGCTTCCTCCAAGGGATGGAGACGGCGTCGGGCAAGGCCGAGCAAATCGGCTTCTACGACACCGTCCTCGACGATCCAGGAGCCGGTTTTGCGCGGCTCGATCAGTACCGCACGATCACCGCCGCCGACGTGCTGCGCGTGGCCCAGACGTATCTCCTCGATCAGCACCGCACCGTCATCGTCGTCCTCCCCGACGGCACCGCCGGCAGCGCCGAAGAGGATGGGGACGACGAAGAAGGTGACGACGGCGACGCCGAAGCCACCGCCAAATCACTGCCGCACGGGGCGATGCCGTGGGGAGGTCTCCGATGAGCGCGCGCACCCGTCCGATGCTGTTGCAAGGGCTCGTCGCCTCCGCCCTCGGGGCTCGCCTCCTGACGCACGCGCCGAGCGCGCAGGCAGAGCCGCCGGGCCCCGAAGGTGGCGCGTCGAGCAGCGCCGTGCCTGCAGCGAGGCCGACCAAGCTCGTCGGAGACGGTGGCGCCGTCGCCTACCTCGTCGAGAGCCACGAGCTCCCGCTGGTCGACATCTCCATCTCCTTCCGCAGCGGCAGCACCTTCGATCCCGCGGAAAAACGTGGCCTCGCGCGCATGTTCGCGCGCATGCTCCGCCGCGGCGCGGTCGGGTACACCGCCGACGTCATCGAAGAGACCATCGATCGCTACGGCGGCGAGCTCTCCGTCGACACGTCGACGTCGACCATCAACATCCACGCGCAGGTCATCCGTCGCAACCTCGAGCCGTTCCTGAAGCTCGTCACTGCGGTCATCGCTCATCCGACGTTCCCCGAGGACGAACTAGGTCGGCTCCGTCGTGAGGCCGTCGCCGAGCTCATCGAAGCGCGCGACAGCGATCGCTCGCTCGCGACCAAGTTCTTCCGCAAGGCGGTCTTCGGCGATCACCCGTACGGCCGCGGCTCGTCGGGCACCACCAAGAGCATCCCGGGCATCACTCGTGACGACGTCGTCGCCTTCCACGCCAAGCATTTTCGACGAGGAAACGTGGTCCTCGGCATCGCCGGCGACGTCACCCGCGACGACGTCGAGAAGCTCATCCTCCCGCTCGTCACCGCGCTCCCCGACGGCGCCGCGATCGTCGATCCGACCCCGGCGCCGACGATGACCAAGGGGCGTCGCCTCGTCTTCGTCGACAAGCCGGCGCGCACGCAGACGCAAATTCTCATCGGAGGTCTCGGCACGCACCCGAAGGACGGCGATCACACGTCGCTCCACGTCGCCAACACCGTCTTCGGCGGCACGTTCACCGCGCGGCTGATGAAAGAGGTGCGCAGCGTCCGTGGCTGGTCGTACGGCGCCTACAGTCGCCTCCCGATCGATCGGCAGCGCGAGGCCTTCTCGATGTGGACCTTCCCCGCCGCCACCGACGCCGCGGCGTGCATCGCCCTCGAGCTCGAGCTCCTGGAGAAGTTCGTGAAAGAGGGCATCAGCGACGCCGAGCTGGGGTTCGCCAAGGGCTACCTCGGCGAGTCCTACGCGTTCGACATCGACACGCCCTTCAAGCGCGTTCGACAGGCCGTCGACGAAGAGCTGTACGGGCTCGCGGCCGACTACCACACCGCGTACGTCGAGCACGTGCGCGCGGTGCCGCTCGAAGGCGCCAACGCCGCGCTGAAGACGCGCCTCGATCTCGACAACCTCGTCGTCGTCGTCGTCGGCACGGCCGCCGATCTCGAAGAGGCCGTGAAAAAGGCCATTCCGCGGCTCGACGCCTCGGAAGTGGTCTCTTTCGAAACCGAGTAGGCGCATCGTCGACTATGCGCCGCGGCGTCGAGTGCGCGCGGCGGCGCCGAGACCGACCAGGGCGACGAGACCGAAGAAGCCGACACCGCTCTCGTTGTCGTTCGAGCTTCTCGACTCGATCGAACAACCGCCCTTCGAGCTGGTGTTGACGTCGTCGGGGTTTCCCGTCCCGCCGTCTTCGGCCGGTGGTGGCGTCGTGCCCGCGTCGGCAGGAGGAGGCGGCGGCGCCGAGGCCGGCGCGCAATAGCCCGAATTGCATTCGTATCCCGACGGGCAGGGGGTCGTGCTGTCGCACGTCTGCGAGCACAGCTGCGCGCCACCGACGCCGATACAGATGCCCGAATTGCAGTCGGCGGGCGACGCGCACGTGGCCCCGAGCGCACCCTTCTCGGGCGGCGGCGGCGGGGGCGGTGTCGTCGGCTCGTCGGGCTTCGGCGCGCCTTCCTCCCACGGAATTCGGCCGACCGTCGCCAGGGTGCTCTTGATCATCGCGGCGAAGCCGTCGACGCGCGTGAAGATGTTCTGCGTGCTCGAACCGACGCAAGGGATCGACGGGTTCGTGGTCGTTCCCTTCTTGCCATTGCCGCCACGCGAGGTGACCGCGAGGAGCGCGCCCGTCGTGTGATCCATCACCGGCCCGCCCGAGTCGCCTTGGCAGATCGACTCGCCCATCCACAGCTCACGCGACCCGACACCGCTCGAAGTCCCGACACCGGAGACCGCGAGGTTGTCGCGCCAGTAGCGCTGCATGGGCTCGGGCGTCTTGTCGGTCGAGAGCTCGGTGAGCCCGTAGCCGACGACGTAGACGCGCTCGCCGTTGGTCGGCGCCGCCGCGAGGCGCACGGGCGAGTAGTCGGTGCTGATGTTCTTGTTGAGCACGAGGAGCGCAAAATCGCTGTTTTCCAGCGTCGTCGCGCCATCGTGGACGATCGTCACCCCATAGCCGTCGGACGAATGGAACGCGCCCGTGCCCACCGGGTTGGTGTGCATGTAGACCTTGATGTTCTTGGGGACGAAGTCGGCGCCGACGGTCGGCGGGTAGACCGACTCGTTGATGTTCGACACGCAGTGTCGCGCGGTGGCGACGACGTTCGGCGCGATCAGCGTGCCAGTGCAGGCCCCACCCATGCCGGTGGCCGCGTCGATGAGGAACGAGAGGTAGACGACCGTGTCGTGCGTCGTGCCGGTGTCGAGCGTGCCGTGGATGACGGGCGCGGCCGTCGTCGCCACGGGAGACGTGTCACGGGCATCGCTGCAGGCTGCGAAGGTGAGCGAGGCGGCGACGAGACAAGCGAGCTGGACACGACGCATGAACGCGAGCTCCTCCCGCCGCGGGAGCGACGGAGTAAGCGAGGGGTGAAAAGCGCAACGGCGCCCACTTCGTGACACGCCGAGCGTGTAGGCGACAAGGCGGTAACGCCTCACTCCGCCGCGGCCACATCTTCGCGCCGGCAACAGAAATGCCGGGAAAGTGCCCGATCTTGCAGCGCCGCCTGGGCCGAGATTTGGCCCACGGCGTCTTGCTATGCTACCCGCGTCGCATGGAGTGGAGTCGCTCGCTCTTGCCAGTCCTCGTCGCCGGATTTCTCGGCGCGAGCTGCGCGTCGAGCGATGTCGTGCAGAACGGCACGGGCGGGCAAGCTCGCGACTCGCTGCCCGTCGGCTTCACCGGCGACGTCATCGTCGAGCAAGTCGAGTCCGACGAGCTCGACGAATCGGCCGAGACAGAGGGACTCGAGGACTCCGAGTTCGCCTTCGCGGGTCTGCCCAAAGCTCGCAAGAGCATCAACATCGGCAACCTCGACGAGCTCGCCTGCAACAAAGAGCTCAAGCGGCTGAAAATTCCGCACGTGCGCGCGCCCGGGGCAGCGAAGATCGATCAACCGATCATCGTCACCGGCGCGATCAACGGCGTCCACTTCGACACCGGCCGTCCCTACAAGCTGCGCTCGATCGCCACCGGCGACGCGATTGATTGTCGCCTCGCCGTTGCCCTCCACGACCTCACCAAGGTGGTGAAGAAGCACGGCATCGGCACGGTCATCGTCAAGTCGTTCCATCGCCCGAACCAGACCATCGTCGATCCGAACGCTCCCCTCCGACACCGCATCGGCTTCGCCATCGACGTCGCCGGCTTCAAGACGAAGAAGGGCGTGGTGTGGAACGTCGAGAAGGATTTTCACGGGAAAATCGGGCAAATCAGCTGCGGCGCGAAGGCGGCGAAGCCAGTGCCGGACACGAAGATATCGCGTGAGCTGTGGTCGACGTTCTGCCAAGTCATCGGCACCGAGGCCTTCGACAGCGGCATCTCGCCCAACTACAACGCCTCGCACTTCGACCACGTGCACTTCGATTTGACGACCGATCACCCGATTCTATTTTTCCCCTGACGCTTCGGGCCCTCGCGTCGCGTGGCGGACGAGCGAAGGGAAGACGCGCAGCGCGTTCTCGGTCGTGGCGGTGGCGAGGCGTGCTTCGTCTTCTCCGCGGGCGAGCGCGAGCGCGGTGACGATGGCGCGAAGGTCGGTCGGCTCCCCGAATTTGCGATCGCGGGCGTCGGCGCCGGCGGGTTGAAAGGGCGCGTCGGTCTCGACGACGAGGCGATCGAGCGGTACGGCGCGCGCGGCGACGAGCGGCTTCTTCGCGTTGCTTCGGGTGACGCCTCCAGCGAAGGAGATGCAGAGGCCGGCCGCGAGGTAGTCGCGCACGAGCTCGGCGTTGCCGGAGAAGCTGTGCGCGACGCCGCCTGCCGGAAGAGGCTTCATTCCTCGAAGAATTCGCACCATTTCGCCGTGCGCACCTTGCACGTGGAGCGAGATCGGGAGCCCGACGTCGCGCGCGATCGCGAGCTGCGCGAGGAGGATGCGCTCTTGCCGTTCGAGGTCGCCGCTCGGGCGATCGAGGCCACACTCGCCGAGCGCAGCGGCGCCGGTCTCGCGTAAGAGTCGGGGCAGCGCGTGGAGGGCTTCATCGACCTTGGTGTCGTCGAGCTCGGGCACCAGTTGGGGATGGATGCCGAGGGCGTGGTCGACCTCTTCACGTCGAGCGACGCGTACGGTCTCGGCCCAGCTCTCGGGGCGGACGCCCATAGTGATCGCGGTGAGCACGCCAAGTGCGCGTGCGGGCGCGAAGGCACCTTCGCCGAGGGGCGCCACATCCAGGTGGACGTGAGTGTCGACGAGGAGCGGAAAGGTCCGAGCCGCCGAGCTCACGCCCTTCACGCCCGCGTCTCGACCTCGATGCAATCGACCTGGGTGAGATCGCAGTCGACCTCAGGCGCGCTGACGATGATGTGCGCGTGATCGGGCGTCGAGCTGGCGAAGCCGAGGCCCTTGAGCGTCAGCTTCTGACGGCTCTTGTCGCGAAAGACGAGATCGATCGACATGCCGATGGCGATGCCGGTGATGGGGTTCGGCGTGTCGAGCTCGAGGACGAGGACACCACGACGGGCGAGGGGGGCAGCATCGAGGACGACGATCGAACGGGTCGGCACGGGGGGATGATGCCCGCCGCGGCGAAGCGTTACAAGGCCCCGAAGCGTCCGCCCTTGAAGGCGGCGTCGAGGAGCAAGTCGACGCGCCCTCCGAGCTCACGCGCGCGCGCGTCGGCGTGGCTGGAAAGGGCGCCTTTGAGCTCGCCGAGGAGTTTGAGCTGGGAGAACAATTGCACGTCCGAGAGCGCGCCCGAGCCGGCGAGCACGGCCCGCACCCGCTCGATTTCCGCTTCGATCGCCTCGAGACCGACCGCCGCTGCGCCCAATCGTCGTGCCTCGGGGTGCTCGCGGTAGTGGGCTTCGAGGATCGGCGTCACCAACCCTTCGAGGATGGTCGCTTGATCTTCGGCATTCCATACGTGTTTCATCAAGAAGAGGTCGCTCGCGTCGGGGACGTCACGCCCGTCGAGGAAGGCGCTCGCCGCGCAGAGCTTCAGCAGCTTGACGACGCGACGATCGGAGAGACCGATGCCCTCGGCGCGAATCTGGAGGACGAGGTTGCGATACGCCGAGAGGAACGTGTCGGAGAAACGCACGCGCTGGGTGAGCGCCTTCTGCGCCGCGCGAAGCTCATCGGCGGTCAGCAGCGGATCGACGACCGCGTCGGTGTTGATCGCCGCCTCGAGCGCCCATCCGCGCTGGAGCAAGTCTTGGAAGTGGAACGCGTCGAGATAGTCGGCGCGCACGCGTAGGAGAAATCGGTCGAAAATCGCCGCCAAATCGGCGTCGGCGGGGACCTCGTTGGACGCGCCGATGGCGGTCAAGAGCGGGCATCGCATCGACACGCCGCCGGCGATGTAGCGCCGCTCGTTGAGGAGCGTGAGGAGCGAGTTGAGGATTGCCGAGTTCGACTTGAAGACCTCGTCGAGGAAGACGATTTCCCCTTCGGGAAGCATGCCGGCCGTGCGCCGGCGATACGTTCCCTCCCGGAAGGCGGCGATGTCGACGGGCCCGAAGAGCTCGTTCGGTTCGGTGAAGCGCGTCAGCAGGTACTCGAAGTAGGTCGCGTCACAGAGCTTCGAGAACGTGCGCGCGAGGGCGCTCTTGGCGGTGCCCGGTGGGCCGATGAGGACCACGTGCTCACCGGCGAGCGCCGAGATGAGCATGCAACGAATCACTTCGGACCGACCGAGGAAGCGATCCTCGAGGTTGCGCGCGGTCAGCTGCAGTCGTTCGTGAAGCGGCGACGAGGGCGCGGCCGCGCGTCTTCCCGGCGAGGTCATGAGTGCGGGGACGTTATCACATCGTCAATGATCGTCTTCGTCGCTGGCTTCGTCGCCATCTCCGGCCGAGCCACTGGGCGCCGGATTCGGAGGCGGAGCGGGAATGGGCGGGGTTTTCGCGCCTTTCGTCGGGATGGGGATGGCGTCGAGGGCGGCATCGGCGTCGGCCCGGCGAAGGGAGAAGGCCGACCGTTCCCCCGGCGGCACCACCCGCACGGCGTCCATCTTCAACGACTGCGGATCGATGAATGCGCCGTTCTTCTTCACCGAGAGGTGCAGGTGCGGTCCCGTCGAGCGGCCGGTCGACCCCGAGTAGCCGACGAGCTGGTGGGCATCGACGTGCGTCCCGACCGAGACACCCGGAACGAAGCGCGAGAGGTGCGCGTAGCCAGACGTGTAGCCGCCGTCGTGTTGCACCGAGACGAGGTTCCCGCTCGGTCCCGCGTTGCCCTCGAAGATGACGATGCCGGCGCCGATGGCGTAGACGGGCGTGCCTGGAGAAGCGGCAAAATCGCAGCCGTTGTGCGGCATGATGGTGTGCAGCACCGGGTGCAGACGTCGCGGATTGAAGCGCGAGGTGACGCGCGCGAACGAGAGCGGCAGGCGCCACTTCGCGTGCATCGGCTGATGCCCCTTGGCGTCGAACCAGCCCTTGCCCGATTTGCCTTCGCGGAAATGATAGAGCCGAATCGGCGGCACGTCGGGGCGCGGCCGATACTCGAGCGCCACCAGCTCGTCGTAGCGATCGAAGCGCCCCGAGACGTAGGTGGCGTCGGCGACGAGCCGAAAAGTAGAGCCGATTTGCACCGCCGGGACATCTGGCCTGGAGGCGAGCGCGTCGTCGATGAGCTCGAGGATGGTGCCGTCGAGCCCGGCGGCGACGACGGCCTTCGTCAAATCGGCCTGGACGACGAACCCCACCGCGTGCCGCTTGTGCGCTTGCGGGAGCACGTGGTGCGACGCAATCATCGTCGTCAAATCGCTGCCCTTGCCGGCATCGATCGTGGGGCCGGCGTCGCCGCTCGCGGCATCGCCCTCGCTCACGGTCGGCATCGCGAGCCCAATTTCATGGACGAGAATGAAATCGCCCGGCGCCGTCTCCCACTCGAAGGCGCGCACGCGCTTGCCTTCCTTGGTCATCGCCACCGTGAAGCGATCGCCGGGATGACACTGCGCGAGACGATGAATCGAACGCATCGCCGCGTCGAGGCGGAGGATGTCGCGACGAGTCACCGAGAGCGCCAGGAGCGCCGCGTCGCAGGTGCGTTTTCCGATCTTGGCGACGACGACGTCGAGCGTCGGATCGGCGTCGAGCTGGGCGACACGAAATGGTGGCGGCGGCGCGTCGGGATCGACGAGCGGCGGCGCCTTCTCGACCACGCCATCGTCGTCGGCCACGAGCGGAGTGTTCGGTGGAAGGACACTCGTGCTCGCGCTCGTCAGGGCAGAAGCGCTCGTCGAGGTGCTCGGAGGGGGGGGCGTCTCGGCCGACGAGACGCTCGGCCTCGCGAGCGCGAGGGGCAGCTGGACGACCGCGAGCACCGCACAACCGATCGCAAACCAAAACGCAGCGTGTGGCCGCGGTCCGACTTCTTCGGTCGGCGGCGGCTCGTCAGGCTCGTCAGGCTCGTCGTGCGGCTCGTCACGTGGTTCGCACGGGCCTTCGGGCGCAGGAATGACCTGCTCCTCGGGAGCCGAGCTGGGCGCTTCCTCGTCCGACACGATCTGACGGACCTAGCAGGCGCGGCAAAAGGCCGCAAACCGCCCCTCTTGTCGTCCGTCGTTGCGCGCGCTCACTCCATCCAGGGTCGCGACTCGAGGTCCGGTCCCTTGGCGCGGTGCCACGCCGGCCTGGCGAGGACGTGCTCGGCCCAGGCGAAGAGCTTCGGGTACATGGAGAGATCGACCTCCATGTCTTGCAGGCGACGCAACGTCGGGGCCCACGCGCAGTCGGCGATGGAGAAAGGGCCAGTGGCGAAGCCCCCCGCGCTCGGGTCCGCGAGGATGACCTCGACGCCATCGAGCGCCAGGCGCACGTTCGCCTCCAGCTTGCGCTCGTCGTCGGCATCGCGGGTGCCGTGCGGAAAGTTGGCGATGCGACGTCGCTCGAGCGGCGCGACGCGCGGCCGGAAGGTGCAGCCGAGCACGTCGAGCATGCGATCGACCGCGGCGCGGAGCTTCGGGCTGCGCGGGTAGAGCTCTTCACCGCCCTTGGTCTCGGCGATGTAGCGGAGGATGGTGTTCGACTCGTGGAGGATCCACTCGTTGTCGATGAGCGTGGGGATGAGGCCGAACGGATTGATCGCGAGGTACTCGGGATCGCGCGTTCCGATGCCGAACATCGCGACCTCGCGCGACTCGTACGCCAGCTCGAGCTCGGCGAAGAGGAAGCGAACCTTCTGCGCGTTGCTCGACAAGGGGGCTTCGTAGAGGATCAGGCTCATGAGCGGCGCGCCTTCCTACGCGCTGCCGGCCCCGGGCGTCCACCGTCGGGTACTTTCGTCCCGAAGAGGTAAACGAGGCCAATCGAGAAGAAGTAGAGCAGGCAGAGCGGGAGGCTGACGACCGTCTGGCTGATGACGTCGGGTGGGCTGAAGATGGCGCCGAGCACGAAGGCGATGAAGACGAAGTAGCGCGCGAATCGCCAGAGCTGCCGGTGATCGATGAGGCCGAAGATGCCCAGCGCCAAGAGGATGAGCGGCAGCTGGAAGCAGATGCCGAAGATGAGCATCGTCTGCAAAATCATGTCGAGGTAGTCGCTCAGCATCTGCATCGGCGCGATGCGGATGTTGGTGTGCGGCAAGACGACGTTGTGCTGCTGGAGGAAGAAGCGGCACATCATCGGCACCGCGACGCGATAAGCGAACCCGACCCCGGCGGCGGTGAGCACGGTGGAGAAGAGCGCGAAGCCGGTCGCGCGACGTCGTTCGCTCTTGTAGAGGCCTGGCGCGATGAAGCCCCAGAGCTGCCAAGCGATGAACGGCACCGCGAGGAAGAGGCCGAAATACATGGCTACGCGCATCGAGACGGTGAACGGCTCGGCGAGCGAGGCGTGCAGCTCGGGCGCGTCGGGGAGGCCGGCGTTCTTCCAGGCGATGGAGAGCGGCTTGGCGACGAGCCCGAGGAGCCTGGGCGCCTGCCACCACGCGAGCGCGAAGCAGACGACGTAGATCTTCAGCGACCGGAGGATTCGTTGCCTGAGCTCCACGAGGTGCTCGAGGAACGTCATCTTCTTGTCGTCGAGGCTGTCGGCCCCGGTCTGCGCAGCGCTCACGTCGTCACCTCGGACCCTGGCTCGGCGGTGACCACCGTGCCCTCGGGCGGCGCGAGGACCTTGGGAAACACAGGCGCCGCAGAGAGCACGGGCTCTTCCGACGATGGCGAGGGCCCGCTCGGCGCGAGGGCAGCGACGTCGGCGTAGACGGAAGCATCTTCAGGCACGAGGCCGATCGAGTCGGCGCCTACCGCGGGGAACTCACGCGCTCGACGCTCGGCCCCGTCGTCGACGAGCAACTCTTTCGGCGCGTCGCCTCGGTAGGGCCCGAGATCTTCGATGTGATCGGCGAGGCGCTCGAGATCGCGAAAATCACCGCGCAAAACCTCGTCGAGGCCGGTCTCTTTCTTGACGTCGGCGAGCGCTCGCTTGGCCTGTCCGATGAGGCGACCAGCCATGCGCAAGAGTCGTGGCAGGTCTTTCGGACCGATCACGACCATCGCGACGATCGCGAGGACGACGATTTCACCGAAGCTGAGACCCATCGCGCTGCAGAGTTTCCTAGCGCGGGGCGGAGGCTACGCCAAGGCGCGGTTCAGAACTCGCCGAACAAGTCTTGAATGCGAGCGTCGAGCGAGACCGCGATTTTGTAGAGCGAGCTGATCGACGCGGACGACTCGGCGCGCTCGATCTGCGAGAGGAGCGACACCGAGAGCCCGGTGCGACGCGCCATCTGCTTCAGCGTCAGGTTCTTGTCCTTGCGGAAGTTGCGGATGGTGTCACCGATCGCCTTGTGCAGCTGCTCTTCCGGCGTGCGCGCGAGGCCCTTCTTGCGCATCACGCGGCCGAGCACCTCGCGGAACTCGTCGACGTTGAAGGGCTTCTTGATGTAGTCGACCGCGTCGAGCTTCATCGAGGCGACGGCGGTCTCGAGGTTCGGATAGCCGGTGAAGATGACCACCGCGATGTCGCTGTCGACCTTGCGGATGCGCTTCAGCACCTCGATGCCGTCGAGCCGCGGCATCATCAGGTCGAGGACGATGAGGTGATATCCGCCGTGGCGGACTTCTTCTTCGACCTGGAGCGGATCGCTCAGCGTCTTCACCTGGTAGCCGTCACGCTCCAGCAACGTCTGCATGTAATCGAGGATGGCGCGTTCGTCGTCGACGATGAGGATGCGGATGGCGGGGAGGTTGACCGGCATGAGTACAGTGTAGCTGCATCCGTCCCCAGTACAAGCAGAACTCGATTCCACGCGGAATCTTCCAGAAATGCGTGCTCCATTTTGTCTCACGGGTGTCCGGCGCCCGAGCGGGGCGAGATTGGCCGGACAGCCGAAGTTGCGAGGCAATCTTTCGGCGAAATGGGACTGCCTACGATGGCGCACACCTCTGGAACCGTCCGACGTCGAGAGGAGACGCGAGGAACACGGAGCAACCAAGCAAAGGGAGTGGGGAGCATTTGGGGATAGCGCATGCGTCTCGTTGCACGGTTTGCGCAGTCCTCGAATTCTGGTTGCTTCGTCGCTCGGTTGCTCCCGTGGCTGCTCGTCAACTGCCTCCCCAAAAATCGCGCGTGGCTCAGCGCGTCACATGACGACGCTTTCCACGCGATGAGTTTCGACTAACGTCCGCGCGCACCCACCCACGAGGACGGAGAGATCATGAGCGCCACGCCGACGACGCCGAGCCAGAAGCCTGCCCACGACGGGTCGGCGAAGAACGGACATGCGCCCGCCGCGCTGGTTTCGGAGGAGGTCATCCGGGTCATCCGTGACGACGGCTCGCTCGATCCGACGTGGGATCCGAAGCTGTCCGACGAGCGCATCGTCGAGCTCTATTCGTGGATGGTGAAGACGCGGATCGTCGACGACCGCCTCGTCACGCTGCAGCGCCAGGGGCGTATCGGCTTCCACATCGGATCGCTCGGCGAAGAGGCGACCATCCTCGGCTCCGCTGCCGCAGCGCGCCCGCAGGACTGGATCTTTCCCTGCTACCGCGAGTTCGGCGCGCTCCTCCTCCGCGGAATGCCGCTGCAGCGGTACATCGACAACATGTTCGGCAACTCCAACGACCCGGTGCAGGGTCGGCAGATGCCCGATCACTACACCGGCAAGCCCTGGAATTTCGGCTCCGTGAGCTCGCCGATCGGAACGCAGATCACGCAGGCCGTCGGCTTCGGTTGGGCGGCGAAGATGAAGAAGGACGACCTCGCGACGCTCGTCTACTTCGGCGAGGGCGCGACCTCGTCGAACGAATTCCACTGCGGCGCCAACTTCGCCGGCGTCTTCAAGACGCCCACCGTCTTCCTCTGCCGCAACAACGGCTGGGCGATCTCGGTGCCGGCGGCGCGGCAGTCGGCGAGCAAGACATTTGCCGACAAAGCGATCGCATATGGCATCCGCGGCGTGCGTTGCGACGGCAACGATCTCTTGGCGGTCTACGCGGCCACGCGCGAGGCCATCGAACGCGCGGCGCGCGGCGAGGGCTCGACGCTGATCGAGACCCTCACCTATCGCCTCAGCGGGCACAGCACCTCCGACGATCCGAAGGCCTACCGCAAGGAGGCGGAGGTCGAGGCGTGGAAGAGCAAGGACCCGAACACGCGCCTCCGCGGCTTCCTCGAGAAGAAGGGTCTGTGGAGCGCCGAGAAGCAGACCGCCCTCGAGGAGCAGACGAGCAACGAGCTCGCCGAGTGCGTGAAGGTCGCCGAGAAGGCCGCGCCGCCGACGCTGGAGTCGATGTTCGAGGACGTCTTCGCCGAGCTGCCGTGGCACTTGAAAGAGCAGCGTGAGCAGCTCCTGAAGGGACCGCGCGCCAAGGGGCACGGTCACTAGTCAATCGGAAAAACCAGACGATTTTGCTTCGCCACTTGGTTCACACGTACAGAACTCCGGAGCCACGACGATGCCCCAGATGAACATGGTCCAGGCGATCAACGACGCTCTCCGCCTCGAGATGCGCAAGAACGACAAGGTCGTGGTCCTCGGCGAGGACGTCGGCAAGGTCGGCGGCGTCTTCCGCGTCACCGCCGGGCTCTTCGACGAGTTCGGTGACGACCGCGTCATCGACACGCCGCTCAGCGAAGGCGGCATCATCGGCGCCGCCATCGGCATGGCGCTCTACGGCCTCGTGCCGGTGCCGGAGATCCAGTTCTCCGACTTCATCTTCCCCGCCTACGATCAGATCGTCAGCGAGCTCGCCAAGTTCCGCTATCGCAGCGGCGGCGAGTACGTCAGCAAGTTGGTCATCCGCACGCCGGTCGGTGGCGGCATCCGCGGCGGGCACTACCACTCGCAGTCGCCCGAGTCGCAGTTCATCCACGTCGCCGGCCTCAAGGTGGTCTGCCCGACCAATCCGTACGACGCGAAAGGCCTTCTTTTGGCGTCGATTCGCGATCCCGACCCGGTCCTCTTCTTCGAGCCGAAGCGCATCTATCGCGCGGCCAAAGGTGAGGTGCCGGAGGGGGACTACACGGTGCCGCTGGGCAAGGCGTCGGTCCTCAAAGAGGGCAAGCACGTGACGATCGTCAGCTGGGGCGCGATGGTCTACGAGGCGCTCGCCGCTGCCGAACAAGCTGGCGCGCAAGGCATCGACTGCGAGGTCATCGACCTCCGCACGCTCTGGCCGCTCGACATCGACACCATCATCGCCAGCGTCAAGAAGACGGGCCGCGTCGTCATCGTCCACGAGGCGCCGAAATCGTGCGGGCTCGGCGGCGAGATCGTCTCGCTCATCAACGAGAAGGCCTTCCTCCATCTCGAAGCACCGCCGGCGCGGGTCACCGGCTTCGACACGCCGTTCCCCTACACGCTCGAGCTCGAGTACTTGCCGCTCGCGCACCGCATTCTTCCGCAGATCGTCGAGACCGCGCAGTACTGAGCTGAACGCGATTCACCGCGTTTTTCTCGAATTTTCCTGAGTTTCCCTGATCCTTCGAGCACGGAGCACACAGACATGGCCCGCTGGGAATTCAAGCTGCCGGACATCGGCGAAGGCGTGACCGAAGGTGAAGTCGTCAGCTGGCTGGTGACGGTCGGCGAGGTCGTCAAAGAAGACCAGCCGATGGTCGAAGTGATGACCGACAAGGCAACGGTGACGATCACCTCGCCGAAGGCCGGCACCATCACCGAGCTGATCGGCAAGCCCGGCGAAATCGTCAAGGTGCACGGGACGCTCGTGGTCTACGAGCTCGGCAACGGCGGCGCTGCGGTCGCGGCAGCTCCGGCTCCGGCAGCGGAAGCGGCGGCGGCAGGGAAGTCGGCGGGCCCGGCGGCGACGGCGGTCGGCGACATCAAGGAAGACCTTCCCGGCATGTCGCTCATGCGCAGCAGCAGCGGTCCGGCCACCGGCTCGCCCGTCGCAGGTGGCGCAGGCGGCGGCAGTGCGCAGACCGTCGCGTCGACGTACTTCGCCGACAAGCCTTTGGCGACGCCGGCGACCCGAAAATTGGCGCGCGATCTCGGCGTCGATCTCCGCACCGTGGCGCCGACGGGCAAGCTCGGGCGGGTCACCAAGGATGACGTCGAGCGCTCGAAGGGCGGCCCGACGCAGGGCGCCAACGGTCATCAGGCGCAGCCGGCCGCGGCGACTTCTCACGCGAGCGCGCCGCAACACGCGCGCGACGCCGTGAAGATCGTCGCCCCCTCGGCCGAAGCGGCGGCCCTCGAAGAGCGCACGCCCTTCGTCGGCATCCGCCGCAAGATCGCCGAGAAGATGTCGACGTCGAAGAACACGGCGGCGCACTTCACGTTCGTCGAAGAGTGCGACTGCACGCAGCTCAAGGCCCTCCGCGAGCGTCTCAAGCCGAAGGCCGAGAAAGAGGGCGTGAAGCTCACCTATCTCGCGTTCATCGCCAAGGCGGTGGTCGCCGCGATGAAGCGTCACCCGACGCTCAACAGCGCGCTCGACGAGTCGACCAACGAGCTCGTGGTGCGCAAGTACATCAACCTCGGCATCGCCGCGTCGACCGACGCCGGCCTCGTCGTGCCGGTGGTGAAAGACGCCGAGAAGCGCTCGCTGCTCGACATCGCGCGCGAGATCGATCGCCTCGGCAACGCGGCGAAGGGAGGTAAATTGAAGCCGAACGAGCTCTCCGGCTCGACCTTCACCATCACCTCGCTCGGGCAGCAGGGCGGCCTCTTCGCCACGCCGATCATCAACTTCCCGGAGGTCGCCATCCTCGGCGTCCACCAGATGAAGCAGAAGCCGGTCGTGCGCGATGGGCAGATCGTCATCGGCGACGTCATGCTGCTCTCGCTCTCGTTCGATCACCGCATCATCGATGGCCACATCGGCGCGGCATTCGCGTACGAGGTCATCGGGTATCTGCAAGATCCCGATCGCCTGATGCTCGACGGCTGAGGGGCCCCGGCGGAGCGACGGTCAGTCTCAGTTTCTACTTCGCGCCGCCGACGAAGATGATCTCGAGGCGCTCGTTCTTCGCCTTGAGCTTCGCGTCGGAGGGATCGTAGGCGGGAGCCTGCGCGCCGGGGACCTGGACGCCGATCTTGCCCGCGTCGGCGCCGGCGTCGATCAGGGCTTGTTTTGCCGCCGCTGCGCGCTCTTTGTCCTTGGCGGAGTTGGGCGCGCCGCTGGCGGAGTGGACGATGACGAGCAGCGCGAAGCTGGGGTGCGTCTTGGCGACCTGGCCGAGCGCGCCGAGGCGATCTTTGCCGGCCTTGGTGAGCTTGCTGCCGCCGTCGAAGGGGGCGTCGCCGGCGGGGATCATCGAGAGGGTGGCGACGACGCCGCGCTCGTCACGCATCGGGGAGAGGCCGCCCATCGCAGAGAGATCGGCGAGGAGCTGATCGCCGCTCGGTCCGTTGCCACTGACGGCGACGTCGCGAGCGCTCGTGAGGGCGTGCAAACAGAGCGCACGCACGCGGGTGGAGGCGTCGATGGGGGCGTCGCCCTTGCCGGCGTCGGCCTTGGCTTGCACTTCGGCGAGCGCTTTTTTGGCGTCGGCGAGGCCCTTCGCCTTCGCGGCGAGGAGCTCGGCCCCGGTGCAGAGCGCGTCGGCAGTGACGAGGTTGAGACGGACCGCGACCCAACGCGCTGCCTCGCGTGCTGGATCGGTCGGACCGGAGACGGCGGGAGCGAGCGCTTCGCGACGGACGGCGATGTCGCCCTCGATCTTGTCGGCTTCGCGATCGATGACCACGCGCGCCTTCTCGTCGGCTTCGAGACGCTCGACGGCGCGCGTGACGCGATCGGTCTCCTTGGTCTTGCGATCTTTGGCGGCTTGCAGTCGCGCGCTCGCGGCGGCGTGGTGATAAGTGGCGATGGCGTGCTCGCCGAGGAGATCGGCCGACACCAAATCACCGGCAGAATAAGCCTCTTCCGCGCGTTTGCGGAGCTGCTCGGCCTTGGTGAAGAGGGCAGGGCTGTCTTTGGCGGCGGCAGCGACGGCGGGTTCGGCGCGGGCTTCGTCGAGGCGACCGAAGATGAGCGGACGCGGCGTTCCCGAGCAAGCGAAGAGCGCGATGGCGAGGGAACCGACGAGCGCGAGGCGTTTCACTTCGCACCTCCCTTGGGCTTCTTCGGGCCTTTGGTGTCGGAGGGACCTCCGTCGACGGCCTTCTCGGCGAGCTCTTTTTCCAGCACGTCGAGCGCGGCTTGGAGGCGACCGCGGCGCGCGATGGCCTCTTCGAGGAGCTGCCGGGCGCGTTCGGATTTGTTCACCGCATCGAGCGCCAACTTGCCTTGCTGATCGGCGCCACGCTCTTCTTCGACGGCGCTGACCGAGTCCATCGCCGTCTGCGCCCACTCGAGGGCGAGCTCGTCGGCGAGCTCGGCGCGCGCCGTGTCGCCGCTCGAACGGAGCTGTTTTCCGCGCTCGAGAGCCTTGCGTGCCTCGGCGATGGGGAGCTCGGCGACGACGCGCGGGTCGCTGGTCGGCGCGGGCGGCCCCGCATCGCCAGAAGCACCATCTGCGCCGGCGTCACCGCCATTCGACGGCGACGGCGAGGCTGGCGTCGCGCTCTTCTGCGCGAGCTGCGTGAGGAGCTCGTTGGCCTGGCTCGCGGGATCGCCGCCGCCGGCGAAGGCGTAGGCGACGAGCGAGAGCGTCACGAGCGGCGCAGCGAGGATCGCGAACGGCCGGCGCAGCCGAGAAATCATGTCCGCTGGTTACCCCGCCTGCGCACCGAGGGAAAGCCCGTCGCTGCACGCGCCTCGTATTCTGCGGGTCCGCCGACGGCGGCACGCGTGAGTTTCAAGCCTGCGGGCGAAAACGAGCCATGCACACGTCGTCGACGTAGCTGCCGTCGTCGAGGCGAAGTCGCGCCCGGAGGCGGCCTTCTTCGACGAAGCCGAGGCTGGTGTAGAGGCGGATCGCTCGCTCGTTGTTGGCGCGCGTGAGGAGCTCGATTTTGCGGATTTGGCCAGCCGCGTCGGCGCACTCCATCGCGTACTGCATGAGGGCGCGACCGACGCCGTTGCCGCGGTGCGAAGGAGTCACCGCCATGGTCACGCGGGCGACGTCGAAGAGGCGCATCAGCGGCGCGCCTTCGAGGAGGATGAGACCCGTGACTTCGTCGTCGTCGCCGGCCTCGGTGGGGACCACGGCTACGAGGAAGATGCTGTTCGACGCGGCGCGAGCGGCCTCGATTTGCCGGGAAATTCCCGCCGGAACGACCTCGTCGCTGCGCGCCACCAGCCCGTCGTCGGCGCCCTCTTTGAGGATGCGGGCACAGGCGTGCGCGTCCTCGCGGACCGCCATGCGAAGGACGAGACGTGCGCTGATCGGACGCGGGCTGACCTGCACACTCGCTATGTATCAGCTAAATCGTCGCCACGGCCCCGCGATCTTTCGCCGCAGCCGGGTGCCCGCGTCGACTTTCTCGGCGCGGGCGGATCTTCGCTGCGGCGGGGACCTTCGCGCTGTAGACGTTGTCGAAGGGAGCTTCGGCGACCGAGCGCTGCGAGATCGACAGAAGCGGCCAAAGTTGCGCAACAACCTTTGGCGAAACGAGAATCCCATCCATGGCCGTCCCCTGCACCGCCCACACCTCCACGCGAGCCGCCTCTTCGGCGGCGCGGATCGTCTCCGGCCTCGCCGGCTTCTTCGTTCTCACGCATGCAGCGCCCGCGCGCGCCGCCGACGTCGAGCTCGACCACCTCGCCAAGGGCGCGATCAAGCTCGACGGCAAGAACAAGGAGTGGCCCGGCACGACGCCCGCCGACGTCACCATCAAGGCGGGAAAGCTCAAGGCCACTTTCAACGCCGGCTACGACGACACGGGCTTCTGGGTCGGCGCCGAGATCGAGAAGGACGGCAGCATCGTCCGCACCTCGTCGTTCGGTGACGGCGAAGATCGAGTGATGCTGAGCATCGCGTTCCCCAAATCAGGCGTGGCGAGCGGCGTGCCCGAATATACGGCCTACGACGTCGATCTCTTCGCCGGCGTCCCTGGGCTCAGCTCCGGCGCGGTGAAGATGCACGGCGGCAAATCGATCGACGGCGCGACGATCATCGAAGCGCCACGCAAGACGGGTGGTGGCTACACGCTCGAAGCGTTCATCCCCTGGAGCGCGTTCCCGGAAGCGAAGAAGACGCGCGCTGGTCTTCGTGGCGCCCTCCGAGCCTACGACGCCGACACCTCGGGCATTCGATCGATCAAGGGCACGAGCGCGGCCACCGCCGACGACCCGAAGAAGCTCGGCTTCCTCCTCATCGAGCCCGAGCAGTCGTTGCCGCAGGCCTTCGCCGCGAAGAAATCGGCTTGGAAAGACGTGCTCTACGACGTCAACGCCGATCTCTCCGGCGACGGGCTGAACGAGCGCGTGATCTTCGTCGGCCGGTCGCTCTACCTGCTCGGCCCGACCTACAAGGAGGGCAAGCAGTGGCTCAACATGGACCTCGGCGCCGACGTGGTCGGGCTCGATGCCAAAGACGTCACCTTCGATGGTCACCAAGAGCTGCTCGTGACGATGCGCGTGAAGGCGCCGAGCAGCACCCGCGAGGCGCTCCACGTCTATGCCCTCTCGGGTGAGAAGGGCGCGGAAAAACCCACGCAAATCTTCTCGCACGAGACGCTCGTCGACGGCGGCGGAAAGACGCTGCGCGACCTCGTCGTCTTCGGAGGCACCAAGGCGAAGCCGCTCGTGACCATCGACTACCAGCCGCCCAAGGGTTGGGACGCGAGCAATTGGGATCAGCCGACCGCCAGCGACGTCGACGCCATCTTGCTCCCTTGGGGCTCGGTGAAGCAGCGCATCTTCGCCTTCGACAGCAAGGCCGCTGCGTTCGTCAAAGACAAGGAGACGTTGCAAAAAGCAGTCGCCGTCGCGACGACGACCACGAGCGAGGTCGGCAAGCCGAAGAACGAGCCGCCGCCGCCGTTGCCCAAGGGCGATCCGGCGCTCCTCGCGCTCACGCAGTTCAAGAAGGACAAGGGGCTCGGCGACGTCACCCCTCGCTTCGAGCGCGTGGTCGCGATCGGAGGCGGGAAAAAAGGGCGCGCGGCGCTCTTCGGGCGTGAGCTGGTGGTCACCGCCGCCGATGGTACTTACGCCTACGTGACGATGTCGCGCTTCGCCAGCGACGCCGACATCCTCGAGGTAAGCACCGTCGATCTCAGCACCGACGGGCGTGACGAGATCGTCGTCCGTGGGGTCGCGCGCGCGAAGCTCACGGGCGGGAGCGGCGGCGATCAAGAGGTGCTCCGCGAGCTCCTCACCGTCTACGCACCGACCAAGGGCGCGAGCGGCATCACGCTCCCGGCGGTCTTCACTGCGGAGGTCGCGCGCTCCATCGCCGACAAGCGGGTGGAGTCGGCCGTGAAAATTTCGCCCGCTTCCGGCGCGACCAGCGGCGCGATCGAGCTCGGCAAGGGAACCGCCAAGGGTTGGACGGCGACGACGTACCCCTTCGGCAAAGAAGGGCCGACCCCAGGCGTCGAGCCGCTCGTCCTTCCTTGGAGCAGCAGCGGCGCGACCTACAAATGGAGCGGCGACAAGCTCGTCAAACAGTGACTCACGGCCAGTGACTCACGGCACGGTCATCGACGCCGACGCGACCTTGCACTTCTGACCGCCGCAGCTCTCGAGGCTCGTGTACGTCGGGGTCGTGAACGTCTGCGTGCCGAGGGTCGCCGGCCCCTTCGTCAGCGTGATCGTCGCCCGTGTCGGCGTGCCGTGGATGGTGACGACGACCGCCGTGAGATCGGCGGCGCGGATCACCGAGCCGATGCCGAGCAGGGCGCGCGAAGGGCCATCCCCGTCGCAGGCCGCGCCGTCGCTGCTGAGCGCGCAGGTGATGTTGGCGTTGCCGACGTCGCTCTCGATCTCGATGGCGTAGCTGCCGGCGTCGAAGGGCGCGGTCTTGTCGCGATGGATCGTGACGCTGAAGCCCGTCGGGCAAGAGTCGTCCGGACAAGCGAGCGAGGCTGGGCTGCACGCCGAGACGAGGAAGAGGAGCGCGCCCGCGAACGCAGTCGTCGCCACCTTGGTCGCCGAGTCTCGTCGTCCCATCCCGCGATCATGCCGCTTTCTCGGTCCTGGAGCGAATCGATATACATAGTGTAGCTATACGTGCCTCCGGCGTGGACCGCTCGGCGAATCGCCGCTACAGAAGCCCGCAAGTCCCATGGGAGCTCGATCCGGCGGCCGCGCGATTGCACTGCAGATTCTCTTCGGCCTCGACGCTGGCGGCAGCCTCGACGACGTCGCGGCGACGGGCCTCGATGCGGGCGCCGTGGACGTCGCGCTCGAGCGCTACTGGCGCTCCTTCGAAGATCGCGAGGCGCAGGCCGAAGACGTCGATCCCGAAGCGCGCGCGTTCGCCGACGTCTTGGTGCGCGAGGTGATGGCGAGCATCCGGCGCATCGACGAGGCCGTGCAGCACGCGAGCATCAACTGGCGGCTCGCACGCATGCCGCGGGTCGACCGCAACGTCGTCCGCATCGGCGCCTTCGAGCTCTTGGTGCGTCGAGACGTGCCGCGCGCGGTCGCCATCGACGAGGCGGTCGAGCTGGCGAAGCGCTTCGGCGGTGACGACTCGGCGAAATTCGTCAACGGTCTCCTCGAGCGCGTCGCCGACGAGGCGGGCCGCGCCGAGCCGCGCAACAAACCGCAGTCGCATCCGCCGCGTCGTCGTCGATAGCGGTCGAACTCTACGAGGAGCGCGGCATGGGCATCGAGCTGAGCTTCGCCGAGCGTGAGCTGCGCAGCGTCGATCGTCTCGCCGGTGAGGTCGTGCTCGCCGCGCTCTTCGCCGAAGAGCGTCCGCCGCGAGGCCTCGCTGGGCTCCTCGATTGGAGGCTCGGCGGCAAGCTCTCGCGCCTCTGCCAGAGCGGATTTCTCACCGGCGCCGAGGGCGAGCTCGTGCTCTTGCCGGGGCGACCGGGAGTGCCCTTCGACAAGGTGATCATCGTCGGTCTCGGCGCGCGTGCACGCTTCGACGAGCGCCTCTATGTGCAGCTCCTCACGCAAGCGCTCGGTGCGCTCGATGGGCTCGGTGCACGTCGGGCGACGCTCGAGCTCCCAGGTCGCCACGCGTCGGCGATCGATGCGGCGAAGGCCTTCGAGGGGCTCTCGACGCGCACGGTGCGAGCCGACGCGGGCGCCGCGCTCGAGGCCCTCACCATCGTCGACGACGGTGAAGGCCAGCGCGCGTACGCCGAGATGACGAGGATTCGACGACGGTGAAGTCGGCGACGGTGTCGAACGGACGAGCTACACGGGCACGTCGAAGTCGCGCAGCGCCTCGTTGAGGGAGACCTTCTTGTCGGTCGCTGCCGAGCGCTCGCCGATGATCAGCGCGCACGGCACGCCGTACTCGCCGGCGGGGAATTTCTTCATCCGCGTGCCAGGGATGACGATTGCGCGGGCGGGGATGCTTCCCTTGCGCTCGACGGGCTTCTCGCCGCGGACGTCGATGATGACCGTGCTGCCGGTGAGGACGACACCTGCGCCGACGACCGCGCCAGCGCCGATGCGCACGCCCTCGGTGACGACCACGCGTGAGCCGATGAAGGCCCCGTCTTCGACGATGACCGGCCTGGCGCCGGGCGGCTCGAGGACGCCGCCGATGCCGACGCCGCCCGCGAGGTGGACGTCGCGTCCGATTTGCGCGCACGAGCCGACCGTGGCCCAGGTGTCGACCATCGAGTTCTTGCCGACCCATGCGCCGATGTTGACGTAGCCGGGCATGATGATCGCGCCCTTCTCGACGTGCGCGCCGTAGCGGATGACGCCCGGCGGCACGACGCGGACCCCGGCGTCGAACAAGTCTTTTTTCAGGGGGATCTTGTCGTGGAACTCGAAGGGGCCGATCTCGATGACCTCCATCTTGCGCATCGCGAAGTAAAGGAGGATGGCCTGCTTGATCCACGGGTGGACGATCCACTCGCCGCCTTCTTCCTCGGGGGGATCGGCGACGCGGATGGCGCCTTGGTCGAGGAGGAGGATGGTGCGCTTGATCGCCGCCTGCACCTCCGGGTCGTCGCGCACGCGGCTGCGATCGACGTAGGCCGCCTCGATGAGCGGTTGGAGGTGGTCTTTCGGGAGCGAGAGCGTTTCGCGATCGATCACGGTCTCTTCGTGGTAGCGCGCCCAGCCTGGGACCACCACTGCGCAGGTTGCCGCATGCGACATCGCGCACTCGTCAGAGGTCGATGACCTGCACGTCGCGGGGCGGACCGCCGAGAAAACGTGCCGTCATCTCCTGGAAGGCGCGCGGTCGATCGGTGACCAAGAGCTCGATGTCGCCGGTGCCGTTCGCGCCACTCGCGCCACTCGCGCCGGTGCGTCTTAGCTTTCGCTCCGTCAGCATCGTCGCCAGCTCTGCGGCAGTGGCGTGGGCGCTGTCGACGACGGCGACGGGGTGCTCGAAGCGGGCGCGCGCCTCGGTCTCGATGATCGTTCGGAGGATCGGATAATGGGTGCAACCGAGGACGACGACGTCGCAGCCGGCGCGCGCGAGCGGCTCTAGGTAGCGCTGCACGGCGAGGCGAGGCACGTCGCCCTCGGTCCAACCTTCTTCGACGAGCGGCACGAGGAGCGGTGCTGCATGTGCATGGACCTCGGCGCGGGTCGAGACCGAGATCACCGCGCGTGGATAGGCGCCGGAAGCGATGGTGCCGGCGGTGCCGAGGACCCCGATGCGCAGCGTCCGCGAGGCGGCGACGGCGGCCCTCGCGCCCGGCTCGATGACGCCGATCACCGGTAAATCGAGCTCTGCACGCAACACCTCGAGCGCGACTGCGCTGACCGTGTTGCAAGCGACGACGAGCGCCTTCACCCGGCGCGAAACGAGCGCGCGTGCGCATGCCTGTGCGTAGCGAATCACCGTCGACGCACTGCGCGCGCCATAGGGAACGCGCGCAGTGTCGCCGAGGTAGAGCAGCCGCTCGTCGGGCAGGGCGGCGGCGATCTCCCGCACCACCGTCAGCCCGCCGAGGCCGCTGTCGAACACGCCGAGCGGGAGCTCGCGATCGAGCCGTCTTCGCGGAGCGCTCTCGGGGGCCTCGTCCACGCTCACGCCCACGATCTACCGGGAGCGAGTGGTGGGCGCCAATTTTCGGGCATCTCGTTTCGCCAAAGATTGCTTTGCAACTTTGGCCGCCCGGTCGATCTCGCTTCGCTCGGTCGCCGGACTCAATTCATCGCCTTGCCGGAGAAGGTGAGCGCGCCACCGTCTTGATCGACGACGATGGTCGTCCCCGGTACGAAGTCACCGCCGAGGATGCGCCTCGCCAGCGGGTCTTCGACGTGGCGTTGGATGGCCCTCTTCAGCGGACGGGCGCCGAACTGCGGATCCCAGCCCATTTCGCCGAGCCAATCTTTCGCCGCGACCGTGAACTCGGCGCGGAGCTCTCGGCGATCGAGCCGCTTCTCGAACTGACGGAGCTGAATCTCGACGATGGAGCGGAGTTGCTCTTTGCGCAGACGATGGAAGATGACCATCTCGTCGAGGCGGTTGAGGAACTCGGGGCGGAACTGCTCGCGCAAATCTTCCATCACCGAGCGATGCGCGATCTTCTCGTTCTCGGGCGTCGGCGCGTCGCCGAGGGCCGAGAGATACGCCGAGCCGACGTTGCTCGTGAGGATGACGACGGTGTTCTTGAAGTCGACGGTGCGACCTTGCCCATCGGTGAGACGTCCATCGTCGAGCACTTGGAGGAGCACGTTCCACACGTCGGGGTGCGCCTTCTCGACCTCGTCGAAGAGGATCACCGCGTACGGCCTTCGGCGCACCGGCTCGGTGAGCTGCCCGCCCTCGTCGTAACCGACGTAGCCCGGCGGGGCGCCGATCAGCCGCGAAACGGAGTGTTTTTCCATGTATTCGCTCATGTCGAGGCGGATCATCGCCTTCTCGTCGTCGAAGAGGAACTCGGCGAGCGCGCGCGCCAGCTCGGTCTTTCCGACGCCGGTCGGGCCGAGGAACATGAAGCTGCCGATCGGCCGCTTCTCGTCGCCGAGGCCCGCGCGCGAACGGCGCACCGCGTTCGACACCGCGATCACCGCCTCGTCCTGACCGACGACGCGCTTCTTCAAGTCGTCCTCCATGCGGAGGAGCTTCTGCATCTCGCCTTCGAGCATCTTCGTCACCGGGACGCCGGTCCACTTCGAGACGATGGAGGCGACGTCTTGATCGGTGACCTCTTCGCGGAGGTAGCTCATGCCGTTCGCCTGGGCCTTCGCGAGGTCGGCCCGCGCCTTCTCGATCGCCTTCTCGGCCTCGGGAATTCGACCGTATTTGATCTCGGCGGCCTTGCCCAGATCACCTGCACGCTGGGCCTGCTCCTCCTGGAGGCGGAGGTCTTCGAGCTGCGGTTGGAACGCGCGCACCTTGGCGAGCAGCTCCTTCTCGGCGAGCCACTGGGCGCGCATCGCGTCACGCTTCTCCTTCACCTCGGAGAGCTCGCTGACGAGATCGGCCAGCCGGGTCTTGGAGGCCGCGTCTTTCTCCTTCTTCAGCGCCTGCTCTTCGATTTGCAGCAAGGTCAGCCGGCGCTCGATGGAGTCGATCTCGACGGGCATCGAGTCGATCTCCATCTTGATCTTCGAGGCCGCTTCGTCGACGAGGTCGATGGCCTTGTCTGGAAGAAAGCGCTCGGTGATGTAGCGGTTGCTGAGCATCGCGGCGGCGACCAGCGCGGCGTCTTGAATGCGGATGCCGTGGTGGACCTCGTAGCGCTCCTTGAGGCCGCGGAGGATGGCGATGGTGTCTTCCACCGTCGGCTCACCGACCTGCACCGGCTGGAAGCGACGTTCGAGGGCCGCGTCCTTCTCGATGTGCTTGCGATACTCGTCGAGCGTGGTAGCGCCGATGCAACGCAGCTCACCGCGCGCGAGGGCCGGTTTCAACATGTTCGCCGCGTCCATGGCCCCTTCGGCAGCGCCGGCGCCGACGAGCGTGTGCAGCTCGTCGATGAAGAGGATGATGTCTCCCTCCGAGGCTTCGATTTCCTTGATCACCGCCTTCAGACGATCTTCGAATTCACCACGGAATTTCGAGCCCGCGACCATCGCGCCGAGGTCGAGCGCGCAGAGGCGCTTCTCTTTCAACGTCTCGGGGACGTCGCCCGAGGCCATGCGGCGCGCGATGCCTTCGACGATCGCCGTCTTGCCGACGCCCGGCTCGCCGATGAGCACCGGGTTGTTCTTGGTGCGACGCGAGAGCACCTGCATCACGCGGCGAATCTCCTCGTCTCGGCCGATCACCGGATCGATTTTCCCTGCGCGCGCGGCGGCGGTGAGATCGCGCGTGTACTTCTCGAGCGCTTGGTACTTGCCCTCGGGATCTTTGTCGGTGACCGCATGGGCGCCGCGTACTTCGCGAATCGCCTTCATCAGCCCATCGGCTTTGACGCGCCCGAAGTGACCGCTCGCGTCCTTGTCGTGTCGCATCAGCGCCAGCAGCAGGTGCTCGACCGAGACGTAGCTGTCCTTCAGCGTCTTCGCCTCGTCTTCGGCGTGGTTCAGCATCGCCAAGGTGCGGCGCGAGAGCCCTGGTTCGCTGCCGCCGGACTGCTTGGGGAGCCCCGCGAGGTGTTGATCGATCGATCGCTCGAGCGCGCTCACGTCGGCGCCGGCCTTCTGCAACATCGGCCGCGCCACGCCGCCGTCTTGATCGAGGAGCACGCGGAGCACGTGCTCGGGGATGATCTCGGGGTTACCGCGCTTTGCGGCGAGCGACTGCGCCTCTTGGATGGCTTCCCGCGATTTGGTGGTGAGACGATCCGTACGCATGATGGTCGATCTCCGCACGCAAACGCTCGCCGTGCGAGCCGTTCGCGAAGGTGCTGGGTGCTAGGCCGCCGTTTTTCGAAGCGAGTCGAGTCACTTCGCGGGAGGACCTGGTGGACAGGAGCAACCTATCCACGACCGCCGTCGAATCAAGACCCGTACCACCCGCTGGAGGCCTTTAAAAGAGCACCGGACCACGCACTTCGCGGCTCATTTTCGTGCGGTCGCCGAGCTCGCCTTCGACGTTGCTGCCCCAACATTGGACCGAGCCATCGTCGAGGAGGGCGCATGCGTGCGAATAGGCGATGGCAATTTGGCGGCAGTGCGTGAGCCCCGCGACCTTGGTCGGGAGGCTGCGCGGGACGAAGGTGCCGTCGCCGATTTGCCCGCGGCCATTCTCGCCCCAACAGACCGCGCTGCCGTCCGCGCGCACCGCGCAGCTCGTTCCGCGACCGATCGAGATCTGCACCGCGTGGTCGAGCCCGAGGACCGGTGTCGGGATGGCGCGATCGTCGAACGTGCCGTCGCCGAGCTGACCATGCGCGTTGCTGCCGAAGCAGCGCACGGTGCCATCGTCGAGGCGCGCGCAGGTGTGGGTGATCGACGTCGCGACCTGCACCACGTGCGGCACCGGCGCGAGGATGGTCGAGGGAGAGAGACCGATCAGCGCCGCGAATCCGACGGTGCCTTTGCCACCAGCGCCCCAATAGAGAAGACCGCCGTCGCGATCGATGGCGACGCCGCGATCGCGGCTGAGGGCGAGCGAGCTGGCGCCGACGAGCGTGACCGCCGTGGCGGGCGTCGCGTGATCGACGGTGGTGCCGTCGGCGAGCTCGCCGTGTTGGTTGTGGCCGAAGCAGCTGACGACTCCATTCGTGGCGGTCGCGCAGGTGAAGTGACCACCGACCGCGACTTGCCTGACGCCGACCAGCGGCGGCGCTGCAGTGGGAAAGAGCGCGGAGGTGTGGGTGCCATCGCCGAGCTCGCCGAACTCGTTCTCGCCCCAACAACGGAGCGTGCCGTCCTTGCGAAGGAGACACGAGTGATCGTCGCCGATCGCGAGGTCGACGACGTCGTCGAGGTTGGCCACCAACGTCGGAGTCGTCTGCGCGCGGCCGTCGTGGAGGAGGCCCCAACACTTCACCTCACCGCTCTCCATGCGCGCGCAGCTTCGCTCGTCTGCGAGCGCGATTTGCGCCACTGCCAGGGACTGCGGGTGCGGGGTCGCGAGATCGAGCGGATCGAACACGCGGCCCGGTGGAGGCACTGGCGTCAGCGTGTTCGTGGTGCAACCGACCCCTGACGTCGCCGCCAGTGCGATCGCCAGCATGACGAATTCGTAGCGAGCTCCGCGAAGACCGCGAAGACCGCGAAGACCGCGAAGACGCCCGGAGCGACCCACGAGATCAGCGTACTCCCTGAAAAAACAAGGCTCAATACGCACGCGCTGCTCCCGTCTTCGCCGTCATGACCTCTCTCGAGGAGCCGACCGACCCCTGACCCGTGACGCGCGTGTCTCTTGGGACATGACGATCAGGGGACGTTCGGGACGCACCGATCGATCTGTCAGACCGACGCATGAGAGGCACGCGCGGCTTTTCTCGGTGCGCAGCGGCCTTCGCACCGTGGCACCGCCGTTGCTGAGCGCAACCTCTCATGCAGCTTCCTTCACCCTTGCGTCCTCGTCATGCGCTCTTCGGTGGTCTCCTGCTCTTGTTCGGTCCGCTCGTCGCCCTCGCGTGTGGGGCTTCGGCGGCGGATTCGGCAGGCACCTCGAGCGGGCTTCCTCCCCATCCCTCCGACGACTCCGGCATTCCGCCTGCCGATGTCGCGCCGGTCGACACGGCACCCCCGCCGCCTCCACCGGAGCGCGAGGTCGAGTCGTCGTATCGATCCCCCGTCGCCACTGGTCGCTACGTCTGGGTCGCCAATCCGACGAGCGGGCGGGTCGCGCTCATCGATGCCAAGACCCTCGAGGTCCAGGTCGTCGAAGCGGGCAACGGGCCGACCTATCTCGCAGCCGTTCCCACGCCCGACGGAGCCGACGTCGCGGTGGTGCTCAACGTCGCCTCCGACGACGCGACCCTCCTTCGCGTCACCGACAAGGGCATCGAGAACGTCACCTTCGCCACCGCGCATGGGATGAACACCTGGTCGGTCAGCCCCGACGGCCATTGGGCGATCGCCTGGACCGACGCCGTCAACGTCGCGCGAAAGGATTCGACCGAGGGATTCCAGGATCTCACGGTCATCGACCTCACGCGCAAGGTGCCGCCGACGGTCCTCGCGGTCGGATATCGCCCGGTGCTCGTCGGCTTCACCAGCGACGGCGTGCGCGCCTACGCGGTCACGCAAGACGGCGTCTCCATCGTCGATCTCTCGGGGGCGAGCCCGCTCGTCACTCGCAACGTACCGATCGCCGACGACCCTCTGACCGATCCCGGCACCCGCGACGTCGCGGTCACCCCCGACGGTTCGCTCGCGCTCGTTCGTCGCGACAAGAGCGCCGACATCACCGTCGTCGACTTGGTCAGCGGCGCACACGCGACCGTCACCCTCTCGGGCCCGGTGACCGATCTCGATCTCGCCGCCGACGGCAGCAAGGCCGTCGCCGTCGTTCGCGACAACTCGGAGGTGGCGATCCTCCCGCTGCCCGGGATAGCCACCGCTCCGACGTCGTTTTCGACCTTGAAAATAGGCACGGAAACGGTCGGCTCGGTCTCGATCGCGAAGTCGTCCGGCGAGGCGCTGCTCTACACCAACGCGGTCGCCATCGAGCATCTCACCGTCCTCGACCTCGGCGCGACGCCGAGCTTCCACGTGCTCCGCCTCTACGCGCCGGTGCTCGCCGCCTTCCCCACCGACGACGGCAAGAACGCGATCATCCTCCACGATTTGCCGAAGGTGGGGAGCACCAAAGCCGGCGCCTTCAGCGTCGTCCCTGTCGGCGCCGGTCTGCCCGCGAAGATCGTCGGCACCGACGCGCCGCTGACCTCGGTCGCCCTCGCGTCCACGGGCGATCGCGCGCTGGTCACCGAACGCGACGACGTGAAGAAGATCTACGGCGTCCACCTCGTCCACATGCCGACCCTCGAGATCAACCACTACTCGCTGGCCAGCCCGCCGCTCGCTGCCGGAATCATCGGCGCCAGCAACCGCGGCTGGATCGCTCAGCAACACCCCGAAGGACGCATCACCTTCGTCGATCTCGACAAGGGCGGCGCCCGCACCATCACCGGATTCGAGCTCGGCGCACGCGTCGTCGACGGGAGCAAGCCATGAGCCACTTGCATGATTTTGGTATGTACATGCTGACGAGCGCGTTCACGCTCGCGCTGGTTGCCGGGTGCGGTGGGCGTGACGCGGTGCTCGATGCGCCAATCGGATCGCCACGCGTCGTCGGTCTCTCGAGCGCGGTGGCGGTGGTCGACGATCCGATTCACCGCGTGATCCTCCTCGTCGGCGAGGACGAACAACGCCTCTCGCGCACCGAAGTGCAGGTCGGCCACGGGGTCATCAGCGCGACCGCTTCACTCGACAAAACAAGGCTCTTCGTCCTCAGCGCGGGTGACAATCCGCGGCGCTCGGAGCGTGACGAGCTTCCCTCGCTCACGGTCGTGCAGGCGACTGAAGGAAAGCCGGGCGTCTTCACCACCGCGCGCTATGCGCTCTCCGCGCCGCTCTCCGGGCTCGCGCTCGATCCGCAGGGCAAGTGGGCGGTGCTCTACGCGGCCGGCGCCACCAACGCCTTCGTCGAGAACCCCAACGAGCTCGTCCTCGTCGACCTCGAGTCGCCGACGAGCGAGCCGAAGACGCGCACGGTGCGTAGCTTCGGCGGTCGCCCGCAGCGGCTCACCTTCACCGGCACCCTGTCGCTCCCTGCCGGTCCGCGTCGTCTTCTCGTCGTCGAGACGCAACAGGACGTGACGTTGCTCGATCTCGACCACGCCTACGACACGCCTCCGCGCCCGGAGATCACGGTGCGGCTCGGCGCGGGCGACGGAACGAAGTCGGTGATTCCCGGCGGCGTGGTCATCGACGACGGCGATCCGGCGAGCTCGGAAGACGCGCGCGTGGCGGTGCGACCGCTCAACGACAACAACGTGGTGACCCTCGAGCTCGGCCCGGCGAGCGCGTCTTCACCCAATGATTTCCTGCCGAAGGTGAACCTCACCGACGTCGGCGGCGTCGCCAGTGATCTGGCCTTCGTCCACACCGATGGCGGGCTTCGCATCGCCGCCCTCGTGCCGACGCGATCGGCCGCCGTGCTCATCGAGCCAGAGACGAGCCTGACGACGCTCGTCGCCCTCCCACAACCCTATGGACGCGTCTCGCTCGTCACCGGAAGCGCTGGAGGCGCAGGCACTGGCAGCGATGTCGCCCTCCTCTATTCGGGGAGCGGCACCACCGGCACCAGCACGGGCAATGGCGTCGCGTTCTGGTCGCTCGGCGCGACGACGGGGAAGCCTTACCGCAGCGTCGAAGTCTTGGCGCTCGGAGGCGTGGTCTCGAACGTCCTCGACGTGCCGACGCCCCATCCCGATTTGAAGATCCTCCAGACCAGCGGAGAGAACGCGTTCTACGTCCTCGATCTCGCGTCGCGCACGGCCTCGCCGCTGACCACCGCGAGCTCGGCGTCCCTCTCGGTCGCGCCCGACGGTCTACGTCTCTGGGCCTTCGCCTGGCAGAGCACACGCCTCTCCTCGATCGCGCTCGACAACCTCCATCCAGTGCCGCTCGTCACCGATCGCCGTATCGACGGCGTCTTCGACATCGCGCGCCACGGCGGCGGACGCGTCCTCGTCGCCGTGCACGGGCAGGGGGGCCTCGGCGTCACCGTCTTCGACGCGGAGCACCCCGACACCGCCACCGCGCGTCTCTACTCGGCGATCTTGCAGGAGGGGCTGTGATGACCAGGTGGCACGAAAATAAGGCGATTTTCACGTTGCTGACCTTGGGCCTCACGCTCCTCCCGCGGGTCGCGTTCGCGGAGGGCAACTACGTGGAGGCGAGTCCGACCCTCGTGACTGCGGGCACCGAGGCGCCGAAGGCTTCTCCCGCGCGCGGCCAGCGTTTCCTTCAGATGGACTTCGGCATGCGCAAGACCTTCGTCAAAGACGGCGGCTACGACACCTATTCGAACGACGACGTCCTCACGCAGGGCTCCCTCGGCGCGTCGGTGACGATGTTCACGAGAGGTCGCATGTCGTTCGCCGTCGGTGGTCGTTGGGACTTCGGCGGATCGAGCGCGAGCATTCGTGGCGCCGAGACGTCGATCTACGTCCACCGACTCGAGGGCGTCGTCGAGGCGCGCATCCACGTGCGCACGTGGCTCTACGGCTTCTTGCGTCTCGCGCCGGGAGCGATGCACGCGCGCGCACGCCTCGGCGATCCGTCGACGCCGGGAGATCTCGGCGAGAGTCGTTGGATGTTCGTCGCCGACGTCAGCCTCGGCGGCGCAGTTCGCCTCACGAGCTTCGAGGAGGGAGCCGCGACCTCGCCACACCTCTGGGTGCTCCTCGACGTCGGGTATTCGTGGTCGCCGCGGAGCACCTCGACGCTCTCGCCGAGCAATTCGGAGGACGATCCGCGCCTCTACGGCGACTTCAACGCGCGCAGCCTCGCGCTCCGAGGAGGCTTTGGTCGACTGGCCTTGGCGATGACGTTCTGAGTCGCGCTCTGCCCGCTCAGGCGGGGAGCTCGGAGAGCGGCGGACCGACCACGCGGTTGCGTCCGCTGCTCTTCGCCTCGTAGAGACGTCGATCGGCGAGGGCGAGGAGCGCGTCGCCGTCGCCGTCGGGGATCTCGTCGAGCGTCGCCACGCCGAAGCTGGCGGTGACGGGAATGATGCCGTTCTCGAAGGCAATTTGCAGCCCTTGCATGCCCGCGCGCACCCGTTCGGCGAAGGCCATCGCGCTTCGCACGTCGATCGCGCGGGCGAGAAGCACGAACTCTTCACCGCCGATGCGCGCGAAGACGTCCTCGGAACGGATGGTCGCGAGCATCGCCGCCGAGACCGCGCGCAGCACCGCGTCACCACCGGCGTGGCCGTAGGTGTCGTTCACCTTCTTGAAGAAATCGATGTCGAGGATGATGAGCGAGAGCGGCGAGGTGTGGCGCTTCGAGAAGGCGATTTCCTGCAGCAAACGATCGGTGAAGTGCTTGCGATTGAAGGCCTTGGTGAGCGGATCTTTCACCGCGCTCTCGTAGAGCGAGAGCTGCACGCCGGCCTCGAGCTCGTCCCAGAGGTTGAAGCGGAGGATGATGCCGGGGCCGAGATGGATGCGATCGCCGTCGGTGAGCGGGCTCATGTCGACGCGCTTCTCGTTGAGCCCGGTGCCGTTCGTGCTCTTGAGATCTTCGAGCATGTAGATGGTCGCGGCCTTGAAGATGCGCGCGTGCTTCCACGACACGCCCTCGGAATCGACGCGGCAATTGCAGTCGGGCGCGCGACCCATCACCGTGTCGCCGGCCGTCAGCTTCACCACCGAGCCGCTGTGCGGACCGGCGATCATCGTCAGGTGCGGAATCTTCGGTGCATTGGAGCTGTCAGCACCGAAGGAGACGTTGGCGGCGACCGTCTGCGTGAACTTCTGCTGACTGCTCGCAGGCGCGGGATCGACCTGGAATGCGCCGCGCTGGACGGTCGCACCCGGACCTCGAGCGGTCGTCGGCGGCGGCGGCTTCGAATCGGCCATTGCTCCAAGG